>CAYGSO010000014.1:0-10817 GCA_964352445.1 uncultured Pseudohongiella sp. | reverse complement strand
TAGGTAAAAATTTCCTTCAGCTCATCAGAATGAATTTCGTCCATATTGATCGAGACTGTTTCGTCGCCTGTGGGCCGTATGCCGAGACCGGGCTCGGCAGCAGAGGTCATTGCGGTTTGGCTGCTGTCGGACGCTGGCGCTGGTGCAGTTGCCTCGGGTGCTTGTTCGCTGCATCCGATTACAGTGGCAACAAGCCCTGAGAGCAACCAAAGGTTGGTATTGGCGAAAACATGCTTAGCTTTGTTCACTGCTTTACTCCTGAGTTGAGTGTAATTGAACCCTGCCTGTTTTCAGGCGGATTCGAACAATCCCTGCGGCTGCCTGCTTGAACGCCAATTGAGCTAGTGCTGGGGAATTGCGGCGAAATCTCGTTGCAGGTGGCGCTCTAAACGAGCAGGAATTTAATTCTATTATTGGCCCCAGCTGTATCTGACAGCACTATTCATGCCACCAGAAAAGCTAGGGCTTGCAGCACGCTAGAGGAGCAGGTGTGGGATTCAAAGTCTAGCGTTATTGATTGCCTAAGAGTGCTAGTAACCTTCAGATTTACTTAGATTTATTACGTCATGACAGGCTGCCGAATTTTCACTATTGCAACTTGTTAGGAATTGTTACTACAGCCGCGGGTAAGATCGCCGGCAGCTGTTGCGTTCTAATCGGGGCTTACTTGCACCAATATGTGACAGCGCGCTGCCTATTTGGTCACGCATTCCGGGGCGCAACTGGGCTGATTGCTGCTTTAGTGATCACTTAAACCCCAGTTTTGACTTAGCGATCAAAATAAATAATTCTCAGCAAGAATTTTAGCTATTTTGAGACGTTGCTGTTGCGCGGCCCGTGCACTGCCCACGCTTATTCTACTCACCGAAGGCGACAGCTTTATTCGGCCACCAGCAACAGCGCAGGACGCGCATACCGCCAGCAAGCTGTTTTAAACCTTATTGAATAGATCAGCTGATTAAAATAGTTGAGTAATTTGGGTGGCCAAAGCGGTTAGTAAAAATAGTAAAACTAAAGGCGTTCTTCGATAAAAACTCAAAGCAGTAAGCGCCAAGTGCGATTTTACGAGTCGGCAGTGGGTATACAGTGCCAATTAGCCGTCTAGATCACGTTTTAGGCAGTTGCATTAGCTCTGGCTAATTGTTACAAATCATTAGTATAGACGCTGCTCCCGGGGCGTCGGCCCGGCCACTTGAAACAAGGAATCTCATTGATGTCGATCGAAGCCTTAATTAACCGCGCGCCTTTAGTGCATCCACTACGCGGCACTGTCGGTGCTAGTTTTCTAAAATTTGCAGTCTGGTGTTTTACAGCCCTTAGCCTAGGGGTGAGCACTGGGTCTTTGGCCCAAGGCATACCTCAATTAAATGGCCCGGTTAGCTTAAGCGGTGCTGCTACCACGGCGCAATTTGCAGCCGGCGCAAGAGCGGGCGGAGGCGGCTTTGCAAATGCACAAGACCTTAGCAGTTCACTGGAGGTGTTAGCATCGGTAAGTCCCGAAGTTAGTCATATCGGCAGCGCAGGCAAGCTTTACGTCTTAGCCATAGCCGGCAATGTGCAGTTTAGCTTGCTGGCAGACGGTAACTGGCAGCTTTTCGATGGCACGGTTGCTGGCTTGGGCGGCGCGGCGTCACTCTCAAGTTTGGCCAGCGTCAATGAGATTGCAATAACGACTATTGGCGAGCTGTTCTCCCGCCCCGGCGTAGCTCTCAATAACGGCACTGTCAACTATACGATTTTCGTTGCCTACGATACCGCTGCGAACCCTGGTGAACTTTATTTTAGCGGCGCTCCGCTGCAGTTTAGTGTTAGAAATTCCGCATTGTTAAGAACCACATCTCTGCCGGAGTTGCTCACCCCAACGACGCTGACAGGGGCTGCCACGACGGCCAAGTTTTTTGGTGGTGCTGCCGTTAGAGGCGTAAACGCGTTCCCATCATCGCTGCAGAGCAGCGATGACATTTCGGTTCAGTTGGAATTATTGCCGGAGATTAGCCATATCGGGGCAGCAGGCAATGGCTATGTGTTAGCGATTGTTGGCGGGGTACAGTTTGCATTAACCAGCAACGGTAGCTGGCAGCTGTTCGATGGCACTGTGCCGGGCCTTGGTTTGGCGGCAAGTTTTTCCGCGCTGGCAAATTCTCAGGTGCTAACAGTGGACTCGGTTGTAAGTCTCATTGATCGGCCGGGCGTAACGGCAACGAATGGCAGTGTTCAGTTTGCGCTGTTTGCAGCCTACGATACGGTAGCCAAACCCGGAGAGCTGTTTTTTAGCGGCACACCGGCTGGGTTCGCCGTGGTGACAGCGCCAACAGTGTCTGCCTTGGAGTTATTTCAAACCACGATTGAGCAGCAGATAATTCAGCGTCGCTGTGTGGTTTGTCATGTGGCTGGCGGCGTCGCCGGCAACACCGGGCTGGTTTATCAGCGCAGCAGTGCGACTTCAACAGCAAGTAACTTCGCTCGGCTTGAGTCTTTTGTTGCCAGCAGAGCAGATGCTAAAAACTATATTTTGAACAAATCCATCGGTATAAGCCATGGCGGCGGCGCGCAGCTAAACAGCGCCAGCACTGAGTTTGCTAATTTCTCAGCCTTTCTAGACGCGCTTATAGCTAACGGGCAGTAGCCAACCGCTACTCAACCCCAAACACAAACAGCGTAGTGCCACCGATAATGGCAACGCGCTGTTTGCCGTCTACTGCAAAGCCCATCGGGTTGGTTCGGATATGGGCGCCGGAGTTAAAATTCCATAGCGCGGCGCCTGAGTCTGAATCCAGGGCGAAGAAACTGCCTTCGTTGCTTGCGCCGAACACTAAGCCTCCGTCCGTTGCCATGACCCCAGACCAAGGCGGCGACTGCAGGGGGAACTCCCATTGAAACTTTCCTGTCATCACCTCTAGAGAGATGATAGCGCCAGATGCATCATCTCCGTCCAAGGCCTGCTCACCGCCACCTAAAAACGGCATGCCGGGTTCGTATTCCACGTCTGATTTGTAGTATTTAGCCCCCATGCGGCGGTTAGCGATAAAAAACTGCTCGGTGTTGGGGTTGTAGGAAGGTGAGAACCAGTTGGTGGCGCCCTGTAGGCTTGGCCAAACAATGTTGCCCTCACGTGTAGGTTCGCTGTTGGGAATCACAATAGGGCGGCCGTTATCATCAATGCCCTCAGCCCAAGTTTGGTAAGAATAGGCCTCGCCTAACAGGTACTCACCGGTCTGCCTGTCGATTAAGTAGTAAAACGCATTACGATTGGCCAGCGCTAATAGCTTTCTTGGCTCGCCTTTAAATTCGCCATCCACTAATACCGGGATCTGGTTGGCGTCCCAGTCATGGGTATCATGGGGGGTGTATTGGAAATGCCACTTCATTTCCCCGGTATCCGGATCTAGTGCTAACACCGAGCAGGTGAATAAATTATCACCCGGGCGCAGATCCCCGTTCCAGTCTGGGGCGGGGTTGCCGGTGGTCCAGTAAAGCGTGTTGAGCTCGGGGTCAAACGAACCGGTTAACCAAGTTGAACCACCGCCGGTTTGCCAAGCATCGCCCTGCCAGGTTTCGCTGCCAGGCTCGCCCGGTGCTGGCACAGTGTAGGTGCGCCAGACACGTTCGCCGCTGGAAGCATCGTAGGCGTCAACGAAAGCTCTCACTCCCGCCTCAGCGCCGCTCACCCCGACGATAATCTTGCCGTCCAGCGCCAGCGGGGCGAGGGTCAGCGAGAAGCCAACCGAGTTATCAGCAACTGTGGTTTCCCAGCGCACCGCTCCTGTGCCGGCATCAATGGCGAACAGTCTGGCATCCAACGTCGCCACATAGACAGTGTCATCAAGTATCGCTACCCCTCGGTTAATCCGCGGAAAGCCAATATTGAGAACGCTGTTGGCGATGTCTGGGGCCCAATGCCACAGCAATTTGCCGGTGCGGGCATCCAGCGCACTGACGCTGCTGGGGGATTCGGTGAGGTACATAATTCCGTCAGCGACCAGCGGCGTTGTCTCCTGCAGGCCGGCGCCTGAGACATTGGTCGGCTGCATTTGGTAGGCCCAAATTACTTTGAGCTGATCAACATTGTTTTTGTTGATTTGGTTTAACGCTGAGAAACGCTGGGACTTGTAGCCGCCAGAATAGGACAGCCAGTCGTCACCCTCGAGCTCGTCTTGCATAAGGTCTTGATAGCTGGTTTGGGCGAGAGTTGAGTGGCTGGCTAGGCACAAAAATAGCAAGCCATAAATTGAACCCTTCATTAGACGTCTCCCTTTAAAGTCATTAGGTAGCTGACAACATCGTCAACTTCTCGCGGGTTGAGGGCGGCGCCGTAGCCCGGCATCAGGCTGTGGCCGAAAGCTTTTTCATAGCTTGTCAGCTTCGCTTTATCGAATGAAAAGACGCGCCCTGAAACGTCACGCATTTGCACGGAAAACTCATCTTCGTTAATACGCAGCCCCTCATAAGTGCCATATTCTGACACCACGCGCACTGTGAGAAACGCATTAAGAGTACCGGTTCTGCGAGAATACACTTTGGGCTGATCAGTATCTGGATTAATAACCGATTGTCTTAAGTAATCCGCATTGCGGCGCTGGCCGACCGAGGTGAGTTCTGGACCAACCCCTTTGCCCTTGCCTGCTAAAATATGACAACTGGCACAGTTGCCTTTGGTTTGATAAACCAGCTCGCCCGCGTCGGGGTCACCTGGCATGGTCTCTTGGGCCAAAACACCTAAGCTACTGACATAGGCGGCGACCCGCAAAAGGTGGGGTTCACTCATTTGCCAACTCCCCGGCATCCCTGTGCCAGAAATGCCATTTCTGATGACCGCCATTAGCTCCGCGTCGTTTGCGGCGTAACGCAGTGTTGCTCGAGTTAGGTTTGGCCCTTCACCGCCTTCACCTAGCATACCGTGACAGCGAGCACACTGTACTTGAAAGACTTCTTGACCGGTCATGAAGTCGGCCTCGTTTAAATTAGCAAAGGGGGATGCGGGGGTTTGCGCCGATACGGGCAACGCTGCCAGTGATAGGCCCAAACCTAGGGCATAAAAGGCTAACTTCAAGGGCTGAGACATATTTCTCTCCAATCTTGGACGCTGGAATTTACCTCACCTGCCCCAGCACGGGGCCGTGACCGAGAGGTTTAATACCGATACTGTAACAGCGATTGGCTAGTTGGCAAGCTTGGGCGAGTTGCAGCGCGGCGCTAGCTCGCCCAAGGCAATAGGCAGGCCCGGGGGTGCCGCTTAGATTTGAGGATTAAGCTCGGCTGTGGCGCCATCGTTGCTGGCAGTTCGCTGTCTGCGCTGGCGCCAGCGCAAGAATCGCCGCAGGGCGAGGGCGAGCCCAGTCCATACCATGAGGGTGGCTGCAATTGACGCCAGTCCCGCCACGGTTTGGCCGGGAATTCCTAATGCCTCGCCAGTATGTAAAAACCGCACCCAGGATCTAGCCTGTCGGCCTGAAGGAAGGCTGGAGAAGGGTGCCCACTCTGCAGTTTGGCCGGTGATTCTATCGAGACTCAGTGAGTGGCGTTTTTGCGGTTCGCCGCCATTGCCCTCGTCAATTGTGAAAGTCGCCGTTGCAGAGGTGGCATCGGGAATTGAGAGGGTCAGCGTGTTCCACTGGCCGCCGTAGAGTTTTGCGCGTTCAAATAATTGATCAAGGCTCAATGCACCTACTACTGCGGGCAGTTGAATTTCCTCCGCCGCCGCTACAGATTGGCCGCGCAGCGGCGGCGTATCGCCCGCTAGTCGATAGACTAAGTTATTGGCCCAAGGGTAATTAAACACAGTAGCGGTCGCAACAATGACCACAAGGGGAATTAATGCCCAAAAGCCAAACACGTGATGCCAGTTAAAGTCTCTTGCGGCCGAGGTTGTTGCCAAAGGGTTAAACCAAAGCCGCATCTTTACTGTCGTCCAATTGATGACTTTTGGCAGCCAAAGATAAATGCCGCTAATGAGCAAGAACAAGAACAGCAGATTACTGGCGCCGGTTATGTTTCTAGCGGTTGTCCTATTGTCGCCGGTCATCAAGAACCAGCGATGCAGGCTGCGTACCGATGAGAAGAACTTGCTGTAGGCATCGCTGTGGGGTTGATAGATTGCACCGGTGTATGGATTTAAGTGCTTGATTTCGCCGCGACCCATGCGCAGCGTCGCTGGTGCTGATGCATCGGCGTTTATCTGGATACTGGTAGCGGTGAAGTCTGGCTCGGCATTGGCTCTTGCTATCAAGCTATCAATGGCAAGGGCAGACTGGCCTGAGGCCGGCTGGGCATAGTAGCTGCCGTCTTCCCAGAGCTGAATCTGGCGTTCGTAGGTAAGGATAACGCCGGTTGCTGACATCATTAAAATAACCAGCCCAGCCCCTACGCCGCACACTAAATGCATCCAGAATATCGATTTTCTAAACATTGGAAAAAGTCTTGTCCGTAGCTTTAAAAGGGAATGATAATTATTCTCAATTGCATTTGCAATACATAACGCGTCTAGACCTGATGCTGAGGCTTGAGTTAGCTGACGAATACACGTGGCGTTTATCACTAAAAGCAAAAGGCGCATGGACCCCAAAAAAGCAGGAGGAACCTGAGAGCCAAAAAAGCAGGAGGAGCCTGAGAGCCGAAAATCCGGAATCCAAAGCAGCAGTTTCTGTCTCGGTCTTGAGGCTCATAGTTTACCTTAATTTAGCTTCGCCCAAGCGCCCCGGACACCGCTGCCCCGAGGGGTTCTTAGTCTGACTGGGCCTCGCGCCGCCGGTCATCGCGAAAATGGCAAGCGGCGCATTTTAGCAGGGCTTGCGGTTTTAACATGCTCTTTAGGTCAATGGCTGTTATCACCTACTCGCGGCTGTTAATTGCCGGCCAACTCTTTTATGCTCAAATTTCTAGGAAAGTGAATCTGTGACGGAGTTTAGTGCGATGGGATTGTCTGTTGTTAAGCGGTGGAAATATTCGAGCCTAGTTATCCCATTATTGTTTGCTTGGCATTCTGTCCATGGCGCGGAGTTGACCCTTAGCACCGCTACCATCACTGAAATAAACGCGGCGTTTGATGCCGGCGCGCTTAATTCTGAACAGTTGGTGCAGCTGTATATGGACCGAATTGACGCGTACAACAAGAAAGGCCCGGCAATCAATGCCGTGCTTTTGCTCAATCCCGACGCCATGGTACAGGCCCGAGCGCTGGATATTGAAAGGCAGCTCAGCGGCCGCCGCTCGCCGATGCATGGCATACCGGTGGTTATCAAAGACAATCTAGACACTGCAGATATGCCAACCACAGCAGGGTCGTACTTACTTAAAGATTCTTATCCGCCCGATGATGCTTTCTTAGTTAAAAAGCTGCGCGATGCTGGCGCAATCATCTTGGCGAAGCTCAACATGAGTGAGTTTGCCTCGGGTTCTGCACTGAATTCCTTGGGTGGAGAAATCGGCAATCCACACAGCCTTACCCGATCCCCATCTGGCTCTTCGGGGGGAACCGGCGCGGCCATTGCAGCGGCGTTCGCCGCGGTGGGTTTAGGCACAGATACCGGTGGCTCGGTGCGCAGCCCATCCAGTGCTAATGGTATTGTAGGACTTAAAACTACCCATGGTCTTCTGAGTCGCGACGGGGTAGTGCCGCTGGCGTTAAGCTTTGACACGGTAGGGCCGATGGCCCGCAGTGTCACCGATGTGGCCATTGCCCTAGGAGTAATGACCGGGGTGGATAGCGCTGATGAATCCACTTTAAAAAGTGAAAATAGATTTGAAACAGACTACACCCAGTTTTTGGATGCAGATTCGCTGCAGGGCGCACGCATTGGCATCGCTCGGGTGTTTATGAAAAGCGATGTTGAAGTGGATTGGGTGGTGGAGTCCGCGCTGCAGGCAATGCGGGACGCGGGCGCCGAAATTATTGAGGTGGAATTTCCCGCTTGGCTGTTGGAATCTCGAGGTGAATTTTATCGGGCAATCCGCTACCCGGAGTTCAAAGCACAAATTGCTGAATATCTAGCTACCCTGGCGCCCGAATACCCTAAAACCTTGGCTGAACTGATCTCTCAGGCCATGCAGCTGACTGCGATGAGCGAAACAGGAGCCATACCGAACCCCACGCGCTGGTCGCTTATGATGCAAGAAGATAAGAGCGGTGAGCTGACTGATTACGAGTACACAGCAGTGCGTGATTACGCCTTACCAATGATCCGCGCAACAATAGAAGGCTTAATCAATGCCCAAGAGCTCGATGCTATCGTCTATCCAACTTTGCCGACGCCGGCGGAGTTGATAGAGGCCCCATCAAGCGCCTCGACGGCAGCCGGCAGCGGCGGATCGGCTGTCATTTTGGCCAACCTGTCCGGATTCCCCGACCTTATTATCCCGGCAGGATTTACCGGACGTGGCCTACCGGTGACTCTTTCATTCATGGGGCCGGCCTTTAGTGAACCAAGGCTATTGGGTTTGGGCTACGCGCTGGAGCAAAGGCTAAAGGCGATTCGCTTGCCAGTAAATACGCCCCCGCTTAGAAGTGAAACGATCAGTTATTAACAGGCTGGGGTTTTGACTGCAGTGCTTTAGCGCGCAGGCGGAACTCATGCAGCAGCGGCTCGGTATAGCCATTAGGCAGAGCAAGGTTATCGAAGATCAACCCCTTGGCAGCTTGAAAGCCAAGGCTCTTGGCTGCATTGATTGACATTGGCTGATAGCCTAGCTCCCCAGCATTTTGCTGATCGACGATGGCCGCCATGCGAAGCAGCGTGGCTTGAACTTGCTCCCGGCTGCAAATACCGTGGCGCAGCCAATTGGCAATATGGACTGCGGAAATCCGCAGGGTGGCTCTGTCTTCCATGAGTCCAACATTGTTTATGTCCGGCACTTTTGAACAGCCTATTCCCATCTCTACCCAGCGCACAACGTAGCCAAGAATTCCTTGGACGTTGTTATCGAGCTCTGCTTGAACTTCGTCGGCGGTCAGTTGCTGCTGGGGTTGCAGCAATGGGATAGTTAGAATTTTCTCAAGGGAATTGCGGGGCGTGTTTTTCAAGCTCCGCTGAACGGCGAGCACATCCACCTCATGATAGTGCAGTGCGTGCAGGACAGCTGCCGTTGGCGAGGGCACCCATGCGGTGCTGGCACCCGCAAGTGGGTGCTGAATTTTTGTAGCCAGCATTTTTTTCATTTCATCGGGCATGGCCCACATGCCTTTGCCTATTTGCGCCTTGCCCAACAAGCCACAGGCGAGACCAACATCTACGTTCTGATTTTCATAACCTTGAATCCAAGGCTGGAGTTTTATTTTCTCCTTTGGAAGGAAGGCACCAGCTTCCATGCTTGTTGATATCTCATCCCCCGTGCGATCCAAAAATCCAGTATTGATAAACACTAGGCGCTGCTTGGCAACTTCAACGCACTGTTTCAAATTGACGGTGGTGCGTCGTTCCTCATCCATGATGCCAAGCTTGATGGTGTGTACAGGCAGCCTCAGCATGGTTTCAATCCCATCGAATAGGTCACAGATAAAGCGAACCTCATCGGGGCCATGCAGCTTAGGTTTTACAATGTAAATACTGCCGTGGTTTGAGTTTCGGTAGCCAGTGCTCATATTGAAATCAATAATGCTGCCTAAGCAAGTTACTACCGCATCTACTATGTGCTCTGGCACAGGCATGTCTGCTGCGTCATGGGCTAGTGAGGTGGTCATTAACAGGCCAACGTTGCGGTTGAAAAGTAAGCAGCGACCAGCAAGCTCATAGGGCGCGTTGGTGGGGGTTTTATAAACCCGATTGCCATTGAGGGAACGGGTAAACAAACCTGAATCTTTTTGAAAGCTAGCGGTTAAACTGCCCTGCATAAGCCCAATCCAGTTGCGGTAGGTGTCCAATTTGTCCTCGACATCCACTGCAGCGACTGAATCTTCACAGTCCATGATGGCAGTGATCGCTGCCTCTACTACGACATCACTGATGCCGGCGCTATCGGTTTTTCCTACAGGCCCGTGGGGATCAAATTGAATCTCTATATGCAGGCCGTTGTTTTTCAAAAGCAGGCAGCTAGGAGTCGACGCCTCGCCATTATAGGCAACAAACTGCTGGGGCTTTTTAAATTTGGTTTGCTGACCCGAGTTCAGGGTTATTTGCGCGCTTGCGTTGACAACTTTATAGGTTGCTGCATCACGGTGTGATCCGGCTTCGAGAGGGAAGTGCAGGTCCAAAAATTCACGCACCCACAGTATTACTTTATCGCCTCTGCTCCGATCATAGCCTTTCGTCGGCAGAGTATTTGGATCGCGTTCAATAACGTCACTGCCATACAGGGCATCGTATAAACTGCCCCAGCGGGCATTGGCGGCATTGAGTGCGAAGCGGGCGTTTTTTAGAGGAACAACTAGCTGGGGGCCTGATATTTGCGCTATTTCCGCATCTACATTGGTTGTGCTAATGGAAAAATCTTCAGCGCTTGGGTGGATGTAGCCTATAGACCTGAGAAATTTCAGATACGCGTTGGGATCTATCGGGCGATCTCTGTGCTGAATGTGCCATTGGCTTATCTGGGCCTGTAGTTGAGCTCTTAAGCTAAGCAGCTGGGCATTGCGCGGAGCGAATTTGGCGATAAGTTCGGCAAAATCCAACCAAAACTGGCTTGGGCTTAATTGGGTATGGGGCAAGACTTCTTGGTCGATAAAAAGCTGAAAGGCAGGGTCAATTATCACTTTAGGATTCCAGTTCTTAGACGTGTCGTAACCAGTCTACAATAGATCTGCCTTGTTGGACGAAAATAGGTCCAACGCTTAGAGAAAAGTTAACTCACCGCTGAGAGTTAGAGAATGAATAGCGTCGATAAATAGG
>CAYGSO010000013.1:47690-83679 GCA_964352445.1 uncultured Pseudohongiella sp. | reverse complement strand
AAAAAGGCGAACTTCGGTTCGCCTTTTTTTTTCGCCTAAAATTCAGCTACACTTGACGACCGATTCAGTGCTACAAAGTTGAAGCCTAATAGCACTCACTGAGCCCAAGCACTATCCTAGCCCACCACAAGGAACCCGATGTAATGAAAAAAGAAACAATCGCCATACACGCAGGCTACGAGACAGACAAGACCACTAATTCCTGCGCTGTGCCTATTTATCAGACAGTGGCCTATGAATTTGACGACGCCCAGCATGGCGCTGATCTGTTTAACCTAGCTGTGCCTGGCAATATTTATTCCCGTATCATGAACCCAACCTGTGACGTGCTGGAGCAGCGCATGGCGGCAATGGAGGGGGGCTTGGCAGCGCTGGCAGTGAGCTCGGGCATGGCGGCGATCAACTACTCGATTCTCACTATTGCAAAAGCTGGCGATAACATCGTCTCAACCCCGCAGCTGTATGGCGGCACCTATACTTTGTTCGCCCACATGCTGCCCAGCCAAGGCATTGAGGTGCGGTTTGCCGAAGATGATTCAGCTGAGGCTATCGAAAAGCTCATTGATGCCAACACCAAAGCGGTTTACTGCGAAACCATAGGCAACCCCGCCGGTAATATCATCGACCTTGCACCGGTATGCGCGGCGGCCCATCGCCACGGCGTGGCGGTGATTGTGGATAACACGGTGGCCTCTCCTGTGCTGTGCAACCCTATTGAATTTGGCGCGGACATTGTGGTTCACTCGCTGACCAAGTATGTGGGCGGCCACGGCACCACAATAGGTGGCATCATTGTCGACTCTGGCAAATTCCCGTGGGCCGAGCATAAAGATCGCTACCCCCAGCTGAATGAGCCGGAAGCCTCCTACCACGGCGTGGTCTATACCGAAGCCTTAGGGGAAGCCGCCTATATCGGACGCGCCCGCACTGTGCCACTTAGAAATACTGGCTCTGCTTTATCGCCCATGAATGCCTGGATGATTATGCAGGGCTTGGAAACCTTAAGCCTGCGCATGGAGAGACACTGCGAGAATGCAGTGGCGGTGGCTGAGTATCTGCAGGCCCATGACAAGGTAGAGTGGGTGAGCTTTGGGGGGCTTGAATCAGACTCCAAACATGCGCTGGCGAAAAAATACTGCGGCGGTGTGCCGGCATCCTTAATGACCTTTGGCGTTAAAGGCGGCTTCGATGCCGGAGTTAAGTTTTATGACGCGCTGGAGATGATAAAACGTTTGGTCAATATTGGTGATGCCAAGTCCTTGGCCTGCCACCCAGCCTCGACCACTCACCGCCAGCTATCTGAAGCAGAGCAGTTGACTGCCGGAGTGCGCCCTGAAGCCATTCGGCTTTGTATTGGCATTGAACACATCGATGATATCAAAGCAGATCTAGAGCAGGCTTTGGCCGCGGTCTAGAATTTACGGCTATCTGCTGTAAGCACGGTTTGTACCGCAGTTGCTAGCCCAAAACGTTAGCAACTGCCTTTGCCGCAAAATTACTTCTGCTAGCTTGAATTCATATTGGGTAAGTCCGGCATCTTAAAGCAAAGTCCGTTGCTGGGATAATGCTACCTTACTTCCATCATGGTTTTAGCCTGTTCAACCGTTGCTAAGCCTCGGCTGAGTGACTGTGCCTGCTTTGCTATCACCTCAACCTGACTGGCATTGTCTATTGCGAGCTCACCGTCGGGATCCTGCAGATTGTTCTCGAACCCCACTCGGCAGTGGCCGCCTTGCTCCATTGCGGCTGCCATGCAGACAGATTCACTTTTACCGAAGGCGCACAGCCACCAATGCAGGCTTTTAGAAAGCTGGTCTAATAGCGGCTGCAAATCCTTAGGGGTTGATTCTTGGCCGGCGCTATACTTTCCCAGCACCAATAACACATTAGGGGTATCACTTTGGATTAGGCCGCGAGTTTGCAGGGCAATAAACTGCTGAATATCGTCCGCCGAGTACAAAATAAATTGAGGCGAGACCCGCTCTCGAAACATCCATTCTAAAAATTTACCGGCCTCGCGGTCATAGCTTGGATCCGGCAGAATTTCCCGCAGTGCCAGTGAGACAGCCGCAGGTTTAAGCGCTTTTACTGCCGCTATTTGCTCCTGCGGCTGATAGCGGCCAACCGCCTCAGTGGTGATTTGAATAATCATCTGGTCACCCACAGCGTCTTTTACAGCCTTCAGGGCAGGACGATAATAGTGTGGGGCCAAGGTATGCTGCTGATTTTTATCCCGCACATGCAGATGAATCATCACCGCGCCGGCTTCTTGGCAGGCCTTGGCGGTGTTGGCTAACTCCTTAGGGCTAAGTGGCAGCTTGGGGTGATCCTTCTGAGTCTTGCGAGCGCCGTTGGGCGCCACGGCGATCATGACTGGCATTTCAGTGTGCATCGGTTTGCTGTGTCTCACTAATGGCTTGGTTGATAGCGATGAGTAATTTGTGCCTAATTTCCTCAAGCTGCTGGGCATTGATGATAAAGGGTGGCGCTAACATAATATGATCGCCGCTCAGTCCATCGGCAGTTCCGCCGCCGGGATAACAGATAAGCCCCTGCTCCATAGCAAAGTGTTTAATGCGGCTGTGTAGCTTAAGCTGGGGCGGAAACGGCTGTTTGCTGGCCTTGTCTTTCACCAGCTCTATTCCCCAAAACAAACCCCGCCCACGAATGTCGCCGACATGAGGGTGGTCGGCGAAAGTCTCATTAAGCCCGGTTTCAAACGCGCCTCCCATCCTTACCACATTGTCCAATAGCTGTTCATCGACAATGGCCTGCTGCACAGCTAGCGCAGCGGCGCAGGCAATCGGGTGGCCCATGTAAGTATGGCCTCCCATAAGGGCGCCAGAAGTCTCTTTTAAGGTTTGATAGATAGAAGACGAGCACAGCATCGCCCCGATTGGCTGATAGCCGCCGGCCAAGCCTTTGCCGATGGCGATAAGGTCTGGTCGCAGCTGCTCTTGCTGGCAGGCAAACAAAGAGCCGGTTCTGCCCATGCCGCACATCACTTCGTCGAGAATCAGCAAAATGCCGTAGTGATCGCAGATTTCACGAATGCGGCCCCAATAGCCAGGCTCAGGCATTAATACGCCGCCGGTCGCGCCACCCACAGTCTCAGCCACAAAGCCGATGATGTTCTCCGCCCCGGCCTCAATAATCGCGGCTTCTAGGGCGTTGGCGGCCCTCAGGGCATAGTCTTTACTAGACTCAGATTCCAATTGATAGCGGTAGGCGTAGCAGGGATCAATATGAATAGGGTCGGTTAACAGCGGCAGGAATTTTTGCCGCCGCAGCACATTGCTGCTAACGGATAAGGCGCCAAGTGTATTGCCATGATAGCTTTGCTTGCGAGCAATGAATTTAGTGCGGCAGGGTTCGCCTTTTTCAACAAAGTATTGGCGGGCGGTTTTTAAGGCTGACTCGATGGCCTCGGAGCCGCCACTGAGAAAGTAAACCTGATCTATTCCCTGTGGCGCCCGGGCTATTAGATGTTGGGCCAGTTGCTCTGCAGGGAGTGAGGTAAAAAATGCGGTGTGAGCAAATGCGAGAGTCTGGGCCTGTTCCACTATTGCAGCAATTGCTTTTGGGTGGCCATGGCCCAAGCAAGAAACCGCCGCGCCGCCCGAGGCATCGAGGTAGCGCTTACCTTGGTCATCGAACAAATAGACGCCTGCACCCGCCGTCGCTATGGGCAGGGTCTGATTGAGCTGGCGGTGAAATACTTTGGAGCCGGGTGTGGGTGCCATTAGGCAAGCCTCAAGGAGTTCGATTAACGCACCGGTGTCTTTGGATCGAGTGTAGCTAGGTTACTTTGCAGTGGCAATCCATAGCTATTGCCCGCAAAAAATTGATTACCTGCAAGTTTACTTACTTTGAATTTATTGCACACTGGCTAGGAGATATTCGGGATATTCGGGATATTCGGGATATTCGATGCTAATCCCAGTTCTAAGAATTAAATAGCTGTTGGCCGGTCTTTTTAGAATAGTCTAAGACCCAATAGATGATATAAACCCAACAGGCCAGCACTGGTGTAAACAGGCAAAGCAGAATGAGGAAAAACCATGGCATTATGTAATGTATCTCCTGCAGCAAGCTCTTACTCAAGGCTGCTCTGGCAAGCGAAAACTTTGGCAGTAGGCTTGCTCTTCGTTGGCTCAGCCGCGGCGCAAACCAGTGACTGGGAACTCAAGCGCGACCTGGATGGAATTCAAGTGTTCACCCGCAGCGTTGAAGGCTCGCCTTACAAAGAAGTCAGGTCCGAAGCCTTGATTTCTGGGGTCACTTTAAATTCATTAGTGGCACTGATCGAAGATGCCGAGGCCTGCCCTAATTGGGCCGACAAGTGCGCCGAGTCCTATCTGGTTCAACGGGTAAGTCCGACAGAGTCTTTAGTGTACACCCACAACGACATGCCTTTTCCAGTCTCCGACAGAGACGTGGTTGCTAAGGTGGCTTGGCAGCAAGACCCACAAACCCTCAGTGTCAAAATGACCAGCATGGCAGTGCCTGGTACCGTAGATCCTATGCGGGGAAGAGTGCGCCTAACCAATGCCAACGCCATGTGGGAGTTTTCACCCAACCCCAACGGCTCGATTACCGTGGTCAATCAGGCCCATATAGACCCTGGGTCCAGTATTCCTGGGTGGGTGACCAATATGCTGCTGGTCGACACGCCGTTTGAAACCATGAAGTCCTATCTTGCGGAAGTGGTCAAACCAAAGTATCAAGCAACAGACGTCTCGTTCGTCACAGAGCCCTAATACTGTGATCAGGTATTGCAAATGAGAATCATTCTCATTAATATAAGCCTTCGATCCGGTGATAAGCCACTGAAGTAGCAGTGTGCAGTCATGGGCCGGCAAAGGAGGCAATATGCCAAACAGAATCCTATTAGAGATTGATTGCGATGCCCTGCAGCGTTTGCTCGCTGCTAAGGGCTTAACCCTGAGAGATTTTTCCTGCCCGGACTGCGAGACCAAGCAGCGGGTGCAGGATATGTACCTCAGTTTACTGAGTCAGCAACCCGCGCCAAGATAAGCATCGCCTCTTGCGCGGCACCCACGGCTGTGGGAGTCTTTAGCTTGTTTTAATCAGGCAGCGCAGCAGCAATGACTCACTCTCACGACGACCATCATCACGGACATCACCACCCACATGAGCATACCGAACCGCCTGCTGAGTTAGAGCTTAAAGTGAAGGCGCTAGAGAGCCTGCTGATTGAAAAAGGGCTGGTGGACGCTGACGCACTCAACGCCATTATTGATAACTATGAACACAACGTGGGCCCACAAAATGGCGCCCATGTGATTGCAAAAGCCTGGACTGACCCCCAATTCAAAGCTCAGCTGATGGCTGACGCCACGGCAGCTGTAGCGTCCTTAGGCTACATGGGCCGGCAGGGGGAGCATCTGCAGGTGGTCGAGAATACCCCCGATAGCCACAATCTGGTGGTGTGCACTCTATGCTCCTGTTACCCATGGACCGTCTTGGGTTTGCCACCGGTATGGTATAAATCGGCGCCATACCGAGCGCGAGCGGTTAGCGAACCCCGCGCCGTGCTGGCAGAATTTGGTACCAGCCTGCCGGACGAAGTCAAAATACGAGTATGGGACTCCACCTCTGAAATACGCTACCTAGTCATGCCACAGAGGCCAGCGGGCACGGAGAATTTCACTGAGGCAATGCTACGCCAGTTGGTCACAAGAAATGCCATGATTGGAGTGGAACTGGCCGCCGCTGCGAATACAGTAAAGGATAAACCTTAATGAAAGGCGGTCACGATCTAGGAGGTCGTCATGGCTTAGGTCCCATCGAACCCGAGGCAGAATCTCGAGAGCCGGTGTTCCACGCCGAATGGGAGCGCCGAGTCTTCGGTCTCACGGTTGCCACCGGCCTGTTAGGTCAATGGAATATCGATGAGTCTCGCTACGCTCGCGAATCTCAGCATCCGGCGGAGTATCTAAAAAATAGCTATTATGAAAACTGGCTGGTGGGCATAGAAAAACTTCTCGTTCAAAAAAAGCTAATTAGCGCTGATGAGCTTCACAGTCTTAAAGCAAGTTTAAATACCGCCTCCGCTGAATCGGGGCCAGACAAAAACCAAGCTCTGGCCATCATCAATAAAGGCGGGCCCACTCAAATGGCAACTAGCACGGAGCCTGAATTTGCTGTCGGCGCTAGGGTGCGCGCGAAAAAAATTCACACCCAAGGCCACTCGCGGCTGCCGGCCTATGCCCAAGGCTGTGTGGGCACAGTGGAGGCCAACTATGGCTGCCATGTCTATCCTGACAAAAACGCCGCTGGAGAAAGAGTGGGTGAATACCTTTATCGGGTCCGCTTTACCAGTGAACAGCTATGGGGAGAGAGCGCAGAGGTGTGCGAAGTCTTGCTAGACTTGTGGCAACCCTATTTAGAACACGCTTTAGGCGAGACTAACAGCCAATGAAAACTCCGACTTTTCAATTGCAGCCCATGGACAGCGAAGGTCCGGTATTCAACGCCCCGTGGGAAGCTCAAGCCTTTGGCATGGTGATCGCGCTCCATTCTCGAGGCGCGTTCAGCTGGAGTGAATGGGCAGACCAACTAAGCAAACAAATTCAACAAGCGCAGCAAGACGGCGATCCAGATTTGGGCGACACTTATTACCGCCACTGGCTAAATGCCCTGGAGCAGCTTTTACTGCACAAGCAGCTAACCACTGAGCCAGAAGTGAATGCTCGAGTTTCTAAATGGCGCAGGGCCTACCTTGCTACTCCTCACGGCCAGGCGATTGAGTTGAGTAATGCCGATGACTAAGGCTGTTAAAAAATCCAGCTTCACTCAAATTCTGGAGCGGGCCGAAGCTCGCAAAGGCGGCGCGGCGGCGCTGAAAAAACTGCTGCCAAAAGTGGCGACGACAAAAGCCCTGCAGGCAACCCCGGATGATCGTTATCTGGCAATGATGACCAAGTGCATCAACCAGGCCGGGTTTAGCTGGAAGGTTATCGAAAACAAATGGCCTCAGTTTGAAGAAGCCTTTTTTGGCTTCGACGTATTTAAGCTGGGCCTGCTGTCGCCCGAACAATGGGAAGCCTATGCCAGCGATAAGCGGGTGGTGAGAAACTGGCAGAAAATTAAAGCCCTGCAGGAGAACGTGTATTTCGTGCAGAGTGAGTCAGGCAAGCACGGCGGCTTTGGCAATTTCATCGCCCAATGGCCGGCGGATGATCAAATCGGTTTAATGAAAACCCTCAAACAAAAAGCCTCCAGACTGGGCGGTCAAAGCGCGCTGTGGTTTTTACGCCGCATGGGCAAAGACTGTTTTATCTTATCCCAAGACGTGGTGGTTGCCCTTAGAGGCATGGGCTTGGATATCGCGGAAAATCCCAGCAGCCAACGGGATTTAAAAAAGATTCAGCAGCAGTTCAATGAGTGGCATGAGCAAACTAAGCTGCCCTATAGCCACTTAAGCCGGATACTTGCCTGCTCCGTTGGCGAGAATTATCTTCAGCAATAGCTACCGTTTTAGTGTTTTTAATTCCGGAGTAGCCCCATGTCAGCAACAGTCGATGTGACTTTTTTTTCGCAGCCACTATTCTTATTTAGCCACACCCGACATGGTCCGGCTGAAAGCGGATTACAACAAAATGACAGTTAACTTGCGCCCGGTTTTTCCAATCGCCGTGCGCGATCCAGAGTTTTTTGACCCGTCCAATTAGAAGCGCGCGCGATACATCAGAATGGACTGGGTGTGTCGCGCTGAATTTTTAGGTATGGCCCATCGCTGGCCGGACCCCGACCTCGTTACGCAAGATATGGAGACCTATGCCATCGCCAAAGAGCAGCCACTTATTCATGAGCTATCCAAGCTGGGGGTCGAGGCGCAGCGGCAGGGCAAGGGAATCGAATTTGCCCTGCAGGTATTACATTTGATTTTTTGGCGGTACCCGGGGTTGGAATAGGGGGATCATTTTGCTAACGCCGTGTCCGCTGCGGGGCTAGATCTAGCTGCGCTGCGCGCTGGCATTATTGATGGTGACCATCTTGATGAAATCAGCGCTAACCAAGATGCATTAGTCGCAGCTGGCCATTGGGGCGTGCCCACTTACGTATTTGACGAAGAGCCTTTCTTCGGTCAGGATCGGAGTGATACTTTGCGCTGGCGACTGGATCAGCAGCTAAGTAAATCACCATAACCTGTTTTCGTAACAATAGGTCTGAGGAGATATTGTATGGTTATGTTCACAGATATCACTTTAAAGAGTTTATTGATTAGTGCAGTGCTGGCGTCAGCCCCAGTCATTGCGCAAGACCTGCCCGAGGTGCCGGGAGTGTGGCAAGGCCATGTCAAAGGCATTGGCGGTATTTTCTTTAAAGTGGAGGATCCACAGGCCGTGCGGCAGTGGTATCAAGACCATTTCGGCATCCCGGCAGTAGAGCCCGGCTTTGCCCATTTCTTTTGGCGCGACTATTTGGAATCCAATCGCACCCAGCGCACTGTGTGGTCGCCCTTTCCCATGAGCGACGAGGCGTTCGGTAAGCCGGAACAGCAGCTTATGATCAACTACATTGTAGATGATCTAGAGGGGTTTCTTGTCCAGCTCAAAGCCTCGGGGATTCAGCAGCTCGGTGAAACTGAACATTATCCCTACGGCAGCTTTGCGTGGATTACAGATGTAGAGGGCAATAAAGTGGAGCTTTGGCAGCCAGTTACGGTGGATGATTAAGGTTTGAGCGCAAAAACCCCTTGAATTAACCGTCATAGCCTTTGCATTTTGGAATAATCCAGCAGTATGATGGCTTAACGCATCAAATAATAAGCCACTGAGCCCGCTGCGAGGAGTGTATCCTCGAGGGCAAATTTTATATTCTACAGTTTAGAGGGTAATCGAATGCTTCTTACACGCCGCGGTTTCGTTGGAACTTTGGGCCTTGGCACAGCTGCCACAGTCCTTACTGGAACATCCCTTCTTTCAAGCATTGCCAGTGCACAAACCCGTGAAGCTGCCATCAAAGGCGTCTTTGACGGCGGCATTATGCAGCTCAATCAAAACGAGAGTGCCCGTGGCCCCGGCCCTAACACTGTGAAGGCGATGCATGACGCGATTAGTAAGCGGGTGGGCCGAGGCTATGCGCCGGACTACATGGGCGAGCTGCAGGACAGCATTGCCAGCCATTTCGATATCGACACACAGCATATTCTAATGTCGACAGGGTCTTCGCCTATTTTGCAGGGCACCACCCGGGCATTTTGTAGCGCCACTAAACCCCTCATTACAGCCGCCCCTTCCTTCACCACCTGTGAACAAATGGCTCGGCAAATGGGTGCGGCAGTAGAAGTGATTCAAGTCGATAGTTCTATGGGTATTAATCTTGACGCTATGGTAGCGGCCGCAGATGGCGCGGGTATGGTCTACCTATGCAACCCTAACAACCCTTCCGGCACAGTCCATGGTCCAGATGCGATGGAGCGGGCGATTCGTCAAATTCTGGCGAAGTCGCCGGACACTAAGATATTGGTCGATGAAGCCTATATCGATTATGTAGACCCAATGTTCATGAAAACAACCGTGCCGCTAATGAAAGAATTCAAGAACGTCATTGTTGCCCGCACATTCTCTAAGGCCCATGGCATGGCCGGCCTGCGTATCGGCTACGGCCTGGCGCATCCAGATACACTGAAAGAGGTGAATCAAGCGTGGGGTATGGGCGATGTGAATATGCTTGGGGCTATTGCGGCCTTAACAGCGTTCGAAGATGTCGACCACATTGCTTGGGAGCGCAAAGAAAACGCCGAAATTCGTGGCTTTACCGTTGCCGCCTTAGAAGAAATGGGCTTCTCAGTACCGGTTTCTCACACCAATCATATTTTCCCTAATCTAGGCAGACCTGCCAGCGCAGTGCGAGCGGCCTGTATGGAATATAAGATTGCCGTAGGTAGAGATTTTCCGCCGATGCAAAATTCAAATTGCCGCATCTCACTGGGCAGCCGAGAAGAAATGGAACAAGCAGTTTCAGTGTTCCGCAAGGTATTAAGCTAATCAATTGTTGAGCGCTGCTTGCAGCGCTCGAAAACTATTAAAGTAAAGAATCAGAGGAAGACGATATCGCATAAAAACCTGCATTGCTCCAGTCTAAGCGCGCTATAGGTAGTTCCCGCCAAGAAGTTACTGCTGCAAGGTTTGCCAATGAAACCTCAAGACAAATAACAAAATCAGTATAGCCAATGCGAGGAGAGAACGATGTCAAAGAACGTCGGAATAGATAGACGCAATTTCATGAAGGGTGCAGGCTTAACCGCACTTGCCGGAGCCGCAGGAACCTTAGCTATTGCCCCCAATGCAGCTTCAGCCCAATCCATCAGTCACATGCGCAACGGCATGTTTGACTTCGACACTGTCTACGATCGAGTTGGTACCAACTGTTCTCGCTGGGATAGCCCGCCCAAACGCTATGACGCCGGCAAAGTCCGCTACGCCATGGGGGTTGCCACCATGGATTTCGAAGCCGCGCCTTGTATCACCGAAGCCTTAACCGAACGCATCCAACACCATAATTGGGGCTATATGAGCAGCACCGATTCCCTGCGTGACGCCATCGTGCAGTGGAACGGCGAGCGCCATAACCTAGACTTAGATCCAGCCTCAGTGGTTGTCTCTGACGGCGTCTATCCGGGCATTATCGCGGCGCTGCGCAGCTTTGCCCCCAAGGGCAGTAAAGTGCTCATGCTAACCCCAACTTACGATGGCTTTCCCTATCACTGCCGTCATACTCAAGTCGAGCAAGTGCAAAGCGAGATGATCTACAACAATGGCACTTATCAAGTGGATTGGGCCGACCTCGAATCCAAAATGACCCCGGACACCAGCGCTTTTATCGTCTGTAACCCGCAGAACCCCACGGGCAATGTGTGGTCTCAAGAAGATTTACTGCGTATCGGCCGCCTGTGTCTAGAGAACCAGATTGTCGTGCTGTCAGACGAGATTCACTCCGACATCGTGCGCGACGGCCACAACTATGTGCCATTCGCGAGCCTGCCAGATGAAGCGGTGGTCAAGAACAGCCTTACCTTCAATGCTATCAGCAAGACCTTTAATCTGGCCGGTATGAAGAACGCCTATTTTTACACCACCAACCCAATACTGCTCGGCCGCATACAGCAGCACCACAGAGGAGATTTGAGTACTCTAGGGGTTGTTGCTAACGAAGCCGCCTACCGTCATGGTGCCCAGTGGTTTGATCAGGTGCGCCCGTACTTGGATAATAACCACGCGCTGGTTGAGCAACAGGTTGCGAAGATGCCTGGGGTGAGCGTCACTAAAGCCCAAGGCACCTACCTTGCTTGGCTGGACTTCACGCCGATCATGGAGAAAATAGGCGCCGCTGAAATGGCAGCTGCCCACGGCAAAGCTAGCTCAGAGCATTATTTTCAAGACTGGTTGGTCGAAAACTCCGGCGTCTACCTCAATCCAGGCGCTAACTACGGCGCCGGTGGTGCAGGCCACATGCGGATGAATCTCGGCTCCTCTCGATTTGTAGTTCAAGAGTCTTTAGAAGCGATGGCTGCGGCATTCAAAAAAGCCTAAAACGATGTTAGGGAGTTGAGGCAATCTCAACTCTCTAACATCGCCAACCATCACGCTAAATTTTGGTTTCAAGTTAGATTGCAGCTGCCTCTCGTTTCTAACCTCTAACCTCTAACTTCTCAACCCTCCCCTTATGCCAGCCCAGCAATCAGCAGAAGGCATGTCACTGCTCGCGCCTTGTGCTCACTTACCCAATTGCTGCTGTATTCAAATACGCTGATCAAACCTAGTGGCAGTCTTAACTGCTAAAGATTCATTGTCGATAGGAGTTCACTTTCTTCGGCGCTGAGTCATCGCCAGACACACTATTAGCAATCCCAGCAAGTTGAGATAACCTTCAGCTCCTCTATACTGCGAGCTACACCCATAGGACTTTATGATGACAACTTTCTCACCGCTGGCGGACCAAATTGCCAAGATTTTGATTGAAACCAAACAAAGTATTTGCGTTGCCGAATCCTCCACTGGCGGGTTAATCGCCGCAAACCTGTTATCGGTGGCTGGGGCGTCTGCCTATTTTGTAGGGGGTTCTGTGGTTTATTCTTTAAAATCCAGGCATGAGTTGCTTGAGCTAGACCCTGCGGCGACAAAAAACCTAAAGCCGCTAACGGAAGCCATGGTCCTGGAATTTGCCAAGGCGGCAAGGCGTAAACTGGAAACCACGTGGGCTATTGCCGAGCTTGGCGCGGCCGGGCCAGCCGGCACGCCCTATGGTCATGCCGCTGGCACAAGTGTTATAGGAATCAGCGGGCCTATCGAGGCCACAATCACATTGCAAACAGGCAGCGCAGATCGGGCTGGAAATATGCTCGCCTTTACGGTCGGCGCACTGCAGCTGCTTGTACAAACACTTCAGCAACAAAAACAGCAATAACAAACACAGCAACAGCAAAAAATAGCTTCAATAAAAGCCGCAGAAGAATATTCACTATTTGCCTTAAGCATCCCTGAGCGAGTCAAGCATTAG
This sequence comes from uncultured Pseudohongiella sp., assembly GCA_964352445.1. Lineage (GTDB taxonomy): Bacteria > Pseudomonadota > Gammaproteobacteria > Pseudomonadales > Pseudohongiellaceae > UBA9145. The sequence continues at coordinate 71,148 of CAYGSO010000013.1, read as the reverse complement.
CAGCCTTTAGGGTGGGCGCTAGGGCGGTTGTAAGTTATGCTTAGCCCAACAAAAATTCAGCTAAAGCAGCGCCATTCGTCAGGAGATTATTGATATGGATTTTGAAACATTAATCCGCACCCGCCGCAGCGTCCGCGGTTATAAACCGGACCCGATTCCGCGTAAGGTATTGGAGGAAATTTTCGATGTTGCCCGCGGCGCGCCGTCCTCAATGAACACCCAGCCTTGGCATTTGCATGTGGTTACAGGCGAGCCATTGGATCGCATTCGCAAAGGCAATACCGAGCGCATGCTGGCCGGGGTAACGCCCACCAGAGACTTCCCTACCAACGAAGGCTATGTCGGCGTGCATCGAGATCGCCAAGTAGAGATAGCGGTGCAATTATTTGAAGCCATGGGTATTGCCCGAGACGACAAAGCAAAGCGCCAGGATTGGGTGATGCGCGGGTTTCGCCAGTTTGATGCGCCGGTGTCTATCGTCCTCACCTATGACAAAATCCTCGAGCCAGCGGCGATTGCTCAGTTTGACCTAGGTGCCATTTGTCACGCCATTGTACTGGCGGCCTGGGAGAGAGGGCTGGGCACGGTAATCAATGGTCAAGGTGTTATGCAGACGCCAGTAGTGCGTGAGCATGCCAATATCCCGGATGACCAAAATATACTGACCTGTATCGCCATGGGTTATCCCGACGACAGCTTTGTCGCTAATGACGTGAAATCCCGGCGGGCGCCGCTAGAGGACTTTGTGCATTTTGTTGGGTTTGACGACTAGATTTAAGGTCTTACTTGGGTCAGTCGCCGCTAAGCAGCTTTATCTCATCCAAACTATAGCCCAGCTGAGAAAGCACTTGTTCTGAGTGCTCCCCCAGCTTGGGTGCCACAGCCGGCGGAACTTTATCGCTACCGTCAACCTCAAAAGGGCTGTTAATAGTGGCCATGGGGCCAAACTCGGGATGCTGCAGTGGAATCACAATGCCGTTGTCAATCTTCTGCTGATCGCTGGCCGCATCGGGATAGCTTGAAACCACCGCATGGGGAATGTCGGCCTTGGTTAATTCATCCGCCCAATGAACGGCTGCTTGTGAGGCAAAGGTGTCAGTTAGTTCTCTTATTAACGTTGGCATGTTGTCGATTCGTGCGGCTTGGTCAACGAAACGTGCATCAGCTGTTAGATCTTCTCTATTGAGGGCAGCGCACAAACGCGGCCAATCTTTTTCGGCGTTAAGAATACTTAGCCGTATAAGCCTATTGTCAATGGTGGGGTAGTGCAGGGAAGTAAAATTATAGGCGTTGTCCCGGGGCCTTTTCTCGCGGAACGTCGCGCCGGCCAATTGCGCCTGCAGCATGACCGCGTTAGACCAAGCGCCATTGGCCAACAGTGAAGTTGCAACCTTGCAGCCCTCGCTAGTTGTTTGGCGTTGATAAAGCCCAGTCATGATTGCGGCAAACAGCGCCATGCCGCTGGGGTGATCGCCAGAGCCATAGGGCCATTGGCCTAACCAACCCTCGAAAGGGAAAACTTGGGTTTCGATTCCGGAGCGGGACCAGTATGCCACGGTGTCGTAGCCGGGCTTGTGAGCTTCGGCGCCTTTCTCGCCGAAGCCGGTAGCTAGGGCATAGATCAGGGTCGGGTTGAGTTGGCGAACCGTTTCATAGTCTAGCTTCAGTTTGTCTAATGCTTTAAGTCGGTAGTTAGTGATTAAGACGTCGGCATCGGCAATGATTTTACAAAATGCGGCATACCCGCGCTCCGACTTTAGGTCTAACACGACGCTCTTTTTATTGCGGTTATCCACTTGAAACGCATAGGCCATGTCAGAGATCGGCAGGCCATTTATTTTATGCCAGTGGCGATTCAAATCTCCTGTTTCGGGCGGCTCGATTTTTATCACCTCGGCGCCAAAATCAGCCAGTAACACAGCCGCCGAGGGGGCCAGAATCATGGACGCTAACTCAACCACTTTGAGTTGGTGGAACAAGGGTTTCGATTCAGTGCTCATGGTTAGTCTCGATGTGAATTCTATTCGCACACAGCCTGCTGCCCTGCGCGGACTTAGATGTTTATTGCACTGAAAATACGCGTTGCGCTAGCCGGTGCTCGCAAGGACTTGCTTTAGGGCTGTGAGCGACACCTGCATAGCGTGCTTTACACTGTCAGCATAGGCCTCTGGCCGTATTTCAACAGTCCACGAGAAGCTACAGGAATCCTCCTGACTTGTCAGTTGGATTGTGGCCAAATGGTACTCAACATTCGAGGGTGTTTTAATGGCGGAGTATTGCAGGCATTGAGCCTTTGCATCGCAGCGTAGTATCTTTTCCTCCACCTCGCCAATGCCGGCCATGGTGAACTTGCGGACACCATCGGCAAATTCGATAGACTCAACCGCTGGAACCCAGTCACAGCGAGTCACATCGCCAATAATCGCCCACACAGCATCGGCGCTGTAGGGCAGGTTTTCTTCGAGAACAATACGGGCCATGGGAACACCTCTTATTATTGATTAAAACAGCTCGGCAAGATCGCTGCCGCATTGGCTCCGGTCGCAGCTGCACCGAAAACGGGGAAATTTTACCCAGATTAGCGGCATCAACTCAATGATGTGTGCTACATTGGTGCGATTGGGCAAGACACTCGCTTAATTATTGGCTAGGTAACAATCCATGCAAAAGCAGTCTATAAATGCGCAGATTATGAAAGCGCAGCAGCTCGGCTACAATGCCCTCCAGCTCGTTCTGCTAGCCTTCATCTATCTAAGCATGCCTATTGTCTTGGCGCAGGCCCAACCGGCTTCTGGCGCCACTGTCGATGACAGTGTTAGCCAAGCCCAGCTTAAACAGCAGATTCAAACCTATGAGCAAGCCATTGCCGCATCTGATGGCGCCTATGCACAAACCTCGGCGGAGCTATATTCTTCACTGGCCACTAGCTACACAGTCCTAGGAGATCTTGAGAAAGCCAGCCAAGCCTACCAAGAACAGTTGCAGGCACTGCGCATCACTCGGGGGCTTTTTTCCCAAGAGCAGATTGCAACTATTGCTGACTACAATAAGCTGCTGTATCAGATTGGGGATTTGGAAAAAATCGATCGCAACTTTCATCTCGCATACCATATAGCGTCCAAACTTTATGACGGGCAGGATCCACGGTTTATCGAGTCGGCAACGCAGCTTGCTAGCTGGAAAATCAAAGCATTTGAAAGTGGCTTGTTTGAGGTGGATAACGATAGCTCGATCGAAGAGGCTGCACAAATATACCAAGACTTGGCTGAGCAAGTGCCGACAACTGATAAAGATTACTACGCTAAACGCAGCCAATACTTGTCTGCCAAGGGGCTGGCGCATTTCCATGCCGCCAAATACTTTGCCGACCTACCTCCCGAATACTTTCAGGCTTTCGTTTCAACAGCGGGCAGCCAGCAACAGTGTTTTTCCTTGGTGATGTCGGCCGACGGGGCGCAGCCAGCGCGCTCGGTCTGCCCAGAAATGGATATTGCCAATCCCGGAATGTTCATGGCGCAGCAGATCACTAAAAGTGAAACCGTGCGCAGGCACCTATCCAGCATGCGGGAGAGTTTTGCTCAGGCCCTTCGGAGTATTGAAAACGACCCCAATGCCAGACCTCGGGAACTAGCTTTAGCAACGCTTAATCTTGGCGATGCCAGTTTGCTGGCACAAGATTACGGTCGTGCTAATACTCAGTATGGGAAAGCGTGGGATATTCTTTCTAGCGATGGTGAGTCAGTCAGTTTGCGCGATGAGCTATTGGGCCAGCCAGCACAGGTTATGCGGGGGGTGCTGGGTGAATTGCTTATCGACCAGTTGCCGCAAGAAAATAAGTTAGTTGGCACTATTTCGTTCGACGTAACCCGAAAGGGTGAGATTGAAAATATCGATATCCAGGGCGATGCGCAGGCGTTTGATCCTGACAATATTGCAGCCCTGGCGATCAAGCTCGACCAAACTACCTTCCGCCCGAAAATAACCGACGGCAGCGCGGTAAGCTCGCGCATCACTTTAAACGCGACGGATTTATAAAATTAGAGAGGCCATCATGGAAAATCTTCGATCACTACTATTAATAGTAAGTCTGCTGACATTTACAGCGACGGCCCAAGCCGCAGAGTCAGCGACTGGGCCACTGTTTAATATTCCTTTAACGGCGCTGCCGGACAATGCGGAACTGCTAGTGCTAGAAGTTAATCTCGAGCCTGGGCAGGAGTCTGCGCCCCACCGGCACAATGGCTATGTGTTTGTTTATGTGCTGGAAGGCAGGGTAAACATGCAGGTGGCTGGAGGCAAAATAGTGAGCCTTGCAGCGGGTCAAACTTTTTATGAAAACCCCGACGACATTCACACCGTGTCGCAAAATGCCAGCGACACCGAGCCGGCTAAATTTCTTGCCTACATCATCAAAGCTGTTGGCGCTGCCGTGAGTACACCGGCGTCGGAATAAGCGCTGTCCTGGTTATTGCCTGCTGGATAGTTAAAATTCCTAAAGACAGAGCTCACGCTGTTTGCTTTAATCGAATTACTTAATTTCGAAGCAACTTAGCGGAGCCGTGTTATGAGGCAAAAACTTTCTATTCTTTTCTTTCCAGTCTTGCTGGTGTTCGGGTTAGTCCCCAGCTGGCTGCTAGCGCAAGACCCAAAAACCACAGTCACTCGCTTTCTCGATGATCGTGCTGCCCAGTATGGGCAGATAGCCCAAGAGATATGGGACTACGCCGAAGTGGGCTATTTGGAAAATCAAAGCGCCGCTTTGTTAAGCCAAACCCTCGCCGCTGCAGGCTTCGAAGTACGCATGGGGGTGGCAGGCATACCTACTGCATTCGTTGCCAGCTGGAGCGCTAAGCCAGGCCCAGTAATTGGCATAATGGCGGAATATGACGCCTTGCCCGGCATCACCCAAGACCGTAACCCCCTGCGCTTACCGATTGATCATAAAGCCGCCGGCCATGCCTGTGGCCATCATCTGTTCGGCACTGGCTCGGCCGCCGCCGCCATAGCTACTAAAGAATGGCTGCAAGCCTCCGGCCAACCCGGTGAGATTCGCCTATACGGGACGCCGGCAGAAGAAGGCGGGGCCGGCAAAGTTTATATGGTGCGAGCGGGACTTTTCGACGATGTAGATGTGATGCTGCATTGGCATCCTTCGTCAATAAACTCTGCCAGTGCCCGCAGCTCCTTGGCCAATAAGTCTGCCAAGTTCCGCTTCTACGGTTTCTCATCCCACGCAGCCGGCGCCCCAGAGCGAGGCCGTTCCGCGCTCGATGGGGTTGAAGCGATGAATCACATGGTGAACTTAATGCGTGAACACGTGCCCATGGAAACCCGCATTCACTACGTGATCACCAGCGGCGGCGCGGCGCCCAATGTAGTGCCCGATTTTGCCGAGGTGTATTACTACGTACGCCACCCAGAACCTGATCAGGTGAAATCAATATTTGACCGAGTAGTTCAAACGGCGGAAGGAGCCGCCTTAGGCACCGGCACTACAGTGGAAGCAGAAGTGATCCACGGCATCTACAATGTGCTGCCCAATGTCTCCTTGCAGGAAGCGATCTACTCAAATCTGCTCGAGGTAGGTGGGGTTGAATATACCCCTGAAGAGGCTGCGTTTGCAGAAACCCTGCGCACCGCACTGCCAGAAAATTCACCGCCCATCACCCAAGCCGAAACCATTCAGCCGCTGACCATAAGCGAGCGCGGCACCGGCGGCTCCACCGATGTCGCCGATGTTAGCTGGGCCGTCGCCACCGGCGGCATGAACGCCGCAACCTGGGTGCCAGGGACTTCGTCCCACTCATGGCAAGCAGTAGCGGCGGGCGGCACCTCTATCGGCAATAAGGGCATGATGGTAGCCGCAAAGACTTTGGCCATGACAGCAGTGGATTTGTTTACCAACCCAGAGCTAGTTGCCAGCGCCAAATCCGAACATCAAAGCCGCATCCCCGAAGGCTGGGAATACGAGCCACTGCTGGGGGATCGTGAGCCGCCGCTGGATTATCGGTTGCCGGCTAACGGGGCTCGATAACTCATTGGGCTGCCGTCCCAGCGCTGAAGATGGCAGCCCATAAAAAAACAGCGGAACCCTAAAAGAAAAAATACCGCGCGGCTGACGCAATAATCAGCAGCACAAATAGGGGCAGCATATAGCGCGACATTTTCGCCAGTTCTTCCGGCGACTTTTCTGTGCTGTATTTCTCGATCAGCGGTATCGCGATAAATAGTGAAGCGAATAGCGCGGCCAAAATTAAGATTAAAGTTTGCATAAACTCCTCAGTCAGTGCGATGGCATTATTGCCTATTTGAATTGCCAGCTGTCCATGGGCAAGAGAACACTGCGTGCGCCTTCTCCCTCAAGCCAACGCAGGGCCTGAGGGAATTCATTTAACCAGGCATCGAGAAACGCGGTGCTTAATGCCCTGATGATGTCATGGTGAAGAGGGTTACGTGGGTTTTGAGTGGCGGAGATTTCTCTGTCGGTGAAGGCATGGTGCTCGCCCTCAAACAGCACTAATTCATATTTGCCGCCGGGCGCTAGGGCAGGGTAAACCGCAAGCCTGTCTGCCACGGTGGTATCGCCAATAACCGCAGTATCATCGGTGCCAGTCATTAGCAGCCAAGGGATGTCCACTTCGCTATATAGCGGTCCAGAGTTTGCGGGATCGGGGCTGCTTGGGCTGAAGGCGATGGCGGTTTTGATTCTAGGCTCGCGGGTGCTGCGGGCAATAGAGCGCAAGTTTTCACCGCTCACGGCCTGGGTTGTTCTTGCGCCGAATGAATGACCGGTCATGGCGATTAAGTCTAAATTTAGGCGGCCTGACAAAGGTTGTGAGACCTCGTTCGTCAGCACCTCCAGTTGATCGATCACCGCAGTCACATCGCGTATCCTTGCATCGAGATTCAGCAGCGATGCGGCGGCGTTGAGAGTTGCAACTATTTGACTGGCGGGAACGCCGTCGAGAATAGCGTCATCGCTGCCCGGGTGCTGCATAAAGACCGCCACGTAACCCCTTGCGGCCCAGTGCATTCCCAAATAAGTGGCGGCCCACAGATTGCCACCCAAACCGTGACTGAACAGCACTACTGGGCGGGGGCTGGTTGCCTCGGGGAGATAGATAAAAAGAGGGATCCGTCGTCCCCGGGAGGCATCGTCAACGACCAGTTCATGAATCTTAATAGGCATGCCTGATGTGGCTAGAGGGTCGTAGCTGGCAACTGAAAAGCTTAAAGGCTGGCCGTGGTAGTAGAGTTCATTCGGGTCGCTGTTTAGATTGTAACCCACATAGAATTGCGGCTGCTGGCCCTCGATCCCAAGCCGGCCGATGCTTACATTTTGCAAAATAGCCAAAGATTCGATGGCTGCCAAAGGCTTAGCGCGCGTTGTCGCCTGTAAACGACTGATAGCGCCATCCCATCCAACGTAGCTGCCTAGGCTGTCCCGCATAAACAGTGTGTCGCCCAGGCTGGCCACCACATACAGCTTGCCCGCGGCGCCCACATGATCGGGGTCGATATGAATTTCGGCTGTTACCGAGAGAGTGTCTTGGGAGTTAAATGCAGTGCTGTAGCCGCTGCGGCCACTGCTGATGATTTGGCTGCCGCCGAAGTACTGGGCTGCTGTTGGCCCGCCAAGCAGGGCCTGCGCATCACCCAAGCTGGGCAATTGGGCCCAGCTTGGGGTAGCTGCCAACAGCAAAATTAGGTAGCTTGCGGCTGAAAAGCAAACTTGCAGCTTCGAACAACATGATTGGATAGGCATAGCAAGGTAGACCCCAATTGATGGCTCAGCCTAGACCCTTTGCCACTGATATAGCAAGAGTCAGCGAGCTGCCTTAGCCAAACCCAGCGCCAGCGGGAATGTGTTGCTAAAGCAACGCTTCCGGTGGGATGGTGTCTTGCCAGACATCTTTTTTGGGCTGTTCCCAAGGAATATGCCTTACTGCTAATTGAGCCCAATTTTCGGCGCTAATCAGTTTTGGTGACGAGCGGTAGCCGAGTAGGTCTTCCACTTTTTTATCGGGATTGTTGGCAATAACGGCCAGTTCGTCCGATGAGAAGTTGCACAGGCCACGGGCGCGCTCGATGCCTTTTTCGTCGTATATGTGCAGCACATCTGCCTTTTGAAACCCGCCGTGGGTAGACACCACGTCGTAACAGCTAATGGAGGTTTTACCCTCAACAATGCTGTCGGCGATTTCCTGCCGAATAATCAAGCCGCCCGCCATCTGCAGTCGGTCGGTGAGCCATACGCGCCAGAACGAGGCGGGTGAGGTGTGTGCCTTGCACAGTGTGCCTCTGGCTTTGCCTTGCAGTAAAGATGACACCGGTGCTTCTAAGGTGCCGCGCGCTATATAGGTTGAGCAGCCGGCGTTCTGGGCCATATTGGCAGCCTGCAGCTTGGTAAACATACCGCCGCTGCCAAGCGAGCTGGTGCCGGTAGCCACTTCTAAGTATTCACTGACGTCATCCAATGCTTCCACCAGCTTTGCGCCAGGCAGCGCCGGGTCTCGGTCGTACAGGCCGTCAACACAGGTAAGGATGGCAAGGTTTTCGGCCTGAACCATCTGGGAGACTTTCGCCGCCAGCCTGTCATTGTCGCCGACTCGAAGTTCCTGAGTAGTCACGGTGTCGTTCTCATTGACGATAGGCATGACACCTCTGGAGAGAAGTTTGTTAATCGTGTTCTTGGTGTTCAAAAAGCGCTGCATGTTTTCTAAATCATCGACAGTCACTAACACTTGGGCAATATCAAAGCCATACTCAAGAGCAACCTGCTTGTAAGCATGCATGAGAATGGGTTGGCCGCAGGCTGCCGCGGCCTGCTTGTCTTTAATCGACGCGGTTTCTGGAGTTGAGTTGATGCAGTTTAGCCCTAGAGCAACTGACCCGGACGAAGTAAGAATAACTTCATAGCCTTTATCGCGCAGCGCCGCTATATCGCTTAATAGACCGTGAATGAACGCGTAACGAGGGGTCAGGTTACCGCCATTGGCGAGTAGGCTCGAGCCTACCTTGACAACAACTCTGGGTTTGCTTTGAATAATCTCATTAAATGAAACTATGTTTGACTCTATAACCGAACTCATGATTCTGGCCTGCTTTATCGATGAATTTAATTCTTATGGCTCTAAGTCGTTAAAATTGCGTTTTTTAGCTCGTTTCCCAAAAATAGATGCGTGCAGATACCAAACAATCATTCAACTATTGTTAAAATAAATTAAGTAGGATAATTCTGGAATGCGTACGTCTTTAGACTTAAAGATCGCCCTATGGTAGCATGCTTGCCGTATGTACTCAAACGCCAACCTGTTTTACCAATTTTTATCAAAGCAATGCTCCCTCGCTTTAATACCGCATGCATCAAGCGTTACAACCTTGCGCAACTCAAATCAATTTTATTAATTCGAAATAACTCTAACATGGAGGAACAATGTCACTATTAATCGTCGGCTATGGAAAAATGGGCAGTGCCCTAGCTAACCGCTGGGCAAGCAACACAGAACTTAGTATTTCGGTGATAGACCCTTACGCTAAAATCGAATCAGTGCCATTGAACGTGCGCCTGTGCACCTCAACCGACGAAATACAGGGGCAAACCTTCGACGCTATCGTAATCGCCATAAAGCCCCAAGTAATTGCAGATTTGTTGCCAGAGTATTTGCCCCACCTAGCCGCCGATGGCTGTTTGCTATCAATCGCTGCCGGTTTCTCAATTAGCTCGTTGGAAAAAATTGCGGGCAAGCTGCCCATGGTACGCATGATGCCTAACTTGCCGGCGGAAATCGGTAAGGGCGTCACGGCCTTTTATGGTAATGAACACGCTGGGCCCAACCATATCGCGCTGGCAACAACCCTCACCGAAGTGACCGGCTACAGCCTGCAGGTAAAGGTTGAAGAAGAGCTTGATAAAGTCACTGCAATTGCGGGCAGCGGCACAGGCTATGGGTTTGAAATCATTCGCAGCTGGATAGAAGCCTCTATTCAACTTGGTATAAGTCCTGCTGTTGCCCGCGAGTTGGTGTTAGCAACTATAGAAGGTGCGGTAGAGCTGGCCAAGCAGAAACCCGATAGCTTGGAGACCCTACGAGAATCAGTCACTAGCCCTCAAGGCACAACGGCCGCCGGCTTAGCCGTGCTGCGGCAGGACGAGGCGATGGAAAAACTGATGACAGGCACGGTGAACGCCGCCATGGCCCGCGCGATCGAACTGCGATAGCGCCAGTTTAGCGACACTGCACCGGCATGCAGTATACTCAATCCATCCCAATTAATTAGAACCCGTGATTAACCTATGAATATACCAATGACAGTGTCACTGCTCGCCTACTTTGTTCTGATGATGGCGATTGGCGTCTACGCCTATAGAAAGTCTACCTCTAATGTCTCGGAGTACATGCTTGGTGGGCGCAATCTTCACCCTGCGGTAGGTGCCCTATCTGCCGGAGCCTCTGACATGAGTGGCTGGATGTTGATGGGCCTGCCGGGGGCGGTCTATGTTTCGGGTTTGGGTGCGGCCTGGATTGCCGTGGGTTTGGTGATAGGTGCGTTCTTTAACTACGTTTTACTCGCGCCTAGGCTGCGGGTTTATACCGAGTTTGCTGATGACGCCATCACCATACCCGACTATTTGGAGAAACGCTTCTACGATGACTCACATTACCTGCGAGTCTTTTCATCGGTAGTGATCGTAATATTTTTTACCCTCTATACGTCTGCCGGAATCGTCGCTGGCGGCAAATTGTTCGAAGCCTCGTTTGGGCTAAGCTATGAAATAGGCTTGTTTATTACGGCTGGCGTCGTTGTTGCCTATACCATGTTTGGCGGTTTCCTCGCGGTGAGTCTTACTGACTTTGTGCAGGGCTGCATTATGTTCATCGCTCTTATTTTAGTGCCTATCATTACCTACACCCAGATTGACTCGTTCTCCACTCAAGGGGATGTTGAGCTTTTGGCAAGCAGTCATTTATCGTGGTTTGCAGGAGTGACTGGTTTAGGGCTAATTTCCAGTCTGTCCTGGGGGCTTGGCTATTTTGGTCAGCCCCATATTATTGTGCGGTTTATGGCAATTAGAACCTTGGCAGATATTAAAGTTGCGCGGCGCATTGGTATGAGCTGGATGATTGTGACGGTTATCGGCGCGGTATTGACCGGGCTGTTTGGCTATATCTATGTCACTAATACCAGCGCAACCCTAGACGACCCCGAAACGGTTTTTATATTTTTATCACAGATTCTGTTTCACCCAATCATTGCTGGCTTTCTGTTAGCGGCAATTTTGGCGGCGATTATGAGCACAATTTCATCCCAGCTGTTGGTCTGTGCAAGCTCACTGTCTGAGGATTTTTATAAAAACTTTTTCCGCCGCGGCGCTAGCCAGAATGAGCTAGTCATGATTGGCAGGCTGTCGGTATTAGGGGTCTCCATTGTTGCCGGTGTGTTGGCGCTTGACCGTGACAGCAGTATTTTAAGCCTAGTCAGCAACGCTTGGGCAGGTTTTGGTTCGGCCTTTGGGCCAGTTATTTTGCTTAGCCTGTTTTGGCCACAGCTAACCCGCAATGGCGCTCTGGCAGGCATGATCTCCGGCGCGGTAACGGTACTGATTTGGATCTACGGCCCGTTTTCAATAGGCGGCGAACCCCTGACGGCGGTGATCTATGAGATTATTCCAGGCTTTATAGTTGCATCGATAATGGCGATTGTGGTGACTAAGATGGGTGAACCGGTGTCCAGTAAAATTACTGAACGCCATGAAGCATTTACTAAGCTGCTGGTAGAGAAGGTTGACTAAAGCGGCAGGTTCTTTATCGGGCCTGTGCTAAGCAGGCGCATGAGTTTGCTTTAGTTGGGAAATGATTGGAGTCGCCATTGTTGCTTCGGGTCTAGCCGCAAAAAACGTCGCGGTGGAAAACCTGTTCTGAACCTAAAGTTGAACCCCATTGTATAAGTGGCTTCCACCATGGCTAGTTCATCGCCAGCTAAAGGCACGGCGAGGTAAGGTTCAAACGTGTCTTCCATTTTAACTTCTATTTCAGGGTTTCTTAATGCCTGCCGATACCATGCTCTTGGCCAATGCTGGGCAGCAATGTAGTTCTTGCCATCAATCTTAGTTAGGCGAACCACCCGTTCATGTCTGTCACCATCGTCAAAGGTGGCGATAACGATGCTCGAACCACCTTGGGGCTGTAAATAGCCTAGGCGGGCCTCAGCATAGACTACATAACCCACATAAGTAAGAAACAAACCCGCAATCGCGAGTATGGCCCATTTGCTCAATTTTTTAGTATTCATGGGCCAAGAATAAGCCAGAACGGGGTTTCGGGAAAAGGCGTTTCGACTCGGTACCAAGCAGTTTGGTCTGTAACTTATTGTCGAACGCCGCGTCTTGTTAATAAACAAGAAACCAAATGGCTATCTGAGGCAGATTCAGCATGACAATATTGAATGGGGAAAAAAACAGCAGAGCGTATTTCACCCTAAGCGTTATGCTATGTGTATCCCTTCTGCTGGCACGGGAGTTCTTCACCGGGGGAGTCGTGACTCATCACCTGTTAGCCCAAGCTGATATGCCAGGTATTTCTAACTGGTGGGGGTTACTAATTGTGCCATTGCTGGCGTGGTGTTTTTTTCCTTACATATTAAACAGTGAAAAGGGGGCACTTCTGTTTGGCTTTACTCTAGTCACACTGCTTAGATTGGCGGCCGCGATTGTGTATGGGGCTGCGATAGCAGCAAGTTGGGAGCTTGGATACGATGCGGTTACGCAAAACTTGTTTCTATTTCTGTTTCTGATTGGGATGTTTTACCCAGTCTATCGCGGTGAGTTCGTGGTTGGCTTTGTGCTAGGAATGGCTTATACCTTTGGCGGTATTCTTCCCGTAGCGGCAGCCGGGGTTGTCGCAAGCGTATCGCTCCTACTGCATCCCTTGATGAGATTGTTGCTTAAGCGAGTGAGGTCTGGTTGAATAAACGGCTCATGAAGATTGAAAAAAAAAGGGTGCCACGAAGGCACCCTTTTTTGAGCGGCTAGTAACTACCAGCCAGCACTCATCTTCACTCAGCTTACTGTGCAGATGCTACTGTTCCTAAGGCTGCTAGTACTAGTGCGAAATCAGCTTCGCTGACTGTTGCATTGTCGTCGCCTTCGGTTTCTTGTGGTAGAACTAAACCAGCAACAGCTTCTACGATTTCTTGTTCGCTAACGATGTTGTCACCATTAACGTCATCGATCATCACATCTGGAAGAACTGCAGTTAATTCAGAAACGTTCAAGATGCCATTTTTATCAGTATCAATTGCGCTGAATTCCATAGTTTGGGCAACAGCAAGTGAAGCTACAACAGACAAAAGGGCAGAAACAATAATTACATTTTTCATAGAGTTCTCCAAAAAATAGGGTTAAGTACTTACAGTGCTGATCAGTGTTTCTAGTACTGAGTTTCGTACTGCTAAAGACTTAAATGCATAGCCTGTGCCAAGTATTAATTGTCTTTGATATCAATGACTTAGTATTTTTTGATTGGGAAGACAGTGTTGGTTCAGCACAGCACTTTTTGGCCTGTTTTGGTAACTCATTGATTTGATTGATACTAAGTGGTGGGCTAGACCAACAGCCTTTTTCGACCCCGCCTAAGCCGTGGATTCTTTGCGAAATTGATCGGGATCTAATCCGTGCCTGCTGAGTAAATTATAAAATTCGCTGCGATTACGCTCGGCAAGCCTGGCCGCCAGCGCAATGTTGCCTTCGGTAAGGTTTAATAATCGTATTAAGTAGTCGCGTTCGAATTGATCTCTGGCTTCATTTAACCCTTGCAGCTTTTCCGGCTTCAGCCGCAGCGACCGGGCCAATAGCGCTTTGCTAATCACCGGCGTAGGGCTTAACACGATGCACTGCTCTAGTGTATTGAACAGTTGCCGGACGTTTCCGGGCCAGGGTGCTTGGATAAGAAGTTCAGCCGCGTCCGGCGCCAAGCGGGCAGTCGCCTTGTTATGTCTGGCGGCAATCTTTTGGCAGAAGAAACTAGCTAACAGCATAATGTCTTCCCGCCGATCTTTCAGTGGTGGTAGTTCTAGCGTGATGACGTTAAGCCTATAGAACAGATCATCGCGAAAAAGTTTGTTTTCGACTTTGTCGGCCAAATCATGGTGGGTCGCGGCGATAATGCGCACATTGATGGGAACATTTTCAGCGCTGCCAACGGGCCTGACTTCTTGCCGTTCCAAAACGCGCAGTAATTTAGCTTGAGCAGAGAGTGGCATGTCGCCAATTTCATCGAGAAAAACTGTACCGCCGTCAGCCGCGAGAAACAAGCCATTATGCGCCCGGTTGGCACCCGTAAATGAACCTGCAGCGTGGCCAAACAGTTCTGACTCAATCAGTGATTCTGGAATTGCGGCGCAGTTAAAGGCGACAAATTCTTTAGTCGCACGCGGGCTGGCTTTGTGGATTGCCCGGGCTAACAGCTCTTTGCCTGTACCAGTTTGGCTTTGAATCAGAATGCTGACATCAGTGGCCGCCACGGCGTAGGTTTGCTCTAAAAGCGCGTTCATGATCGCGCTTTGACAGATAATTTCGGCACGCCATGATTGGTCGGCAGCGTCCGCTACGGACCGGCTGAGCTGGCCTGTCTCGGCAAGCGCCTTGTTGATGTTGTCCAGTAAAATGCTGGTATCGACAGGTTTTTGCAGGTAACTAAAAATGCCTCGCCGGGTTGCATCAACTGCATCGGGAATTGTGCCGTGGGCAGTCAGGACGATCACTGGCAGCCGGGGCAATCGTCTTTGTACTTCCTCGAACAAGGCCATACCGTCGAGCCCCGGCATGCATTGGTCTGTGATCATTACGTGGGGGCGGAACACATCTAACTGCAGCAGTGCTTTTTGGCCATCGGCCACAGCGCTGATCACATAGCCATTTGCTTTCAGCCGCAGGCTAAGTAAATGTAGAATATCGGGGTCGTCATCCACAAGAAGAATTCGCCACGCGCTAGCGGGATTTTGTGCCTTGGTTGATGAAGTTTTCATTGCTGGCCCCTAGTTTGTTCTCTTTCTGCAAGCTGTTGCTCGATTATGGTAAGGGCTTCAATTTGATGTTGCATGAGTGAATTTTGCCTAGCAAGCAGCGAATTCTGCTCTTCTAGTTTGGCCATGACGCGAGCCAAGCCAATATAGCGCTCATCCAGTTGTTGGTAGATCGATTGCAGTTGGTTTAACGCCTCTGCAGTTTGTGCTTGCTGCATGGCTGTTTCTCGAAATTTTTGTCGATACAGCAATAAGTCCAAGCGTTGTTTTGCGAAGGTTTGGTAATCGTAGTCGACGGTCTCACCTTGAGTGATTTTCGGCAATGATGTTAGCAATTCTATTGCTCGTGCCTCATCCGCTGCGGGTGACGGGTCGCTCAAGCTTAGCAGCAATGCGAGCTTTACTGCATTAATAGCGCCTGTCGATTGGGCTTGCGCTAACTCAACTCGGTTTTTTTCCAACATGCGCTCTTCAGCTGAAAGCGCACTAATTTTCTGAAAGTAGTCATAAATAGTTTCGTTTGCAGCAGGTGGCGTGTAGGTCACACTGATGCCCGATGTACAGCCGCTTAAGCAGCAGGTGAGTACTAAAAGCCTAACTGCTACTTTAGTGCATTGCCTAAGCCTGACGTGACCGCCTACATTGTGTGGCTTATGTTGTGTCATAGTTAGTTTCATTCCGAAGGAAACCGCAGTCGAAAGTGAGCACCCTCATTGCAGGGGACTACTTCGATGCTACCTCGATTAGCGTTGATGTACTCTTGGACTATTGCTAGTCCCAAGCCGTTGCCTTTAAAGAAATTTCTCGCCGTAGCCGCGCCTTGGTAAAAGGCCTCAAATATTTTCTCTTTCTCTTGGTCGGAAATACCTGGCCCATTATCAGTGATATCCAGTACCACAGTATCGTCTTGCTGGGCTAAACGCAGTTTGATAACACCAGCCTCAGGGGCAAACTTAATGGCATTGGTCACAAGGTTATCCACTATTACTCTCAGCTGCTCTGGATCACCGGAAATCTGGGTTTTATCCAATTCCGTGATAACCGAAAGTTTGCCGGCTTGAAGAACAAACTCGTGGCTTTGCAAAACGCTGGTAACAACATGATCTATCCGAACAGTATGGGGCATGGTATTGAGCACCGACAGAATCTCAGAATGGTAGCGCAGTAAATCATCGATCAGTGCATGCAGGCGTTGGCCGTTATTTGCCAGAATAGTCAGTAGTTTTTGTTGTTCGGCGTTGACCTCGCCCGCAACGCCATCTTGAATTAGAGCGGCGCTTTCCTGTATTACCGCCAGTGGGGTTTTTAATTCGTGGGACACATGCCTTAGAAACGACGACCGTTGCTGCTCCAAGCTTTTTAGTCGAGACCGTAGCCAGTCTAAGCTTTTACCTAGGTCTATCAAGTCTTGCGGGCCACTGACGAAAATATCATTTTCATAACTACCACTACCAAGCTGGTTTATGGCGTTCTCTACTTGCAGCAGCGGACGGGTGATCTGCGCCGTAAAATACCCTGCCAATACCAGCGCCGCAATGATGAGGATCGCGGCCTGAGCTATAAGCCAGCTGCGGGTAGTTTCGGTTTCGAGCTGAATATCCTTCAGCTGCAAGGCTGTCCACTCGCCGAGTTGATTCGACAATAAGTAAGCAATAAACAGTAGCGGCTTGACCTCAGTTGCAGCTGTGTCCGTGCTATCAGCAGCTTGTGTGATTAGGTTAAAATTGAATTCATCGTTGACGCGCAACTGCTCGACTAAATCAGTCATCCCACTGTCCAGCTGCATTGCGGCTAATTGCTTGGCAGCGCTGGCCAGAACCTGACGCCGCTCCTGATACAGGTCGAATATTTCTGTGTCACCGACTATCTGAAACTGCCGAATGTTGCGCTCGATAGCTGAGGACTGCGCAATCACAACCCTAACCGCATTCATAGCCTCTACTGACTTACTCAAGGTCTCTTGGCTTTGCAGGCTAATAACACTGATTTGCCGCGCAGTGAGGATTAGCGCCGCAATTAAAACCGCAACCACGATCAGAAATCCGGTTACGGTAAGTTGCTTAATTGAGCGGGGTCGCAGTGGCATCATAAGAAATGTGCGCAGAGTAAACCTTTGCCAGCGCCATCGCTAGAGTGTAGTCAAAATAAACTAGTCATTTACTTATGTGATTGACTAGCCTAAGGCTTCGCTTGGGGTCTGCCTATCTGCACAGCTTCGGGGAACTAGTGCCAGTTTCTAGGCTTAGTCTTCAAATGGATCCCAAAGTTTGGCAGCGACGGTTTGCGTCGTTTCTAAGTGCTTGCTAAAGCGCTTAAGCGTGCCCAGCAACTTGCTAAATATCAGCGCCAAAATTACCATGACAAACAAGGCGATGGGCCATGGTGGGCCGGGAATAATGAAGAGGCTGATTCCAGCGGCGATGCAGGATGCACTGAATACTAAGGCAGTTGCCCGTTGGGCTTGGCGGTAGGTTACATTCACCAGTGCTTCTCGGTCATCAGCCAAAGGTGATAACAGAGTGACAATATCATTGGCAGTCTTTGTGGAGGCGAATATACCAACAAAAAGGATGCCGCCAATAACGGCAAGGGACACCATCGATGGGATAGGGTAATGGTGCACCAGAATCATCTTCACGCCGATAAAAGCCAATAAAAACGCCAAGCTAGTTTTTAGATGGCGGAACTTGTCCATTAACCCAGCCAGCAAAAAGTAAAGTGATCTCAAGCCAAGAATGGCAAATACATTCGAGGTGAAGATAAGGAACGGATCCTGTGTAATGGCGAAGATTGCCGGAATGGAATCTATGGCGAACATAATGTCGCTGGTTTCCACCAGAATCAGCGCTAGGAACAGCGGAGTCGCGGCGCGGACGCCATTTTGCGTAACAAAAAAATGCGAGCCATGAAACTCAGTAGTCACAGGGTAGTAGCGCTGAATGAAGCGGATAAAGACATTGTCTTGGGGAGCAATGTTGTCGTGGTGGGAAACCAGCATACTGGCGGCAGAGCCAAGCAACAGCAATCCTAGTATATAGACTGTCCATTCAAATCGCTCAATGATTGCAACACCACCAAAAATCATGATGCCGCGCAGCACTACGGCGCCGAGAATTCCCCAAAACAGCACTCGGTGTTGTTGTTCTTTAGGCACTTGAAAGTGAACAAAAACCATGGCAATGACAAAAATATTGTCAATAGAAAGGGATTTTTCAACCAGATAGCCGGTGAAAAAACTCAGCGCAGCCTCAGCCCCTGTAAGCTGCTCGGTATCCATGTCCCAGCCCGCCGGGTTGAGCTCATACAGGTAGTAGATGACAACATTGAAAGCCAATGCCATGGATACCCAAACACAGGTCCAGCCAATGGACTCCGGTAGCGACACCACATGGGCTTTGCGATGAAAAACGCCGAGGTCCAGTGTCACCACGGCAATAATTAGCAAAAAGAAACCGATCCAAACTAGGGAAGTAAACGAGAGAGCCATAAGTGCGCCTTGATCATCGCGGACCGATGCTGCATGACACGGGAAATGTGCTGCGATAAGCACGATAGCTCAGAATTCTCAGATAACGCAAGGGTTATCAGCGAGAGTCATTTAGCTTCAAATTGTTTTAAAGTTGGATATCGATTTGAGAAAACCCGCTAAGCTGAGTTTAGCCAATCTGCAGCGAGTTTTAGGATAGAAAGTACGCCACTTACGTCTAATTCAAAGAATACCGCTGTCCAAGTTTGAGCCTAACCGCGATCCAACTTAGGGTAAGTATATTTTGGTGACCCCATGTACTTTTACCAAAAATGCTCCTAACATCTGCCCGGTCAATACACTTCAATTGACCTCCCGGCGCTGGCCGCACCCTTTTATGTTGTTCAAACTCCCAATCGACTTTATGGGTTATCGACGCTCAGCGTCCTTAGCCTCGGCTCTATGCATTGTTATTTCCTTGATTTCACTAAGCGTCAACTGGCTGCAGCTAGGGCTAGATTTTTCCTCGGGAATTGCAGTGCAACTTAGTTACTCTGACTATGTAGATTTAGATGAGGTACAAGCCACCCTTGATGCCAACGGCTACCCGGATGCATTGGTAGTCTCCTATGGTTCGGACCGAGACATTAGAATCATTCTGCCCGTCGCGGTTGAAACGGCAGCAATTGAACAGGCCAGTCAAGCAATCATGATTGGTGAAAATCTCGCAAATCAGTTGCGGCAAGTCACGCCAAGTACTATTACCTTGATGGGCTCCGACTTTGTGAGCGCCAAGGCCGGGCAAGATCTTGCTGAACAAAGCGGCCTTGGCATATTGGTCGCGCTAGGCGCCATCATGATCTACATCTCGGCCCGCTTCCAACTGAAGTTTGCTGTGGGAGCAGTAGTTGCCCTCGTGCACGACGTGATTATCACTTTAGGTATATTCTCCGTTTTCCGCCTGCAGTTCGATTTAACCGTGCTGGCTGCAC
Source organism: uncultured Pseudohongiella sp. (assembly GCA_964352445.1). Taxonomy (GTDB): domain Bacteria; phylum Pseudomonadota; class Gammaproteobacteria; order Pseudomonadales; family Pseudohongiellaceae; genus UBA9145. The sequence goes on along the minus strand of CAYGSO010000013.1, from coordinate 51,666 downwards.
TGCTTGCCGTTATCGGTTATTCATTGAATGACTCCATCATAGTTGCTGATCGCATTCGTGAGAATTTGAGAAGAGAGCGAAAAGGAACCATGGTTGAGCTAGTTAACCTTTCACTCAATCAGACACTGTCACGCACCCTGATTACCTCGGGCACGACACTCTTAGTGGTGCTCAGTTTGTTGGTAGTAGGCAGCGAATCGGTGCGCGGTTTCTGTATTGCCATGACGGTGGGAATAGTGGCGGGAACCTATTCAACAATCTATATTGCCAGCGCTTTGTTACTGTCAATGAATGTGAAACGCGAAGACGTTGCGTTACCCATCAGAGATGATCTTGGCATGGTGTAGCTCAATTGGTCTGCGCTTTTTTGAGCGAAAACCAATAATCAACCATTCCCATCAGTAAGCGCTAGGTCGGTCGCCTTTTAAACATCACGATGGGTTTAAAACTCAGCACTAGCTCATCTTTCTGATTGAACACTTCATTTAGTAAAAACACGATGCCAAGCTCTGGGCGAGACTTCGACTCTTTCTTGCCAGACACGGTGCTCTTCATGTGCAAAGTGTCGCCAGGGAATACTGGCTTTACCCAGCGCAGTTCATCAAGGCCGGGCGAGCCCAAGCCTGCTGAGTTTGTCGGCATATTGTCGACAGTCATGCGCATAGCGATACTGCCCGTGTGCCAACCACTGGCGCATAAGCCGCCAAAGATCATGGCCTTGCCGGCTTCATCACTCAGATGAAAAGGCTGGGGGTCGTACTTAGCTGCAAACTCGATAATCTCTTCTTCGGTGACCAAGTAGCTGCCATATTCTTGGCAGCTACCAATCTCAAAGTCTTCAAAATAATTAGCTTTGGCCATTGTCGAATAGTTCTTCCTGTGTGATTAGAACGTGCCACGAATTTTGATAGCCAATACCGGGCCAGCATCGGAGCAGGAGTCTTCGATTTCGTCCACTACACCGGTGGCAATTGTACCATTGGTGTAACGGGTACGAATACGGCAGCGGTCGCGCTGGTCGCGGGCTTCAAAGCGGTACACTAATCCGCCCCAAGCCTGAATCTCGAACCAGCTTGAGTAGGAGCCTACTTTAGGATAAATCTCAATCTTATCTACGTCCCATACGGTGAAATCGTTATAGAACTCGCGGCGGTAATTGAATCCCCAGTTCATATTGTTGCGGTTGGGAATATCATGACGGAAACCAAAATTGTACTGGCTGGCGCCGCCGCGAATCGAGCGCTCTCGCTCGACGTTTAAAAACGGATCAGTCAGGGTAGATTCTTCGATTCCCACGCCAGCGGTGAATAGCATGTTGGGCTGGTCGAACATCAGCAGGCGCACACTGCTGTTAAGGTTAATCCCATACTGCTGGCCCGTACCAATATTGCCGCGAGCGCCAAGAACTTCGGTGGCGGTGGAGACATCCACGTTATCAATCAAATCATCAAAATCATTTAAGAAAATATTACCACTGAGCACGCCAGCGTCGTTGGGCAGGCGGTATTCAAGGTTGGCAAGATAGCGCCAAGACTGTGTTTGCTTTAGGTCTGCATTGCCTTCAAAGGCATTCTGTTCATCGTCACTGCCATCGATACTGGCGGTGAAATCAGAAAAGCTCAGCTGAGCCACGTCTTTTTCTACCGTAGTGCGAAATTGAATCGAGGGCGTTATATCAAATCGGTAATCCAGCTTGGGACGGAAAAAAGTAAAGCTGCGCGATTTATTGACGTCTCCTTCTTGGGTAATTTCACTGTCTTCGAACAGCAAAGTGGTTTCTAAACTCATACGCCCGTTAAGCTGCCAATTGTGAATGGCAAAGTATTCGTAACGCATCTCCTCTACCGTACCGTTGGCATCGGTAATGGGACGCAAATTGCCAAAGCGTGGCCCGCCCGAGTTGGCGGCAGGGTCGGAGCTTAACAAGCCTAGCTGCAGCGAGGTGTCTAAGATGGTTTGCGCGCGCTCCACGCCAGCTTCCAGCGATTGGGCTTCGGTAAGGTTTAACACATAGGATGAACGCACGATGCGCTCCTGGGTGCGCAGATAATTGGCTAGGAATAAATCTTTAGTAATGTTGTTGCCATCGACCTGCAGGCGATCGCGTACCTCATTCAATTCTGCTTGATTGATAATAAACAGGGTGCGCCAGCGACTGCCGTTCTCGAACACGTGCATGTAGTCGCCACCGATCTCCCAAGTATCATCCTCGGTTGGCGTTTCGTCGCGCTCTACTCGAGCGGTAACTGGATCGACCCGAAAGTCGGTAATGATGCGATCGGCGTATGACAGAAAGTCGTTATTGGTCAACCTAAAATTCAGATTAGCGACGTTGCGTTCGTCAAACTCGTAGCCAAGGTTTGCCGCAAAGGCGGTGGGCCAGGAATCACCGCCAAATTCCCGTTGAACTGTCTCGTTCAAGCTGCCGTCAAGATTTAAGCTTTCTTCAAAGCCCTCTCTAAATTCCCAACGGGGTTCTAGCTCGGCACTGAGAAAGTAATTAAAACCGCCATTTTGACCGGTGGCGGCAAACTTGCCTCCTGGTTGTAAGGTACCGTCTTGATAGTGATCTACATTGAGTTCGTAGGCATAGCTGGTACTGGACTCCGCTTCTAGCAACACGATGTTTACCACCTGGGTGCCACCGCGCACGTCCAATGCGCCCGAAGTGCCGCGGATAATTTCGATGTACTGTACTTCCGACGCTGGAATACGTGACAGCTGCTGATTGCCTTCGTTACCCTTGCCAGCAATTCGGCGGCCGTTAATCAACACCTGATCGCCCCCCGCACCTAAGCCGCGGCGATTACCGCCGCCGCCACCCGCACCGCCACCGCCCAGTGCCAGGTTAATGCCAGGAATGCGCACCAACATATCGTTTACCGAGTAGGGCTGAAATTGGGCAAAGAAACTGGCAGGGTAGGTAACCGTAGAATTTTCATCGGTAGTTGGCTGATCTTGGGCTATTGCTAGCTGAATAGAGCTGGCTAATATTAGGCTAGCAAAGCCTGTAATCAGCGAGTGTTTACGCTGTAATAGTGGGGCATGTATCAATTGCAGACTCCGTTATTCTTGTAATATCTATGGTCAGGCCTTCTCTTGTCATGCAAGACAAAAAGGTGGCAATGGGTGCCTAGAGAGGGCGAAAAAGCAGGACCTAGTATGAGGTGAATTCAAGGCAGGACAAAGGCCGAAAACCGCTTAATTTATAACATTTTGTAATAGAAAAACCCCATAAAAGGCATAAACTTAGCCGGACGCAGCCCAGAGCCAGGGATGGTTTTTGGTGTCTGGCTTCGGGTTTTGAAACTAGCGAGGCTCGAACTCTAGCTCTAAGCCTTCTGCGGAGGTTTTAAGCAGTAAAGAATCACCGCGGATTTCTACTGACTGCACATCACGCATTAGTAGGGCAAAATTGTTATGCAGCGAGCCAGGTGCACACAGCCTGCGGGAGGGAGCAAATGGCTGAAATCTCAACGACTCGCCGTCTTGAAACCAGCTGCCGCCGATATCATTGCAGTCTGAGGTGCCGGTTAAGCGGTTATCAGTGCGGAAATTGATGTAGTATTTGCCCGGGTCTTCGGGTGCAAACTCGTAGCCACCAAGCACGGTCATTTTGACCAGCTGCCAGTTGGTGTTTTCCAATACAGGACCTTCGGCAGCCCGGGCAATGTTGACCGCGGTCAACAGCAAAACTGTCAAACCGAGTTTTTGTGACCATTTAAGGGACATAAGTGATTTCCGCGCGCAGCAGGGATGTAGATAGTAGTAAATTCCTTGCCAAATGCCAATGCTGAATGCCGGCCTAATCCTAATAAGCTCAATGAGCAAAATGATTCAGGCCGGATGGCAAGCACTAGCCACTCTAAATAGTATCCAACCCTGCGCTAAAAAGACCAATTAGGCCACAAAAACTGCCAAGTCTGAACTTGAACGGGCAGCGCCCGCCAAGTAATTGAATAACAGGTTCATTACC
>CAYGSO010000013.1:0-47590 GCA_964352445.1 uncultured Pseudohongiella sp. | reverse complement strand
AAAGCAAAGGGGTCAGAGTAAGTTGACCCCCCCATCAAAGGGGTCAGAGTAACATGCTCTCACTTTGGGTTAGTCAGTGCTTATAGCAATGCAGTTTCTTAAGTGCCGCGCAATCGAGTGAACATAGTCGTAAGCGCAAGCACTACTGCGCCCGCGGCCACCCCAATTAAAGCGCCGGCGAGGGTTGATATGACTGGCCCTATGCTGCCAAAAGTGGCGGCAAAATCGCTAATTTCATGGTCCGCGGTAGGCACACCGTGCACTAGGATGCCGCCGCCGACTAAAAACATGGCGGCAGTTCCTACCACTGAAAGAGTTTTCATAAGCCAAGGCGCCGCTGCTAAGATGCCTTGTCCGATTGTCTGTTTCCAACTCTCCACCTGTCGGTTGAGATACAGCCCTAAGTCATCCAGCTTCACAATGCCGCCTACCAGGCCATAAACGACGAAGGTGACCAACAAAGAGATGCCCACGAGTACGGCCACTCGTTGTCCCATGCCAGCGGCAGTGAGTGTGCTTAAAGTGATTACAATGATCTCAGCCGATAGAATGAAGTCGGTGCGAATCGCGCCCCTAATCTTATCTTTTTCGAAGGCCACCAAGTCTGCTGATTGATCCAATAGTGCCTGCACTCTCGCCGCGCGGGCCGTCTCATCTTTTTGTGCCTGCTTGTGAAATACGTGAAAAAGTTTCTCAACGCCTTCGTAACACAAAAACAAACCGCCAAGCATCAGGGCAGGAGTAATTGCCCAAGGAGCGACTACGCTAACAAACAGAGCTGCGGGGACTAAGATGGCTTTGTTGAGCAATGAGCCTTTCGCCACCGCCCAGACCACCGCTAATTCGCGATCGGCACTTACGCCGGTTACCTGCTGAGCATTGAGCGCAAGGTCGTCGCCCAACACGCCGGCTGTTTTCTTGGCAGCCAGTTGAGTCATTGTCGCCACGTCGTCTGCCGCTGCGAGGCTTTGACGAGCCGCGACTTTGGTCATCAAAGCAACATCATCCAGCAACGTGGCAATGTCGTCTATCAGCGCGAGCAGACTGGTTGCGGCCATAGCTGCCTCCTTTAAAATACGAACATCATTGAATGCCTGCCAGCTTTAGCCTGCTGCTCTCGGGCTGAAGGCCGGTCATAGCCAGCATACTCTAATGTGAGAAATATAGGGCGGTTAAACACCTAAGCTCGAATTTGCGGCTCGTCAAATCCGAGTGCGCTAGAGCCTAAAACAGTCGCCTATATGAAGTTTCAAGCTGTCGCAGAGCTAGCGGCTCGGTGGGCATTTTTTTCGTATCGAGGGATCGGCAATTTAGGTAGACGCTTTTGCTAACTGCTTAAATTCCGCTGCTCGGGCAGATCACTTTGATACTCTACAAACTCCACTTCAAAACCTTGGGGGTCGATAAAGTAGACGTTTTTGCGAAACCGGTCGATGGCTCCAGGCTTTGCGATTTTGTAGCCGGCCTCAACCAGCCGATTAGTGATTGCATCAATGTCGTTGGTGACATAAGCGAAATGGGCGAGCCCGATCTGGTGTCCATCAAGGTCTCGGTTCTCGCCCTCACCATTATCACTCAGGGCAATGTAGTGGTAGTCGTCGCCAAAGTGAAGCCAAGTCCGTGGCTTGCCGTTCCAATCTCCTTTGCCAGTGTCGCGTATTCTCCAGTGGGGAAAGGCGGTTTGATAGAATGCGAGCATGGCAGGAACATCGTTCACTACGAGATTGATGTGTTCGAGATGTAGCATGGGATCCTCCTTTGAGTAATGCCGTGGGGTTCATCTTAATGTACTAAATCAACCCGAGGTAAAATAATCACTTATCTACAGCATAATTAGCTTGGGGCAACATACTATAATCTCAACCATTGTGACGTTGGTTCAACGCTGTGGCTTTAAATAGAGCGTGTTGCGTATCCAGTAAAGTGGTTTTTGAAAAAGACCGCAGCGCGGGCAAATAGCAATGAACTAGTGCTAAACCTCAGTCCTTCACCAGCAGCGACTTAAGTTTCTCTGAATACTTAATCTGCCCTTCGCTAATAAACAGCTCGTGGTTAATCTCAATACTGTTTAAATCGTACAGATAGTTAACCATGGCACCTCGAGACTGGCTCAACCCTTTGGAACTCATATCCGCATTGATGTGAATTTTGTGAATCAAAGCGCCATTGCCTAAATGAAATTTAGCCACTGGGTCAAAAGGATAAAGGCCTTTTTTTGCCTGCATCAAATAATTGAACACGAGTTTTCGAAGCTGCTCGCCATAGTCGTCGCTCATTTCTTCTTCGGCTGGCAGCTGCTGCACTTGGATTTTAAGCCCAGCTAGATTATCGCCCAAGTCTTTTGGCTGGGAGTTAAGCCAGCGGCTAAAACCGGGAATTGGTGAGAGTGTTACAAAGGTTTTAATTGATGGAAACTCTGCCTGCAACTCTTGCACCACTTGTTTAATTAAAAAATTGCCAAAGGAAATATTGTTTAGCCCCGGCTGGCAGTTGCTAATGCTGTAAAAAGTGGCGGTGGTGTAGTTGCCGTCATCTGTTGCCTCGGTTGCTAGAATAGATTCAATGGAGGAGGGTATCGAATTGCTCAATGCTATCTGAACGAAGATTAATGGCTCGTCTGCCAAGGCCGGATGAAAATAAGCGAAGCAGCGCCGATTGGGCGGGTCAATACGTCGGCGTAGATCGTCCCAGTCTTTGATTTCATGAACAGCCTCATAGCGAATGATACGCTCAAGAATGGCGGCTGACACAGACCAGTTAATATTGCGCAGGACTAAAAAGCCTCGCCCAAACCAAGAGGTGAACATGCGCACAAAGTCTTCATCAACGGGCTTTATATCGGGGTTTTCTTTTAGAAAGCCCAGCAGGTCTGCTCGCATTGCCACCAGATCATGGGTGGCGTTTGGGGTTTGGTTCAAGCGCCGCAGCAGTTCTTGCCGGGTGGGTTCTGCTGCGCGGGACAAACGGTTATTGTTGCTGCTGCTGGGCTCTTTTTGGTAAGCATCAAACGCCAGCTTAACCAACGCAGGGTTGGCATTAAAGTTTTGCTCCAGATTTTTGAAGAACCTGAGCTTGGCCTCATCATCCGATGCTCTATAACGGTCCAATACTTGGCGGGCGGTAATAATGCCAGACACCTCGCCCACGGAGCCCATAAGCCGCTGCAGCAATTCATCCATGGAGTCTTTGTCGCCACCACCCATGAAGTCGCTCTGTAGTTTAACCAGCCCACTGAGAAAATCTTGAAATCGTGCTAGTACCATACTGGTATGCTCGCTTGAGAATAGAGCAGCTAATGCAACGTCCTGCTCGAGTTAGGGGCTTGTCGAACTGCAAGCCATCCGATGCTCTTCAGGATAGTAGCTGACAGCGCAAGGGTCTAGTCGTAAGTTCGAGTTTTTGCATCGACAGGCGACGCAAAGCCCAGAGGCTTTGGCGCTACCTATCTTGCAATCACCTAGGCTAGGATTCCCTCAGCCCCACACCGCGCCATAGAAAGTAAAGACTTGGCAGCACCAGCAGTGTTAAGAACACGGCCGAGAGCATGCCCCCAACCATTGGCGCCGCAATGCGGCTCATGACCTCCGAGCCCGTTCCGGTTGCAAACAGGATTGGTAGCAGACCAGCGATAGTGGCCGTGGCTGTCATCATTACCGGCCGCACTCGCAGAACCGAGCCTTCCATCACGCTGCCCAGCAGTAAGGGTTTGCTCGGTGCGATGGCGTCTGCCTCGCATTGGGCCAACATTTGTTGATAAGACTGATTTAAATACACCAGCATAATCACCCCGATTTCTACTGCCACCCCGGCCAATGCAATAAAGCCCACAGCAACCGCGACGGAAAAATTGTAGCCATTGAGATACATCAGCCACAGGCCGCCAATAGGGGCTAATGGCAATGTGCCCATGATCAAGGCTACTTCAACAAAACTCTTAAAATTTAGATAAAGCAAGATCACAATAATAGCTAGGGTAAATGGCACAACCACTTTTAGCCTCTCTTTGGCGCGTTCCATGTATTCATACTGACCAGACCAGTTGAGCGTGTAACCGGGGGGAAGTTGAATATTTTCTGCAACTGCTTGCTGAGCTGCCCGCACGTAGGTGCCAACATCTACATCCTGTATATCAATATAGCTCCAGCCGTTAAGGCGTGCGTTCTCACTCTTTATTCCTGGCGGGCCGTCTTCGAGATAAATACTGGCGACATCGGCTAAAGCGATGCTTTGTCCACTGGCCGTAAGCAAAGGCAATAGAGACACCGACTCCACCGACTCGCGGTAGGCCTGGGGGTAGCGCAGTGAGATGGGGTAGCGCTCAAGGCCTTCTACTGTTTCGCTGATTTCCATACCGCCAATGGCGGTTGCGACAATCTGCTGAATGTCGGCGATATTCAAGCCGTAGCGAGCGGCTTGGTCGCGATTAATATCTACCTTAATGTATCTGCCGCCGGCCACCCGCTCGGAATACACCGACGTGGTGCCAGGAACCTCTTGTAAAACCCTCTCTATCTGTTGGCCTATGCCCTGAATCACGGCTAGGTCTGGTCCGGCTACTTTAATCCCTACTGGAGTTTTAATGCCGGTGGCTAACATATCAATACGGGTTTTTATGGGCATCACGAAGGCATTGGTCAAGCCGGGTATCGTTACCAAGGCATTGAGCTCGGCAATTAAGTCATCGGAGGTTAAACCGGCGCGCCACTGGTTTTTCGGCTTTAGCTGGATGAACGTTTCCATCATAGTAATTGGCGCTGGGTCAGTTGCCGTGTCAGCGCGGCCCATTTTGCCAAACACAGTCGCAACTTCTGGCACAGTTTTAATAAGTTTGTCGGTTTGCTGAAGTAGCTCCCTGGCTTTGCCGATCGAGATACCGGGGTAGGTCGTTGGCATATACATTAGATCCCCTTCATCCAACGGCGGGATAAATTCACTGCCGATCTGCGTGGCTGGCCAAAACCCTATGGCGATTAGAAGAGTCGCAAAAAGCAAGGTTAGCTTTGGAAATGCCAGTGCAGCGCGAATCGCGGGGCGATACAGCGCCATGATTAATCTGTTTAAAGGGTTCGCCTGCTCCGGCTTAATTTTGCCCCGAATAAAGTAGCCGATAAGCACGGGAACCAAGGTGATCGACAAAAATGCCGATGCCGCCATGGCATAGGTTTTGGTGTAGGCCAGCGGTGCAAACATGCGGCCTTCTTGGGCCTCCAGCGATAGCACCGGCAGAAAACTCATGGTGATAATTATCAGCGTAAAAAACAGGGCAGGGCCAACTTCTTCGGCAGACTTGGCAACAATCTGCCAACGATTAGCATCGGTGAGTGGGGTTTTTTCCATGTGCTTGTGCATATTCTCAATCATCACAATGGCGCCGTCGATCATGGCGCCAATGGCAATTGCAATACCGCCCAGGGACATAATGTTGGCACTGATCCCCTGCAGATTCATTACCGCAAAGGCTGCCAAAATTCCGATCGGTAAACTGACGATGGCTACCATCGATGAGCGTAGATGAAATAGAAACAGCATACAGACCAAAGCAACCACGACAAGTTCCTCGAATAGCTTCTCCCATAAATTGGCTACCGCACGGCCAATAAGACCGGAACGGTCGTACACTGTGACAATCTCAACCCCTTCAGGCAAGCCGGCTTTTAACTCCTCCAGCTTGGCCTTGACATCGGCAATGACACTCGCGGCGTTCTCTCCCGAGCGCATAATAACAATGCCGCCAACCACCTCGCCCTCGCCATTAAGCTCAGCCAGACCCCGGCGCATCTGCGGGCCAAGATTGATCTCGGCAATATCTTTGAGCAAAATTGGAATGCCGTTCTTATTCATGCCCAGAGGCACGCTAGAAATATCAGCGATGCTAGAGAGATAGCCATCAACCAAAACCATGTATTCGGCTTCTGCCATTTCTATAACCGAGGCGCCAGTCTCTTGGTTGCCTTGTTTAATCGCTTCTTCAATATGGCTTAAGGGAATGCCAAAAGCGCGCAGCTTTTCTGGGTCAATTTGTATCTGATATTGCTTAACCATGCCGCCGAGGGTTGACACCTCGGATACTCCAGAGACAGTTTGCAGTTCGTACTTTAAGAACCAATCCTGCACGCTGCGCAGTTGACTTAAATCATGCTGACCCGTGCGATCTACCAAAGCGTACAAATAGACCCAGCCCACACCCGTGGCATCGGGGCCCAACTGGGGGCTGGCGGATGCAGGTAGATCGCTAGCGACCTGATTTAAGTATTCCAACACCCGGCTGCGAGCCCAATACAAGTCGGTGTTATCATCGAAAATAATGTAAACGTATGAGTCGCCAAAAAATGAATAGCCGCGCACTGTCTGGGCGCCGGGGACCGAAAGCATCGCCGTGGTGAGCGGGTAGGTCACTTGATCTTCAACTACCTGGGGGGCTTGGCCAGGGTAAGATGTCTTGATGATCACCTGAACATCGGAGAGATCTGGCAGCGCGTCAATTGGCGTTTGCCGCAGAGAATAGATCCCCATAGCCACCAGTAATCCCGTCAATAATATTACTAGTAGACGATTATGGATTGACCAGTTGATAATTGCTTTAATCATGTGGGTTTAGTGCTCCAAAACTAAAATAGCGGATGGCCAACTGCCTAGTGGTTGCTGTGGTCAACAGCGGGTGGCTCGGTTGCAGGCATTGTGTGATTCGAATGGTCCATGGCTTGGGTGGCGGGCGCATCGCCGCTGCCGTCAGGGCTCATAACTTCGGCATCATTCATATTATTTAACTCATTGGGAGTTGCTGAGCCTATAACATGGCCGGAGTGATCCACAGTTTCTACCGCGGGCGCACTCATGTCGTGGTTTGAATGATCCATCTCCATCTCTATAGGGCTGGCATTCATTCTGGCGAAATCTGAGGTAATACTTGATTCTGAGTCCAACAGAAAATGGGCCGATGTCACCACCCGATCGCCAGCCTGCAAGCCATCGATTATTTCAGTTTTGGTGTCGCCTCTGCGGCCTAAGTTCACAACGATTGATTTGAACTTGCCGTCCCCTAGTGCCAACACAACACGATCCTGTATACCGTTTCGAATTACCGCTTCACTAGGAATCAATAGTGCCTGTTCGCCCTCTTCGCTATGTTGAATGGTTACCTGGGCAAACATATTGGGCTTTAGCACTTGGTCTTGGTTTTCAAATTTCAGTCGAACCGGAATGGTCCGAGTATCTTCATCCAAGGTAGGGTAGATAAAATCCACCACGCCCTGCCAAGTGCGGCCTGGCAGATAATCTAGCGACATAGTAACTGGGTCGCCAACGGAAACTAACGAGCCTTGGCGCTCAAACACCTCGGCAATAACCCAGACTTCATCTAACACACCGATAGAGAGAATGCGGTTGCCTGGCTGCACGAATTGGCCCTCTCTAACAGCTAGCTCAGCCACTAAACCGCCTTGGGGCGCATATACGGTCACGTTTTGAAATACCCGTTTTTCAGCTTTTACTTGGTCGATCAGACGCTGCGGCACCTGCAGCGCCAAGAGTCTCTCTTCGGAAGATTGAACCAAATTTTGGCGCTGATTCTCGCGGCTCATGGCGATCAGTAACTCTTCTTGAGCGTTCACCAGCTCGGGCGAATAGATTGAATAAATAGGCTGGCCGTTTTCAATGAACTCGCCTTGAGTTTTAACATTAAGTACATCAATCCAACCTTCGATACGCGGGTGCATATGTACTAGGCGATCCTCATCGAAGCGCACATACCCTACGGTGCGGATATTGCTGCGGAAAGGCCCAACTTCAACTAGCTCAGTTCGTACCCCTAAATTGTTTTCCATCACCGGTGAGATAGACACCACTCCGGCTCCGGCAGAGCTTCCGTCAGACTCATAGACCGGCACTAGTTCCATACCCATGGGCGAGAGGCCGGGTCCGTCGCGGCGGTAGCTAGCGTCCATTGGCGCCACCCAATACAGGGGCACAGCCGATTGGCTAACAGGGGTTGAGCTCTCGCCTATTATTAAGTAGCTAGACAAAGCTCCTATAGCTAGGCCCAGCGCGGTGCCAAGCAAGATAAAATTCACATTAGGTTTCATAGTCTGACCCTTTAATAGTCTGAGGTAGCAAGCAGGTAATTAAGACGCGCAATTACTTTTAGCCGCGCCACGTCAATTTGCAGTAGTTCGATTTTTGTGTTGAGTTCGGCGATATAGGCACGCATGACCTCTTCAAAGTCGCCTTCGTCGGCGGTATAAGCCGAGAGTGTTGCCTCGGTTAAATCATTCATTTGGCCCAGTAGAGAATTTGCATATAGATCATGGCGCTGGCCTAAGATGGCTAGCTCAGCCATGGCCTGCTGATAGTCAGCATAGAGCTCTTTATACAGCAAGAGCCGCTCGGTTTGCCGCGCCGATGCTGTGTACTCACTGGCTCTAATACGGGGCTCTTGGCGCTTTTGAGAAAACAGTGGCAGATCAAAACTCAGGTCAAGACTTAAGAAGTCTGCTCGCTCCATGCCAAGCGGTGCGTTATCGCGGTAGCCGTAAGATGCCCCCACTGTGTAAGAAGGCTTAAGGCTTTGGCGTGACAACTCCACCTGAGTTTCGGCAACCGCAATGCGTTTGTTATGAGCCAGTATTTTTGGATGCTTGGCAAAAAACTCAGTGGCATCAGCAAGGCTATCAAGCAAAATACTGGGTGAATTCAATTGCGGTAGCTGGTCGCTTAAGGGGGTAGCGACCAAACTATCAGGCAGCCACTGGGAAAGTTTCTGCTTGTTGCTATTTTGCAGCTGCCGCAGCATGGCTAGCCGGTCATCCAGCCGGATCAACTCTAGTTCCGCACGCACTAAATCTTGCTGCCGGGCTAAGCCCGCCGCATTGGTGTAGCGCGAGCTAGTTATCTCGATAAGCTGCTCGAATAGGGCGCGGTCACTATTGATATAGGTAATGGACTGTTGGGCAAGAAAACTATCAAACCATAAATTGGATACCATCAATGCCATGCTGGCTTTGCGATCATCTCGCAGGTAGGGATTAACCTCGCTTTCCTGTTGACGGCGTCTTTCTTGCAGTTCAAGCGTGTTGCCGCCAGGAAAGCTTTGGTTTACCCCAACTCGAAACTGAGTCATTTGTTCCTGGTTAAAACTAAAGCTGTCGGTTGGCATATTGGCGAGCCCAATGGACATTTTTGGGTCGGGCAATTGGCCATCGGCGATGGCCTGCTCAAGCTGTGCCTGTTGAATATCCTGATTCGCCGCTAACCAGTCATCATTTGCGACCGCGGCGTTAATGGCTGCATCGAGGCTTAATTGATTGGTGCTTTGCGCCAAGCCAGTGCCGGCCAGAAGTAAATTTACCGGCAATAAAATAGCGCTTACACAAGATCGAAAAACTGAAGGTTTCATTGACATACTCTTTACTAAAAATCCAAGACAACACGGTACGTTGGCGCAAACCCGCCAAGGGCTGGACTAGTACAGAGTGATTATTAGAGTGGGCGTTGAAGCCCATGTGAAACCAGCAGGCGCACTAATCCTGTGTTAGGCGACGATTGGCGGCCGAAAAGGCGTGGTGCGGGTGGAATGAATGAGGTCGCTGCGATAGCCATCCTCATCTAGGGCAAGCACCGGCAGCGCTTGAGTAGAGGTAGCATGAGAGCCAGTGGCTGAAGAGCAGCTAGCACAGAGCTCACATAAAGGGTTCTCACTATGATTTGAACCATGTTCCGAAAGCACAGAAGTCGGCTCGTCTGGGGTGTGACCGGTATGTAAATCCGTAAGTTCGGCCATAGCCGAATGAACCACGCCGGCGGTATGGCACTCAGGCTTCGGGCTGACCTGAGACATCTCAACGCACATAAGCAGCGGGCTTGCAGCCACTTGCCCCACTAATAGCAACAGCGCTAATACGGCGATGAGTCTGGATCTGATAAGTTTCATACGTCCATGGTAGCCCCGTGAATTGGGGTAATGCAATTAAATTGTGGTTTATTGGCCGTTTACTGTCCGCTGAGAGGGCATTTTGGCTATACGCGCCAGCGTTGCCAGGTTAGGGGTTTGGCAGCTTGGGACTGCCAGCGGCTAGAAAATTACCCTTCTCTAGGTGGTAGTGAAAGCTGTTAGGGAATACAGTTGAGTCTTAGTTTTTATTGAAAGTTGCTAGGGATTGCTGTTAAGAAGTGGTTGTTAATAAAAGTTGCTAGGGAATCGCGTTAAGGAATGCTGTTAGCAAATGGTATTAAGGAATAGAGTTTACGGTGCGATTGAAATCCAGCTTGAGATCCCAAATCTCTGGGCAGGTATAGGCACTAAAACATTCCAGGTCGGCTATAATTTCAAATCCGCCTGCAGGGCTTGCGATTCGGTTAACAACAACCCCGATACCACTTTGGCTAATGATATTGCTGTTGGCATTAACGCGGTTATCACTTTCGCCCGTGCAGCAACAATCGGCGTGCAGTTCAATAATTGGGCTATGGCATTGGGAGGTGCGCGTGCAATTGACAGGCCTCAGAGCCTTCTTATACTCTCAATGGCATCTGCCCAACTGGTTAGATGCCGCTTACTGCCGCCAGTGAAATAGATTGATTGCGCGAGCATGAGCAGCAATCTCTTCCAAGCGGCCACCAATAAAGGGAATAGTGTGAATAATAATTCTCAACAAAAAGACGGCCTGCGAATTCTGTTTCCGACTTTGATCTATGAAGCGTGGTATCCGCAGTTTAGCGCCGAAGAAGAGAGCCTTGTCACTTATGTCGAGACAATGCGCGAGCAAGATGTTGAAGGCCGCCGCATTAGCGCTCAACAGTACCCCAGCGGCTATACCTCTTACTTTACCCAAAGCACTTTGTTCAATGACAGCAAGCTAGAAAATCTGGTGAAATTCATTCACCAGTGCGCTCACAATTACGCCCGGGATCACCATTGGGACACGGTAAACTATAAGCCAGTGATGAATGCGCTGTTTGCCAATATCAACCCTAAACACAGTTTTCACGCGGAGCATCTGCACCCTTATTCCCACATCAGCGGCGTGTTCTATGTGAAAAGCGATGCCAACAGCCCGGCTATCGGGTTTAAAGACCCCAGGATGGCGCGCTGGATGATGCCACCGGCTGCAGATGGTCAACGGCCAGAAAACTCTTTTCATGCCAAGCTTGCGCCGGAGCCGGGTAAACTTTTTTTGTTCCCTTCTTGGCTGGAGCACGGCGTGGCCCAAAATCAGTCGGATCGGGAGCGCATCAGCATGTCATTTAATTTCGAGATGCGCCAAATTCAAGGCGAAAAAAAACGGCAATGATCGCTCATCGCCGTTTTTATTTAGCCATTTAGTCAATAATTAGAATGACCAAAGTGCACGGGCATACAGGCGTCGACCGCGAGGATCGAACACGTTGGCATCGTAGCGTAAGCTGCCGCCAGTAGTTTCACGGAAAGGCACGGTTTCATTCAAGACATCTAGTGCGCCTACAGTGAAGGTGGTGCTACCTAGGTTGTTGTTTCCCCAGGCATGAGAGTAACGATACTGCAGATCCCAAGTAGTGTAGCTATCGATCTTAGGACTCGCCAAAGACCTTACCAATGGGTTAGCTGTCTGTATGACGTTGTTATAAGCCAGATCCTGATAAGAACCTATATGGCGGTTGATGATGGTTACACCGTGCTTGTCCCGCTGCCAAGTTAGATTTAGATTACCCTTGTTGTCCGGCAGTGAGCGCACTAGTAGTCCGTCGCCAGTCGTGCCTGCAGCGTCAAATACACCAGTGTCCAAAAGACCTTGTTCTAGTCCGGGAACACCAATTAGCTTATATTGACGCACGTGGGTGTAATCGACACTGGCGCGCCAGTTGCCCCAATCATTCTGCCAACTATAGCCAAGCTTCACGTCTACTCCGTCTGCCTCGATCTCGCCAGCATTGATCGCTGCTAAAGTCAGCGTAATCAAGTCGGCATTCTCGTTGCGGAACGAACGACTAATGCCCACCCCTTCAGTCTGGATGGTATATAGCTCAGGATTAACAACACAATTCAAACGCTCGGTTGAATCTCTGCCGAACTGAGCTTCTAAAGCGTTAGGGTCACAAGCTACATCCAATACAGGTGAATCCGCCGATATGGAGTCGTTCAGGATGTAATTTGATGGATCACCCACCACAGCATTGAACGCCGCTATTTCAGGCGCGACCGCTGAAATTCCCGGCTCTGGAAGAACACGGTCACTTACTTCGAAACGCCACGCATCTGCCTGCACGCTCAAGCCTTCAAGCCGCCCACCGGGAGTCCAGATGAAACCGGCACTAAACGTATCCGAGTACTCATTACCGACATTCGGTGCAGGCCCGCCTAAAGTGAAGGTCTGTTCAGTTTCACCATTTTGGACAGTGGCTGGAACCAATCCAGCTCGAACTGCTTGATTTGATATCGGGTCTCTGAAGATGACGCTGCCCGACTCTAAGCCTTGCTCGATAATATCGATATTAGGCGCTCGGAAAGATTGCGAGAATGAACCGCGAACAATAAGGCTGTCCATTGGGCGCCAGCTCATGGCAAATTTAGGCGATACTTCACTGCCTATATTGCCGCCGTAATCCTCATAGCGAACCGCTATCTGAGTCTCCACGTTCTCAATGAATGGCAGTGACAGTTCGATAAACGCCGCACTGGTATCGCGGGTGTTGTCGAAGTTGAATACACAGGCCGCACATTCGAAGTTGTTGCTTACGTAGTGAAACTGATCAGGAACACCGTTGGCGTCATAGCCAAGAATCGAGTTTGGCAAACCAGGAAAGCTTACATCTGGCGCCCGCGAAGTAGTATTCCGTTCGCGATATTGCAGACCCATCGCGATAGCTGCGGGGCCTCCTGCCATGTCCATAACCTCGCCACCAACTAAGGCATCGAAAACCATGAGTTTGTTACGCTTATCTGCACGCAGCACTCTCTCGGTCATCCAGTCTAGCAATTCAGGAGAATTAGCGACGTTCGCATCTGTCTGTGAAGTCAGAAAAGGATTGTAGAATTCACACCCGCCCTGGCCTTGGTTGTTACTAGTCAGTGCCAGAGACAGAGTTTCACGAGTGGTTAATACGAAGCCCGGAAAGAACGTCTGCGTGTAGCCGCCGAAAAAATCCCATGCCGACGGGACTCCAAATCCTCTTGAGCCAGGGAAAACCTCTGCGCCGGCAAAGTTGAAATCTTCTACACCGTTCGGCGTGCAGTTTGGACCGCCTAGACCGTTAGCTGCGAGTTCAGAGTTTCTACGATTATGAACCGTGTAAGCCTGCTCATTGCTGGTTGCACTCCAAGAAACACTGACATCGTAATTCCATGGACGCTCTCTATATTCGAAGTCACCACGAAGGCCAGCTTGAACTAGGGTTGCGTTTGTCTCGGTGCTATTGGAGCGTCTTCCATCTCTGGGAATACCATCTCGCGGATTCGAAATAGTTGCTATGTTAATGCCGCCATTGCGAATGTCGACTGGCGCATTGGTGATGTCGGCTGCAGTCGGGCGAGTAAGCCCAATATTAGGTGCAAAATATCCAAGCTCCACAGTTTGACCGGCGCCTACACCAATGCCAGGGATACCTGAATAGGCACCTGGTTGAGCCAGAAACACGGTCGGTCCGCGGGTAGCCGCAGAGCCCCCGGTATTGTTCAGGCCATCGCCTTCCAAAATAATCTTATTTTCGGAATAGTTTACGAAGGAGTAAAATTCAGCCGCTTCGCTAAACGTATGATCGAAAGCCATTGCAAAGCTGCTGCGTTCTGTATCTCGTGAGATGAAGTTAAAACGCTCGGCATCTTCGTTACAGGTTCCACCGCGTTCGCCTAGCTCCTCTCGCTGATTACCGACGAAATAAGGAACGCCAGTTAAACCGGCTAAGGATGTGCAGAGAGGGTCGGCCCAAACAGGGTCACCGGTGCCACCGTTAGCAATGTTATCTGCAACAATGTCAGCTCTGAAGTAGGCAGGGTTAGGATTGGCTCCAAATTGTGGCACCGCCACTGAAGTGCCGATGTTAGCAATGGCTTCAGCAAACTGAGTGTTCTCATCGATGAAGTTCGCAGACGAAGCTTCCACTTTGTCTCGCTCGAAACGCTCAGCAGACAAGACTAAGTGTGTATCGCCATCATCACTCGCCCAGCCCCAAATGCCGCTAATAGTCTGGTCGTAAGCACCGCTGGCTGACTCAACTCCCTGTAGATCGCCATAAAGTTCAAGGCCTTCGAAGTCTGTGCGCATGATGATGTTAACCACGCCGGCAACGGCGTCCGCACCGTAAAGAGCCGAACCACCATCGGTTAGAATTTCAACCCGATCAGTCATCACCAGTGGGATATTGTTGATATTGACAAACTCACCACCGGTGGTGGTGGTTGCGGCCGCTGGAGCCATGCGCTTGCCATTAATTAGAGTGAGCGTGGAGTTCTCACCTAGGTTACGCAGATTTACCTGCGCGGTACCTTCTGTTTGATCGCGCTCACCGGAACCGGGGTTTGCGAATGAGCCAGAATTTACTTCCAAATTTTTGATGACGTCCCAGACATCGGCAGCGCCCTGCGCCCCGATACTTTCGCGGTCGATCACCTGAACTGGTGACGGTGCGTCCAGTGCAGAACCTCTAATGAATGAGCCGGTTACAACCACCTCTTCGATATCGTCGTCCTGTGCAGCTACCTGTGTAGATAGTCCTGCAAGAATGACCCCAATAGTAATTGCCTTGCGCTTACTAGGAAACATCATGCGCATACTTCTCCCCTTGTAATTATTCTAAATATTATTGTAGTTATGATTTTGGGTTTTAAAGTTGAGCTGTTATTTAGTGCTATTTTCTCCTTTTTTTAAAAATTAATTGAACACTCATTAAATTTGAGTGGGCTTTGATACTAAACCAGAAAGGCGGCGGTTACTAAATAAATCCCACCAATAAATTAAAGAATAATCAGCTAATAATCATTTCCTAACCTCTTTGTTACTATATTGCACACTTTGAGCTGCGGCTAACCAAGATTCAAATTCTAAATTGAACCAGAAAGTCAATAATTCAGCGTGATTCAAGCGTAACAAGCGCTATATGTGCAGTTTTGGTAAGTATTATTGCAGCCGCGCCGCAGCGACCACATGTTTCAGTGTCTTTACGTATCTGGTATTGGCGCAAAACTGGTGTTGCGCTGGCGATAGCTGTCAACTTATCTATAAAAAAGCCGCAAGAATCAAGCCAATTTAACCCCGCGGAAATATGATGGCTCAGCGAGTGTTCAGCTGCAGTGTACAGGCGACACTCTGTCGTCTTGGTTAAACCTAGCTATGCTATAGGCTGATAGGCTAAAATTTCCTGTGAGCTGGTGGCTACGACACTGTGGAAAATTAGCTAACACTGTACCTATGGCAACACTGAAGCAACGGTTCTTTGGCCGCGGGTTTTTGCAAGCTCGCACAAGATGACTTGCTGTGACCAAAAACTGTCTCCGAGATGGCCGCTAGAGCGCGGGTTAACTGAACCGCGCCTCGGGACCATCAGCTCACTAGGCAAAGCTGTTTGATGTTGGAAGTCTGTTATTATGCTGAAATTTAGCGGCTCGGTTTTTTAGCGACTATTTTTATGACATCACCTCTATTTGACGAAGACTCTTTAGCGGCACTCTATCAACCGCTGGCGGCGAGGCGCAGGCCGCGTTCTATTGACGAGTTCATGGGGCAAGTCCATCTGCTTAGCCCCGGCAAGCCCATTTTCGAGGCTATTGCTAATAAGCAGCCCCACTCGATGATTCTTTGGGGTCCTCCTGGTGTCGGCAAAACCACCCTCGCGAGGATTATTGCGCAAAGCTGCGACTGTCACTTTGAATCGATATCGGCTGTGCTGGCAGGGGTCAAAGAAATTCGCGCTACAATCGAACAGGCTCGCTTTCATCAGGCCAACAGCACTCGCAAAACTATTTTGTTCGTTGATGAGGTGCATCGGTTCAATAAATCCCAACAGGACGCGTTTTTGCCTCATATCGAAAATGGCACACTCCTTTTTATTGGCGCAACCACAGAAAACCCGGCATTTGAGTTAAACAATGCACTGCTGTCCCGGGCCCGTGTGTATTTGCTCAAGTCATTGACTGAAGTGGAATTAGTCGGGGTGATTGAGCAAGCTTTACTGGACCCTAGCCGCGGTCTTGGTGAGCTCGAGTTGAGACTGAGTGCGCAGCAGAAAACAGGCTTAGCAAAGGCCGCCGATGGCGACGCCCGCCGGGTGTTGAATTACCTTGAGGTGCTTAGCGATATGGCCGAACTAAAAGACGGCGCCCGCGTTGTTTCGGATAGTCATCTGGCTCATATTGTTGAAGAGAGCTACCGACGCTTTGACAAAGGCGGCGATAGCTTCTACGAGCAAATATCCGCGCTGCATAAAGCAGTGCGAGGTTCAGCAGTCGATGCATCGCTTTATTGGCTTGCCAGAATGCTCGATGGCGGCTGCGACCCAAACTATTTAAGCCGCCGCATTGCGCGAATCGCCGTCGAGGATATTGGCCTGGCCGACCCGCGCGCACTGCAGATCGCGCTTACCTGCTGGGATACCTACACTCGCATGGGCAGCCCTGAAGGTGATTTGGCGTTAGCCCAAGCGGTGGTGTATCTGGCCTCCGCGCCAAAAAGCAACGCACTGTATGGCGCCTTCACATCGGCGCGGCAAGCGGTGGCCGAACACGGCAGCCTTGAAGTTCCCGTGCATCTGCGCAATGCCAGCACGTCTTTGAGCAAGCAGATGGGCTACGGTGATGACTATCGCTATGCTCACGATGAACAGGATGGGTTTGCAGCAGGAGAGAACTATTTGCCCGAGGCGATAAAGGATGAGCAATTTTATTTTCCGAAACCTAGTGGTCTCGAAATTCGGATCAAAGAAAAGCTGGAACATTTTCGTCAGCTTGATAGGCAGGCGACAAAGAAGCGCTATGACTAAGTGTCAATTAACCCAGGGTTAATTTCAGCCCATTGCTAAATTCGTCTTTACCCAGTTCGCCCTCAAAAAATGTGTTAAAAGCAAGGCTGATTCTTTCTACTTTCTGCGTTACCGGTTTCACTCCGTGTCGAATGTTGGACGGGAATATTACGACGTCTGAGACATTACAGGGAATAAAATAACTCTTGGCACTGTAGGGCGTCTCTTTGGCCCGAATAAATTCATACCATTGGTTGTCTTCATTGCGAAAAAAATTGATACCGTCGTTTTCAGCAAGATTAATATACAGCACGCCGCTGGCAACGCTGTTAGGGTGAACATGTTCATGATGTGACTCGCCAGTCCCGGTCAGGGTAACCCAAGACTGAGTAATTTTGAGCTCTAGCGTGTTGGCAGTATTGAATACTTCGCGAAAGTAGGAGTTGACGTGGTCTTGGAGCTCAGCCCTTAAACCGGACAGCGCGCTAGCCTCTAAGACGCGTTTATTTTTAGACGAATAATTAGAAATAGCCTTGTGATTTTGCAGCAGCAGCTGCTTGATGCAGTGGAGTTCACTGTCAGTGAATTTTCTGTTCAGACTGGATTTGTAAAGAGGGACTGGAAACAGATTCAACATAGGATTTAACACAGATCGATTCATGGTAAAGGACTGCCGCTGTACAGTGAGTTCAGAAATCAACTATACAGCCAGTAGGCAGTAACTAGAAAACAATAATTATGATGACTGCTAGAATCAACCGTTTAAATCCAAGCCACTGGCTACCTAATCGCGGTAGGCTAGGCCAGTATTACTATAGGCTCGCTAGATTGCGCCGGCAATAAAGAACTCAACCAATGTGATTTGTAGTAGCTGGTCCTAGGTCAGATTCGACGGCGGGAATGGTGAGTGCGTTATTCTTATATACAGGCATTTCGTTCGCTAATATGCTGCTAGAAAAAGTTAACACAAATAAAGCGAATAGTCCCAAAATCGGTTTCATGACACGCTTCGGTTGAAGAAAGTTAACTATGGAGTCATACCCTACTAGACATGTATTTCATGTGATTAAAGGCACAAAAAATGTTCTATAGGGAATACGACATGCAGGTTATCCTTATCTATTCCAGCGCATGGTCGCGTGTTTAATGATATGAAGGTTTTTCGATTTTTTGATCAGGCATCAGGCTTCACCTGTCTATCTGGATGACGTTATTGAGTTTTGAGGTAGACAATGATTTTTTTGGCACAGACTATTCGTAGAATCTCAGCAAATTTCCCCTCGCTGTATGCACACCTTCGCCAATCTATATTGCCAGCGAGAATTGGATTGGCAAAAATGTAAAAGTTGTTAGAAGAATTACCAAGCGTTATTCGAAGAGGCTGCCAGCAAAGTAATCGCGTGGTATAAATTGATGTAATACCTGGTCAAGCATAGGATTCTACAATGATTTTGTGGCATAGACTGTTCGTTGAGTCTCAGGAAATCTGCGGCCGCTGCGGCAGGAGTTTTTCTAAAAAGCAACAACGTTGCGATCAATGCACTGATCTAACTGAAGTAGAATTAAAGTTGCTCATTGCCAGTAATATAAAAAGCAAAGCATTGGCAAACAAGATCGGGATTGTCTTCTTTGTCCTTTCCGTATCTATAATTATTGTTTTACTACTTTCATTTATTCGTTAGATTAGAGACTAAAAGAAGCTTTTTATGGCAACTAGATAAAAAAATATTTGTATGACTCTAGTTTTAGCGTCGTGCTCTATGATCACCAAAGCGCAAGCGCCTAGCTAAGCCAAAGGCTACTCTGGCAGGCTTCTTAAGGGCCCATCGGAGTTGTCCTGCTTTAGCTGGCTTGTCCTATTCGGCGCGGTTCCTATTTCGCAACTAGCTGGATTTTTTCATCAACACTCGGTGCGCTGTAATGCTCAAGATAATTGCCAGAGACGATACGAGCGTCATTACCGTGCCTGGGACGAAATTCACATACCCACCCAGATCGAGAAACATAAAGTAGCCAAGATCAAGCAGGCCGCCAATGATGGCTGTTACATAGATTGCAGTGACGTTGCTGCGCCAAATGTAAATTGCGCCGACTATGGTGACAACTCCGCCCCAAAGTAGATTCCAACCGTGTTGGTTAATGATTGCGCCCACGGCATCTGGGTAAGCGATAGCTAACAGGCTGGGTTCGGCGCCATCTGCGATGGCTTGCACCGCGGCAGCGGTGTCATTTGATATAGTCATTACCCCTGCAAGCGTGTGCACAAGTCCCCATAGGATCCAAAGAACTGATGCGACCTTCAAAAAAACAGATGAATTCATTTTTAAGCTCCGGTGAGGTAAACCAGTGAGATTGCTTTTGCCAAGTGGCTTGCGCAGTATATGAGAGTGGCAAACCTATAAGCAACCAAATTGGTTACAATTAAGATATGAACATAGATTTTTCCATTGGTCTTCACATCGTCGGCTTTCTCGCCTCACACAACGAGCAGCCAGCCACGTCCGTTTTGATGGCCAAGAGTTTTGGCACTAACGCGGTGGTGCTGAGGCGGGTGTTGGCTCGACTTAACCAATCTGGTCTGGTCGAGACTAAACGCGGCGCAGGCGGCGGCAGTGTTCTTGCTAGGCCTGCTAAAAAAATAAACCTTAGAGAAGTTTATGAGTCGGTTTGTAAAACGCCCGAACTATTTGGCAGGCATCCAGTGGGAGAAGGCGCGGTTGCCGTGGTCTTGGGGGGCTACATCAACGGTTTCTACAGCGAGGCGGAACTGTCGATGTTAAAACATTTAGAAAAAGTCACAGTGGCTGAAATGGATTCTGTGATTCGGCCTAAAATCGTTGCAGCTTTGAAGTGTTAGCCACGGCTGAAAGCGCAACTCTATAAATTGACCATAACATTGCCAAACAGCTCTATAGATTGGGCTTGCCGGGTTTTCCTTACCGCTTTTAATTCCGATAAATCAAACTCATAATGTCGCTATTGATTTAAACCTAGTAAAACAGCGTCACCCGCCGTCCTTGGAGAGTTAAATGAAATACTTGCGCCCCTTTAGTCCATTGTTGGCACTATCCGTGCTCGGCGTCCTGCTGGTGGGCTGCAGCCCTTCTGAAGAGCCTCAGCCAGCTCCAGCGGCCGCGAATGAGTTGCCACAACCAGCGGGCGTTGAGTCGTTCACTGCACTTGTCTCTGGAACCCGAGTAGGCCAGATGGAGGTGGAGCATGGTGATGTCACTAATGTGGGGTATGAATACCGCAATAATGGCCGCGGGCCTTCGGTAGAGGAAGTCATCGAGTTTGGCAACGACGGCGTGCCGAGCAGCTGGAGCGTCACTGGAGCCACGACCTTCGGCAATCTGATTGATGAGGAATTTAGGATCGAGGAGGGTAGAGCCTACTGGACCGACACTACGGGCTCTAGCGACGCCGATTTGGCCCAAGCAAATCTGTATGTGGCACAAGAAGCTAGCCCCTATGCACTGTGGGTCTACTCTCGCTTGTTGCTGGCAGATGCAGACAATTCCTTAGCCGTTCTGCCAGGGGGAGAGCTAACACTCGAAGCAATTGACACCTTCGAGGTTACCGGCATCACTGAGACTGCGACAATCACTACTTATGCACTGTCAGGGATTAACCTGAATCCTAGTTACTTTGCCTTGGATGAAACTGGCCGGCTGTTTGCTTCAATGAGTGAGAGCTTTGCGTTGATCAGGTCTGGGTTTGAGACCGAAGAAAAGCGCCTGCGGGATCTGTCCGGGGAATACGCTACCCGCCGCTTCGAAACCATTCAAGAGAAAGTGACCCGCAGTTTCGATAATCCCGTGCGGATCAACAACGTGCACGTGTTCAACCCAAGCACACAGGAATTGTCTGAGCTGGCGTCGGTTTTAGTGGTGGACAACAAGATTGCGGCAGTAAGCAATGCCGTGGCAAGCGCTGGCGAGGGTGAAATACTGATCGATGGTGAAGGTGGCACATTGATCGCTGGCATGTATGAGATGCATGCCCACGCTCGTCAGGGTAGCGCGCTGCTAAATATTGCCGCAGGGGTGACTAGTTTTCGCGACATGGGCAACAACAATGAAGTGCTAAGCGATTTCATTGCAAAAATTGAATCGGGCCGCTTGGTTGGGCCGCGAATTAGCAGAAGTGGGTTTATTGAAGGTCAAAGCCCGTTCAGTTCGAACAACGGCATTTTGGTGTCCTCTCAAGAAGAGGCGCTGGCAGCAGTGCGCTGGTATGCCGATCAAGGCGATTTTCATCAAATAAAAATTTACAACAGCATGAACCCTGACTGGGTGCCGGCGATGGTGGCGCTTGCGCATTCCCGTGGCCTGCGTGTCGCCGGCCATGTGCCAGCGTTTACCAATGCCGACGCTATGATTGCGGCAGGCTACGATGAGTTAACTCATATCAACCAGGTCATGCTAGGTTGGGTGCTTAGCCCCGAGGAAGACACGCGCACTCTGCTGCGGCTGACGGCGATGAAGCGCTTCCCGGCAATAGATATAAACGACGTCGCCGTGCAGAGCACTATTAGTACAATGGCCCAGCAGGGCATGGCGGTGGATCCCACCCTAGCCATTCATGAGAGCCTGATGCTGTCCCGCAACGGTGAGGTAGCGCCGGGTATGCTGGACTATGTGGCCAATATGCCTATCGGTGTGCAGCGTGCTGCCAAGACGGCCCGCTCTGAAATAGCGACGCCAGAAGATGACATCGCCTACCGAGAGGGCTTTGCGAAAATACTAGAAACGGTAAGAGAAATGCGCCGGCAGGGCGTCATTATAATCCCAGGTACCGACCTTGGCGGGTCGTTTACTTTCCATCGTGAACTAGAGCTTTACCAAGAAATAGGCATGACCCCCAGCGAAATTCTAAAAATGGCGACTTACGATATGGCAAGCTATTTAGGGTTCGGCGATGAGCTTGGTTCTATCGAGCAAGGCAAATTGGCCGACTTCTTTTTGGTGCCAGGTGACCCAACTAGTGATTTTAAAGCGATTAAGACGATTTCATTGGTTGCAAAGGATGGGGTGTTTTATTTTCCAAGCGATATCTATCCTGAATTTGGGATACAACCATTTATTGACGCCCCCCAAATTGTCTACCCAGATTGATTGCGGAGTGTTAACCCCAGCAAGGCCAGTAAACCTGGCCTAGCTCTTACTTGGGTCGCTGGGTTGAAAAATTCGAGCTTACCCTAAAGCCCCCAAGCAATTGATTATTCAGCGCGGTTGAAGTCACACTGTCCTTGCACTAGCAGTGGCTATAGTCAGAACAAAAGCCGCAAAAATTTAGAAAGTTGCCCTGACCTTTGCTATGGTCGGGAAGCGTTACAGAAAAAAGAGCACTCTCAAACACAATGGCTAAACACACAGCTGCACAATTCAGAGCGAGACTTCTGCGGGTCGAGGGCAACTTCGCGCTGGTGGCCGTGTTGAATGGCGACGCCGGCAGTGTTGGTGAATTAGTATTTTCTCGCAGTGGGCAACTACGCAGGGTCGTTGGACTGCCTGCAGGTGACGGCACTATTGAGTTTGAACTGGATTCCCCTATTCAGGCTCAGGCCGGCGAGATTGTCGCGTCATCAACTAACCGCCCAGAGTATGCTGCTCAGTTTGAGGCAAAAATTCAATGGCTATCCGAGCAGCGAATGCTGCCTGGGCGCAGATATACGCTAGTTTGCGCCGGGCAATCAGTCACCGCAACGATCACCAAACTGAAATACAAAGTTGAAACTGCGAGCGGTTCCCACCTCGCTGCCAACACAGTCGTCAAAGATGAAACTTTTGTTGGCAACCTCTCTCTAGATCAAAACATTGCATTTGACTCCGCCGTTAGCGGCCTACAAACCTCTCTGTTTGAGCTGTTGGATAGTGAAGGAAAAATCCTGGCCACTGGCCAAATTCAGCACAGTTTAAGGCGTGCCAGCAACTTGCATTGGCAGGCCCTTGAGGTGGATAGAACGGCGCGCTCGCAGCTTAAAAATCAGACCCCTAAAATCATCTGGCTTACGGGGCTTTCGGGCTCTGGGAAATCCACCATCGCCAACGTCATCGAAAAGAAATTGCTGGCCCAAGGCAAGCACACCTACTTATTGGACGGCGATAATGTGCGCCAAGGCATTAACAAAGATCTAGGGTTTACCGACGAAGACCGGGTTGAGAATATTCGCCGGATTTCTGAGATAAGTAAGCTGATGCTTGATGCCGGTCTCATTGTGATCACCAGCTTCATTTCTCCGTTTCGTGCGGAGCGGCGAATGGCTCGCTCGCTTTTTGCGGACAAAGAATTCATTGAGGTTCACGTTGATGCAAGCCTGGCTGTGTGCGAACAGCGCGACCCCAAAGGGCTTTACAAAAAGGCGCGCCAGGGCGGCATAAAAAACTTCACCGGGCTAGATAGCCCTTACGAGATACCGCAGAACCCAGAGCTTAGGATTGATACAGTAACGGTATCCGCCGAGGACGCCGCCACTATGGTTGTAAAGTATTTGTTCAACTAGCGCCGGCTGAGCCGCAGGCAAACTTAAACCAAGCGCGTTCTAAACCTTGGCGTGTAAAACCTGCATATGCATCTCGAACTGAGCCAGCAGATCGCCGGTTAATTGCTCGATGCTATACCCCGCCACGTCGTAATGCTGTGGTCCTTCAATTAAGTGTACTTCCGCTCGCCAATAGGTTTTTTCCTGATCACGTCTAGGCAGCTTTGGAAATGCGACCGATGGAATAGCGTATTCGCGCAGCTTAATCTCGTACTTAAAGGCTGTGTTAACGCCATGGTCGACCACCAGTCGAATCAAGGACTGGGTTTCTTCAATTCGAGACTGTAGTTGGGTCTTATCAATCTGGGATGAGACCGCTTCCATGGCTGGCCTCACGGTTGAATCTATATAGGCCCGAACGTCCTGTTGGCAGTGCTCGCCGATCAATGCTTTAAGTCGCTGCTGCCAGTGTTTGGGGGAGGTCGATTGCGGCACACTGGGCGGCAGTGCAGGGCGATAGGGGCGCTTGATGGTTTCCATTTGCAGACCCTTGTACAGGCCAAAGCACATAAACAGCATGACTACGGCAAACGGCAGCGCACTGCTAATTGCAGCAGTTTGCAGCGCCGAAAGGCCGCCGGCAAGCAGCAGTGCGGACGCTACCACCCCTTCTGTGATTGCCCAAAAAATACGCTGCCAGACCGGTGGGTCTTCGTTGCCGCCGGAGGTAATAATATCTATAACCAGTGAGCCGGAATCTGACGAAGTCACAAAGAAAGTGACAATGAGTAGGGTCGCAACCATAGACATAATGTTAGACCAAGGCAGTTGGTCTAACATCAAAAACAAGGCCGTCGGCGAATCCGCTAACGCCGCATCCAGCAGCCCAATGCTACTGTCGGCTAACTCCATAGTCAGGGCCGTGTTGCCAAAAAAGCTCAGCCATAGAAAGGTGAAGCCGGCGGGCACTAACAGCACCCCCGAGATAAATTCGCGAATAGTGCGGCCACGGGAAATTCGCGCGATAAACATGCCTACAAACGGTGACCATGAAATCCACCAGCCCCAGTAGAAAAGGGTCCAGTCTCCCATCCATTCGATCGGCTTATAGGCGTAGAGATTAAATGTCATATCTACCATGCTAGATAAATAGCCGCCGATGTTTTGAACCAATGCGCTGAGCAGCGTCGCGGTGGGCCCGGCGAGCAAAATAAACGCCATCATCACCAGCGCCAGCAACAGATTTAGCTCGCTTAAACGGCGGATGCCCGCATCTAAGCCGGCCACTACCGAAATTGTCGCCAAGCCGGTAATAAAAACGATTAGCAGAATCTGCACATAGGTGGACACTTCCACATCAAACATAAAGCTCAAGCCGGCGTTCACCTGCATGACCCCTAAGCCGAGTGATGTGGCGACGCCAAACATGGTGCCCAGCACCGCAAAAATGTCGACCGCATGGCCGATGGGGCCATAAATTTTATCGCCGATAAGCGGATAGAGAGCAGACCTAACCGCCAGCGGCAGGCCTTGGCGAAACGAAAAATAGGCAAGCGATAACCCAACCACAATATAGACCGACCACGCCTGCAGCCCCCAATGAAAAAATGTAATTTCCATGGCACGGCCTGCGGCCTGAGCAGTGCCGCCGATACCGGTAGGCGGCTGGGCGAAATGGGTTAGGGGTTCGGAAACCCCAAAAAACAATAGGCCAATACCCATGCCGGCGCTAAACAGCATAGAAAACCAGCTTAAATAGCTGTAATCCGGTTCGGAATCGTCTGGCCCTAATTTCACGTGGGCGAATCGACTAAACGCTAGGTAAATAACAAAGCCAAAGAAAAAGGCAATCGAGGCCATGTAGAACCAGCCAAAATTTGTCAGCAGCCAGGTTTGCACCGCGTCAAACGTTACCGCGGCGTGAGCGCTGAACCCCGCGCCATAAACGCAGACCAAAACAATCAGCCCGGCTGAGATAAAAAAGACCGGCCGGGAGATGCTGTCAAACAGCTTGGGCGCAGCGGCGCTGGGGGGGAGTTGTTGATTCATAGGTGGTTATCTCTTTCTGCCGGTCTTGATGGTCTGATTCGGACTAGCTATTTATTGTGGACAACGCTACCAACTCTTCCCCAAGGGCAAGCCGCAGCGGTTCAATGTAGTTACTGTATTGCTTCCATTGGCCAACCCCTGACCGGCTCACAGGCTGCCGCACCTGCTCCGAGCTTGGGGTTCTGACGTTGCGTTTGGTCTTGTGAAAATCCAGGCAGGCTTGCTCAAACGGCAGGCCGCAAAAATCCAGCAGGCGGCGCACCTGCCCGTCCAGATCGTCTATCACATCTTCATTTGTTACTTTGAGTACGAAACCCGGCAGCGCTGCATCCCAGTGGTCCATCAGCTCAATGTAGTCTCGGTAGTACTGCCCGATATCGGCTAGGGAATAGCTAAATTCTTGACCTTCTGCAAACAGCTGCTTGAAGCCGCTAAAACAGCAGTCTAAGGGATTTCTTCTAGCGTCGATAATCTTGGCGTTTGGCAGCATTAATTTAATCAGGCCAATGTGGCGAAAATTATTGGGCATCTTGTCGATAAAGAAAGCTGCTCCCTGACGGTGGCTGCGGGTGTCGTCAATAAACTCTTGGCCAAACTGGGTGAGTTCCTTCTCGCTCAATAATTCCAGTACCGCAGGGTAGCCCGGTGCGGCGCCGCCTACGGAATAACGGCGTAGCTTTTGCGACAGAGAAAGCACGTTGGGCAGCTCTAGCGTGCCGTCCACTTGGCTATGGCTCGAAAGAATCTGCTCGATTAAAGTGGAGCCTGCCCTTGGCATGCCGACAATAAAAATTGGGTCTGGGCAGTCAAAGCCCCAGCCTTGTCTGCTTTCAAATAATTCGGAAGTCAGTCCGCGCTGCAGGGCTAGCTCATTTGAAACCTGATCGGCGTCATAGCGGCTTTGGGTCTTTTTCATGAGATTGCCCGCTGCATAAAATCCAAACGATTTTTCAGCTTCTTTGCGGTCCTCAAAAGCTTTGCCTAGGGCAAAGTTAATATGCACCCGTTCCATAAAGGTAAGGTTGTCATCGCTTTGTAGGCCTAGCATAGTGTCTATTTCTTCGTCGCTGAAGCGATAGGTTTTGAGATTGGCCAGAGAGTAAAAGGCTTCGCCGTGTCTTGGATAGGCGGCAATGGCCTGTTGATAACTGGTGATTGCGCTTGCTGAATCCCCTTTGGTCTTTAAGGCGTGCCCCTGAGAGGTAAGCGTGATTGGGTCATTGGGTAGGGTTTTAAGGATGCCATCAAAGGTGAGTAAGGCGGCATCAAAATCCCCGGACTGCATGCACTGCACGGCGTAGATCGATTGGAACTGCGGGTTGTTTGGTTCTTGCTCAAGTAAAGTTTGCGCCTGCTGCAGAGCGGCGCTGTGCTGCTGGCGTTTGCGCAGCACTTGAATATAGTCAATGTGAACGCGAACATTGTCTGGCGCTAATCGGTTAGCGCTTTGCAAAAGAAACTCGGCGTCTTCCAGTATGCCCAGCCGCATGCCAATGTCTGCTAGTAGCCGCATGGCTTCAACGTGGTGGGGAATCTTCTGCAGAAATTGCCGGCACAGCTCTTCAGCCCGCAGCAGCTTACCCATGGCAATGAGATCAACCACGGCAATAAGCGGTTTGGGCAAGGCCAGCAAGCCATCGAGCTGTTGCTGCACGCGCCGCGCTAGCGTGGTCTCGCCGCGCTCATTGTGCAGTTTGATCCGAGTGCGAAAACTCGCCTCCAAAGCGGGGTTGTAGAAGCATGCCCGTTCATAGGCGTTTAGCGCCTTGGGAATATCGCCCAGAGCGCGTAAATTATGTGCTTCTTCCTGATGGGCCCGGCCGTGTTCTGGCTGCACTGCTTTTAGTCGTGACAGGGTGTCTAATGCGGTTTGATAGTGTTTGCTGTAACGCTGAGCCACGGCGGCCAAATAAAGCGCCTCGGGCTCATTAGTTTGAGATTCCAACAGCGGCTGCAAAGCCTCAAGGGCTTCGGCAAACTGTTGGTTCTGAATGAGACTTTGAACTGCGTCGAGTGTAGCAGACAGCTCACGCGCAGTGGTTTTAGATTGTTCTGGGCTTAACAAGGCTGCGGGCACTCCCTAGGAGTGCCAGACATCACATGTTGTTGGAGGGCTAGATGCGTCATAGTCTAGAAATCGTAAGACACTCTTACTCCACCGTTGAAAGGCCTTGCATAGTTGACTCGCTGGCGATCGAAAATAAACGAGCTGGCGATCTCCGCACGTTCATCGCCAATATTCTCTGCAAACACGTCCACAGACCATTGGTCATTTCTAACTCCCGCGGTCATTCCAAACATGACCCAGCTGTCCATGCGATCACGGTTGATTGTGATGATGTCGCTGAACGATTCGTCCGAGTAAGTCACGTGGGGCATTACATGAGCAATGCGGCCGGAGCCTAAACTCCATTCGTAGCGCGCACGCAAATTAAACTGGCGCTCTGGCGCGAAGGCCAAGGAGTCTCCAACAATCACATCGTTAGTCGGAGTTATCACGCGGGTAATCTCAGTATCCAGCAGCGAGAACGCGCCGGTGACAGTTAAACCCATGATTGACGCCGGCGCCCAGATAAAGTCGCCTTCTAAGCCTCTGACTTCGGCATCGGCCGCGTTATCTGAGAAAAATAGGTTGGTGATGCTGGGGTCAAAAATTGTAGTCTGCAAGCGCTCGATTTCAGATAGGAATATGGCACCGTTAAATCTTAGCGTGTTGTTAAAAAAGTCTGTCTTCCAACCTAGCTCGTAGTTGGTGAGGTCATCGGTGTCGATGGCGAATGGCACGGTAAAGGTGCCAGCTGGATTAGACGCGCCACCTGGGCGGTTAAGCAGCCCGGGGCGGAAGCCTTCGGAGAATGTGGCATAGAACAATGAATTGGTATCTGGGGTCCAGTTCAAGCTGAACTTGGTGATGATGCCATCGGTAGCGGCTGTGTCAGGGTTGGGGCTGCTGAACAGATTGTCGAGATTATTGCCTGCGTTGTTGTCGGTGGTTGCACCGAAGTTGCCAAAGGAACCGGCAGCGCTGCCTCGAAGATCTACTTCAATGTCATACCAGCGTGCGCCGGCAATTACGGAAAACTGATCGGTCAAATCGAATGTTACTTCGCCAAATAGCCCTTGTTGCTCGTCTGTGCGCACAACGTCGTTACGAAAGATAACGCCGTCTGGCCATTGGCCAGTGTCGCGAACCGTAGCGCCTTGGGCGGAAAAGTTTGGCCCGAAGCCTACTTCGCCATTAAAAGCGATAGCTTCGGTTGAACCCAAATAAGTGAAGTTGTTAAGTTCTTGCAGTTCTAGATCGCTGTAGAAACCGCCAAAGGTCGCACTGATAGGGCGATCTGGGTCGGTTGAAAAGCGCAGCTCGTGGGTGCTAATTTGAGTTTCGGTGTCACTCTTTACAAACATATTCGGGGCCTGACAGGTTCCCGTTGGGTTTGCACCAGGGTATGTCACGCTGCCGTCACACACGTAATAAGGCAGGTACTGGCCAACAAACATATAGTCGGCGTAGTCAACAAACTGGTCGGCTTCGCGGTCAGTAAACGCCCCGGCATAAACCATTTCCAAATTGCCTAACATGCCTTCGAGGGTCCAGTTGGTGTTGGCGAAGGTATCTTCTAATGAGTCGTCTTGATAACGCTGGATCTCTAGGTCACCAAGGTTAGGATCGGAAAAGAATACCCCATCGGTTTGTAGCTCTTGGCGGGAGTGAGCGACGGTCAGGTTCCAGTTGTCGTTGATTTCCCACAGGCCGGTGAGGCGCATGCCGGAGTAAGTAGTATCGTTGAAGTCTTCCTCGGTGCGGTTGCTGTTATCAGCATCGATAAAGCGTACATCGCTAAGATCGGCATTGGCCTGAAAGCCAGCGCGGCTTGGATCAACCGGCAAGCCGTTAGCACGCACCGTGCCGGCAGGGCGGAAGCGAGCGCTTTCCTGTAGATCGAGTCTGCCCGCCACGTTGTCGATATAGCCGCCCTGATTGTCAACGTACACCACGCCGCGCAGGGTGAAGGAATCAGTGACCGGAAGGTTAACCATGGCCTCGACGTTGTTGCTCATCTCGCCATTTTTAGTAAACGAAGAGCCGAGTTTGACACTGGCGCCAGAAGACAGTGGGTCTGGCTTGTTGGTAATTAGGCGAACCGTACCTGCCTGGGAGCTAGCACCAAACAGTGTGCCCTGTGGGCCAGCCAATACTTCAATGCGGGCAAGGTCGGCTGCATAAACGTCCAGGTTACGACCTGGCTGAGCAAGCGGCTGCTCATCAAGGTAAAGCGCCACGTTAGGTGCCAAGCCGGCGACCCCGGCGGTGGTCAGGCCAGGAGTGGTGGAAGCAACGCCGCGAATGTAAATTGTGTTCTGGCCAGGGCCGCTGCCGCCGGCGGTCACGTTAGGCAGCTGCAAAAGATAGTCTTCGAAATTCGAGATGCCCAACTGGTCAAGAGATTCTTCGCCCAAGGCGGAGACTGCCACAGGAACATCCTGCATACTCTCGACGCGCTTAGTGGCGGTAACAAGTATCTCCTCTATCTGGGCCTGCGCAGGCATAACGATGGCGCTGCTCGCGATGGCTATAGCTAGATGGAGTTGCTTTTTGCGGTACATAAAATCACCCTTTTGGCATATAAGACTTTAAAAATAAAGGCAAAAGTATATAGAACTGAAAATATATTGCATGGCTGATTCTGGAATTTATCGCTTTAACAGAGAGGCTTAAGGGCTGAGCCCTCCTTATTTTTTACTTTATTTTGTTATAAAACAACAAATTAGCTAATTATCTAGGAGTCAATGAGGTTTTTATAATTCTAGTATTTAACAAAAAAATAATTAGATATCTAAGCAATTATCGGACACTATGCGGCAGAATCGAGGACGTATCGTTGCCAGAGCCTTGGATAAGAGCCGACGTAATTGAGTGAAACACTATGAAAGACTACGAAGAACTGCTGATCGCGCTGCGCCGCATTACTCGAGCCATCGATCTGCATTCGAAGAAGCTGCAGCGTGAGACGGGGCTAACCACCTCCCAGCTGTTGGTGCTGGAGGCGGCAGTAAAGCTGGTCAAACCTTCCCCTGGCAATATCGCCAAAGAAGTGCAGCTTTCCCAAGCAACGGTGACAAACCTGATTGACAGATTAGAGCGCAATGAGCTGATTTTGCGGCATAAGTCCACCCAAGATAAGCGCGTGGTTGAAGTGCGCCTTACCGACAAAGGTAGAAATATAATTGAGCGTGCTCCAGAGCCGCTGCAGGCGGGGTTTTTGCGCGAATTCCGCAAGCTGGAACGCTGGGAGCAGCATCAGCTGGTGGGTTCTGTGCAAAGAGTCGCTGTGCTGATGGATGCGGAAGACATCGATGCCTCGCCTATATTAACCACCGGGGATTTGGACGCGATTTAAGCCTATGTGGGCATGATAGCTGAGATTTTTATTGGCGATGACGTGCTGCAAAGGTTTGCTGCGGTTTTGCGCTTGTTGAATTTTTAAGGCAAGCGGCACCAGCCCAATGGATGATTTTAGCGCCCCGTTGCTACCGATTGTTATCTGTTCGAGCAAAGCCCTAAGTCATGAGGGCGCACATTTTCACGATGATGGGGTTTGAATGGTGAAACCCGTTGCCTGTACCACAGGCCTTTTAGTGCGGCTGGCCTGATGTTCCTGCATTCGGACAAACCCGTATGACTCAAAAGTTTTAAGGGTTCTGCTGAGATTGCTGGATTGTCTGCCGCTGAGATCGGCCAGTTCTTTGATGCTGGCGGGCTGCTTTCTAGCAATAAGCTGCAGCAGCAGGATGTTCTTGTCGCTGAGGACCTCGCTAAGTGACTTCACAGAGCTAAACCACACCTCGGGTTCGCGAGCTTTCGGTTGGTATTTCCCGGCAGCGATATCTAGGGTTCGCTGTTTAAACTGGTCTGGGGGCATAATGCCCACGCTTATGTTTTTCATAATTGCCTCTAAGTCTTTGTTTCACTCTAAGGTTCGCGCTTAGTCATTTCAGAGTAAAAGTCGCTAACAAGTGTTTGGGCATCTTTGCATCGATAGGGCGTGCCTTTATCGTTTTGCCCGCAGTGGACATGCTCATACGCTACGATTTGCCCCCTATATTTGCCGCTGCCTTCGCCTTTTTTAGGCTTTACACCGTGGGCATTATCAAACCCAAGCAGGCGCTTATTGTTGGGGTCATGCACAGTGAGGTTATATCTAATGCCGTGGGGAATAGCAGGGCTGGGCTTCACTAAGTTGACCTCAAATTTATGCCAATATCCGTTGGCCTCATGATATTCAATGCCATCTAGCTCGCGTTGGCATCAAGTGCTGGGTCTCGTTTCATTGTTATCACCAGCTGATAATTAAACTTAGTTTTTTCGCTTGCTCGATGCCAAGCTGTTAAGCATTGGCGCTGCTATGATTGGCAACCGGTTCAGCACAGTTAGTGCCTTGGTTTTTACTAAGAAAGCCAATGATTTACCCAAAGCAGAAGGCAGCTTTGCGTCGAAATAGTTGCAACCAAACAGGCCAACGGCTGGGGGTAATCGAAATGGGTACAAAATTAGGAAATTACTCTCGGCAGGTCTTTGGGGCGGGCCTAGCAAAAGGCTCCCAATGGCAAGGGTAGGTTTTAGTCAAATCAAAAGCAGACTTAGGGTTTAAAACTAATTAATTAGTTGACGGCTTGAATTTTCTTGTCTAGAGTAAAACTAATTTATTAGTAATTGAGGTCCTGCCATGTCTTTAACTCGATCAGTAACCCTAGTGGCGACGGTATTCTTATCCCTCCTGCTGACGTCCTGCGTCACGCCTTATTACCATTTCTTCGCCTATTCCGACGGCTCAACTTTACCGGGGACGGCCTGGGTGCGCTTGCCAGACAATGGGCCCAGCCAGCCATCGGAAATCGAATCTGACTACCAAGAAATAGGCAACGCACTACTGCCCGCGATGGATGCCCATCGCCGTTCTATTGGCGCCGCGGCAATCTCCGCGGCGGTCTTGGTGGGCAGCGATGTGGTGTGGGCCGCGGCAAGCGGCTGGTCGAGTATTGAGCGCGGCGAGCCAGCCACCCCAGATACTCGGTTTCGCATTGGCAGCACCTCAAAAGCCTTAACCGCCACCGGGTTGGCGCGTTTAGTAGAGAGCGGCCAGTTAAGTTTGGACACGCCGTTGGGCCAGATTTGGGATGAGCTGCCAAACAAAAGCTGGGCCGATATTACACCGCGCCAACTTGCGTCCCATACTGCAGGCCTGCCGGATTATGGTAACAACACCGACAGAATAGGCTTAATGCGCAGCATGAAGCTGAGAGATCATTATGACTCGGTTCACGATGCCTTGGCCGTGTTTGATGGTTCAGCAATCAGATTTACCCCGGGCACCGGTTTCGAATACTCAAGCTATGGCACGGTGTTAAACAGCGCCGCCATGAGCCAAGCCGCGGGCAAACCCTTTTTTGAGCTGATGAATGAGCTGGTGTTTGCGCCTAACGGCATGACAACAGTGATCATATCTCCGGCGGATTCAGACTCTTTGCCGAATTTGGCAACCCCCTATCACAGCAACTGGAAAGCGGGAGAAAAGCTGCGGCTACGGCCTTGGGTAGACGTGGATCTGAGCCACCGCCTAGCCGGCGGCGGTTTTGCTGCCACCTCAACAGACCTGGTTAAACTTGGCCGCAGTTACTTCGGCGCGGCTAACCCCAAGGCTATTGCACAAGCTCTGCGCGAAGAGTTTTGGACCCCACAAAAACTTAGCTCAGGCCAGGTGAACGAGCAAAACTACGCCTTGGGCTGGCGCGTGCGCGAACAAGAGTTTCTGCCGGGGCAGACTCTGCGCCATGTGAATCACGGCGGCGTATCCCGCGGGGGTCAGAGTTGGTTGATGCTGTTGCCCGAGGTGGAAGTGGCCATTGCTTTAAACATCAATGGCCGCACCGATGATTTTTCGGATTTTTCGTCGTTCTACCTCGTAATAGCCGAGGCTTTCCTCGCCCAAAAACTGGCACTGGAATCCGAATCCATGCAAACTCGTAGTGCACCCTAGGAATCGGCGTTATGGCAAGACTCAAATCAGATGGCCTCACGGCAGTGGAGCAGCAGATCATGGAAGTGCTGTGGCAAAAACAGCAGGCTTCGGTGCGTGACATTGCTGACGAGTTGAATAAGTCAAAAAACACCGCCTACACCACCGTGCAAACCATGTGCAAAGTGCTGTTGACGAAAGGCTATGTGAGCTACCACAAAGAAGGCCGCGCCTTTGTCTATTCGGCAGTGATGAGCCGGACCGAGGCTCAAAGCAATGCCGTGAGCAATTTGTTAAGTCAATTTTTTGCCGGCTCGCCCCAAGTGTTGGCGGAACACTTGCTGGAAGATAACCATATCGACGCCAGTGAGTTGGACGCTTTGCAGGCGGCCATTGATGCCAAACGGCGGCAGGGGAAATAACTTCAATGACCTTTGAGCTGATTCTTTTTTTGGTGTTTTTGTTTTATCACTTTACTGCAGCGATAGTACTAAGCGCAGCCGCTGATTGGATCTGCTGCGGCAAACGGCAGCCAACTGCCAAGGTAGCTTATGGCTTGTGGTTGGCGGTATTTATGCTGGCGACTGTGTTCCCGGTGGGTCAAACCTTTTGGCACGGCCAAAACCTTGCGCAGTCTATCGGGGAACATAGATCTGCGCTGCCCTTTGGTTCAGCAAATGTGAATGAGGCTAACCAAGCACCGGTAAGTTTTAATCTAAGTCTACCGGCCGAAGCCACCCCCGCAACCAGTCCGCCCAGTATAGCGCCAGCGGAAGCTCCCTCCGTCGTGTTTGTCACTAGCTCCAGCAACCGACTGTATCTGGCTGATCAGTTAGGTTATCTGCTAATTCCGCTGCTGGAGTTTGTTGCCGGGATTATGGTCATTGGCATAGCCATTGGTCTACTGCGAACCCTCAGGCTGTTGGCCAAGACCGCTTGGCTAATTCATCGCGCAGAAAAATTGCAGCTACCTTGGGCGTGGCAGACGACAATTACACTGCCAGTTTTGCTCAGCGAGAAAATTACCACGCCCATGGCAGCAGGGCTTTTTAATCCGGTTATACTGCTGCCTACCAGATTAATAGACCAATTGGATAAAAAACAGCTGCAGCATGTGCTGCTGCATGAACAGGCTCATCATGACCGCCGCGATTTGTTGGCGTCTGTGTTACTGCGGCTTATCGATGCCGTATTTTGGTGGAGCCCAGCGTTAAAAACCATTAACAGTAAAATTAAGCTCTACCGTGAAATGCTCTGTGACGAGGTGGCGGCGGTTAAAGTTGGTGACAGCGTGGGCTATGCACAGTCTCTGCTTGATTGCGCAAAACTTGCAGTGGCCCAGCGCAGCGGCTACATCGGCGTGGAGCTGGTGGGCTATGGCAGTGACCTAGGCCAGCGCATTAATGGGCTGCTGGAATTTGACAAGCCGCGCAGGCCCGTAAGTATTTTGCTGATGCTATTGATTTGTTTCAGCCTTGCCGCTGGCACGTCGCTTTCTAGAGTGTCCCAGGCGCTGGTTAACGATGAAGCCTTGGTGCGTATCACCCGTGAACATCAGCTGCACACAGCTGAAACTGGCCAAGCTTTAATCGCCGCGGTCACTCAGGGTGATCCGGCGGCTCTGCGTCGCTTGGTTCAAGCCGGCGTGAACCCAGATATTCCCATCGCTAAACACGGTACGGCACTGATGTTTGCCGTGGCTACTAACAGTGGCCCTATGGTTGCAGAACTAATTGATTTAGGCGCCGACCCAAATCAGGCGGCTATCCGTTACGGTAATCCGCTGATAGTAGCAGCCATGACGGGGCAGACAGATATCGCCGGCATGCTGTTGGCAGCAGGGGCTGACGTGAACGCCGTGGTTCCAAGAGATGAAACGCCGCTCATTGGCGCGGCGAGAAATAGCCAGCTGGAGATGGTTGGTTTTTTGATCGCCAATGGCGCAGACGTCAACTTAGGAGTGCGGGCATCAGCCTTTGATGGGCTTGAATATCGCACTGGCTTAAGTGTGGCCTCGGATGCTGAAGTTAAGGCGTACTTGATTGCGGCAGGCGCGATTTAAAGTTTAGCCTGTATAGTCTGTTAGGGTTTAGACAGCCCCAGTCCGTCAGCCCAGCTATGAATTAATAACCCGGTGTGAAGCAAGCAGGTTTGATGCTGGATGTTTCAGCGCGGCTTTTAACCCGCTGGCTAGTTTGGGTTAGCGGCTAAATAGGTTTCAAACTATGGGGTGGTTCAAAACTTCGGCTGGATTAAGGCTCGGATTCCGCCTCGGCCTTGCGTTCCAGTCGTTGCTTTTCTTCATCAATAACGGACTCTATTTCTTCCAGCACGCCATCCACATCGGCAGCACTATCGCTTTCGGCAAACAGGCCGGTGAGCTTGCTGGTGGGCTGCAGTTCTCCTTCTTCATACAGCTTCCAAATTTCTTTGCCGTATTTGGTTTCAAGCAGCTCCGGCGCAAACTGGCCGTAAAAGTGAGTAATTTTATTAACATCGCGCAGCAGCATAGATTCGGCGTTGTTGTTGGCGGCGGCGTCCACAGCCTGCGGCAGGTCGATAATCACCGGGCCGTTTGCGTCCACCAAAATATTAAATTCTGATAAATCGCCGTGAACCAGGCCGGCGCAAAGCATCTGCACTACAAACCGCATGACTTTACCGTGGTCTATCACAGCTTGGGCAGGGGTTAGGTCAACCTCGCTCAAGCGCGGGGCGACGTCACCTTCACTGTCGGTGACCAGTTCCATTAAAAGTACGCCGTCGATACAGGCGTAAGGCACCGGAACCCGCACCCCAGCCTTGGCAAGCTTAGTCAGTGCATCCACCTCGGCGTTATGCCAAGTTTGCTCCTGCTGCTCGCGGCCAAACTTCGAGCCCTTTTCCATGGCGCGGCCACGGCGACTGTTGCGGGTTTTGCGGCCTTCTTGATAAAGCACAGCCTGTTTAAAGCTGCGGTTAACCGAGTCCTTATAAACCTTGGCGCAGCGAATCTCGGAATTACAGCGCACCACAAAGACATCCGCCTCTTTGCCACTCATTAGCCGGCTGATAACTTCGTCAATTAAGCCCTCTTCTACAAGAGGACTGATTCGCTTGGGTATTTTCATGGCATCTTTTTACAGTAGATGGGGCTGTGAAGCTAGAGGCTGCGAACAATAAGCCGGGTGAATTAATGACTTTGAGCACAGACCGCTGCTAAATATGGCCCCGTTAAATTTAGGTTTCTATAGTTTGCACTAGGATGTTAGCGTCATGCTGCGATTTTTTTGAACAGTACCACGGCTTTGATTTAGGGCTTTAACTAGATCAGTTGAGAAGCCGTTTGGAAAACTGGTTTTGCAGCTTTTGGTCTGTTGCTTTTTGTTGCTTTAGCAGATTAAGCTGCATAGTGGTTTGCGCAACCTCAACCAATGCTTCATCGATAGCCCAAGTCTTGCTGCTTGCAGCGGCCCAAGTGAGGATGCTCGATAAATGCCAAAGAACTGTGCTGCCCTCATGGATGGGGTTAGGGAAAGTGTCTCGGTTTTTTTCCCACAGCACCCTCACATATTGCCGCGATGTGCGCAGGGCTTTGCCGATGTCAGTAAGCCCTACTAAATCGGGTGCCGCTTCAATTAGTTGGGCCTGGGGAATAACGGAGTGAATATCTGCCAGCGCTGAGCTCACGGCATTGAGTGCGCAATCGGCTTCTCGGCTAAAATTAAAAGAGAGGCTGCCATTGACCCCGATGCCAATTAAGGCGTCATTACATCCTGCTGCACCCAATTGTTCTATTAAGATGTCAATATCTACAGTCGCAAGGGGCAGCCTGTATTTCAATGTGAATTCATAGTCTTTCATTGTTAGCGCCGGGTTCTGTAGTGCGGTGAAAAGTGCGGTGAGAAGTGCGGTGAGTAGTGAGTTGAAAAGTGCGGTGAGAAGTGCGGTCAAAAGTGCAGTTGTTTACCACTCGTCGTGTCGGCTTTGCATGATTAGCCGGGTTCTTTGGTGTGCTCCAATTTGAACTGACGCTAAAATCACCACACCGGCAGTCTGGGTCGTTGGCAGGGCAGAAAATCTTGCCCCAAGCATGTGAGCCGCTAACTTCAATTCTCCAGCCATGACTATCTGCGTATTTAAGCGCTTCTTCCACTGCTTTTTTTGGGTGGCCTTGTCGGGTATAGATTGGCCTTGGAATCATTAGAGGCTAAGCTTTTGGTTGTCAAGTGACAACCAAAAGCTTAGTTTGTTATTCACACTCGTATAGGCGTTTAGCTAGGGGAAAACACCAGCTTAGTTGAATTTGAGGATTACCTTAAAAATAGGGGTGAACGGATGTGGCTGATTGAGCGCCTTTCGGATTGGCTGAAAAGACAAGTGAGAGATGACAGCGATTGCTTTCTGGACTAGTTCAAGGGTTTCGCTGTATTTATGGCAAACCGTGATGCTTGAAATGCTGATGACAATCGCTACTTGAACCATAGCTTTTACGCGCTAGAACTTTTAGTCTCTAGACACATCACGGCTTGAAACAAACCAACAAGGAGAATCTGACGATGCGAGCAGTCCACCAAATTTCTAAAACCCTAGGCCTATGCCTCATCGGGTTAACTGCATTACTGGCTACATCTACACTGCAAGCGGCAGATGACGGCTGGGTAACGTTAATCGATGGCACCCAAGGCATGGAAAACTTCAATGTGGTTGGCGACGCCAATTGGATGGCAAAAGACAGTGCCATTCAAGCCACTGAAGGCAGCGGCGCTTCTTGGCTTGTCACCAAAGAGAGTTACAGCAACTTCACATTGCGAGTTGAGTTTTGGGCCAGTGATGATGCCAACAGCGGAATCTATATGCGCTGCGCCGATGCCAATCAAATTACTGACCGTAGCTGTTATGAGGCCAACGTCTATGACCAGCGCCCAGACCCTGCCTTTGGCACCGGCGCCATTGTGCATATTGCTCCAGTGGATGAGCCAAGGCCGCTAGCGGGTGGCAAATGGAATGTTTATGTTATTACCCTGGACGGTAACCATCTGGTAGTTGAGCTGAACAATGAGCGGACGGTAGATGTGCGCGATGATCTTTTAGCCGCCGGACCAATAGGTCTGCAGTGGGCCCGTGGGGCACTGCGCTTTCGCAAGGTGGTGATTAAAGAGCTTTAGCAGCAGAAAAGGGCAGATTGAGTTAAGTTCTCAGTTTGGATTAATCTGCCCTTTTTAATGTTGATAGGCTTGAAAGGGGGGTGAGATCAACACCTTCATTTAGTCGAATGGCTTCGAACAGAATCACACTATCTCAAATTTCGGCTGGCAGCGCGGCATTGGCGCCGAATAAACTGCTCAACCTGCTGCAATGCGCTGTAATCACCGTATTTATTTCCGAACTCTTGCATTACTTTGGGAAGGCAATCGAGAATTTTCTCGATTGCGGCTTCGGTTGTGCTGATTAGAAAGCGCAGGTTTATATCGGTTTCTTTTGCGAACGCCTCCCAATTCTTCCTAAGGACTTTATCAGGGTTGCGTTCGCCGCCAATAGGAAAAGCCAAATCGGCTGAAATGCCTTTGATTGCCCTTGTACAAACTAAGTCGTAGAAAGGGGCGAGCCGTATGGAGTTATCTTTTCGGTAAAGTAACGACAAATTTTTTGCATGGCCATCTGAGTTGCCGGCTAGAAAGTTGAATAGCTGCCAATTTAGTAACGCCAAGCTGTCGGCAGCAGGTTCTGTTGAATGGTCTCTGACCAAGGTTATGCAATCCGAAAAACTTGGTCCGCCGTCAGCTTGGTATTTTTTGTTGTAGCCAAAGCCTAGAGCCTGACAAAAATCCTCTTGGTGCAATCGGATGATGTTTCCCGTTGCGTCTATCGTTCTGTCGTAGCGCTGTATTTCTGCAAACGATGCGTTTGGTTTGCTAGCGGGCATTCCTTCCAGTGCTCTCAATTCAATGTTGGCGACATCCATCCCTATCGCTTGGGCCAATTTCATTAGGATGGTCTCGAAGGCGGGAACATGCTTGTAGTCGGCGAGCTGAAATTTCAAAATATGGCTGGTAGGAGCTTCGTTGCTGGGTAAGTAGCTGAGGTTATCTCGGATGAAAATGGGGAATTTGTTTTGCGCCCCCGCCAGTGACAACCGGATAGGTTGATTGCTATTGTTCCTGAAATTGATGCCATTTCCCTTGCGTCTTATAAGGGCCTTCAATTCATTATCAGGGAGCATTGTATAGCTCCACGCTGTGCGCGGTTCAGGCTGGGCTGAGGCAGGCAAGATATTAAATGCGCCTGCGCATTCGCCGCCTATAGCTCCTAACAGAGAATAGTCGCTATCGCTGATTTTTAGATCACTGATAATATGCTGGCGCGCCTGTGCTTCTGGCAGTAGGTTCGCAAAAAATCGGTGGGCTGTCCCTTCGTCAGCGGGAAAGTCTTCATGCCGAAGGGGTAACTTTAGGGATACTGCAAACTTGTTTTTATTGGCCAGCCAATCAGCGCTGTAGCGAAACCCAATTCTGTCGAGGTCGTTGTTCCATAAATGACCGACTAACTGCTCTTCATACCAAAGGTTTAAATCGCGAGTATCATTCATGTTGGCTGTCACTTACCTTTTTAAGATTTACAGAGCCGCTTAAA
Source organism: uncultured Pseudohongiella sp. (assembly GCA_964352445.1). Lineage (GTDB taxonomy): Bacteria > Pseudomonadota > Gammaproteobacteria > Pseudomonadales > Pseudohongiellaceae > UBA9145. The sequence continues at coordinate 7,507 of CAYGSO010000013.1, read as the reverse complement.
TTCTCGGCAATAGTGCTTGAATCAGCGTTACTCTGAGCCACTCTTGGTTGAATGGTGACCTCTAACCCGAGGGTATTCAGCGCCTTAAATATTTTGCCGATTTCAGCAGTTTCTTTACCTCGTTCAAACTCTGATAGAAACCTTTTGCCCAAGTTGCCTAGGCCGCCAAGAGTTTCGAGAGAGATAGATCGACTTTTTCTATGAGCACGAGTCACTTTGCCAAGATCTTGGGCATTGCGAACAAGGCCATAAGGGACCTTTTCGTCTTTCATTGCGCGCCTTCAAATTTATCCTGTAAGGGGTAAATATAGTGTACTCAGGCCTAATGTCAATAAAAGACACCGTTCAGTAACTTTTACTTCAGGTTTGGTTAAATTTTCCTTTAAAATCCCGATCGGGATATTTTTGAGGAATTTTGCAGGGCAGTGCTATACGCGCTGAGTTCTGAGGCGCGATAAACGTAGAAAGGTTAGCCAGAAGTATTGGTATGCCAAATAAGCTGCTTTCTATGCTTAATCCATTGATCTATTCGTATTCGCTTAACTATTAGGTGTGCCTATACTAGCTCAGTCTCAAATGACTTAAGGAAACACCATGATCATAAGTAAAGATTCAACGCTCACACTAGTAATAGCCTTCGCGCTTTCGTGCTGGACTGTGCAGGTCAGTGCTCAAGCAGATGGCCATGATCATGGCGATACCCACAACCATGAAGCAGCTCATGAACACGAGGGGCATGGCGGTGCGTCGCTGTCGTTAAAGAATGGGGAGCAATGGCAGACCGATGCCGCGCTGCGCCGAGGCATGACAGAAATTAGAGTGGCTGTAGATATGTTAACCCCCGTGTTCGACGCGGGGCAGCTTAGTCAAAACCAAGCCAATCAACTGAGTGAAGTGGTAACCGGCGCCGTGAATACGATGATCGAGCAGTGCAAACTAGAGCCGGAAGCCGATGCGAACCTACACTTCATTCTGGCCGAGCTGCTGGCTGCGGCTGCTAAGGTAGAGGCTTCACCCCTGTCCGCGGAAGGGGTGCCAGCGCTCAAAGCTGCACTGGAAACCTATGGCTATTATTTCAATCATGGGCACTGGGTCGGTGATGACCATGGGTCGCACTCGCACTGACCTTCAAAGCAGGAAAATAATCCTCCAGTGTTTAAACCTTATCTGGTGAAGCGATTAAACCAATCCACGGTGCGAGACCACGCCTCAGTAGCTGCTGCTTCACCGTAGCGTTCTGGGGTTGCGTCGTTGAAAAAGCCGTGGCCCACGTTAGGGTAAATATGACCTTCGTAGGTGACGCCCGCCGCCTTCAATGCCGCTTCGTATTCCGGCCACGCTTCAACTAATCGTGTGTCCTGTTCGCCGTGCTGCACCATCACCGCGGCTTTAATATTTTGAGCATCACCTGCTGATACGCCGCCGCCATAAAAAGGCACGGCGGCGGCAAGGTCGTCACCTAATCTTGTGGCTAAGTTATTGGATACGCTGCCACCGTAGCAAAACCCCGTGACACCAATTTTGCCGTTACAGTCAGCACGGTTTTTCAGCCACAGGGCGCTGGCTACGATGTCTTCAAACTTCTTGTCATTATCAATCTGCCGGAATAGCTGGCCGCCCTGGTAATCATCGCCGGGATATCCGCCTACCGAGGTGAGTACATCGGGGGCAAAGGCCATGAAATTTGCTAGGGCAAAACGGCGCGCGACGTCTTCGGTGTGGGGGTTGAGCCCACGGTTTTCATGCACGACGATTATGCCGGGCAGTTTAGAGGGCGTTTCACTGCGGCTGTCAGCGCTGTAGGGACGAACCAAATAACCTCTGACATAGCCATTGCCATCGGGTGACGGCAGGGTTTCGTAGCTGGCTCGAATACGCTCGTCATCCCGCGACACCTGCTGCCCTAGGGCGTAGTTCGGCATCAAGGCTTCAACGATGACACTGGCGGTAAGACCCGCCACCGCGAATTTCTTCGCGCCGCTTAAAAACTGGCGGCGAGTGATTTCGCCGTGAATGTACTGGTTGTAAATTTCAACTGCTTCGCGTGGCACCCTGCGGCTTTCTTTTTTTGACATGACGTTCTCTCATTAGATGGCCTAGAGTTAGATCATAGCGCCTAAGGGTTTCGAGTCAAAAATAAATTGGGGCAGGCATGGGTGCTGCTAGGCAAGCCGAATTCGCTGCAGTGGCTATCGAGAGCCCGATTTTCTATGCGCAGGTATTCAAGCGCTGGCATAGCATTGGAGTCTTTACAGGTATTGAAGCACCGGCGTTATAGCTGCGGCGCTTCAGATTGTTTTGCAGTTATTCGGCGTTGCCAAACTCCGTGCCGAAGAAATCGTTTTCGTTCCAGGTTGGTCGCTCATCGGCATTGGCGACCTCAATGCCAATCATAAAATTGACCTGGGCAAACAGGGCGCCCGCCTCGTAGTTGATGGGCAGGTCAATTGAGTCTGACACCTGATGGTAGTGGGTCTGCAAAAAGTTATTAAAAATCTCTTCGCCGTTTAAATCCGGATCTGATGAGCCAAAACCCACCGACAGGAACACTGCCGGCACACCTTTTTTCACAAACATATAGTGGTCACTGCGCACGAAGAGATTTTCTTCGGGCATGGGGTCGTCCATCAACTCCAGATCAAGCGCCTTTAAGGCATTCTCCGTGCTACCCTTTAAGCTTGAGTGCTGGGCACCAAAGGCGATGACGTTGGTGAACGGGTAAAGCAACATGGGCATATCAAGATTCACATTGGCGACAATGTTGCGCATAGGTACCGTTGGGTTATTGGAATAATATTCGGCGCCAAGTAGCCCTTTTTCTTCGGCAGTGACGATAACAAACAGGATAGAGCGCCTTGGGCGCTCGGGCAGCGACATAAGCAGCCGCGCATTTTCCAGCAGGGCAGACACGCCAGCGGCGTTATCCAATGCGCCATTGAGGATCGTGTCTTCGCCGTCACCGCTGGCTCGCCCTACATGATCTAAGTGCGCCGTGAACATCACGTATTCGTTTTTCAGCTGAGGGTCGCTGCCTTCGATCATGCCAACTACATTGGGGCTGGTTATCGTCTGATGACGTGACTTTTGGCTGAGGGTGGCTTCGAGAGGTAAGTCAAACCCTTGCGGGGCTTCGCCAGCATCGATCATGGCGAACACATCGTCCAGTGAACGACCGGCTAGCTCAAATAGGCGTCGACTGGCATCAAGCGACAAACCAACGCTGCCTCTTAGCTGGGTTGAACTTCCGGCCGGAGTACCATCGGGATCTAGATAGCCCACGGCGGGCATATGCAAAGTAGCCAGACCGCGTTCGAAAGGAAAAGTGGATTCAGCTAAAGGTGTGCGCAGTGTGATGTAACCCACCGCGCCGCGGCTTACCGCGTTGTTACGTTTCTCATCGCCGCTGCTAAAATGGGCACCTTCCTCGCTGGGGAATGAGTCAGGTTTGCCCGACAAAGCCACTACAATTTTGCCGTCCACGTCGAGGCCTGCATAGTCGTGATGATCCAGCCAGTCTGCCTCAATGCCGTACCCTACAAACACCAAAGGCGCTGTCACTGTGCTGTCGGTGCTGCTTAGTGAGCTGCCGTTAACAAAGTCTTCGGCGAACACGAAAGGTGCATCGCCCTGCTCGGTATGCACGATCAATTCCGCGGCGGATTGGTCACGGTAGGCCTGACGAAACACGATATTTTGAACATAACCCTGATTGTCACCGGCCGGCTGCACGCCAATCTGCGCAAACTGAGACGCCACATAGTTTGCCGCAATGGCATGGCCCTCACTGCCCGTGTCGCGACCTTGCAACAGGTCGTCTGCCAAAAACTCGATGTGAGCCTGAATGCGAGAGGCTTCAGCTTGGGGCAAGGCAACTTCTATAACAGCAGATGAAACAGGTGCTGAGGGTGACTCATTACTGCAGGAGGTGAGTAAGAGTAGTAAAGGCATAACAGCTGCGTGGGCTCGCATGGTGACGCTCCTGATAAATTCTGTGAATTGATCTGAAATGTTAGCACAACCGGTAGTGATGGTTGGTGTGCTGATTTGTGTATTGTTTGGTTTATTAAATAGTGTGATGAATGCTGTATTGGATGATGCCTGAGTAATTACCCAAGCACCGATTGTCAAAAATAGGCCGCAAAAATAAATCTGTCCCCTATTAGGCTTCGGTTACACATCTAGCCGGGTCAGACTCTGTTAGCACGGCAGTCATCTGGCCGGTATGAATCTGGTCTGCCACTAACTTACCCGCCATGGGCCCGCGGCCAAAACCTGATGACGCTAAACCGCTGACGATGTACAAATTTTCCCGCAAAGGTATTTTGCCAATGATGGGCGCGCCGTCCACCGAAAAGGGCATCATGCCAGACCAAGTGCGGGCGATGGCCAAGGACTTAACAAGGGGAATGACCTCGGCAGCATGGCTGCGATTCACTTCGATGCCGGCGGGGTCTGGTGCCGACACATAGCCTAAGCTTTCCCGGTCACCGCCAAAGATAATTTCGCCGTTTTTACGTTGTCGGCCATAAAGGTGGCGGGTGGTACGGCGGTTATTTTTGTGGGTTAAATTGGGCGGTGTGACCGCGTCGGAGCCATTGTTGCGGCTCCAATCAAAACTGGATTCAGCTGAGCCAATGGTGCTAAACACTCGGGGCGGTTGACTCGACGTTGCCCACATCTGGCCTCGTATTGGCACGATAGGTACAGTAAGACCTAACAGTTTGCCAACTGGGCCACACCAGGCGCCGGTTGCCAGCACTAAGCTTAGGCAGCGGTATTCAGCTGTTTCGGTTTGTACGGTGTAGCCACTGCGTGATTGGGGCGTGATGGTAACCACGTTCTGCCCAGTATGGATTTTTGCCCCGGCCAATTCTGCGGCATGGGCAAAGGCTCGGGTGGATTTTACCGGGTCGGCCTGACCGCGGCCGGGTGCATACACATAGCCCAGAAGCTCTGGGTTGGCCTCGGGTTCAAGGGAGAGTGCTTCCCGGGGCGAGACTAAATCAACCTCGTAACCGCCAGCCTGCAGCGCCGCTACCTGATCCTGATAGTACTCATATTGGGCTAAGCTGTGAATGGCGGTCATGGTGCCCGACAGACGAAATTCCATGTCGTAGCCCAACTCGATCTGCATACGTTTAAATATCTCGACGCCGCCAGCGGTAAGATAGGACAGTAGATTAGGGTTGTTGCCCCAGCCGTTGCCGCCCACGCCGCCCATATTCTGCCCAGAGGCTTCCGAAGCAATCTCGCCTCGCTCTAGCAGTGTCACGTCGCGGCCCAACTCGGCCAAGCTCATGGCAGTGGAAGAGCCGGCGATACCGCCGCCGATGATAAGAATGTCGGTTTCGGTGACTGAAGACTGTGCGGACAGCTGACGAGGCAGTAGGCCTGCGGCGGCGAGAGCGCCGAACCCTGTAACGATGCGGCGGCGGCTGAGGCTGGCTGGCTTATTGTTGGCGTTGGTCATGGTCGGCCCCTCTTGGTTATAAGCCCTAAGCTTAACATAGGTTGCTACCGGAGCAGATGGTGAATAGTTCATCCCATACTTTGCGAAAAACAGTGCTTGGCACCAATTAATAGCCGATTATGTTTGTTTGCAGGCCTAAATAAGCAGCCGAGAATTGATGGGGAGTGCTGTGCAGCGGGGGCGTCGGCGTTAGCCATGGAGTGGCTTGGAGTTTGCTATCGGCTGGGTGTCAAAGCCGGCGGTGATGAGATTCAATCTCTCGTGCCACTAGCTTGCTTACCCCTGCAGCATTTGCAAACTGCTGCCATTTGCTCAAGGCGGTGGCCACCTCATCCAGTATCAGCTCTGGCCTGGCAATGCTAATAGCTTTGCCGGTGGCAATTAATTCCTGCTTGGTAAACTGGTCCCGCTTGCCGGCCACACTCATCTGATGCTGGTTGGTCCATTTGCCCGCGGGGTTATGGGAGTAAGTCAGATCGTAAGCCGGTGACAGGCTCCACTTGCCGCTGCTATCCATGAGAAACGAAATGTTCTTGGTGTGATCATCCTGATTACGCGCCAGAATATTGAACACCATGCGGCGATATTGCTGGGCTGCCTCCGCTTTGCTCAGGCGCAGCCTGCGCATCACTTCAAAGGCCTGCTCGTAGCTGGTTGCCCCGGCCTGATTGAAATCATAGTGGGCGATGCCGCACAGAGATTGCATGTGCAGCTTGTGGCCATTAACCCTATCAAACCGTTTGGTCATAAAGTGGGCGCGGCCATTTTCTTGCAGCAGCTTGCTCTCGGCGATTTCAATGTCTGCCTCTTTTGCCATCAGGTAATAGGCGTATTCAATGCGGCCATAACCCCTTGGCTCGCCTAGTTCCAAATCGGTCACGCCATCGAATTTAAGTAGCCAGTAGTCAAACCCCTTTGGTGCTTGGCCCTGGCCTGAGATCACGTCGCCGGCCGCATTCATGGCGATTACCGCTTTCGGTCTGGCGCCACCGGCAGAGGTGCCCACCCGAAGTATATCCAATAGGGCATCGGTGTTTTGCGGGCTATCATCGCCAAGGCGAACCTGTAGCTCGGCTCGCTCGTGCATAATGTGCTGGGCCAGTGCCACCAGCTCGGAAATTTCCACCGCCACTGAGTCGGCCTGCTTGGTCATCACAGTGGGGGAGAACTCCAGCGCGCCCATGCCGCGGCTACCGGTATAGCAAAGCCGTTCCACCGGGCTGAAGCTTGCGCTGGTTCGGCCGCTGCGGGCCAGCCAGGCATCGATCACACTGTTGCCAAATTTATCCGGCAGGGCGTCGGCTAACATGCCTGGCAGCCCTAGGTAGGTATCTTTATTAAGCGCGGGGAAAAAGAATTTGCCGCTGCCCGCCATGGCAGCGTTTATTCCCATGGTAATAGGTGCCAGGTCTAAGCCTTTTTTTAGGAAGGCTCTGTCGTATTCGAAAATGCCGTAGCCGCGATCGTCTAGCCACGACACGGCGCCAACGGTTTCGCCCCATAGGGATACCAAGGCAGTTTCAATTTTATCTACCACGTTTAGTTATCACTTTTATTTATCACTGCTAGTTACCATTGGGGCTCATCCGAGCCTTCAGGTTTAAGCCGCTCGCCCGAGGCTCTCTTGCGCACCTGGCCTTGGGTTTTGGCAAGCTGCATGGGGCTTATGGTTATCTCGGGGATGAAGTTGTCCAACTGGTCTAAGGCGCCCAATTCTCTGAGCACGGCGATGACAGTGGACAGCTTGCCCCGGCCTGACTCCAGCGCCTTAATAGAATTAAGGGATAAGGTTGTGGCCTCGGCCAGTTCCTTCTGGGTGATGTTTTTCTGCAGGCGCAGGCCTTTAAAGCGCTCGCCCAGTTCTTGCTCGATGGCTTTGTCTGAATGTGCGTAGAAGTCCATAACAGCCTTAAATTAATCTACAAATAATGAAAATAGGGCTTAAAGCCTATTTATGGGCCATTATGAGCTTTTAAAAGCGTATGTCAACCAATCGGAATTTAATAGCTTAAAATAAGACTTTAAACGCCATTATTG
>CAYGSO010000012.1:0-84659 GCA_964352445.1 uncultured Pseudohongiella sp. | reverse complement strand
TTTGCTTCGCAAAAGGTTCTAATACCTCAAGATAGTGTGATAGTCTTTCCGAAATGCGGCGTAATACGCTGAATTTCGGAAGCTATTTTGATTCTTGTCTGATCAAAATGGTTTTAGATAAAAGATGGTTACTTTGCTTCTCAAATTTTTTCATTTTGGGTAGATTGGTAACTGTCTGAAGACTCGTGTTCAGGGCTAGCCGAGGCAGTGCTGATAACAATTAGGTTCTTGTTATTAATTTGGCTAACAACACAGGTCGATGAACAAACTAGGGTTTAAAAGAAAAAGTATTAACGGTTGAAATTAGTTGTTTGTACCAGTCGTGTCCCGGAACTAATTTCTTCTGAATTGTTAACAACAACAGGATGGCACATGAATAACCGTCGAATTAAAAATTTGAGCATGTCTACACTGGCTTTGCTCATGTCTAGCATCTGGGGCAGCGCGCAAGCAGCCGAAATCATTGTAGACAGCAGCGTCTTGGATCAAGCCATGGATGTGATTGCTACAAAATTTACTGAGTCTGCAGAAGCTCAGGCAGAAATCACTCGCTTGCAGAACGATACCAGTTCTCTTTACGAAGAATTTAAAAGAGAGAACGATAACCTGGAATCGCTTTTGGTTGTGAACGCCGGCTTCCGAAAGCAAATTGATAATCAAGAAAAGCAAATCGCTACACTTGATGAATCAATAGCATCTGTTGCTGAGGTTACTCGAGAGATTCCTCTGTTAATGGGCAAGATGCTAGCCAGCGTTGAGCAGTTTGTAGAATTGGATTACCCCTTTCATATTGACGAGCGTCGTAATCGAATCGAATTCGCCCGTAATGCAATCGACAATCCTGATGTCTCAATTGCAGAAAAGTTTCGCCAAGTCCTAGTGATTTACCAAACCGAAACTTCTTATGGTCGCACGATCGAAACCTATCCAGACACGATCAACATCAATGGTGCTGACCGCGATGTAAACATGGCACGAATAGGCCGAGTGTCTTTGATGTATCAAACAACTGACCGCCAGGTCACCGGTGCGTGGGACAACGATTCACGTACTTGGGTTGAACTTCCAGCAGGTGAGTATCGAACTGCCATTCAAACGGCCATCCGCGTAGCATCTTCGCTTGATGCTCCGAAGATTATTGATTTACCTGTTATGGCTCCGGAGGCTGCGCAATAATGAAAAACTTAACTAAATTCATAGGCCTTACTGCAACCACTGTGTTCGCGCTGTCTTCGATGCAAGCAGTTGGGCAGGCAAACAGCCTAACAAGCCTTCTAGATCTAGTACGCCAAGATGCGGTAGCTGAATCCGAAGACTACCGTTCTCGTGTCCAAGAATTTCAAAGCAACGCTAACCGTCAGCAGCAAATTCTCGATACCACTAAGCAGCGGTATGAAGAGCAAGAAGCTCTGCAAGAACAGCTTAGTGACACGTTTGAGGAAAACCAAATTACCATCGGCCAGAAGCGTGAAATTCTGCGTGATGCCCGCGGCGATTTAAATGAGCTGTTTGGTACTTTACAAGGTGTCGCCGGCGACTTTTTAAGTACCTTTGAAGACTCGCTAATCAGCGCCCAGTATCCTGGTCGTTCAGAAGCTATTGAAGAGTTCATTGAAAAAGCCGGTAGCACGATTGAGCAGCTAAACGTCTCTGAAATTGAAACGTTTTGGTATTACATGCAGCAGGAGATGACTGAGTCTGCCCGTGTTGTGACTTACAGCGGCGAAGTTACTTTGCCCACAGGTGACACGGTTAACCGTCAAATCACTCGAATCGGCTCATTCAATGCAGTGTCCGATGGCGACTACTTAAGCTACAACGGCGAAATAGGCCACCTTCAGGTGCTGCCAAAGCAGCCTGCAGCCGGTATCGTTGCCTCAGCCAGAGCACTTGAAGCAGCTAACTCAGGCTTCACTAAGGTTGGTATCGACCCAACAGGTGGTGTTGGTGGTCAGGTAATGGCTAACTTGGTTAACTTTCCAAGCGCCCAAGAGCAGGTTCAAGCCAACTCAGGCACCATTGGTTTTATCATTATTGGTGTGGGTGTAGTTGGTATCTTACTTGGCTTCTACCGCTTGTTAATGCTAACGCTAATCTCTGTGAAGGTTCGTTCACAGCTCAAGAGCGATAAAGCAACCAAGAACAACCCGCTTGGCCGAGTGCTTATGGTTGCTGAGTCTAATCCTGATTCGGACACTGAAACTCTGGAACTTAAATTGGGCGAGGCAATACTGCAGGAAACTCCTGCGCTAGAAAGCATGCTCACTATAATCAAGATGATCGCGACGATTGCACCACTAGGCGGACTGCTTGGTACAGTGACAGGCATGATCGTGGTATTCCAACAGATCACGGTATACGGTGCCGGTGACCCGACTATCATGGCAGGTGGTATTTCATCGGCATTGATGACTACGGTACTTGGTATCGTTGTGGCGATCCCGACTATCTTCATGCACACAGTGGTTAAGAGCCGTGCGGACACCATCATCCATATTTTGGAACAGCAGGCCACAGGCATGATTGCTCAAAAAGCTGAGCGTATGGCAGGTAGCCGGTCTTAATTCCAAGGGAATAATTTAAATGTATTTTTTTATTCTGGATATTCTTGACTCGGTCAACACCTTTATGGAGAGAGGGGGGTCGGTGCTAACTATTATCGCCGCTCTTCTTCTCGTCAAATGGTCGTTAGTATTCGAGCGTATTTGGTACCTCAATACGACCCACAAGAAAAATGTTAAATCTACGTTGGCGGAGTGGAATGCTCGTTCCGACACTAAATCTTGGAGTGCTCATCATATTAGAACCATGATGATCTCCAAGATCTCCCTTGATATGAAAAGCTCTCTGCCAATCATTGAAGTTCTGGTCACTATTTGTCCTCTCCTGGGATTGATAGGCACAGTAACCGGCATGATTGAAGTGTTTTTCATAATGGCTGTTAGTGGTGGTGGGGATGCAAAGTCGATGGCTGGCGGCGTATCTAAAGCAACTATACCAACAATGGCAGGAATGGTTGGCGCAATATCTGGAATCTTTGCTTTCAATTACTTGAAGGCCAAAGTAGACCGCGATTTAGAATTGCTAGAAGACCACTTGCCGCTCAGCGACTAACTAGTTGTCTGACTAAAACTAATAAAGACAGACCTTAGGGCAAAACGAACATGAAATCAGGGTTAATGAAAAAGAAGGCGGCAGAAGAGGCGGGCGAGATCGATCTTACCCCTATGCTTGATGTTGTTTTTATCCTTCTTATCTTTTTTATTGTTACATCTGTATTCGTTACCGAAGCAGGTATTGAAGTCACCAAGCCCGAAGCCTCGTTAGTTGACGAGACTTCAGGTGATTTGATTTTGATAGCCGTTGGCGAATCAGGTGATGTATGGATCGATGGCGAGATGATCGACCCTCGATTCATTCGATCGCGTTTCGAATTGCGATTAGCAGACGCGCCTAATTCCTCGGTGATTATTCAAGCCGATGCGAATTCAGAAAATGAAGGAGTCATGATGATCCTAAAGGCTGCTAGAGAAGCCAATATTCTTAATGTTTCGATCTCAGCGGAGGCATAGAAGATGATTGTAATCAGATGGGCAGTATCCATGGTGTTAGCGGCTCTTATTACGCTAGCCTTGTTCTATTTCATGCAATATCTAATCGCCACTGGTGAAAACTTCGACCAACGAGCGACTGTCGTCAAAATCGTTGATGCGACGATGCCAGAGATCGTCAACGAAGTGATCGAAGAAATAGACAAGCCGGAGTTAATTGAGGAAGTCACTCAAGACATACCAGACACTCCTGACAAGCAGATTAATTTAAATGATGGCCCAGCCCTCAATATTGACCGCGGTGGTGCAAATATTGAGACAGGTTTAGATATTGGTGGTGCGCAAATTTCCGCAACGGATGGCGACTATTTGCCCTTGGTGGCGATCGCACCTCAGTATCCGACGCGGGCAGCTCAGCGCGGCATTCAAGGCTGGTGCTTAGTAAGCTTTACGGTAAATGGCTTAGGTAACGTCGAGGAAGAGTCAATCGAAGTGGTGGACGCAGAGCCTGCGAGCATTTTCGATCGCTCCTCAATTCGGGCCGCAGCCAGATTCAAGTTTCAGCCCCGTGTAATCGACGGCGAAGGTGTTGCAGTGCCTGGGGTTCAATACTTGTTCCGTTACCAGCTAGAGGAATAGATCGAGATGAGATTATTAAGCAAATTAACGCTGGGTTTCTTGATTGGAATACTGAGCATTCCAATGCTGCCGGCTATTGTCTTGGCGGGTGAAGAGCAGCGTGCTCCGCCGGAAGCTCGCTCGGCTGGAACACTGAGCGACCAAGTCATGCGCTCCATTTCTACGATTCAAGAGCTGATGTCGCCCGAAGACGAAAATGAACCACCCGATATGGAAGGCGCAAAAAGGGAACTCGATGAGCTTTATGAGCGACGTTATGATCGGATGAACGATTTTGAGAAGTCTACTATTCTCAACTTCTACACCAACTACTACCTCACGATCGAAGATTATCAGGGTGCCCTGCGTATCTTTGAGCAAATTTTGACTATCGAAACCTTGCGGGAAGATATTCGTTTGCGCACGCTGCGCTCATTAGGGCAGATTTATGCGGCTGAGGAAAACTGGCAGGGTTCTATCGATAACTACACGGCGTGGCGAGAACTTTCCTTAGACGAAGATCAAATCGTTTTTCGTGGTCTTTCTTATGCCCACTATCAGCTGGAACAGTATGCAGAAGCCGAGCCTTATTGGCTGCAGTACATGGAGATGGCTTTAGCTGCTGGTGAAGAGCTCGGTCGGGATGATTATGCCTACTTGAACGGTATCTATTTCACCTTGGAAGACTATGTTAAAGCGTTGGATGTGACCAAAACTATGATCATGTTGTACGACGATCCGAGAGATTGGTTAAACTTGAGCGCAGTGTATGCCAGTGTTGATGACGAAGAGCGCAGAATTCGTTCACTGAATCTGGCTTACCTGAAGGGGGTTGTTGAGGATGAGAACCGATACTTAAACCTTGGCCAATCCATGGCGGGTATCGAAATCGCCCACAGCGGTGCGAAGATTATTGAGAAGGGACTAGAATCCGATATTATTGAAGAAAACAAAGATAATATCGCCACTATTACCCAGATGTTAATGATCTCTAGCGAATTCAATAAGGCGCTACCCTATGCAGAGAGACTCGCTGAACTGGATGAAACTGGGGACGGCTTTGATACCCTTGGCTACATCCAGTACGTCTTAACCAACTATGAAGAATCAGCCGAAGCATTTAGAGCCGCTGTAGATAAAGGTAATCTTACCGACAAGCCTGCAGCACTGCTATTTTTGGCAAGAGCATTGCTTGAGATGGATGAGTTCGACGCGGCTGAGCAAGCGGCAAAAGACTCGGCCGAAGCTGGTGACAGGCGAGCGCAAGAAGCAGCCAATAATTATATTAGCTTTATTACGGCAACCCGTGCTCGCACCAATCTCATTGCAAGCCGTAAGGCCGATGCAATAGATTTCTACGAAAGCTACCCACCGCTGCAGTAGGACAACTCTTCTAGAATGGGTTGAACCCCTTGAAATAATTGGAGTTCAACCCCATTAAAACCCAATCGTCGTAGCGGCTATTGGGTTTTTTTATGCCTACAGTATCCCGAGCGACCCACATGCTCCTAGCGCAAGCTAAGGTAGCCAAGATTTAAGTATTAACAGAACTATTTAAGGGTAAACAATGAGCAGCGAACACAAAGCAGAAACCAGAGGATTCGAAACCGAAGCCAAACAGCTCCTTCATCTGATGATTCATTCTCTGTATAGCAATAAAGAAATATTCCTGCGGGAACTAATTTCCAATGCATCAGATGCTGCCGATAAGCTCAGATTTCAGGCTCTATCATCACCAGAACTGTTGGAAGAAGATACCGACATCCGCGTTCAGGTCGATTTCGATGCCGAAGCGATGACAGTCACCATTGATGACAACGGCATCGGTATGACTAGGGACGAAGTGATTACTAATCTCGGTACCATTGCAAAATCCGGTACTGCGCAGTTTCTCGAATCTCTAACCGGAGATCAGAAAAAAGACTCCCAGTTAATCGGTCAATTTGGGGTGGGTTTTTATTCGGGCTTTATCGTCGCAGATACTGTTGAGGTGCTTACTCGTAAAGCCGGTGACCCTGCCAGCGCTGGCACGCGCTGGGTCTCTAAGGGCGAGGCAGATTATGAGATCGAGCCAATCGAGAAATCCAGCAGAGGAACAACGGTTATTCTGCATCTTAAACCAGAAGAAAAAGAATATGCTGACAGCTACCGTATTAGACATATTGTAAAAAAATATGCTGACCATATCGCCATTCCCGTTATGATGGAGAAACAAGATTTCTCTGCGCCGGAAGAAAGTGATGCTGCAGAAAAAATAGACGAAGTTAAAGACAAAGAATACGAAGCAGTCAATGACGCGAAGGCGCTATGGGTGCGCTCGCGCAGCGATGTCGAAGACGAGGAATATAAAGAGTTTTATAAACACGTTAGTCATGATTTTCAGGATCCCCTTGATTGGAGTCACAATAAGGTAGAAGGAAAACTCGAATACACCAGCCTTTTGTATATACCACAGCGAGCGCCTTTCGATTTATGGAATAGAGACGCCGCTAGAGGCTTAAAGCTGTATGTTCAGCGGGTCTTCATCATGGATGACGCCGAGCAATTTATGCCTTTGTATTTGAGATTTATGAAAGGTGTGGTCGATTCTAATGATATCTCCCTCAACGTTTCCCGTGAGATTTTACAGCGCGATCCGGTGGTTGACTCCATGCGCAGTGCCCTTACTAAGCGTGCACTAGATATGTTGGAGAAACTGCGTAAGAAAGATAAAGCTAAATACGATGGCTTCTGGGCGGAGTTTGGCCAAGTTTTAAAAGAGGGTCCGGCGGAAGACATGGGCAATCGAGAGAAGATTGCTAAGCTGCTTCAATTTTCGTCAACCGTGTCGGAAGGTAAAGCTCAAGACCAAGGGCTTGTTGAATATATTGAAAGAATGAAAGAAGGCCAAGATAAAATTTACTACCTCGTCTCAGATTCTTTGAATGCTGCGAAAAGTAGCCCTCATCTCGAAATTTTTAGAAAGAAGGGTATCGAAGTCTTACTTATGACTGACCGCATCGATGAGTGGTTAATGGGACACCTTCGAGAGTTTGATGGTAAATCCTTTCAAGACATTGCCCGCGGCGAACTCGATCTCGGTAAGCTAGAAGATGAAGCCGATAAGAAGAAGCAGGAAGAGACAGAAAAGCAATATGTTGATCTTGTCACTCGGATTAAAACCGCGCTCGGCGACGATGTAAAAGAAGTTAGGGTAACTCACAGGCTAACTGATTCGCCTGCCGTATTAGCAGTAGATGATGATGACATGGGTGCGCAGATGCGCAAAATCATGGAAGCATCAGGTCAGGCAGTGCCGGAGACAAAGCCAATTTTTGAGATCAATCCCGACCATTCCTTGGTTCAAAAGTTAGACAAGGAGCAAGATGAAGAGCGTTTTTCCGACCTAGTTTTTATACTATTCGGTCAAGCCCAGCTGTCCGAGGGCGGCCAGTTAGAAAATCCAGGGGAGTTCTCCGCTAGGTTGAATAAAATTTTGTTAGAGCTCTCGGCTTAAGCTGACTGCGTAGGAGAGGGGGGGTTACGCCCCTTTCCTACATTTTGTCTAGGGTGTTAATGCCCAATAAATCTAGCCCTTGCTTCAGGGTTTCGGCGCACAATTGTGATAAACCAAGTCTCGAATTCATGAGTTCCTTTTCTGCCTTCAGAATAGGGCAAGCTTCATAAAAACGCATGAACTGACTAGCAAGCTCGTAGAGATAATTACAGAGCTGATTTGGGAAGCAGTCGGTGGCTACGCTATGGACTATTTCAGGAAACTGCAGCAATTTTATCAACAGAGCGCGCTCTTCAGCTGAGCTACATGATGTGATTGCACGTTTTGTGTTCGAGTCTGCCTTGACCAAGATGCTGTTAATTCTTGCATAAGCATACATCAAGTAAGGTGCCGTGTTGCCCTCAAAAGACAGCATGCTTGACCAATCGAAAACATAGTCGCTAGTTCGGTTCTTGGATAGGTCAGCATACTTCACTGCGGCTATGCCTATTTCGCGGGCTATAAGTTCACGCTCGCGTTCAGGCAGCTCCGCACTTCTTGAGGTAACAAGGTCATAGGCGCGTTTTACCGCTTCGTCTAATAGTTCCACCAACTTGACCGTGCCGCCACTGCGAGTCTTGAATGGCTTACCATCAGCACCCATCATGGTGCCGTAAGCAATATGTTCTAGTGAAATGCTCTCAGACGAAAAACCAGCTTTTTCTGCAACAGCAAACACTTGCTGAAAGTGCAGGCTTTGTCTTGCGTCCACTACATACAAAGAACGATCAGCGTTCAAATTGAATGAGCGGTGCTTAACAGCTGCAAGATCTGTTGTGGCGTAAAGATAGCCGCCATCTGACTTTTGAATGATCGTGGGCAGTGGCTCATCGTCCTTGCCGATAAACTCTGGCAGAAAAACCACTTTGGCTCCGTCTGAAGTTTGCAGTAATAACTTAGCTTCGAGCTCTTGGACAATGACAGGCAGTTGGTCGTTGTAAAAACTCTCAGCATCAAGATGCTCACGTTTTAGGGTAACGTTGAGTTTGTCATAAACTGCCTGACAATGACTCAATGATTCGTCGATAAACGTCTGCCAAGCTTTAAGATAAGCAGGTTCACCTTGCTGCAGTTTGACCACGCTAGCTCTAGCGGTGTTTGCAAACTCCTCATCCGCATCAAATTTTTCTTTGGCTGCTCTATAGAATGTTTCTAAATCCGCCAGTTTGTTCTCTGCGTCATCCTGCTTGATCTGCTGCATGTAAGTGATCAGCATGCCGAATTGGGTTCCCCAATCCCCTACATGATTCTGCCGTATAACAGTATGGCCAATGGCTTCCAATACTCTAACTAAACTGTCGCCGATAATTGTTCCACGCAAATGCCCGACATGCATTTCTTTTGCCAAATTGGGCGCAGAGTAGTCGACCACTACAGTCTGGCGTGTAGCGCTGGCACTGACTAATGGCAGTGAATTGGCAATAAGCTTATTGCCGCGTTCTATAAGGGCTGCATTGGACAAGTGGATATTAATGAATCCAGGGCCAGCGATTTCTAGTTTTTCAATGAGTTTCTGTTGCTCAATTGAGATAGAATCTACGACTTTTGTAGCGAGTTCGCGGGGATTCATTTTTAACTGTTTCGCAATTGCCATCACACCATTGACTTGGTAATCACCAAACTCAGGCCTCGACGAAGTAATGACGTTGGCATTACTGGGCGTAATGTGGCTAACGTTGCTTAGGGCTTCGCTGAAAAGCTCGTTTAAAGTTGTTTTATAGGACTGCATTTTTCTCTGGACGCTTAAAAAAGGGGAGAATTGTACACCAAAAATGAATGTCTGGATTGGGCTAAAACCCATGGGGCACGCAATAAAACCGTGGAGTCTTTTTTGCAAGTAATGCAGCAGGTTCAATATTTGACCGTTACTAAAGCCAGTGAGGGGCAAAGAATCGATAACTTCTTGATGCGGGAGCTGAAAGGGGTTCCGCGTTCGAGAGTCTATTGGTTACTGCGCCGTGGAGAAGTGCGCATCAATAAAAAGCGCTGCAAGCCCGAGGTTAAGCTAAATTTAGGCGATATTGTTAGAATCCCGCCCTATGCAGGCAACGCGGTTAAAGACCCAGGCAAAGTCACGCAGTCGCTAAAAGACTATTTGTTGAATAATGTCATTTATGAAAAAGCGGGTCTGCTTATTATCAACAAACCATCTGGCCTTGCGGTACATGGGGGTTCGGGGATTAAACTTGGCCTGATTGAGGCGGTTAGGCAGATCAAACCTCAGTGGCAGGGGGCAGAGCTTGCCCACCGAATAGACAGAGAAACATCGGGCTGTTTGGTTATTGCCACTGAAGTTGAAACCTTGCGACAGATGCACCAGCAGTTCAAGTCGAAACAGGTTCAAAAAACCTATCAGGCGTTGGTATATGGCAGCTGGCCTGAAACAGTTCAGCTGGTAGATGCACCGCTTATGCGGGAGCAGTTGGAATCTGGTGAACGCTTAGTTCGCATTCATCCCGAGGGTAAAGAGGCGCTTACTCGATTTAGAGTGCTGGAGAAATTTAAACTCGCGACCCTGATTGAAGCCTGCCCTGAAACCGGCAGAACTCACCAAATTAGAGTGCACTGCCAACACGTGGGTTGCCCAATACTGGGTGACATACGTTACGCTAACCGCAGCATTTTGAGGGAATACCCGTCACTAAAATCGGTTAAATCACTTTGTCTACACGCAGCCGAACTGCGCTTTAAATCCCCAGAAAATGGCGAAACAGTCGAGGTTCGAGCAAGCCTCGGTATGAATCTTACTAACGCTTTAGGTCGATTAAGGGAATAGCCCGCAATATCAGTGTCTTATGATAAGTATTTCAGAGTAAATCGATTTACGAAAACTTTGACAGATAAGCCGATGACGCCTATTATTGCGCGCCTATGCCTGAGTCCGTTATTCCCTCATATGTTGACACTCGAAAAGTGTTCCAAAGCGACGGGAAGCTGATTGGCTCCATTAGTTTGGATCGCCTGTCTCGGTTTCGAGAGATTCTGGCTAACGATAACGCAGTGGTTGAAGTAACGCTTGAGTTTTCGTTAAACAGGTCGAAACAACGTCTCATAACAGGCGAAGTTAGAGCGACGGCCGAGGTAGCCTGTCAGCGCTGTTTAGAGCCAGTGCAGATTGAATTCAGTGACAATATCAACTTGGCCTTAATTCGGCGCGAGTCCGATATTGCCAAACTTGATGCCGACTTAGACCCTTGGTTGGTTGAGGATCATAAGCTGAATTTAGCAGAGCTTGTGGAAGAGCAGCTGTTGTTAGCAATGCCTATAGTAAGTACTCATAAAGACGTTAACTGTCTTGTGAGTCTAGAGTACGAAAAACAACCTCCTGAGGTTTCGGGGGAAGAAGAGCCAGCACGGGTGAACCCGTTTGCGGTATTAAAAACTCTTAAAGATTAATTTAAGATACTGATTTTACAAGTTATTGGAGAAAGATAATGGCAGTTCAGAAGAGTAAGGTGACACGTTCGAGACGAGGTCAGCGCCGCTCCCACGACTCATTGACAGGACCAACACTGTCAACTGATAAAACCACAGGTGAAGTTCACAGACGTCATCACATCACTGCTGATGGCTTCTACAAGGGCAAGAAAGTTCTAGATCTCGGCGACGACTAATACTTATGACTCCCAAGCGCATAGCAATAGATGCTATGGGCGGCGAAGGTGGAGCAGAGTTCACAGTTCCCGCGTCGACTGCGGCGCTATCTGAATATTCTAATCTTGAAATAATCCTATTGGGCGATGAATCTATGATTCGCCCGATGCTTCGTGCTGTGCCTAAAGACGTGCTTCGCCGTCTCACCATTCAACATACTGAATCGCAAATTACCGACAAAGATAAACCAGCGGCAGTTTTGCGTGGCGATAAGCTTTCGTCTATGTATTTAGCCGCTCAACTGGTGCAGGAAGGGCGGGTGTCGGCCATGGTCAGCGCTGGTAATACGGGCGCATTGCTTATGGCGGGTCGGCACCTTCTGAAAACTATCCCCGGTATTCACAAGCCCGCCTTAGTCGCTAACATACCCGGAGTATCGGAAGCGACTTATCTGCTAGACGTTGGCGCAAACCCCGACTGTTCTGGACAACAGCTATTCGAATTTGCAGTAATGGGCGCCGTGTTGGCAGAGTCTCTTGGCGGTCGGCCAGCAACGGTCGGGCTATTAAATATTGGCTCAGAGCAGCATAAGGGTACAGAAGAGGTGCAGCTAGCGGCCGATTTATTGGAGCAATGCAGTGCCATTAACTATGTTGGCTTTGTTGAGCCTGGCGGCTTGTTTCAAGGCGCCGTAGATGTTGTGGTGTGCGACGGCTTTGTGGGTAACGTTACTATTAAGACTAGCGCCGGCGTGGCCAATGTGGTGAGTGGTTTAGTGGCTGATCATGCTTTGCAAGGGCCTGGGGGATGGCTTGAGAAGTACTTTGTCAAAAATGCCATGACCAATTTGCGTCGCCAGATAAACCCCCAGCGCTTTAACGGTGCCAGCTTATTGGGGCTTCAGGGCAGTATAGTTAAAAGCCACGGCAATGCCACAGTTGAAGGGTTTGGCTATGCCATAAAACAGGCCATTATTGAGGTTGAACTTAATATTCCCCAATTGATTGCAGAAAAAGTAGCTGCCATTATGAGTAGCAATCAAACATCGAACTAACGTTTAAAAGATCACACCATAAAAAGAGAGTTGCTATGCAAAAATATGGATTTGTCTTCCCCGGCCAAGGTTCCCAAAAATTGGGTATGCTAAGCGACTTGGCTGCATCGAACGACATTATTAAGCAAACATTCGCCGAAGCGTCAAAGGTGCTCGATGTTGATCTTTGGGAAATCGCGCAGTACGACAGTGCCAACACCCTCGATAAAACACAGATTACTCAGCCCGTGCTATTAACTGCCTCAGTTGCGATCTGGCGACTATGGCAAGCTAAGACCAATTCTCGTCCTTCGATTCTCGCCGGTCACAGCTTAGGTGAGTACTCTGCGCTTGTGTGTGCCGGCGTAATCAGTTTTGCCGATGGAGTGAAAGTTGTGCATCAACGGGGTCAGTTTATGCAATCAGCTGTGCCTGCAGGTGTGGGCAAGATGGCGGCAATCGTAGGGTTGGAAGATGCAAAAATTCAAGACATCTGCCAGCAGGCATCTGCGGCTCAGGTGGTGTCCGCGGCGAATTTTAACTCCCCTGGACAAACCGTCATTGCCGGCGACAAAGACGCCGTCGATAGAGCGCTAGAGCTTTGTAAAGCAGCCGGCGCAAAACGAATTCTACCCCTGAATGTGAGCGTGCCTTCCCACTGCGCTCTGATGAAGCCGGCTGCAAAGCAATTAGAAACTGTATTGGCTAAAGTCGAATTTAAAAGCCCTGAAATCTCAGTGGTGCAAAATGCCGGCGCTAGCATCGAAACAGACTCTGAGAAAATAAAGCAAAATCTTATAAAGCAGCTGTATCTACCTGTTTTATGGGTAGATTGTGTAAGAAAAATGCATGTTGAAGGGGTTCAAAAAGCGGTTGAGTGTGGTCCTGGAAAAGTACTCTGTGGCCTCATTAAGCGCATAGAGCCCGACTTGGCCTGCTTCGGCAGCGACAGCGCCGAAAGCTGCGACAGTGCTATCGCTGAAATGACAGGTTAGCCCTCAACCAACAAATAAGTAGTTAAGAACCACACGGAGTTGAACATGGATCAAACCCTCAGAATTGCATTAGTTACGGGTGCTAGCCGCGGCATCGGCAAGGCCATTGCGATGGAGCTAGGTGCAATGGGCTTTACTGTAATAGGTACCGCGACTAGCGCCGCTGGTGCTCAGAACATCACTGGCTATCTGCAAAAATCCTCAATCAAAGGCGAGGGCCTGGCAGTTGATGTGTCCAGCGATGATTCAGTGTCTGAACTTATGGCCCAAATAGATGCTAAATACGGCGCGCCCTTGGTGCTGGTTAACAATGCAGGCATTACTCGTGACAATTTGCTTATGCGAATGAAAAATGACGAATGGGATTCAGTGATAAGCACCAATTTAGGGTCTATGTATCGGTTATGCAAAGCCTGTGTCAAAGCCATGACCAAGCAGCGCTATGGCCGTATAGTCAATATTTCCTCGGTGGTAGGGTCAAGTGGCAACGCCGGGCAGACTAACTATTGCGCATCCAAAGCCGGAGTTGAGGGCTTCACCCGGGCGCTGGCAAAAGAAATAGGCTCGCGAGGCATCACGGTGAACGCTGTAGCGCCGGGGTTTATAGAGACAGATATGACTAAAGGCTTGCCGGAAAAACAAACCGAAGCACTGCTATCCCAGATCCCCCTGAGTCGGTTGGGGCAGCCGGAAGAAATCGCCAGCGCCGTGGCCTTTTTAGTGTCTGATAAGGGCGGCTACATCACCGGTGAAACCCTCCACGTTAATGGTGGTATGTACATGGGGTGAGCCCAATATTCGGGGCGCCTGAGCCTGCAAATGAAGCAAGCGTACTAAATTTTAAATTTAGGCATTACAACGGAGTTAAATAGAGGTAAACTTCCCAACCTAATTTACACGGTTAGTCATTTGGTGGGCGGTCGTGTTTAAAAGGGTTTGTTAAAAGCCTTAAGAAACAAAGTATTAGGAGCTAATATAAGATATGAGTAGCATAGAAGAGCGCGTTAAAAAGATTGTCTGCGAACAGCTTGGCGTAAAAGAAGACGAAGTAAAACCTTCTGCTTCATTTGTAGAAGATTTAGGCGCTGATTCTCTCGATACCGTTGAATTGGTAATGGCGTTAGAAGAGGAATTCGAAACTGAGATTCCTGACGAAGAAGCTGAAAAGATTACGACTGTTCAGCTTGCCTGCGACTACATCAATAACAACCTGTAAGTCCTCCCAACATGATACTAACCGAAGCTACTCTAGAGTCATCTAGGGTAGCTTTTGTTTGTATGGTGTTTAAAAACTTAGTCAGGAGAACGTATTTTGAGCCCACGTAGAGTTGTCGTAACTGGATTGGGAATGATTTCCCCCGTTGGAAACGATGTTGAGTCGTCATGGGAAGCCATTATCAAGGGCCGTAGCGGTATAAACCCCATTACCCATATGGATGTTAGTGCCTATACCACCAAGTTTGGCGGGTCTGTCAAAAACTTTGAAGCCTCCGACTACATGGAGCCGAAAGAAGCCAGGCGCATGGACATCTTCATGCAATACGGGGTTGCAGCAGGGGTGCAAGCCTTTGCTGACAGCGGGCTCGGTTCGACTCAGTGGGATCCAGAGCGCGCAGGCGTGGCCATAGGCTCGGGCATTGGTGGTCTTAGTGAGATAGAAAGCACAACGCTGCAAATTCACGCCTCAGGCCCGCGCAAGGTCTCGCCGTTTTTCGTGCCAGGATCTATTATCAATATGATATCCGGCATGCTGTCTATTCGATTCAATTTGCAGGGCCCTAATATCGCCGTTACGACAGCCTGTACTACCGGCACTCACAATATTGGCATAGCAGCTAATATGATCACCAATGATCAGGCTGATGTAATGCTTGTAGGTGGCGCTGAAATGGCCACAACCAATGTGGGTCTGGGCGGGTTTTGCGCGGCGCGAGCGCTGTCCAACCGGAACGATGACCCTACCAGAGCCAGTCGGCCATGGGATAAAGACAGAGACGGTTTTGTTCTTAGCGATGGCGCCGGAGTTATGGTGCTCGAAGAACTTGATCATGCCCGCAAGCGAGGGGCAAAAATCTACGCCGAGTTAGTAGGCTTTGGCATGAGTGGTGATGCCTACCATATGACCTCGCCCTCAGAAGGCGGCGCTGGTGCCGCACGCTGCATGAAAAACGCCCTGAGAAGTGCCAAGCTCAATCCAGAAGACATTGACTATGTGAATGCCCATGGCACGTCCACCTTAGCCGGAGACATCGCCGAGACAATGGCAATCAAATCAGTGTTTGGCGACTCCGCTCGGGACCTTTATGTAAGCTCAACTAAATCAATGATCGGACATCTTTTGGGCGCCTCGGGGGCAGTTGAAGCTATCGTGGCAGTGCTAACAGTAAAAGACCAGATCGTGACCCCCACTATAAATCTAGATAACCCAGACGAAGGCTGCGATCTGGATTATGTGCCCCATGAATCTCGGAGCCTGCCGGTGGAAACCGCGCTATCTAACTCGTTTGGCTTTGGAGGCACTAACGGCAGCCTCATTTTTAAACGGTTTAAATGATCCCAAAGCAGGGGCTGCGTGATCTATGTTGACACTTATCAATGGTGCTCCAAGGTCTCAGGTATCAGTTAGGGATCGGGGGTTTCTTTACGGCGATGGCGCTTTTGAAACCCTTGCTATCCAAGATGGCCACTTGGTGCTGCTAACGCCCCATTTAGAGCGCCTGCAAAAAGCCTGCATCTTGTTAAGAATCCCCTTTGATAAATCTTTATTATTGTCTGATATTAAAGTACTTTTACGATCGAATATAAGCGACGGTGTTTGCAAAATTATCCTTACCCGAGGCGAAGGGGGTAGGGGCTATGCAGCCGATGTGGAGGCTGTTCCTACCCGTATAGTGCAGTACTTTCCTGCTTCCCCAAACGTAGCCAGCGGACACGGTATTACCGTCGGGGTGAGCCAGCATCGGCTTGGCCTAAGCGCAGCGTTTGCAGGCCTCAAACACTTAAATAGACTTGACCAGGTCATGGCAAGTTTCGATCTTAGCCCAGAAACTTTTGAAGCAATCTGCCTCGATCAGCAAGACCGGGTCATCGAAGGCACTCGAAGCAACATCCTCGCCGTAATAGATGGGGCGCTAGTCACACCAAAACTCGACTCGAGCGGTGTTCGCGGTATTATGCTAGAGGCGCTGATAGCTAGGTTTGCCGACGTAGGCAGGTCAGTAGAGTTTGTTGAATTGTCCTTGGCGGATATTAAAAACGCGGCCGAACTGATGTTCTGCAATAGCGTATTCGGGGTATTGCCGGTGATTAAGCTGCTTGAAGGTGCTAGTGTCACGCAGTGGGTCATCGGAGACATAGGCCGGCAGGCGATTGCATTTCAACATGAATTATTCCGCTTACATATCGAGTAACGTTGTTCGGGGTTTATTGGCCGCCATGGGCTTAGGCCTTTTGTTGCTGATTGGCCTGGTTTGGTTCGGGCTGAATTACCTGCGCGAACCTCTGCCGACTGCGGCAGCTGCGCTTGTGTTCGAAGTGACTCCGGGCAGCTCGCTTACCAGTGTGAGCAGACAGCTAGATGAGCTTGGGGTGGTGAAGTACCCGCGAATACTTGGCCTGTGGGCGCGCTTTCAAGGGGTTGCCAATGCCATTAAGGCTGGCGAATACGCCGTTGCCGATGCCCAGACCCCGGCTCAACTACTTGCCAATTTAGTTGCCGGCAAAGCGGTGCAATACAGGCTCACATTGGTTGAAGGTTGGACGTTTTCTGAAGCCTTAGCCCAAATCCATCGTAACCCCAAAATTGCCCACACTTTAGCCGGAAAGCCCATTGCACAAGTTGCTGCACAGATGGGCCTAAGTGTCAGTAATCCCGAAGGATTGCTGTACCCAGATACGTATTTTTTTACCGCTAACACCAGCGACCTTGAGCTGCTTAAGCGCGCGCATCAGCGCCTAAATACCGTGTTAAGCGAGGCGTGGGAGCAGCGTTTGGGCGCTTTGCCTTTTGCATCTGCCTATGAAGCGTTAGTGATGGCATCGATTATCGAGAAAGAGTCCGGCGCAAGCAGTGAAAGAGGTCAAATCGCTGGGGTGTTTATCAGGCGTCTAGAGATTGGTATGCGGCTGCAGTCTGACCCTACTGTGATTTACGGCATGGCTGAAAGCTACGATGGCGATATACGCAGCGCTGACTTGAGGCAGGTCACAACTTATAATACTTACCGTATCAATGGCCTACCACCTACACCGATCGCTTTGGCAGGAGTTGAATCGATTACGGCGGCATTGAACCCTTTACCGGGTGACTCTCTTTACTTCGTTGCCAGAGGCGATGGCACTCACTACTTTTCTAGCTCCCTGGAAGAGCATAATGCAGCGGTAGCTCGCTTCCAATTAACAGGGCAATCCCGCTCCCAATGACGGTAATACGATCACACTATGAGTAAGCATGAAAACGGCAGGTTTATTACCCTCGAAGGGGTGGAAGGTGTCGGCAAAAGTACCAACCTTGAGGTGATCCAGCGGTTCCTCCAACACAAGGGCGTTGACTACATAGTGACCAGAGAGCCTGGTGGCACACCTGTTGCTGAAGAAATCAGGCAGTTGTTGCTTGCAAATAGAGAAGAAAAACTGCATGAAATCAGTGAGCTATTACTTGTATTTGCAGCACGTTCTCAACATCTAGAAGCCTTGATCAAGCCGGCGCTAGCGAAAGGCGTTTGGGTATTGTGTGATCGCTTCACCGATGCCACCTACGCCTATCAAGGCGGCGGGCGGAACCTTGATAAAAACACCATCGCTATCTTAGAAACCTTAGCTCAGGGTGATCTGCGACCAGACCTTACTTTCATTTTAGATCTGGACCCTGAAATCGGCCTGCAGCGTGCCAGTCAGCGCGCCGAGTTGGACCGCTTTGAGAACGAACAAGTTTCTTTTTTTCATAGGGTTAGAGCGACTTACTTAGCCCGAGCAAAAGCCGACCCCGGGCGCTGCCGGGTGATAGACGCCTCCGCACCAATTGAGAGTGTTGAACAGATGTTAATCGAATTACTCGAACAGCAATTTGGTGCCAATACCCAATGATGCTTTCAGTTGACGCAAAGCAATCACTGCTGCATGAAATCCCATTCTCCTGGCAACAGGCGCCTTGGTCGCAAATCAGGCAGCAGCACGCATCCGGCTCATTGGCCCATGCCTATCTTGTCTATGGTGAGCCTGGGGTGGGCAAAGCCTTGTTCGCCGAGGCGTTAGCAATGTCTATTTTATGCGCCGCGCCAACCTCGCAGGGTGCCTGCGGCAAGTGCAGTGTTTGTCTTTTGGGGCAGGGAGGTTCCCTGCCAGATTTACTTGAAGTAGCCCCCCTAGACGATAGCCGCGAGATAAAGATTGCCCAGATACGCAAAGTGACAGATTTTATTGCGAAATCCAGCCATGGCAGCAAAGGCAAAGTGGTCATCGTAGACAGTGCCCATTGCTTGAATAATGCGGCCGCTAATGCGCTGCTAAAAACCTTGGAAGAACCGTCTCGAAGCACTTATCTGTTTCTAGTTACAAATCTGCCGGGCGCTCTGTCGGCCACAATTCGCAGTCGCTGCCAGAGAATAAAGATTGACGCGCCAACAGCTGTGACCGGAAAGCAATGGCTGGAGGCGCATCAGGCCCTAGATGAGGCGTTTTTAGCAGGTCTGTCTGCCTCTACCAGCACTCCCTTGCTATGTCTTAAGCCCGGGGCCATAGCCGACCCTGCGGCCGCTGCGATATTGTTGAAGGGGCTGATCGGTGTTTTGAATAAAGGGCAAGGGCTGCGAGAGCTGAGTTCCCATGGCAGTAAACAAGGAGAATTAGTGACTATTGGGTATTTAGAGCAAGTCTCTACTATATTAATAAAGTACCTACTAACAAATAGTAAACCTCCCCGGATGGACGCAGGAACAGAGGCAGTGGCCGCGGCTTTGCTGCGGTCAGGCAAGCAGCCGGTTCAGCTGGGAGCGATCCTTTTAGGCTATCAGCAGGAATTACAGAAGGCTAGACGGCAACTACTTAGTACGTCTAATCCAAATCCGCAGCTGATTATGGAGTCATTGATGTGGCGCTGGAGCCTGCTATTGGAATCGTGATTAGGGTAACTATTACAAAGAGTTAGTTTGATTTACTAAAGTACCAAGCAAGGATGCGACTAGTGGCAGGCCACGGAATATTATCCCTTACAATTAAAGACAAGGCGGTGCTCTATGCCGCCTATATGCCATTCATTAAATTTGGCGGCTTATTCATACCTACTAATAAACCCTACCAAATTGGCAGCGAGGTATTCATGTTGCTGAAGCTCATGGATGAGCCTGAAAAGCTGCCGGTCGCAGGTAAAGTGGTTTGGATAACACCCCCCAGAGCTCAAGGAGTGCGAGTGCGTGGGGTGGGTGTGCAGTTCAATGACCCGGATAAGCTGGCAAAAACCCGGATTGAAAATATCTTAGCTGGGCAGCTTGATTCCCTGACGCCCACTAACACTTTGTAACCAGGCTTGGCCTAATCAGGCAGGCTCAACCTTACCATAAAGCACCTAAATACTAATTTAACTCACTGTAATTATTAGTTTTTCCTCCCTTTTCTGAGCAAAAAAAAGCCTGAGGCCGGGGCAGGCATCAGGCTAAATTACATTAGGAGTAACACATAAAGGAAGTGCACAGAACCAAAGTTCTAAGCGACAAAATCAAAGCAGGGGGCCATGATTTTGCTTCCGATATTGTAAGTAAAGACCATATTTCAAAAATGTCCAGTTTAGTGTGAGATTTAGGCCTTTAGCCCGAGCGCGTTTCTTAGGCTGTCTCTAAGAGGGTTGCTATGTGTTTGCCCAGCGCAAGGCTTGCTGTGAGCCCCGGTGATTCAATCCCGAACAGCTGAATTAAGCCTGCAATCCCATGGCTGTGTTGGGTTTGAATCAAAAAGTCGGCAGGGGCTTCGCCCGGCCCTGACAGTTTTGGCCTGACGCCAGCATAAGCCGGTATCAGGGCGTCGGCAGACAGCTTGGGAAAGTAGCTGCGGATGGCGGCGGCAAATTTCCCTCGCTTTTGCTCGCTTACGCGATAGTGTGGCGAATCAATATACTCGGTATCTGGTCCAAATCTTAACTGATTGCTCAAATCCAGTGTGCTGTGAATGCCAAGACCTGTCGTATTCGCCTCAGGAACGGGGTAAATCAAATGGGAAAAGGGCGAAGGCTTGCCGTAACTAAAGTAATCCCCTTTGCAGTAGTGGATGTGCGGAATGGTTTTTGGGTCCAGACCTGCAATCTTTCTAGCCAGTAAATGGGCCTCGAGGCCTGCAGTATTGATTATCGCTGCGCTAGTAAACTCATAGTTTTCAGCGGCTGCGCCTTTGGAGCCAGTTATTGAGGTTGTCAGTTTGAACCCACTGCTTTGTGGCTGTATTTTCTCAACCAAGGTGTTAGCGGCGAAAATTACCCCCTGCTGCTGGCAGTCATGCAGCAAGCTGTGCATGTAGGCGTGGCTATCTATAATCCCAGTACTGGGCGAATATAAAGCAAAACAGGCACTTACTTGTGGTTCTTGACGCTGCAGTTGAATTTTTTCAAGAAGCTCGAGATCTTGCATACCGCAGCTGGCCGCGTTGTCTAGGATGCGCTCTAGGGCCTCGGCCTGATTGGCTTGAGCGACAATAAGTTTGCCTATTTTCCTGTGGGGTATGTTTTTGCGCTCAAGATACTCATACAGCAGAGGTTTGCCTTCAAGGCACAATTTTGCTTTTAAGCTGCCTGGGGGGTAGTAGATTCCCCCATGAATTACTTCGCTATTTCTTGAGCTAGTGCTCTGGCCAAAGCCTGGTAGTCGATCAAGAATCAAAATAGACCGCTTGGTATTGGCAGCGCAGTGGGACAGCTGATAGGCGATGGCTAGGCCCACAACCCCAGCACCCACAATGCAAACATCAAAACGTTCCACGGGC
This sequence comes from uncultured Pseudohongiella sp., assembly GCA_964352445.1. Classification (GTDB taxonomy): domain Bacteria; phylum Pseudomonadota; class Gammaproteobacteria; order Pseudomonadales; family Pseudohongiellaceae; genus UBA9145. The sequence continues at coordinate 63,368 of CAYGSO010000012.1, read as the reverse complement.
TGATGTGACTCCTTAGCTTATGATTGTTCGAAAGGTGAGGTTTATGCGTTCGCCAATGCTGTGTTTAACTTTGGGGATCTGATGCAGCCAATTGTTCTGTAAGCCATTTTTCATCACAACCAAGCTGCCATTGCGCAGCACAATCTCGTGCTTCCCAAACTTAGCAGGGGGGGCATTTTTAGCTTTTAGTTGGAACGTTCGCTCACAGCCAAAGCTGACTGACGCAATAACTGGGTCTGGTCCCAGCTCGGGTTCGTCGTCAGCATGCCATGCCACGCTGTCATTGCCATCTCGGTAAAGATTCAACAAGACAGAGTTAAACTCTACGCCGGCTAACTTACTAATTCTCAGTCTGATTTGATCCACCTCAAAGCTCCAAGGCTGGGGAGTAAGCCGAATCCCAGAATACCCATAGTGACTTTGTGAATCTCCCATCCAACACTGCAGCCTTGGCACGGCAATTTTCTTGCCTGCAATGGCTAAATAATCCTGTCGCCAAGGTATAGAAGTCATCAGTAACGCCATGAATTCACTGGATTCCTCGGTAGAAAAAGCAGTCGGAAACTCATCCAACTCGCCGCCGCCTAGTTTGTGGCTAAGCTTGCCTTGAGGTGGGACTATTGTATCGAACAGTGAAGATTGCATTGAGTAGTCTGTCTTGTCGTCCGCAGCTTTGGCATAATGCGGCAGCGCGCGGCACCGTTGGGTTGTCGCTGGTTTGTAAAGCCCTAAAGGATACATGAAATTGTCTGAATTTGATTATGATCTATTTGTTATTGGCGCCGGATCTGGCGGTGTTAGAGCCAGTCGGATTGCTGCTGGCCTCGGCGCCAAGGTGGCCGTTGCAGAAGAGCGCTATTTTGGTGGCACCTGTGTCAATGTCGGCTGCGTGCCAAAAAAGCTCTTTAGTTACGCCGCCCACTATCGGGATGACTTTGCCCACAGCGCTGGGTTTGGCTGGGAGGTCACTAAGCCAAGCTTTAACTGGCGCACTTTGATCGATAATAAAGATAGAGAAATCAAACGCTTAAATGGGATCTATGAGGGGTTGCTTTCACTTAATGGGGTAAAAGTTTTTCAAGCTAGAGCGCGTTTAAAGGACGCCCACACGATTGAAGTAGACGGCCAGCAGGTTACCGCTAAGCATATTCTCCTTGCGGTTGGCGGCTGGCCTTGGATTCCTCAGTTCCCGGGCAGTGATCTAGCCATAAGTTCCAATGAAGTATTCCATTTAGACACCTTGCCCGAACAAATTGTCATTGTCGGTGGAGGTTACATCGCTGTTGAATTTGCCAGCATATTCAGCGGCCTTGGGGTCGAAACTACGCTGGTCTACCGCGGGGATAAATTCCTACGTGGTTTTGACGAGGATATCAGAGACTTTATAACAGCTGAACTAGGGCGCAATATGACCATAAAGCTGCAGGATAATGTCACCAAAATAACTAAGAATAATAAGGGATTAAAGGTAACTTTTGAATCAGGGTCTGAAGTAGATGCCAGCCAGGTTCTAATGGCTACCGGGCGGGCGCCGTTGACAGATGATCTTGGCCTTGAAAACGTTGATGTTGAGCTGTCTACAACCGGTGGTATAAAGGTTAATGCAGGGTTTCAGACTACCCAGCCGAATATCTATGCCGTCGGCGATGTTATTGAGCGAGTTGCATTGACCCCAGTTGCACTGGCTGAAGGGCAGCTAGTTGCCCGTTCGTTATTTGACAAAAGCAGCGGTTCGCTGTCTTACGAGAACATAGCTACTGCGGTGTTTTGCCATCCAAATATCGGCACCGTGGGTTTGTCGGAGCAGGATGCCTTAGCCAGCGGTTTTGATCTTGACGTGTATACCTCAACCTTTAGAACCCTAAAGCACACTCTAAGCGGCAGCGAAGAAAAGACGTTCCTCAAGCTCATCGTGGATAAGGCAACAGATTTGGTAATTGGCCTACACATGGTAGGCCCAGATGCGGGCGAGTTGGTGCAGGGTTTTGCCGTGGCCATGAACTGTGGTGCCCGCAAAGCTGACTTCGACCGAACCATCGGCATTCATCCAACGTTAGCTGAAGAATTTGTGACCATGAGAACGCCGCGTGTGGTCTAAGGGTTTTGACTCACGCGAGTTCTACTAACTAACAGTCTGATTTGTATAGGGTTAGGTACTAAGCCAATATTAATCCCATATTCCGCTATTTCCGGTAATAAAGATTACCGGAAATAAGGTAAGTGATTGATGGTTATGGGAAATCTAGATATTCGTCTTGCCCTAGCCGCAGTAATTCACCCTGAATTGCGGTCAGTTCTTTGAATTTATCAGGATCAGGCTCGATCAAATCATTTGAGCTTAGATACAGGCTAATCCTGACAATTGAATCCACCACTGCCCGCATTGGCTGACATTCGCTGCTGTTTGTTCAGGCTGCCAACAGTTGGCTAAGTCCCCATGACTTCGCCAAGTTGGTTATCAAAGTTTTGCTATCATCATCGAGCCCAGCAAATTCCTCTCTAATCCACTGCAAACATTTCCCTTGATAAGCGAAGGTGTTTTGTTGCCACGGCGATCCGTCTATTTCACATTCAAACTGTGGCGCCTGATTGCGCACTGCAGCAGCGTTTGCAAGCAAATAAGGGCTGTAGACCTTGCCTATTTCAGTGAGCAAAGCGCCAAGGCTTGCAGAGTCGGCCCTGAGATCAAGCCAATCGTTGTCGAGAATCTCATAGCCAGAGAGATCTTCCATCGTCTCAGTCCATGCATACAGTCTAGGTGTCTTCGCTAAAATTAAGGCTTGGGGCGTCGGGTCAAACAATGCCAATGCGGTAAATTGTCCATACATGGCGAAGTCGGCGGATGAAGGCCGCTTTCCTAGGATAAAGGGTCGTTGTTTCAGTAACTTATCAAGGATATCTAACAGTCGTATGAAGCTACTTTCAATGACCGCCTTGGTTTGGGGGGTTGAGCCTACATAGCTCAGCCGAGAAATTTGCAGCTCGGCGATGCTTGCGGCTCGCTCTTGCAATAGCTCCTCCTGGGCGTCCGTGTTATTCCACCTGGGGAGCATTTGAGCTGCTTTGGCAATGTCTGGGGCGTAGCTCCAGCGGAAATGAAACATCGCCTTGGTTAGCCATTCATCAGCATAGTCTTCAATGAGGTAATTTACAAAACTTAAGGCTGAAGGTGGGATAACCTCCCTTTCCCTATGTTCTAACTCGAGTTTTCGGATAATCGGAGTCGAGTCACATAGGGCAATTTCGGAGCCGTCGGCCTGTTGGAAATAAAACGTAGGCAGCAGGCTCACTTTGGCAGCGGGACGCTGCTTGAGCCTGCCGTCTTGGTTGCTTAGCTGGTGTCTAGGGCTGGGATAAAGTCTGTATGGAATGCGGCGGTAGCGCAGCAGGGCCAACATCTTCCGCGTGTAGGGTGAACCGGGAACCCCTGAGAGCTCAACAATTGCTTTGGTGCTCATTTGGGGTGCCCTCTCGCGCTAACTATCTGCTTGGCGGCCTCTTACTGGCTTTGCTCGGCCTGTTGTTCCAGTCTTCTGGCTCCAGCCAGAATGCCGCCCAGGGCATAATTACCCTCGTGACATGCATACTCATACATGGATTCTTGAGTTGGTCGAGCACTAAAGGTTAATTCCCCTGTGAACGGTTGGCTGAAAGTGCTGGGGTCCACAACAGTAAATTGATACAAAATTGAGGCCTCAGATACCCTAGTGAACCGCTCTGTTACTGCCAAGTTTGAAGACGAGCCTGCAAAGTTCTGTTGGGAGTTAAAGCCTTTTGTTTCGACGACTAAAGTATCACCTTGCCAGTAGCCCACAGAGTCTCCCATCCATTTTTGCATACCCAGCATGTGCTGGGATTCCTTCAGGCGAATGATTCGAGCATCGTGAGCCATTTCAGCCAAAATCATCACATAGTCGTCTGTTTGCACAAACTGGTAGTTGTTGTTGTACATGACTGGAAGCATTGGCGGGCCGGAATGGGAGCCGAACGACAATAGGCAGCGCTCTGCTAGTGGCCTGCCTTCAGGGCCGTCATACGGCCCTGGTGCGCCTTCCGGGCGTTTAAATCTGGCGCGCGGGTCGCCCAGATAAGGAATCTGCCCATTGGGCGGGTCGACTATGATTGAGGAGCGATATTCATCTTGAATCTGTAAAATGTTGGTTCCAACGTCTTTCCAAAACTCGTTATAGCCGTCATTGGTGTCACCGTCATCGCCAGCCTGAGCCCCTGCTCCTGCTTCGCGATTTGGGTCACTGCTGGCGTACTCTGCCGCCAAATAGTTCTCGTTGCTCGATTCCATGCGTGCAACAGTCTCTTTGGAGAGTATCAGCGTATCGCCATGCTCCTGAGGTCGCGTCAGCGGCGTCAGGGTTTTGTTGGTCCATACCCCCTGTAAATCTGGCTTGCCTGATGCGGTTCGCGGCGGCTGCCATTCTTGGGCTGTAGCCAGCGATGTCGCAAGAACAGTCACAAAGGGGATTATCAGTGAGATGCGAAAAGGATTCATGTTTATTTTCCAGTAAGTTACAGTTATAAGGTAAAGTAGATACTTAAACTTATCCTGTAGGATTTAAACGAACTTAGCAAAGCTAACTCAAACCGCGCGGGTTTTCAAAGTCTCATCTTCAGTCAGATCCCTAAAACGTCTCCCTGCCCCCGTCCATTGACTATACTTAAATAGCAGCTGATCACGCTGCGCCATTCTTGAGGATTTGTGACTGTGCCCTGACGGCATAAGCCCACCACACATGTTAAGTTTCGAAATACAGCGCCAATTGCTGCTCTCAACTAGTCTCGTGTTATTTGCGATGACGACGGGCTTTGCTGTTATTAAATTCCTCTACATTGGCGACACTCACCTGCCCTACGCTGCTATTGCAATGAGCGTTCTGTTTGCGGCCAATATCGTCTACATCTTTCTGGGTGGCGATTTAGCGTTGTCGCAAAGGTTAATGTTAGTGCTAATGGTGTTTGCTTATGTATTCGCCGCAGTGAGTGCAGGAGGCTTTACCAGCGCTCCGATCATGCTTGCACCGCTATTGCCAATGGTCACCATATTTTGGTTTGACAAGGGCGCAGGTTGGCTGATGGCAGGCCTGTTAATAATTCTCCTATTTGCCTTGCTGATTGCGGAATATAAGGGACTGTTGCCGGTCAATAGCCAAACCAAAGAAATTCAAATCATTGCTCACTTTTTTATGATTACAACTTTGACTGGTGTTTGCACTTGGCTAACCTGGTCATTCGCCCGCGCAAAAGAGCAGCATTTAGATTCTAAGCGCCTTGATGCTGCCACCGATCACCTTACCGGTTTAGCCAACCGCCGGGCAATTGACGAGGCAATGCTTAGGGAGGTTGGTCGTGCCAAACGCAATCAAGCATGGTTCTCCTTTGCCTTAATCGATGTTGATTTTTTCAAGCGCTACAATGATTCTCGTGGTCATCAGGCGGGAGATGAGTGCTTGGTAACGATCGCCAAGCTCATCGCTGCAAATTTAAAGCGACCTGGCGATTTAGCGGGCCGCTTTGGCGGCGAGGAATTTGCTTTGATCTTGCCTGACACAAATCCACAAGGAGCTCATCAGTTAGCTGAAACTATTAGAAAACAAATTGCGGCCCTAAAACTGACCTATACTGATAAGAGTAGCGAGAGCGTGACTATATCTATCGGGCTTCTAACAATAGCCGGCCCTCAGATAGCTAGCGTCGAAGACCTTATAAAACAAGCAGACGCGGCGCTTTATCGAAGTAAATCTGGCGGTAGAAACCAAGTGGTCATTAAGACAGTTGATGCCTCGCCGCAACAGACGATCCTAAAAGCATCGCTGGCGAGAGGCGCGATAGTGAACGCCAACACATTAAGCTAAAAATATAAATTATATATAACAAGTAGTTATAGTTTAAATGTGATGTTTGGTATTAAATATATCTGAGGCTTAAGTGGCATGGCTCTGCATGAGACTAACAATATAAGGCTTACAGGCATGGACTGGTCTAACAAGCTTCGGGACGTGTCTTTGGATATGAAACTATGGACTAAAATCACCAGCTGGCAAGGTGACCAAGAACAGGCTCTGCGCTGGGTGCAGCTGCAAATTAAGTTGTTTAGCAATCGTCAGCCTGAGTGTGCAGGCCTTAGCCACATCATCTCCTCTATCGCCTTTATTGAGATGGCAAACCCAAAGAACACGGGCGCTGCAGAGAAACACCAGGCAAATAATATTGGGCTGTGGGGATGCAGTTCGGCCTAGCCACCGGCTAAGCGACCTCCAGTGTTTACCCCGTTCACAGCAGTGAAGTTTTAGTTGAAGTGGATGGCTGCCACAGCCCAAGAAGTGAGCTGCAGGCATCACTTGGTAGTGCTCTAGCTATAAAGTTCATACCTAATGTACCGATAAAACTAGTATCCTTCCTGCTCGAAGTAGTTCAAACTTCAAGTAAATTCTATTACTATAAAATTAATTCCTAACAATTACAGAAATCTATAATCCAAAGCTGAAGTAATTTATGAAGCCGCCAGCTGCATTTTTTGACACCATGGGAGAAATGCAAAACCCATTTAAAACGCCTGTGACTTCTGTGTCTCATTTAAACGTTGATGCACCAGAAGACGCCGTAGCGGATTACCAATCAGCCAGCGAGTTTATATTTAGTTACCGCGGCAGTCCTGACACCTTTAGCACCTATCGGCGCGAGATTGAGCATATGCTGCACTGGTGCTGGTTAGTGGCTAAAAAGTCTCTCAAACAAATTAGCCGCGAGGATATTGAAAGCTATGCCGAGTTTGCCCGCCACCCTCCTGCTCAGTGGATCGGTGAAAAGAACGTTCCACGATTTATAGATAAAGGCGGTGAGCGGCTGCCCAATCCGGCTTGGCGGCCATACGTTGGTGACGGCGGCGAATACGTGTGTTCCCAAGCAGGGCTACAGTCACTGTTTAGTGTACTTAGTAGCTTTTTTAACTTTCTGATCCAAGAGAATGTTTTAACAGCAAATCCGGTATCGCAAATCCGGCAGAAAAGTAAATTTCTAAGAAAGCACCAGTCCCAAGGCAAGATCCGTAGGCTCTCGCCTCTGCAGTGGGATTACGTGATCGAAGCGGCAGAACAAATGGCGGCCACTGAGCCTGCCGTCCACGAACGAACGCTGTTTATTATGAACGCCCTCTTCGCTATGTATCTGCGCATATCGGAATTGGTGGATACTCCAAGGTGGCAGCCTCAGATGGGGCATTTTCAATTGGATCAAGAAGGTAATTGGTGGTTTATTACTGTGGGCAAGGGCAATAAAGAGCGAGAAGTCTCTGTCAGTGACGCTATGCTTGATGCCCTGAAGCGGTACCGCAGATCTCGCGGTCTGCCGTCTCTGCCGAGCCCCGGAGAATCCAGCCCGCTAATTCACAAGACACGTGGCAAAGGTGGCATAGGCAGCACTCGGCAAATTCGAGGCATAGTGCAAAAGTGTTTCGACACCGCCGCTGCTAAGATGCGCAGCGAAGGTTTTATCGAAGATTCACAGCGGCTCGCTGACGCGACGGTGCACTGGCTGCGCCATACTGGGATATCAGAAGATGTTAAGCACCGTCCCAGGGAGCATGTGCGTGATGATGCCGGGCACGGTTCTAGCGCAATTACTGACCGCTACATCGATGTCGAGCGAGCTGAGCGACACGCCTCGGCGAAAACTAAAGCTATCCGCTAGCACTCGTCTCTAACAACCTTCAAAGCACCGGAAAAGGACCTAAAAGAGCTTCTCAGGCGCCATGAATTAGCTTAGTCTGTGGTTTCTTAGTGTCCAATTGAATAGATTAATTGGATTAGCTGTCTTATTTAGCATGTCAAACATCTCACTAGCGGGGAATTATGCAAACTAGTAGATTCGTGTCAGTCCGAAATCAAGTTAGCAAAGCAGCTTTAGTTGCCTTTATCAGCCTTCAATCTTTAAGCAGCTTTGCCCAAGAAGAAGAACCTCAACAGCTTAATGCCCTACTCGACATTGACGCACTCTATGCGCCGGTTTCGAGTCAGCCTGTTCACGGCAAAACGGCAATAGCACTGCTTGCGGAGCTACAGACTAAACATTACTCGGCCGTAGAGGTAGATGACAATTTCTCCGCCATTGTCTTCGACAGCTTGCTTGACACCTTAGACAGCGCCCATCTGTATTTCACTAAAGACGACATTAACGAGCTAAGTGTGTATCGCTATACTCTCGATGACTCTTTAAAACTAGGCAATGTTGAGCCCGGTTTCGATATCTATAACCGCTATTATAAGCGCGTTCTTGAAAGGCTTATCTACGCGATAGATCGCGTTGAAAATGACATCTCTGAGATGGATTTTACCCTCAACGAATCAATTCAGCTGGACCGCGAAGAAGCTCCGTTTGCAGCGAGTATTGCTGAACTGGATGAAATTTGGCGACGCCGAGTAAAAAATAGCGTCTTAAGTTTGAAGCTCGCCGGCGATACTAACGAAGAGATAAAAGACAAGCTTAGCAAGCGCTATCGCAACCAGCTTAACCAGGTGTTAAAAACCAACGGCCGCGACATATTTCAAACCTACCTTTCCAATGTGGCAAAAGCGGTAGACCCCCATACGTCTTATTTCTCACCTCGAGATTCTGAGAATTTCAATATGGGCCTGTCCCTGTCGCTGCAAGGAATTGGCGCACAGCTAACAACAGATGAGGAATATACTAAGGTCGCTGAGCTGATTAAAGGCGGTCCAGCTGAACGTGGTTCAGAATTAAAGAAAGGCGATCGAATCATCGGCATAGGCCAAGGCGTTGACGGCGAGATTCAAGACGTTGTCGGCATGCGTTTGGACGATGTGGTAGCCCAAATTCGCGGTGAAAAAGATACCGTGGTTCGCTTAAGTGTTATCCCAGCCGATGCGGTATCTGAGACAAGTGCCACTTTGGTTAGCATTACTCGCGACACCGTTAAACTTGAAGATCAATCGGCTAAACAAGAAGTTATAGAGCTTTCGTATAACGGCGCCGACTATAAAATTGGTGTGATCCACTTACCCACTTTTTACTTCGACTTTGAAGCCGCCTCACGCGGCGAGCAAGATTTTAAAAGTTCCACCCGCGACGTCAGAGTTCTTTTAGAAGAGCTTAAGGAAGCTGAAGTCGATGCTGTGGTGGTAGATTTGCGCAACAACGGCGGCGGCAGTTTAAGCGAGGCAAACCAGCTTGTTGGACTGTTTATCGAAACTGGTGCGACAGTGCAAATTCGATATTCCGGCATTCGCAATGGTTTTACCCGATCCTTCGGCGACAATGACCCTGAAGTTGCTTATTCCGGCCCCTTAGCGGTGCTGGTAAACCGTACCAGCGCCTCAGCGTCTGAAATCTTCGCTGGCGCTATCCAAGATTACGAACGCGGCGTCATCTTAGGTGGCCAGACCTTCGGTAAAGGCACAGTGCAGGAAATTATTCCAATGGAGTATGGTCAAGTAAAGTTGACTCGCTCTAAGTTCTATCGCGTGTCTGGAGAAAGCACTCAGCATCGCGGAGTTATTCCTGATATCGAGTTTCCAGACTTTTACAACGCCTATGACGATATAGGTGAAAGCAGTCTTGACGGTGCGCTGCCGTGGGATACTGTGCGCCCGGTTGAATACCGAAGCTACTCCCCTATTAAGAACTTGCTGCCAGAATTGAAAGTGCGTTACGAAGAGCGCGCGGAATCATCACCGGACTTCAATTACCTTATCGATCAAATTAATCGCACCCGAACCCTGCGCGAACGAGAAGAGTTGTCGTTAAACGAAGCGATGGTAAAAGCAGACCGAAAATCCAATCGCCGCGCCGAATTCGATGCTGACAATCTACGCCGCTTTCTCAAAGGGTTGCCGACTAAAGATTGGGTCGATGAAGAAGAGGAAGTTGATGAGGAAGACGATGCCCCAGTAAATGACGACACCACAATTGCTGATGCCTCTGAAGAAGTCGATGAAGAAGACGAGCCAGACCCCCTGCTGTTGGAAAGTGGGCGTGTTCTAGCCGATTTTATCGAGCTAAACCTGCGTCGTGTGAGCTCTGTAGATAGCCAGCGAAGCAGCCTTTAACAGACTAACTTGGGTCTATTAGCCCGTCTGGCTCCCACCACTGGGCTAATAGACACCCAATTCCCTCCCGCCCCCTGTGCGCCTCAGCTTGTTACCCTGCCGATCCTCTTCTGCTAGGCTCACTAATGCATAAATCGCTTAGACTTAATTCGCGGCAAAAAAATGCCCTCTACGTAAAGGGCAAATGAGCAGGGTCTAGCTCCAGGAGGGTTCATCCAAACAAGGTTTGAATGAGAGCTAAGTTAAACACTAAATTCTGTCTCTACAGATGCTCAATAGAGGCGTTTTGACAATCAATTATGGCAATCTAGTGGCTGACGGCGGTATTTGCTTCAGGCGCATACTAGCTTGAGGGAGGTGGTGCGAGAATCATACTTGGGGTAAGCAAAAAAATGGCGGAGGAGGAGAGATTCGAACTCTCGGTGGGCTATTAACCCACGCTGGTTTTCAAGACCAGTGCATTCAACCACTCTGCCACCCCTCCGCGACAGGCCCAGAATCTTACAGCAATCCACAAAACAGTCAATACAATGAGCGCAAGTCTTGTCGACATTAGCTGGCGCCGAAACGAGTTGATTTTGCTCCTTGTAAGGGTATCATCTAGCTTTAGCCTGCAGCTTTATTCTAACGTAAAGTATTGAAAAACAAAGGCACAAGCCCAATATAGCCAAATAAGCAAAATCTATGTAGCTCGTTATCTTAATGAACGTTTTTGCTGGAGAATGATATGAACGAAGTTGAATTAAATATTAGCCGAAGCCAGGAATCTGCGCTGTCGGTAAACAAAGTTATTCGTAACACCTATATGCTGCTGTCCTTGACGCTAATGTTTAGTGCGGCTATGGCTGTGGTAACAATGGCCATGCAAGTGGGTCAAGGCACCGGCTTTATGCTGCTCATCGGCGGTTTCGTTATGACCTTTGTAGTTCGCGCGACAGCGAACTCATCCAAAGGCTTGATCGCAGTTTTTGTCTTCGCAGGTTTAATGGGCGCGGCGCTAGGGCCAACTATCAATGTCTACCTCATGGCTTACACCAATGGCTCAGCCATTGTCGCTCAAGCATTAGGCGGCACTGCACTGATCTTCCTGTCTTTGTCAGGCTACGCCCTCACCTCGGGTAAATCCTTCAACTTCTTGGGTGGCTTCTTGTTCACCGGAATGATGGTAATACTCGTGGCAATGATAGCTAACATTTTTCTGCAGATCCCTGCTCTGAGCTTAGCGCTGTCTGCCGGCGTGATCATGCTGATGTCTGGCTTCATCTTATACGATACTAGCCGGATCATTAATGGTGGCGAACGCAATTATATAATGGCGACCATTTCCTTATACCTTAGTATCTTTAATATCTTTGTTCACTTGCTTCACCTACTCGGTGCACTAACCGGCAGGGAATAAATCTAAGCCGTTTTTGTTTACGCCTCAGCTTGCTGGGGCGTTTTTATTTCAACTCCATTAATTCTCTTGCCATAAGGCTGATCTACCCTACATTCAATGATATTTACAATCGTCGTGCATTCAGCCCCCTATTCAACCCAAGCTCCTGCCAGCGCCTTTCGATTTGCTAAAGCGGCGCTACTTGGCGGGCACTCAATCTATCGTCTGTTTTTCTTTGGAGATGGCGTACACAATGGCAACCGGCTCACGGTTACGGCCCAAGATGATGTGAATTGGCAAAAACAGTGGGATCAGTTAATCGGCGAGTATAAGCTAGATGCCGTGGTGTGTGTGTCCTCAGCAATTAAGCGCGGCATTCTTAATCAAAGTGAATCAAACAGGCATGAACTAGATGCAGTCAGCTTAACCGCCCAAGCGCAAATCGCTGGGTTAGGACAATTAGTTGACGCCGCATTGCAGTCAGACAAAGTAATTAATTTTGGTTAAATGATGAGTGAACGGGTCGCAAGAAAAACTTTTTTAATTTTGTCGCGCCAAGCCCCCTACGGTGGGTATAAGGCGCAGCAATGCCTAGATATCGCCTTGGCAAGCGCAGTATTCGAGCAGGATATTATCTTTGCGTTTCTGGGTGACGGTGTGTTTCAAATACTGGCCAATCAGAACCCGAACGCAATTGACTGCAAACCAATGGGCAGCGCGCTTGAGACACTGCAGCTGTACGGCATAGAGGAAGTTTATGTTGATCTGTCGAGTCTAGAAGCGAGTCACTTAACGCCATCGGATTTGGTGATTGATGCGAAGCTGCTGGACAGTGAAAAACTGATACAGCTAATCAGTCAAGCCGACTGCGTGTTTAATCTATGACCACTCTTCATACCATATCCAAAGCGCCTGCTGCAGGGTTGTTGGAAACCTGCCAGCCGCTTCTCAAAGCCGGTGACTGCGTTTTGTTTGCTGAAGATGGGGTTTATCACTGCATTGCAGAAAACCAGTTATTCGAGACTAAGAACGGTGTTAAGTGTTGCGCCTTACTCGAAGACACTGAGGCGCGGGGCCTAAAAAACAGACTAAACCCAGCGGTAAATCTTTTGGATACTGCTGGCTATGTTGAGCTGTGTGTACGTTTCGATAAAGTTGTGAACTGGTTTTAATGAGCGGCGCATGAGCACCTCAATCCTAATTGGACAGCGCAATATTGAATTAGACGCTGAAGGCTTTTTACGTTCACTTGCCGATTGGGATGAGGATGTTGCTACTGCGATTGCATGCGCTGAAGGACTTGTTCTGAGCGCGGCCCATTGGGAAGTGCTGAATCTGCTGCGGGCTCACTACAAGGTTCATAAAGTGACTTTAGCTAATCGAGCCTTGGTGAGTTTGGTGAAAAGAGAGCTGGGGGCAGACAAAGGTAAAAGTATTTACCTGATGAAGCTGTTTACCGGCAGCCCGGCAAAGATAAGCAATAAAATTGCCGGCTTGCCCAAACCCGACAACTGTATTTAAAGCAGCTATTGCCATGCAAGCGTTTGCCGCAAAAGTACCACGGTGCCGATTATAATGAGCGATGGTGATTCGAACTCTTCCTGTTGAGCCTGATCATAGAGGGATGCAAGAGTGCCAGTTATCACTCGCTGAGCGGGGGTAGTTCCTCTCTCTACTAAGGCAATAGGCATATCCGGGGCCATGCCATGCTCAATTAGCTTGCTACAAATTGTATTCAACGCTAACAGCCCCATATAAAAAACTAGGGTTTCATGATCTCTTATTAGCCCATCCCAATCTAATTCCAGCTCACCCTCTCTTAAATGACCCGTTAGAAAGCGAACCGATTGAGAATGATCTCTATGGGTTAAAGGGATGCCGGCATAAGCTGCGCATCCCGAAGCGGCAGTGATACCTGGCACGACCTGAAAAGCAATGCCATGGTGTGCCAAGGATTCAAGCTCCTCCCCGCCCCGCCCAAAAATAAACGGATCGCCGCCTTTTAGGCGCATAACTCGCTTGCCCTCTTTGGCTAAACGTACCAGCATCTCATTAATGCCTTCCTGTTTGACACTGTGGTTAGAACGCTGTTTGCCGACATATATTTTTTCAGCGTCGGCGCGCACTTTCTGCAGGATGTCATCTGATACTAGCCTGTCATACAAAACGATGTCGGCTTTATGCATTAGGCGCAGAGCTCTTAGGGTAAGCAGGTCTGGATCACCCGGGCCGGCACCGACTAAATACACTTCCCCTGCCATGACTTGGCTTTTGGCGGTAAGCAATTGCTCTTCGATTTTCTGTCTCGCAAGCTCTACGTTTCCTGCGTAAACAAGCTCGGCGATTTCACTATCTACAAGCTGTTCCCAAAATCGAATCCTCGCATCAAAGTTTTTAATTTTAGCTTTGACGCTTTTTCTAAATGACTGCAGCAAACGAGCGAACTCGCCTATTTTTGCCGGCACTAAGGTTTCATTCAATTCTTTAATTTTACGAATTAAAACCGGCGAAGAGCCTGAGCTGGAGATCGCAATAACTATGGGAGTTCTATCGACAATAGAGGGCACAATAAAACTACATAGGCTTGGCTGATCGACTACGTTTACAGGAATGTTCAAGCGCTTGGCCGCGTTGCTGACTCTTTCATTCACCGCCAGGCTATCGGTAGCGGCGATTACCAAGACAGCATTGCTTAACTGTGATTCGTCAAAGGAGGCGATTATTTGGGTGTAATTGTTGTTCAGGCACAGCTCGCTAAGCTGGTCTGAGACGGCTTCACTGACAATGGTCAAAGCGGCCCCTGCTCTGGCCAGTAAAACGGCCTTGCGATAGGCTACTTCGCCGCCGCCAATAATGATGCAATGTCGACCTCGGATATTGATAAAGATCGGCAGCAGTTCCATTAAACGAGAAACTCTAGCCCGTTCATGTAAGGTCGCAATACCTCAGGAATTTTTATGCGGCCATCGGCCTGCTGATAGTTTTCGAATACCGCTACCAGGGTTCGCCCAACCGCCAGGCCAGAGCCGTTAACCGTGTGCACAAGTTCTGGCTTTCCCGTCACAGGGTTGCGCCATCTCGCCTGCATCCGTCTTGCTTGAAAATCAGTAAAGGCGCTGCAGGATGAAATTTCTCGGTAACAGTTTTGGGAAGGAATCCAAACTTCAAGGTCGTACGTCTTAGCCGATGAAAAACCCATGTCGCCGCCGCACAGCAGAACTTTGCGGTAGGGTAATTCCAAGGCCTGCAAGACAGCTTCAGCGTGCCCAGTCAATTCTTCCAGCGCCGCATTGGATTCGGAAGGCTTGACGATCTGCACTAATTCAACTTTCTCAAACTGATGCTGTCGAATCATGCCTTTGGTGTCCTTGCCATAGCTACCCGCCTCTGATCGAAAGCAAGGTGTGTGGCAGGCAAACCGCAGGGGCATTGCAGCGGCGTCGACTATCTCATCGCGCACGAGGTTAGTAACCGGCACTTCTGCAGTTGGTATCAAGTAATAGTCTTGATCGCCGCTTAGTTTAAACAAATCCTCTTCGAATTTAGGCAATTGCCCGGTACCGTAGAGAGAGTCTTTGTTAACCATATAAGGAACGTTTAATTCGGTGTAGCCATGATTATCAGTATGCAGGTTTAGCATAAACTGAGTGAGAGCGCGGTGCAGCCTTGCCGTGTTGCCTTTCATGACTACAAAGCGAGTGCCGGTGAGTTTTACCGCGCTGGCAAAATCTAGCCCCTGCTCTAAGGCTTCACCCAATTCGGTGTGGTCTTGAACCTCGAAATCAAACTGCTTGGGCGTGCCCCAAGTAGCTACCTCAAGGTTATCAGACTCAGTCGACCCAGCAGGAACTGACTCATCAGGCAGGTTGGGCACACCCGATACATAGGCATTGAAATCATTCTGAACTTGATTTAACTGCTCTTTTTTCACCTCAAGATCAGACTTGATAGACTCCATAGAGCTTAAGATTTCGCTAACGTCCTCCCCCGCTGCCTTGGCTTTGCCAATGCTTTTAGAGCGAGAGTTACGTTCGTTTTGCAGCGTCTCGGTCTCTAGCTGCAGGCTCCGGCGTTGCTCATCCAATGCAATCAGTTTGTCGACGTCTAAATCGAACTTTTTTATTTTCAGCAGCGCAGCAATGGCCTGAGGCTCGGTGCGAATCCGTTTTGGGTCTAGCATTTTGTATTCCTGATTGGGCTTGGCGAATTGTAAGACGAAGACGTTTTAGCTTATTAATTTTGCTAAGTGCATACCCGAAAAAGTAGCGAATAAACAAACCGCAACGCTGCCGGCAATATAAATGAGGGCAATATTGTAATGGCCTTGCTGGAACAACAACAGTGCGTCGAGGGAGAAAGTTGAAAAAGTTGTCATCGCGCCTAAAAAACCGATCATCAGCAGTGGCCGCCAAGTCTCAATTAACTGCACCTTGTCCATTAACACAGCAAAACATAAACCTATAAGAAATGAGCCGATGATGTTCACTATAAACGTGCCTAGGGGGAAACCAGTCTGATTTACACTTTCTATGGTCGTTGATAGCCAATACCGGCTCATAGCGCCAACTGCCCCGCCGGCTGCTATCGAAAGGTACAGGGTTAAAGTTGGTGCAAAGTTCATTGCGAGTCTCGCTAGCCGCCACGCCTAAATCAAGGCTTATTGCAGCCTATTGGCTGTAGTTGTTTTCAATGACTTCAATACCAGCGGGCGGTTCAAAGTGAAATTCAGAATCGCTTAATGGCACATTGGTTTTTACATCGAAGAATTGCCAAACCGTTTGCTCGCCGTTTTTGCTGTTGATGTAAATGGCATCCAGCTGAGTTTCAATAAACTGTATAACGATGCTGGCATAGACACTGTCAGAAGCGATCGGGGTCAGAGTAAAATTTTCAGCCCCTGCATCAATCTGCGCTAAGCTGATGGTGTAATCTGCATTGAGTGAATCAGTGCGGCCACTAAGCAGCTGCGCCGCTAATTCGGACTGATCGGATTGCCAGGCTTCGACTACCACTTGCTCGAGATCCGGTTGATAGTTCCACAGTTTAATGCCGTCAGTGACAATAAGTTCGGGGAAGGGATCGGTTGTTTCCCAGTAAAAGCCGTCAGGCTTTTTCAATTTCATCTTGATCGAGCTTTCTTCGAGGACCCCGCCACTAGACTCCACAATAAGTTGGGTCACATCGGCGGTTAGGGTGGTCACATGACTAAGTAAGGATTCTAGTCGAACAGAATCAGTGGCCGCAGCCTGGGAGCTAAATGCCGTAAAGCATGCCGATGCTAGGGTAATTACATTCAATGTGTTGTTCATATAGCCATTTAAAGAGTGATTGAGTAAGCCTTAAGCCGAGCAGTTTAGTCCCGCGGTGCCGGTGGCGCCAAGACTTCCCTTGACCCATTGCTCCCCATTTCCGAGACAACCCCTGCAGCTTCCATGGATTCTATCATTCTTGCTGCACGGTTATAGCCTATTCGCAGTTTGCGCTGTACTCCAGAAATTGATGCTTTTCTAGACTCGCAGACAAATTGCACAGCCTCGTCATAAAGGGCATCGTCCTCTTCTCCCTCGCCGGAGCCGTCGAAATTACCACCGCTAAAATCAGACTCTTCATTTGCCGCTGTGATGGAATCTATGTAAACCGGTGAGCCCCGCTCTTTCCAGTCTGCCACAACCCGGTGAACTTCTTCATCGCTTACAAAAGCACCGTGGACTCGAGTGGGCACACCGCCGCCTGGGGGTAAGAACAACATATCACCATGGCCTAACAGCTGCTCGGCGCCGCCTTCCCCAAGAATCGTGCGTGAATCTACTTTTGACTGCACCATAAACGACAGGCGGGTCGGCACATTGGCCTTGATCAGGCCGGTGAGCACGTCAACAGATGGCCGCTGAGTAGCCAGAATCAGGTGGATTCCGGCTGCCCTAGCCTTTTGCGCAATCCGCGCAATCAGCTCCTCTACCTTCTTGCCCACTACCATCATCATGTCTGCTAACTCATCAACGATCACGACGATGTTGGGCAGGCTTTCAAGCTCCGGCGCGGACTGTTCTTCAATCAACAGCATGGGGTCAGGCTTCCAAATAGGATCCATAATAGGATTGCCGGCTTTCTTGGCGTCTTCAACTTTCTTATTAAAGCCCGCTAAGTTTCTAACCCCCAGGGCTGACATGAGCTTATAGCGCCGCTCCATCTCAGCCACACTCCAACGCAGACCGTTAGCGGCGTCCTTCATGTCTGTGATCACCGGCGTTAGTAAATGTGGGATACCGTCGTAGACAGACAGCTCGAGCATCTTTGGGTCAATCATGATCATTCTGACTTCGTCAGGTGTGGACTTGAACAACAGGCTTAAAATCATGGCGTTGATACCCACTGACTTACCAGAGCCGGTGGTGCCCGCCACTAGCAGGTGGGGCATTTTTGCCAGATCGACGATCACCGGTTTGCCTACAATATCGTGGCCAAGGGCCATGCTTAGCGGCGAGATAGCGTGGTCAAATTCTGGTGAGCTGAGCACTTGGCTAAATTGAATGGTTTCGCGTTTTTCATTGGGAATTTCGATACCTATGACAGTTTTGCCAGGTATTACTTCAACTACCCTCACCGAGACAATAGCCAGAGAGCGGGCTAAGTCTTTGGCCAAATTGGTAATCCTGCTGACCTTGACCCCGGGTGCTGGCTGAACTTCAAAGCGCGTAATTACTGGGCCCGGATTAACTGCCGTGACCTCAATTTCAATACCAAAATCCTTTAGTTTAAGCTCAAGTAAACGGGACATGGCTTCTAAGGATTCCTTTGAAAAGCCAGTGTCATTGCTCTGTTGCCAAGCATCTAACAGGCCTATTGCTGGCAGCTCTTGAGCAGAGGTGCTCGCAAACAGCTTACCCTGCCGCTCTTTTTCTACTCGGGCGCTTTTTGGCGGTGGTGTTACTGGCGCTGTTTGAATCGTCGGTGGCACCCGCTGCTTTTCTTTTGCGATGTGAACGTCTAAAACTTTCTTGCGAGTTTCCAAACGCTCTTTGGTGGCCACGGCCTGCTTTCTTTGCTCGATCCATTTGCTCAGTTTTGCTTGAGTTGAAGCCAGAGTGCTTAGGGTCCAAGCGCCAAGCCGATCGACTGTATTGATCCAGGAAATCTCTGCGGTAATTGTCAGGCCAAACAGAAAGATAGCGAATAAAAGTAATGTGCTGCCGAGGTTGGCAAAGGCTGGTATGGACAAATCTACCACAAGGGCGCCGAGAACCCCGCCCGCCATGTAGGGAGAGCCTTCGCCTACTTCGATGTGAATTATTGCCAGACCGCAGGCGGCAATGATGAGCAAACAAAACCCGAGGCTTTTAAAGCCCAGCAAAGGCCAAGAGAACTCGGCTTGGGTTTCTTCTTCACGCAGAGCCTCGATAATTTTGTAGCCAAGAAAGCCAGGAAACGCGAAGGCTAGGTAGCCTAGCAAATGAAACAAAATATCGGCCAAATATGCGCCGTAGACCCCTACCGCGTTCTCAACTTCGGCATTAGTGCCGGTGGTCGTATAAGCCGTGTCTTGGGGGGAATAACTTAGCAGCGCAACTAACAGGAACACGCCCAATAAAAAATACACGATCAGTGAACCTTCGCGCATTAATCGCTGCACGATGTTCTCGACTTGAGTTTCGTTAGGTGTTTTTGTTGCTGCCATATTTTTCAATTTTTTCAATTACCTGCATATAGTTTATATGATCAATTCTACAATAGTTAGCAGAAAATCATGATCCAATTCCAGCGCCGATAGCACAAGGAGGCTGTAGCCATGCTAAGAGTCTTGCGTTCATTAAAGGTTATCGTGCAATTCTCCCGATGAATTAAGGTCTTTGGGTCAATAACTCGAAGAAAGTTGGGTACAATACTAACCCTTGGCTTTTAATTAAGAAGTTTGCCTTCACATAGATGGGATCGACTTCACAACGCACATGCAACACTCAGGAAAAACTATGACAGACGTTCAACACCACAAACTCGTAATTCTTGGATCTGGCCCTGCTGGCTATACAGCTGCCGTCTACGCCGCTCGGGCCAATCTTGATCCGGTCGTAATTACGGGCCTCATCCAGGGCGGCCAACTCACAACCACAACCGATGTTGATAATTGGCCAGGCGACGTCGAAGGTCTACAGGGACCTGACCTGATGGAGCGGATGAAAAATCATGCCGAGAAATTTGATACAAAAATAATTTTTGACCATATCAACTCCGTAGATCTGTCCAATAGACCTTTTAAATTACAAGGAGATAGCGCAGCTTATAGCTGTGATGCCTTAATAATTGCAACCGGCGCTTCGGCCCAGTATCTGGGTCTGGAGTCTGAAACCGCATTCATGGGTAAAGGCGTGAGCGCCTGTGCTACCTGTGACGGTTTCTTTTATCGCAACAAGCCTGTGCTGGTGGTCGGCGGCGGCAACACGGCGGTAGAAGAAGCTCTTTATTTGTCTAATATTTGCTCCCACGTCACTTTAGTCCATCGCCGGGATTCCCTGCGCGCCGAGAAAATATTACAGAAGAAGCTGTTTGAGAAAGTTGACGAAGGTAAAGTAACTATCCTTTGGAATCATGCGCTTACAGAAGTTGTTGGCGATGAAATGGGAGTGACCGGCGCAAATCTAAAGAAAACAGATGCCGATGAGACTGTCTCAATTGTGGTAGATGGCGTGTTCATCGCTATCGGTCATGTTCCGAATTCTGAAATTTTTCAGGGCCAGCTCGAGATGAAAAATGGCTATGTGGTTGTTAGCACCGGCATTAATGGTAATGCAACAGGAACCAGCGTGCCCGGTGTATTCGCCGCGGGCGATATCGCCGATCAAATCTACCGTCAGGCAGTCACCAGTGCTGGGTTTGGCTGCATGGCTGCTTTGGATGCTGAGAAGTTCTTAGATGCCTAGGGTGGGCTATAAATAATTCATGCCGATTATCTGGTTAGATCCTGAGCCTGTGTCCTTCCCTGATGTTGGCTTGGCTCTTGAAGAGCCCAACGGCCTGTTAGCCGCCGGTGGTGATTTAACCGTGCCCTGGCTGGAGTTAGCCTATTCAAAGGGTATCTTTCCTTGGTTTGAGGAAGACCAGCCAATTCTGTGGTGGAGCCCAGACCCCAGGATGGTGCTGCACCCGAGTGAACACACTGTTTCACGCAGCATGGGCAAGCTGCTGCGGAAAAACCCGTTTACAGTAACAATAGACACTTGTTTCAGTGAAGTAATTGAAGCTTGCTCCCAGTCTCGGGGCTATTCTTCGGGCACCTGGATAACCGACTCAATGAAGCGGGCCTATGGCGCCCTGCACAAAGTTGGCACCGCCCATTCTGTCGAAGTATGGCTGGACGGTGAATTGGTTGGTGGGCTTTACGGGGTCGCTAAAGGCAAGGTGTTCTTCGGCGAGTCGATGTTCAGCCGCAGGGATAATGCGTCGAAGGTGGCGTTCGCGTTTTTAACAGCACAGCTAAACCGCTGGCAGTTTCATTTGATAGACTGCCAAGTAAGTAGCGAGCATCTATTTTCCTTAGGCGCCTATGAAATTTCGCGGCACGCGTTCAGCAAGCTGATTGCCGAATACGCCTGTGCTCCAACTGCCCCTGGCTGTTGGCAATTTGACGAAGATTTACCACTTAACTGGATGGGTCAAAGCGAGTAAATGAGTTCAACAAATAATTCTAAAGCATTGAGTTCAATACGATTGTTTCGTACCACTCCCCACCCTTGTAGCTATAAATCGGGGCTGGCAGCGTCGACAGTTTTTGTAGATCCGGATTTAGTTATCGATAAAAATCTTAATAGTAAGCTCAGCGAGCTGGGCTACCGCCGCTCTGGGGGACATTTGTATCGCCCAGATTGCGAAACTTGCTCGGCTTGCCAGTCTTGCCGGATTCCCGTGATGCAGTTCGCTGCAAGGCGGCGACACCGTAAAACATGGAATTATAATCAAGATTTAAAGGTTGAGATCTGTACGGACCTTGCCGGAGACGCCGAGTTTGCACTCTATCAGCGCTACATAGATTCCCGGCACGACGATGGCGACATGTATCCTGCATCGGCCGAGCAATTTGAAGCCTTTATCAAAACCAAGACAGTGGATACTCGGTTTCTCAAATTCTACCTCGAGGATCAGTTATTGGCGGTCAGTGTTACCGACGTTCTAGAGCAAGGCCTGTCGGCGGTCTATACGTTTTTTGAGCCGAGCCAAGCAAAAAGGTCTTTGGGTAGTTACGCTATCCTTTGGCAAGTGGAATTGGCGAAAAAAATGCAGTTGGAATATCTGTTTCTTGGCTACTGGGTTAAAGGCTGCCAAAAGATGGAATACAAAAGTAGCTACCGCCCGCTGCAGCTCTTGGTCGACGGACAGTGGGTGTTGGCCAAATAAGCGTTTAGCGTTTTGCTTATCTGGCTAAAATCGGGCACAATGCGCCCGCGATTAAAGACCTTAAGGACCATCAATGGCAAAAGAAGATCAGATAGAAATGGAAGGTGAAGTGGTAGATACCCTACCCAACACCATGTTTCGTGTAAAGCTTGAAAATGGACATATCGTAACTGCTCATATTTCAGGAAAAATGCGCAAAAACTATATCCGTATTCTGACCGGAGACCAAGTACGGGTTGAATTAACCCCTTACGATCTCACCAAAGGCAGAATCACTTACCGAGCACGCTAATCCATTGTCTGCACAATGGATTAGTTAGCCCCGCTTAAGGTTTCGCGTCACTCAACTCTTTCTTGTTCTGGGATTTTTTGTCCTTAATGTCAATGGCGATGTCGTCGTTGCGAACAGTCACATCAACTTCGCCGCCGTCCGCTGCCAAATCGCCAAACAAAATATCTTCCGCCAAGGCGCGTTTGAGCTTCTCTTGAATCAGTCGGCCCATTGGTCGAGCGCCCATGGACTCGCTGTAACCGTTCTTAACAAACCAATCCACAGCTAGCTCATCAACATGCAAAAGCACATTTTTATCATCCAGTTGCACCTGTAAGTTAACCAAGAACTTATCCACAACTGTGCGAATGGTATCGATGGTTAAGTTGCCAAACTGAATGATTGAATCCAATCGGTTGCGGAATTCCGGTGTGAACGCCTTTTTAATTATCTCCATGCCATCTGCAGTGTGATCCTGCACGGTAAAACCAATCGATGAGCGGGACATTTGTTCTGCCCCCGCATTGGTGGTCATGATTAGGATTACATTTCTAAAGTCTGCTTTACGGCCGTTGTTGTCCGTCAATGTGCCATGGTCCATAACCTGAAGCAGCAGATTGAAGACATCAGGGTGTGCTTTTTCAATCTCATCCAAAAGCAGCACGCAGTGCGGGTTCTTGGCCACAGCTTCGGTCAACAACCCACCTTGATCAAACCCGACATAGCCTGGCGGTGCACCAATTAGTCGAGAGACAGTATGCCGTTCCATGTATTCGGACATGTCGAACCTAAGCAGTTCGATGCCCATGATCTTCGCTAGCTGCCGGCTAACTTCAGTTTTGCCGACCCCAGTTGGGCCTGAGAAAAGGAATGAGCCAATTGGCTTTTCACTGTCATTGAGCCCAGCTCTAGAGAGCTTTATAGCGGTCGCCAACGACTCGATAGCTTTGTCTTGGCCAAAAACCACCATCTTCAGGTTGGGTTCTAAATTGCGCAGAGATTCCACATCGGAGCTGGAAACGTGTTTTGGCGGAATTCTTGCAATCGCCGCAACTACTTTTTCCATGTCGCTGGCCTGGATCAGTTTCTTTCGCTTGCTGGCTGGCTGTAAGCGCTGAAACGCGCCCGCCTCGTCGATAACGTCGATAGCTTTATCGGGCATAAAGCGATCATTGATATAGCGTCCAGCCAACTCTGATGCTGCCCGCAATGATTTGTCGCTGTAGCGAAGATCATGATGCTCTTCGAAACGGGATTTTAAACCTTTCAAGATTTTGTATGTGGAGTCTATGTCCGGCTCATCCACGTCAATTTTTTGGAAACGCCGCGACAGTGCGCGATCTTTCTCAAAAATGCCGCGGTATTCTTGGTAAGTAGTGGAGCCAATGCAGCGCATATTGCCAGAGGTTAAAACTGGCTTGAGTAAATTAGACGCATCCATAACCCCACCTGAGGCAGCGCCAGCACCAATAATGGTATGTATTTCATCAATAAACAGCACGGCGTTCTGATTTTTCTTTAACTCGTTAAGCAGTGCCTTAAAACGCTTTTCGAAATCTCCCCGGTATTTGGTGCCCGCCAGCAGTGCGCCAAGATCGAGTGAATAGATGACACTGTCTGCAAGAACGTCTGGCACCTGCTTATCAACGATAAGCTTGGCGAGGCCTTCAGCCACTGCGGTTTTGCCTACCCCAGACTCGCCTACTAACAGCGGGTTGTTTTTACGCCGCCGCGAGAGCACTTGAATCACTCGGGTAACTTCTTCCTCTCGACCAATCAAAGGGTCGATGCGGCCCTGCTCAGCTTCGATGTTCAAGTTGGTGGCAAAATTGTCTAGTGCGCTTGCAGAAGACTCTCCGCCACTTTCCTCATCAAGGGACTCACTGGGAGTTTCGTTTTCGCCGGCGTGGCCTGGAATCTTCGAAATGCCATGGGTGATAAAATTCACCACATCGATGCGAGCGATGTCCTGCTGTTTCAAGAAATAGACGGCTTGGCTCTCTTGTTCGCTAAAAATAGCGACAAGCACGTTGGCTCCGGTAACTTCGCGCTTGCCCGAAGACTGCACATGGAATACGGCGCGCTGCAGCACTCTCTGAAATCCCAAGGTAGGCTGAGTTTCTCGGCCATTTTCTGTCTCGGGGATTAAAGGCGTAGTGGCGTCGACAAAATCCAGCAGCTCGCCCCGCAAGCGAGACAAGTCACAATCACAGGCAATGAGCACGCTGGAGGCGACTTCATTATCAAGCAAGGCTAGCAATAAATGCTCTACTGTCATGAATTCATGACGTTTTTTGCGAGCACCTTTAAACGCGTAATTCAGGGTGGCTTCAAGATCTTTGCTTAACATAGTGTTCCTTGTGATTGATCATAACAGTCTGATCAATGGAATTATCTGTCTACTTCAACCGAACACAATAGGGGCTGTTCGCATTCTTTAGCGTAGTCGTTTACCTGGGCCGCTTTGGTTTCGGCGACGTCTTTGCTGAACACGCCACAGACGCCTTTGCCCTCAGTGTGCACTTTCAGCATGATTTGGGTAGCCTTCTCTATATTCATATTGAAGTATGAGCGCAGTACATCGACCACAAACTCCATTGGCGTGTAGTCGTCGTTTATGAGCACAACCTTATACAGTGGCGGCCGCTGCAGCTTTGGTTTTTCAGTCGTCGTGGCATACCCGATGTTAATGCCTTCATTATCATCATCACCGGAATTAATAGGCCCAACCGGGTATTTCGTCATCTCTAATTCTAGTAGATGTTTTTTATACATACTCATAACAAGAACGTCTAAGGGGGGATTTATTTACCAACAAAGTATTCGATTATTTTGCTTCAGAACCAGCCGCAATAAAAGGCTTTTATGTTTTCTCCAAAAAGTGCAGTTTTTTACCCAGCTTCTGTAATGTGGGGCTGAATCTCTGGGGTTCAAGGCCGTCTTCCACATCATTAAACGTCGAAATCCTGCCGGTGGTTTTGACAAGCAATTATCATTAGTGTAAGACTCGTTATCAGCGGGTATAAACCTGCGCTAATAATTACAAAAAATAATAAGAAGTACGGAGTCAGCCTATGAGTACCGGGCAAGTAAAATGGTTCAACAATGCCAAAGGATTTGGCTTTATATTACCTGATGATGGTGGAGATGATTTGTTTGCACATTACTCCGCAATTGGCATGGACGGGTATAAAACCTTAAAAGCTGGGCAGTTAGTGACCTTCGAAACTATCGAGGGCCCAAAAGGACTGCATGCTGCGAATATTCACGCAGTAGAATCCGATGGCGAAGTCTTAGAAGTCGCAGCAGAACCAATTATGGAGCGCGCTGCGTCCGTCGCAAGCTAATGCGGTGAGGCGGTCAGTTTGAAAAACCGCGGCAGTTTTTATTGCCGCGATGGTAGGCTGCGCCAAAATTGTGCTGTTAGACTCGCTTCACTCGCACCTATCGGTGCCCAAGTCAGATGAAGTACTGGACCATCCCGCCATGTCACAACTGCTGCTGTTCAATAAGCCATTCGGCGTACTTTCCCAATTTACAGGTGATGTGCCCGAGGCCACCCTCTCCCATTACATAAAAACCCCTGGCTTTTACGCCGCAGGCCGCCTAGACAAAGACTCCGAGGGACTGCTGGTACTCACCGATGATGGCAAGCTACAGGCGAAGATCGCAGACCCTAAATACAAACAAGAAAAAACCTACTGGGTGCAGGTTGAAGGTGAGGTAGGTAGCGAGGCGTTGCTGGAACTAAGGCGCGGCGTGGTCCTTAAAGACGGTAAAACTTTGCCGGCGAGCGCTAAGGTGATTGACGAACCTAAACTGTGGCAGCGCACGCCGCCAATAAGGCAGCGCCAGAATATTCCAACAACGTGGTTGGAACTCAAAATCAGGGAAGGTAAAAACCGCCAGATAAGGCGCATGACGGCGGCCGTGGGCAACCCAACGCTGAGGCTGGTGCGCTGCGCAATTGGCGCTTGGAACTTAAAAGATTTATTGCCAGGGGAGTCAAGAGTTGTACCAGCGGCTGCTAATGACTTCAATGTGTAGCATCAGATTGGCCCCATAACACTCTGAATTTATTTGCTCTTCCAACGTTCAAGGGCGCTGCTATCGCTTGCCCTGCTATCAATCCAGCTTTCTTGGCCAGCAGATGTTTGCTTCTTCCAAAAAGGTGCTTCGCTTTTCAAGTAATCCATCATGAACTGCGCCGCGTCAAAGGCTGCCCCGCGATGGGCGCTAGCAGCACCAACGAACACAATTTGGTCCTTCGGCTGTAATTCACCGACCCGGTGGATAATGCGCACAGCTAGCAGTGGCCAGCGCTGTTGGGCCCGCGCGGCGATGTCTCGCAGGGCTTTCTCCGTCATACCCGGATAATGCTCTAAGAACAGACTTGTCACCGCCGGCTCAGCGCCCGGCTCGGCATGATAAAACTCGCGAACTAATCCAGTAAAAGTCACAACAGCGCCAGGGTCGCCGGCTCGGTCTCGTAGGTCTGCATACTCTCGGGCTAAATCAAAATCGCTGGTCTGAACCGAGATCACTGTTAGCCTCCCGTCATCGGCGGGAAAAAAGCAATCTCATCACCGTCATGCAGTTTATGGCTTCTAGCGACAACTGCTTGATTGACCGAGACTAATAGCTTGTGGTCAGCTTCATCGGCCTGATTGAAACCGCTGTGACGTGAACGAAGCAATGCGATGAGATCTGCAACCGTTGAAACGGCCGCCTCAAATTCAATGGCCTCAGTCGGTATCCCCACTTTCTCTCGTGTGCTTGCAAAATAATGTATCGATAACATAGTTTTCCGATCACTCCCTGATGTAGTGACCGCTGCGCCCGCCGGATTTCTCTAGCAGCTTAATGTCGTTGATGATCATGCCTTTATCAACCGCTTTACACATGTCATAGATCGTTAGCGCCGCAACAGATACCGCGGTTAGGGCTTCCATCTCAACCCCCGTTTGTCCGTTGACTTTGCAACGAGACTTGAGCTTTATCGTATTACTGGTTGATTCTAAATCAAAATCTACATCAATAGAGGTGAGCATCAGAGGGTGGCATAGAGGAATTAAGCTCGAGCAGGATTTTGCCGCTTGGATGCCAGCAATCCGGGCGACAGCCAATACATCGCCTTTCTTGTGGCCTTTGTTAGCGATGAGGGCAAAAGTTTCAGCGGACATTATCACCTCGCCATAGGCGGTAGCTTCACGTTCAGTGTTTTGCTTTTGGCCTACATCAACCATCTTGGCGTTGCCGGATTCATCGATATGGCTGAGTTGACTCATGTGATCCTCATTGCAGGTTTCGGTGTAGCGCGGCTAGTTTCACTAGCGCCGGAATGCTGAGTATTATCCCTGTTTGTCCCGGTAATCTGAAGCGCTTAGTTACTTAGTCCAGCGAGTAGCGCCAGCAGAGAGATTTATAGGCCCGGTTGCCCCTGGCCAAACAGATCTTATGTACAACAACGTTGATCCTGAAGGTGGTTAGACGCTAGGATTCACCCCTTTGGATTCCAAGTGTCAGACTACCCCCACATTACAGTAGCGACCGTTGTCGAAAAAGACGGCAAATTTCTCATGGTTGAAGAGCGAGCGGCAGGCGCTGAGGTTTATAATCAGCCGGCTGGTCATCTAGAGTTAGGCGAAACTCTGCTGCAGGCCGCGCTGAGGGAAACCTTGGAGGAAACTCGGTGGGAGGTAAAGCTTAATGGCTTTATTGGAATTTATCATTTCACGTCCCCAGCCAATGGCATTACCTACGTGCGCCATTGCTTCTCTGCGCTAGCCGTGACAGAGCAGCTAAATGCACAGTTGGACCCAGATATTCAGCAGGTACTTTGGTTGAGTCTAGATCAGATTAAAGCCGCCAAAAATCGCCTTCGCAGCCCGTTGGTGCTTACCGCGGTAAACGATTACCTGACTAAACCACTTTATCCACTGTCATTACTAACATGTTGTTAATGCTATGAAACAGTCCGAGGCCGTTGCCCAAGCAAAAACTGCCAATGTCATTGTTGGCATGTCCGGTGGCGTGGATTCATCCGTCGCGGCACATCTTCTGCTGGCCCAAGGCCACCAGGTAACCGGTCTGTTTATGAAAAACTGGGACGAGGATGATGGATCCGAGTACTGCACTGCCAAGGAAGACCTCGCCGATGCCCAAGCAGTTTGTGATGCCTTGGGCATTGAGCTGTTAACGGCAAACTTTGCGGCAGAGTATTGGGACAATGTATTTGAGCATTTTTTGGCTGAATACCAAGCTGGCCGCACACCTAATCCCGATGTGCTATGCAATAGGGAGATTAAGTTTAAGGCCTTTATGGACTATGCCACTGAGCTGGGTGCCGACTTCATTGCAACCGGGCACTATGTGCAAACTGCAAACATCGAAGGCGCTACTGTGCTGTTAAAAGGACTTGATGCTAACAAGGATCAAAGTTACTTCCTGTGTGAGGTGCCTCAAAGCTGTTTAGAGCGCAGTTTGTTTCCGGTGGGGGCACTAGCCAAACCCGAAGTGAGGCGAATCGCGGCGCAACTCGATTTAGCTACCCGGGATAAAAAAGACAGTACCGGGATTTGCTTTATTGGTGAGCGCAAATTTAAGGATTTTTTAGAACAATACTTGCCAGCCCAGCCCGGAGTCATCGAAACTACTGCCGGCGATAACCTTGGCAAGCACGCTGGGCTGATGTACTACACCTACGGCCAACGCCAAGGTTTAGGCATTGGCGGTCATAAGAAATACCCCGAAGCGGCTTGGTATGTGGTTGAAAAAGATCTAACACGTAATGTCTTAATTGTTGGCCAAGGTAATGATAATAAAGACTTATTGTCGTCCGAGTTGATAGCATCTCCCCCGGCATGGATAGCTGGCAGCTCACAACAGGTACCGGATCACTGCACTGCCAAAATTCGCTATCGCCAAGCCGATCAATTATGCCGTCTAGAAAGCCTTCCAAGCGGCGGGCTTAGAGTGCGGTTTGATACTCCCCAAAGGGCCGTTACTCCGGGGCAGTACATTGTATTTTACCAAGGTGCCCAATGTTTGGGTGGAGCCGTTATTGAACAATTCCAGCGCTAAGTACAGCAAGTGGGAGCAAGAGATAATCGCCTTGGCCGCCGTCGCCCAATGCGCCGCCCTGGTGGATGTGCTTGCCACTAAAGGCAGCTGCAGCCAAGCTGATTTGGCCGCCAGTATTAACCCTTTGCTGGTGTTAGAGCCTCTTAGTTTTGATGATGTCTTTCCCAATGTAGTGGATCAGGCCCGTGGCCTGAGAACCCTCACTGGAATGTTTAGCAACGACCGTAGCCACCAGAAGTCTGACGTTGTCCGCTACACTCTGGGCTTACTGCAGCTTCGCACTTTGTTAATGCAAGATGATGAAATGCAGCAACAAATCAGAACTGGGCTAGTAAGAATAACCCCCTTGCAGCTGCGTCATTTTAGCACCGGTGATGAAGCGTCAGACAGCTGCGCTGAACAAGATCAAACTATCGAACAGCTAGCCGGTTTGTATCAGGATACAATCAGCACTCTGAGTTATCGGATTCAGGTGCAGGGCAGATCTGACCATTTAAAGAATGAAACAATAGCGAAGCAAATCCGTGCGCTTTTGTTAGCAGGCATACGGGCCGCTGTATTGTGGCATCAGGTGGGCGGAAGACGCTGGCGCCTGTTGATTCACCGTGGCCGAATTCAGCAAGCTGCTGAGAGTATCAGAAAACGGCTATTGAATTAGCCTGTTATTAATCAGAAAGTTAAGGGACTTAATTTAGGTATTTTATATGGATAACAACCCACTCATGGCGCTGACTGCAATATCTCCACTAGATGGCAGGTATCGCAGCAAATGCGCTCCCCTTGCAGATTATTTCAGTGAGTTTGCGCTGATAAAATACCGAGTAGCAATTGAGGTTAGATGGCTGCAGATGTTAGCAAGCACCCCCGGCATTCCTGAACTTGAAGCCCTGTCCGATGCTGACTCGCAGGCACTGAATGCCCTGGTTACTAATTTTTCTCTCGACGATGCACAGCAAGTCAAAATTATTGAAGCCACAACTAATCACGATGTGAAGGCAGTTGAGTATTTCATTAAAGAGAAACTGCAAGGACAGTCCGGGCTGGCAGATAAGCTGGAATTCGTGCATTTCGCCTGCACCTCTGAGGACATAAATAACCTAGCCTATGCCCTGATGCTTAAAGACGGCCGTGACGAGGTCATGCTGCCGGTGATGAATAAGCTAGTCGATAAGCTCACTGCCCTGGCCCACGAATATGCCCAGCAGCCAATGTTATCTCGCACCCACGGTCAATCGGCGTCGCCAACTACAGTAGGCAAAGAGTTTGCCAATGTAGTCCATCGACTGCGGCGCCAACTGAACTTATTTGATACTGGCCATGCACTGGGCAAAATCAACGGCGCCGTCGGTAATTTTAATGCGCATCTAGCAGCCTACCCTGAGCTCGATTGGCCAAAAATGACAAAAGACTTTGTCGAGAGCTTGGGTTTGTCTTGGAACCCTTTCACAACACAAATAGAACCCCATGATTTTATTGCAGAATTGTTTGACGCTTTGGTGCGTTTTAACACCATCATGATAGATTTCGACAAGGACATATGGGGCTATATTTCCCTCGGCTATTTTAAGCAACGAACCATAGCCGGCGAAGTTGGTTCCTCCACCATGCCCCATAAAGTTAACCCTATCGATTTTGAAAACTCCGAAGGCAACCTAGGGCTTGGCAATGCGGTGATGAACCACATGTCGGGCAAACTACCGATCTCCCGCTGGCAGCGAGACCTTACGGATTCAACAGTACTTCGCAATATTGGCACAGGATGGGCCTACAGCCTGATTGCCTATGAGGCAAGTCTCAAGGGGCTGAGTAAGTTAGAGCTCAACGCCGCCGTAATCGATGCTGACATCGATCAGAGCTGGGAGGTGTTAGCAGAACCTATTCAAACAGTGATGCGCCGTTACCGTATTGCCGAGCCCTATGAAAAACTCAAGGCACTCACCCGAGGCAAAGGAATTACCGCGGCGGCGCTCAAAGAGTTTGTTGAGAATCTGGACGTGCCTAATGATGTTAAACAGCAGCTACTGGCGCTAACTCCAAGAACTTACATAGGAAATGCAGTCGCTCAGGCTAAGAGTATCTGATCTTGAGACAGCTCAATAACAGCTTCGATAAGGCAGATTTTCTAAGCAGCTATTGGCAGCAAAAGCCGCTATTGATCAAACAGATGCTGCCAGACTTTAGTGACCCAATAAGCCCCGAAGAGTTGGCGGGGCTAAGCATGGAGCCGGGAACTGAAAGCCGTTTGGTGGAAGGAGTAGATCCCCAACATTGGCAGATGTCCCAAGGGCCTTTTACCGAAGAACGATTTACATCCCTACCCCAAGACGGCTGGACATTACTCGTGCAGGCGGTTGATCACTGGGTTGAAGAAGTCCAACAGCTGATGGCGCTATTCGATTTCGTACCTAGCTGGCGAATCGACGACGTGATGGTTTCATTTGCCGCCCACGGTGCCGGGGTTGGGCCCCATTACGATTACTACGATGTGTTTTTAATTCAAGGGCTTGGCCAGCGAACCTGGAAAATAGGTAAGAAATGCAGCTCGGCTGATGTCACCTTAAACCGTGCTGGACTTTCTATCCTCGAACAATTTGAGGAAGTTGAAGAGATCACTTTGTACACCGGCGATGTGCTTTACATCCCGCCCCAGTATTCCCATTGGGGAGTCTCGAACGGCCGCAGCCTCTGTTACTCGGTAGGATGCCGTGCGCCCTCTTTGGCAGAAATGATTGAAGGCTTTAGCGACACCTTAATCGATACCGCATTGCCTGAGGATAGATACACCGATCCCATGCCCCAAATGCCGGCTAAGCGCGGAGAGATAGTCCTAGGCAACGTCGAAGCAAGCTTTAACAAACTGACAAAACTTATTGATAGTAAACGCAATTACTGTATCTGGTTTGGTTGTAATAGCACGCTGCCTAAGTACCCTAGCCTGGTCGCTGCACCTCAGATTGACTACACTATTGAGAGTTTAATCCAAGAACTTGCGGAAGGTTGCTCATTGGTCATGAACCCTTCCTCGCGGTTTGCTTTCTGCCCCTTGCCCTGCGGCGAAACTACAGCGCTGTTTGTAGACGGCGAATGCGCCCAGCTCGGTAACGAGCTAAGCTGGTTTGCTCAGGCAGTGTGCGATCAGGCGTTGCTTAACCAATCAATTTCCAAGCTACTTGAAACCCCCCTAGCACTGGATCACACGCTGAGATTGTTAAATCAAGGCAGTCTGGTTACTTACTGAGTGTTACCCATGCAGTGCGATTTACGTAAGCCGCTTCCGTTCAGCGATGATACTCAAGGGTATTTGCGCTTTGTATCCGCTATGCCTGCCCCGGTTGCGCTTGAAAGTGGCAGACCGGCTTCGGACCAAGGCCGCTTTAGTATTTACACCGCGGACCCAGTGGAAACCCTAAAAGTGGGGATCGGCCATGCAAAGGGTATTAGCAGCTCTGTCTCGCTTGCTGAATTAACTCGCCAAATCAAATGCTTGCACCAGAAGTACTTTAACCTCGGTGAGCAATCAGAGCATCCGAATAAATTGCCGTTTAACGGCGGGCTGGCTGGCTTTATTGGCTACCCAACACTTGTTGGTCATGCCGATATGCAGATCGTGTCAGCCTACATCGGCGTCTATCTTTGGGCTATTGTAGTTGATCACGTGGCCCAATCCAGCTGGCTGGTTGCACACCCACTGTGCCCGGCAGAGACTTGGAACACCTTAAGCTTGGCACTGGCGGACAAGGCGCCAAATACTTTAGCCGCAGAAGTGCCAGCGACGTTTGCTTTAGGGCGCGCGTTCGAAGCTCAGATGAGTCTCAACGAGTACGGGCAGGCATTTGATTCAATTGATAATTATATTCACAGTGGCGATGTCTATCAGGTCAATTTGACCCAAAAATTTTCAGCGCCCTGCACCGGTTCAGCCTTGTCAGCCTACCTTACGCTCAGGCAAACCAGCCCGGGGCCCTATAATGCTTTCATTGACTTAGGTAGCGAGGCATTGCTGTGTCTTTCTCCAGAGCGTTTTCTGCTGTGTCAAGACGGTAAGCTGGAGACCAAACCTATAAAAGGCACCCGGCAACGACTCAGCGATTCCGAAGCTGACAGAGCGCAGCAACAGGCGCTTTTAAGCAGCGCGAAAGACAGGGCGGAAAACCTAATGATCGTGGACCTTCTGCGCAATGACTTAGGTCAGGTGAGCAACATTGGCAGCGTCAAGGTGGCCGAGCTGTTTGCATTAAAAACCTTCAGTAACGTGCATCACTTGGTGTCCACTATTAGCGCGCAGCTGGCTCCAGGGCTGGACGGGATGGATGCTCTAAACGCTTGTTTTCCTGGAGGTTCAATTACCGGCGCGCCTAAGCTACGGGCAATGGAGATCATTCAGGAGCTGGAAGTCAGCCAGCGAGGCCCCTACTGCGGCTCGGTGCTCTATTGGGACGCCGCCGGCAGGCTGGATTCCAACATCGCCATTAGAACCTTGCGCTGGATCGCCGGCGCGTCTTCACAAGAGTCTGATCAGATTGAGTGCTGGGCTGGCGGCGGTATTGTTGCCGACTCGACCAAGCAGGAAGAGTACGCCGAGTGCTTCCATAAGGTCCAAAACCTTTTAGATGTGCTTTCTCTGACCCTCGGCCAAGACATCGTGACCACTTGAATTAGGGATCAAGCGTTGTCCCATCACCTGCCTCTGAGGCGCGTCAGCTAGCAAGCTCTATCCTCTATTTTCTGCTCCCTAGCCACTAGCCTAGGCTCAAGTCTCTGTTGCTGGCTTTTATAAATTCTCGCTTTAAGTCTTCATAGGATGTGACAGCTGGGTACTGGGGGAATTCTTCAATGACGTTCGCCGGAGCCCGAAACAGAATTCCGGCGTCTGCTTCAGACAGCATAGTCGTGTCGTTGTAGGAGTCGCCTGAGGCTATAACCCTGAAGTTGAGGCTATGAAAGGCCTTAACCGACTGCCGCTTAGGGTCAACCTGACGAAGTTTATAGTCCACGATCTTGCCAGTTTCATCGGCGATCAAGCGGTGGCAAAACAGCGTGGGAAACCCCAGTTGAGCCATCAGTGGTTGGGAGAATTCATAGAAGGTGTCTGAAAGAATAACAACTTGAAACCGCTCCCGCAGCCAATCTACAAATTCTGCAGCCCCCGCCAACGGCGACATAGTCGCGATTACCGCCTGAATATCAGGCAGGCCTAGCTTGTGCTGTGCTAAAAGGGACAGCCTTTGACGCATCAACACGTCATAATCAGAGATATCTCTGGTTGTGGCTTTAAGTTCGTCAATGCCGGTCTTGGCGGCAAAATCGATCCAAATCTCCGGAACCAGTACTCCTTCTAAGTCCAATGCGGCTATTTCCATAATCTGCGGTTTCCTCAAAAAAATAACAGGTGAACGGTATCAGATCACCGCCTCGCGGAACAGAGTTTGCTGGTGTTCTATTTAGACAGCACCATATCTAGCCATAAGCCCCCTAATAAAACCGATATTTAGTATGAGCGTTCTTTTATACTGTCTAAGTCATTAATAATATTGAAGTTTTTCACGTGAAACATTGGTTGTAGCAGTGACACGAGGCTTTAAAGCGCTGTCGGCTTTACCCTTTAAGACAAATAGCTCAGAATCCGACTACCCGCACTCCATGCGACCTAGCTCTTAAGGACACCTTTAGCTCATGTTAACCGTAGACCAAATTAGTCGGCTCAATGCAGATTTTCTCAAAGCCTTACCCAAAGACATCTTGGTAGCGGCGAGCGAGCTTATCCCAAACCTAGTGCTGTCATTTAGCGGTGCAGAAGATGTCGTGCTAATAGATATGGCCGTTAAAAGCGGACTTAAGCCTAATGTAATGACGTTAGATACGGGGCGCCTACATCCTGAAACTTACCGCTTCATTGAAGAGGTTAGAACCACCTACGACATCCCTATCGAGACCCTCTTTCCAGATCCCAAGCAGCTTACAAACCTGATTAAAACCAAAGGCTTATTCAGCTTTTATAGCGATGGTCATGAAGAGTGTTGCGGTATTCGCAAAGTAGCGCCGCTGCGCCAAAAGCTAACCACTGTTGATGGCTGGGTTACCGGCCAGCGCCAGGATCAAAGCCCAGCCCGCGCTGATGTGCCGGTGTTTCAAATTGATCAAAATTTTTCTACCCCAGAGCATCAGCTCATCAAGGTAAACCCGCTGGCAAACTGGACCTCAGCCGAGGTTTGGTCCTATATCCGCCTATTAGAGCTGCCTTACAATGAGCTGCACGACCGCGGCATGATAAGTATTGGCTGCGAACCCTGCACGCGGGCGGTGGGCCCTGGCCAGCATGAGCGGGAAGGTCGCTGGTGGTGGGAGGAAGCCACAATCAAAGAATGCGGCCTCCATATGAGGCCCGGCACCGATGAAGCAGACTAAACCTGAGGCAGGACTATGTCTTTGAACAAGTCATCTAACTCAGCTTTGGAATGTCGGTAGCTAGTTTCTTGAATCAGATCTTGGGTTAAATGTGGCGCAAACATTTCAATAAAATCATACATATAGCCACGCAAGAAGGAGCCCCTTCTAAAGCCAATCTTGGTAACGCTGGCTTCAAATAAGTGGCTCGCATCGATAGCGACGAGATCGCTGTCGAGTTTTTCGTCATAGGCCATTGAGGCGACAATACCCACCCCTAGCCCCAACCGTACATAAGTCTTGATAACATCGGCGTCTGCTGCAGTGAAAACCACCCGTGGAACCAAACCTTGGACGCTAAACGCATCATCGAGCTTAGACCTGCCGGTGAAGCCAAACGTGTAGGTGACAATTGGTAATTTTGATAATTCTTCAATAGTTAGCTTGGAAACCTGAGCTAAAGGATGATCTTTTGGAACCACGATTGAGCGATTCCAGCTGTAGCAAGGCATCATAATTAAGTCGCTAAACAGTTCAAGCGCTTCTGTTGCTATCGCAAAATCTGCCGTGCCGTCAGCGGCTAGCTCCGAGATTTGCATTGGCGTGCCTTGATGCATATGTAGGGCAACGTCTGGAAACTTTTCGATGAACGCGGAAATGACATGGGGCAACACATAGCGACACTGAGTATGAGTAGTGGCTAGAGCCAATGACCCTTTGCTTTCATCGCAGAACTCTTGGGCAACAGACTTGATGCTTTCAACTTTGCGCATGATTTCCCCAGCCGTGCGCAGAATCGACTCACCGGCTGGGGTTATTCTTGTTAAGTGTTTGCCGCTTCGAGAAAAAATTTCGACCCCTAATTCATCTTCCAGCAACCGAATTTGTTTGCTAATCCCGGGCTGCGAGGTGTAAAGGCTCTGCGCGGTTTGGGAAACGTTTAGATCGTGGTGTGCGACCTCCCAGATATATCGCAGTTGTTGCAGTTTCATAATTCCTCCAAAGCCTATTCAATAGCCAAAAGTGTATATTCTTTTTGGTTATATAAATATGCTTAAATATTCCTTTAAAGAATAGGTAAACTTCCCTATTGTTGCGCTCAACCTATTGAGGCTCACACTCGTGGCCTTGCTATCTATTAATGTAGACCAACATGGAATTCTTGCTGCATATTTTATCCGGCGCGGGCGTCGGATTTCTGATTGGCCTTACCGGCGTGGGCGGCGGTTCTTTGATGACTCCCCTGCTGCTGCTATTTGGTTACCCAGCGCCGGTGGCTATAGGCACAGATTTACTCTACGCCGCTTTGACCAAGCTCGGAGGCGCTTATTCGCACCATAAGCGCGGTCATGTTCGGTGGCGCATAGTTTTCCTGTTGGCATTGGGCAGCGTGCCTACCTCATTGATGATTCATGTTTTTTTCTTGGATTTTAATGAACAAACTACCCCAGCTTTTGAAAACTTACTGACCAAAAGTTTAGGTGTGATGTTGATAGTCACATCCATAATATTGATATTTAAGGAAAAGCTTAGAAAGAATGCCATAGAGAATAAGCCCGAGCACATTATGCATCTGCTGCACCGTTACCGCGGCAGAATAACCTTTGTAATGGGCATCGTGCTGGGAATCTGTGTGACTTTAAGCTCGGTTGGCGCGGGTGCCTTCTGTGCGGCGATACTCTTAACCATTTACTCGAAGACCCCGTCAGTCCACATCATAGGAACCGACATTGCCCACGCAGTGCCGTTAACGCTTATCGCCGGCTTAGGCTATTTGGTTGCGGGGTACGTAGACCTGGCATTGCTGGTGAGCCTCTTGCTCGGCTCACTACCGGCAATCCACTTAGGAACTCGCGTCAGCTCGCGGGTGCCGGATAAGGTGCTGCAGCAGTTGCTGGTGCTAGTGTTGCTTGCGTTGGGGGCTTACTATTCGCTGCGCTGAAACCATAGACCTCCTCGCGTTATAAGTTTGTTTAACGAAGCATCTTTCTGTTTTTTATAGCTTTTTATTGTTAGCAACACCGTGGGGCACATGGCCTGTTGGCACGTGATTGCGCGCCGATTCGCAGTGCCCTTCCTGATCATCAAAAAATACATCCGCATCGAACGCGCGAAGAAATTGTCCCTTGTCCATGCCGCCCAAAAATAGGGATTCGTCTATTCGAATATCCCAGGCCCGCAGCGTCTTAACCACCCTCTCATGGGCTGGCGCTGCTCTGGCGGTGACTAAACAGGTGCGCAGTGGCACCTTATCCCGCGGAAAAGCCTTTTGGATCTGCTGCAGCGCAGCTAGCACTGGCTTAAACGGCCCGCCGGTCATAGGCTCATTGGCAGCATCACGTTCATTCTGAGTGAAAGCGGCTAAGCCTTTGTTTTTAAATATTTGTTCTGACTCGTCAGAAAACAATACGGCATCGCCATCGAAGGCAATCTTAAGCTGCCCTTGGGGGGTTAAGGATTTGCTCGAAGGAAGAATGGTTGCTGCGGCGACGCCCAATTCTAAGGCCTGACGAACATCGAGGCCGTCGGTGGACAGAAACAGATGGCTATTGAACGCGGCAATGTAGCGGTATGGGCTGTCGCCGCCGCAAAACGCCGCGCGGGTGATATCCAAGCCATAGTGTTCAATAGAGTTAAAAATCCTCAACCCTGTGTCAGCACTGTTGCGGGACAGAAGGATAACTT
The DNA here is from genome assembly GCA_964352445.1 of uncultured Pseudohongiella sp. GTDB lineage: Bacteria > Pseudomonadota > Gammaproteobacteria > Pseudomonadales > Pseudohongiellaceae > UBA9145. The sequence continues at coordinate 25,105 of CAYGSO010000012.1, read as the reverse complement.
CAACAGGAGATTTGTCCACCAAGTCATTTAAATTCAACAACTTTTTGACAAGTGCAAAGGCATCGCCCGGCTCTAAAGGTTCGTTCTCGCGCTGGATTTGATAATTGCGGTAGGCATCCAGCCCCTCTTCTTCGAAGACTTTATGGCTTTCTGCCAGATCAAACAGCGCCCGCGAGGATATAGCGATAACCAGGCGGTCAATTGATGGTTGTTTTGCAGGGGTCTCGGTGGTCATAACACTTCCAGCGACATAGCCTTGTAACGCTATGAATTAAATATTAAAAGTCTCTATATAAAAAGTTTGATACAGCGTATTTGGAACTGTCTGCAGGTAGTCTGCTGCAGCAGGATCCGTTAGGTTTTGGCCTGTTCGGGACTCGGCCATCAATAAATTGACCAAAAGCTAGGAAAAGCGGGTCAATAAAATGGCGCGAATGCTGGTTTAAGTCTACACCTATATAAGGGGCCGTAATTAGAACAACACCCCCGTTAATTTCTATTCAGCGACCACAGGAAGCATGCGATGTCTGCTAATTCATCTTACGAGCTAGATGAACCCTACCATGAAACCGAAATCGTGTTTACGGCGTCATCTGGCTATTCCCAAGAGAACGCGGCCGACGAGGCTTCAACCGAAGGTCAAACTGATGATATAGCGGCGAGGCAGCAAGTGGAATTGTTAAAAGAGAAGCTTGAGACAAATACCATCAAGCGTGCTGCGACCCCGCTCAACGCTAAGCTTCTGCGAATTAAGCAGCTGCTGGTGGAAACCCGCCAGCTCAACAAAGAGTCAGAGACATATAACACTCAGTCTGCGGTGCTGTTGTCGGCGCTCAGCGGGCTAAAAGCTGATTTGCAGTCTGCAGAGGTAGAGCGAGAGACTGCCTTTAGTGAGCTGTTAAAAATAAAGCAATTAAGTGAAGAGCTTAATGCCGAACTCAGCCAGCAAGCCGCAGCCGCAGCCGTTCAAAATCAGCAATCGGCCGACAATAATACCCAGTCTGAAACCCTAATATCCCACCTTGATGAATTGGTAGAGCAGGCAACAGCGCAGCAATTAGCGGCCAATTCCCAGCTGGAGCAATTTACCCAACAGGCCGCTCAAGCTCAGAATCAAGCTCAAGAGATTGATTCTAAACTATTGGAAATCAAGAGCTTAGCGGTAGAAGCTGAAACAGTACTTGATAATTTGAATCAAACCAATAACTCAGCGCAGGCAAGAACCGGTGAGTTAGAGAGTTTAATTGGTGACTTTAAAAGAGCAAAGATCGAATGCGAAACTCTGCGCGATTCGCTGCGCGAGTTAAAACTTGAAGTATTTGAAGAACGCCAAGCGCAACAAGTACTTAACTCGCAAACTAAAAGTCAGATGCAGAAGTCGGACAAGCTGAACGAACAGCAAATTACATTACTGGACTTAACTCAGTCACGTCATGAAGAGCTGCGGCAAGAATTAGAATCTACGATTGGCACAGCGAAGAAGTACGAAAATCGGCTGCAATTAACCGAACAAAAGCTGAAAGATGCGCTAGCGCATCAAGAGCGCAGCGACCAGCAGTTTGCTCAGGCCCAAAGTAAGCTGGAAAGCAATGAGCAAATACTTAAAAACGCCGCTAAAGCTTTGGCCGAGACCAATGCCCACAATGGCAAATTCAATGCCGCTGTTTCTAAGTTTCAACACGCGACCGAGCAGTCGCAAAATTTAATCATACGAACCCACGCGACGCTTGAGTCCGTGCTAAATCGCAATGAACTTTTAGAAAGAGAAAACAAGCTCTTAGCGCAAAGACTTAATAATTTGTCTGGCAGTGCAAGTCACACGCCCGCTGCCCATGTAGAGCCTAATAGTGCCAGTTCAAACAACCCTTTCGCATTTGATAACCCTAATCCTAATTACTTTGCCAATCGCGCTGACAATACGGCTGGCTCATTCAGGCTAATGGTGTTCTTGGCAGTACTGTTGCCGCTGTGCTTCATCGCCTACTCTTTCATTGGCTCAGCAACCGCCAGCGAAACTAAAACCCTCGAAGTTAATCAGCGCCCCGCTGCCGGCCTGTTTCCCCTCCAATAAACTCTGGGTTCTGCAAACAGCGACCCATAGGGTAGACTTAGACTCGAAAGCCTTGAAGCTGTGGTAGCGTGAGCTTCGCTGTCGAATCTACTGAGGCTCAAAGCCAATTTTGACAGCTTACTTGATTAGAGTTTTTATTCCTAAAATAAGTTAATAAAGCTTCTTAACTTATTGTTTATAAGCAGATTAAACTATTATTAGTATGCAGTAGCCCCCATGACCTTCCTTCAAACTCAGGCGAACCCCAAAACCGGACTGATACTGTCAGGCGGTGGTTCTCGGGCAGCCTACCAAGTAGGCGTATTACGGGCCGTAGCCAATATACTACCTAAAGGCTCTAAAAACCCCTTTCAGATTATTGCCGGAACCTCAGCTGGAGCCCTCAATGCGGTCGCTATCGCGACCCAAGCACAGCGTCTGCGAACGGGAGTTAGGCTGTTAGAGCATATCTGGATGAATATCCGCTCAGATCAGGTCTACACGCCCTATGCGGGCAACCTGATTACCAGCGCGACGGGTATTATGTGGTCCGTGTTCAACGGCACTAAGCCAGGCTCTGCGGTTGCACTGCTTAACAATGACCCGCTGCGGCAGCTATTGGCTCGAGTGATCCGGTTTGAGCGAATACGGCGCAATATCAATCAAGGTAACCTTGATGCTATTAGTGTCACGGCCTCGTCCTACGCTACCGGCGAATCGGTCTCATTCTTTGAGGCAATGACGGGCATTAGGCAGTGGAGCGGCGCTCATAAAATTGGCCTACATGCTCAGCTAGAACTTGAGCATTTGATGGCATCTACAGCAATTCCGGTGATTTTTCCAGCTGTAGCTATAGGCGATGAATACTATGGGGACGGCGCGGTGAGGCAAATTTCCCCAATCAGTACAGCACTGAATTTAGGGGCGCAGCGGATCCTTGCGGTAGGGGTTAGTGCCAATAAAACCAAGACCTCGGCCCATGACGAAGTTTTAGACCAGCCCTCTTTGCTGCAAATTGTGGGGCATATTATGAATAGTGCCTTTGTTGACACCTTGGAAAACGATCTTGAATTTCTTAGGCATATCAATGAAGTAGTAGCCCTAGTTCCAGAAAAACAGGCAAAAGCCCATAAATTGCTGCGAAGAAATGTGCAGCTTTTGGAGATATCTCCCAGCCGAGAGTTAAACCTGATCGCCATGGAGCACTATGATGAGCTGCCTAAACGCATGGCCAGATACATCAAAGAAGGCTCTTCAGGCACGCTGCTCAGCCTTATCCTGTTTGAGCCGGGATTCTGCCGAGCCCTGTGTGATCTTGGCTACGCCGATGCTATGGCGCAAGAGGACGCGATACGAGAGTTTTTTGCGGACTAAAGTTGCAGCACAGGCCGCAGCTGCAAATCAGCCATGGAATATACCCAGCTCAGGCGATGTCGAGATTCTTCTCGCCATCGCTACCAAGGGTTAACAGCCTAGGTTAAAGGCTGCAAACAGGCACCGGTGCCGGCCAGGCCGCAGTAACCGGCTGGGTTTTTGGCCAGATACTGTTGGTGATATTCTTCTGCGTAATAAAAAACCTCTAGTGGCCTGATTTCTGTTGTTATTTCAGAGTAAGCTCGCTCACTTAACGCGGTTTGAAAAAGCGCCCTGCTTTTAGCGACAGCGGCTTCCTGCTCTGAATTCGTAGTGTAGATTGCGCTGCGATATTGAGTACCACGGTCATTCCCCTGCCGCATGCCTTGGGTTGGATCATGAGACTCCCAAAACGCAGTGAGCAACTGGGCATAGCTTATTTGCTTAGGGTCAAAATAAACCAGCACAGCTTCGGTATGCGCGGTATTGCCACTGCACACCTCTTCATAGCTCGGATTGACCGTATAGCCGCCGCTATAGCCAGCCGCCGTACTAAATACCCCTGGCAGCTCCCAAAACAGTCTCTCTGCCCCCCAAAAACAGCCTAAGCCAAATACCGCCTTCTCCAGATGTGCGGGCACTTCACCTGCAAACGGGTTGCCGTTTACAAAGTGAATTGGATTGAACTTGATTGGCTCAGCACGGCCTTTGATTGCCGTTTCAGGGGTTGGCAGCTCAAGTTTTTTAGCAGTAAAATTAAATAACATGTTGAATTCCTTAAGGTCTAATTCAAAGTGCAGAGGGTTAAAGAGTCTGACCCTCACTGCCTCCTCTCGTTACCACAGGGCGCGGCAGTCACCGTGAGCGGCTAGGCCATTGAATATGGGCGCTGTTGCTTGAAATTCAAGCATGACTAGAGTGGCCGGAAATATCAAGGATAGCACTGACTTTTAGGGGCTTTGCAGTGTATGTTATGGCTTTTGAAGCCGATTACTGGACAGTTCAATGAACATACTCAGCGCCAAGCATTTTGCAAGCCGACCCCAGGGTAGTCTGTTTCTTGCAAGGCAGATCTTTAGTGGTTTAGTCATGTGGTCTGTCGCTCAGGCCGCGTTAGCGCAGGGTAATATAATTCCTGATTCAAATCAGAACCATAGCGGCAGTACTTGGTTAGGGGCCGCAGCTTTTCTTGCATCCCGCGCCCTGCCTGCTGCGCAGTTGGCTACAGATCATTTAACAGCTGGTGGCATATCAGCCAACCGTGGAAGCCAGGGGACTATGAATAGATTGGCCAGTGCAAGCAGTGACGCAACTCCTTTTACCATTGCCATAACCCAGCAGCAGCTAGCTGATCTAAAGCGGCGACTGAGTCAGTCTCGGTTGCCCGACCAGCTGCCCGACACTTCATGGGAGTACGGTACAGATAAGCGTTATTTGGAGGAGCTGCTTGACTATTGGCAGAATGAGTTTGATTGGAAGGATCAAGAAGAAAAGTTAAACCAACTAGACCAGTACACTATGCAAGTTGATGATTTAAATATGCATTTTATTCATCAGCGCTCGAGCAATCCCGAGGCTATCCCACTTTTGCTGCTGCATGGGTGGCCGGGCTCTATTAGCGAGTTCAATCATATAGTTAGACCACTAACAGAACCTGAGCAATATGGCGGTAATCAGTCAGACGCCTTTCATGTCATTGCGCCTTCCCTACCCGGTTTCGGCTTTTCTGGGATACCCCAGCGCCGCGGCTTTAATCCAGAGCAAATGGCCCATGTGGTGGCACAGCTTATGGCTCAGCTTGGCTACGAGCGCTACGGACTTGCCGGCGGCGACTGGGGCGCGATTATTAACCGCCACGTCGCTAACCACTACCCCCAAAGGCTCATCGGCCTACACACCAACTTTGTCTTGGCCTCGCAGCCTCCTCAAGACAGCACTGCTGGGCAGGCTACTGAAGCCGAAACTACGCAACGCAACGCCCGCATAGCGTTCATGAAAAATGAAGTAGGATATCAACAAATACAAGGAACTAAGCCGCAAAGTTTAGGTTATGGTTTAAATGATTCGCCAGCCGGTCTTGCGGCGTGGATCGTGGAAAAATTTCACGGTTGGAGCGACATGCCCCAAGGTGCCGATGGCAATCTCGATGACTATATAAGCAAAGACGATATTTTGACTAACATCTCCATCTATTGGTTTACCCAAACCATCACATCCTCCAGTCGCATCTATTTTGAAAACTCGCAAACTCGACCACAAAAGCCTATGGGCTATATTAATGTGCCAACCGGAGCCGCGGTGTTTCCTGCAGAGATTTATATCACCCCTAAGGCCTGGGCCGAGGCTGCCTATGACATTGTGCACTGGACTGAGATGCCAACCGGGGGTCACTTTGCAGCGCTAGAGCAGCCGCAATCCTATTTAGCCGATGTGCGGGCTTTTTATCGCCTCTTCAGGCGGCCCAATTAGCGTCTTAATTAGCATTTTAGCCCTTATCATTAACCCCTTCAAAAACATAACCTTAAAGTGTATAGCCCATGACTGATATGACCACAAACAAGCACCATGAAATGACTGGTTTTTTAGGCTGGATAGAAAAATCGGGCAACAAACTGCCTGACCCGGTTTTTATTTTCCTGTGGTGTATTTTAGGCGTAGTCGCAATCAGCGTAGTTGCCGCAATCTTTGGCGTGAGTGCGCCTCACCCAACTCAGGTAGATAGCGCCGGTAACGCCATCATGGTCAGCGCAGAAAGCTTATTGTCTGGGGACAATATTCGCAGGCTTTTAGTAGAAATGCCGGCGACTTTCACTGGCTTCCATCCGTTGGGGTATGTACTGGTAGTGATGCTTGGGGCAGGTGTTGCTGAGCGTTCCGGCTTTTTTGGTACAGCCATGGCAGGAGCCGTGTCGAAAGCGCCTAAACTGCTTCTTACCCCTGCGGTCGCCCTCATTGGCATGGTTGGCAACCTCGCTGCAGATGCTGCCTATGTGGTTTTGATACCCTTAGCCGGTGTGATCTTTGCGGCTGCAGGTCGCCACCCTATTGCCGGCATAGCGGCGGCATTCGCAGGGGTTTCTGGCGGCTTTTCGGCCAATTTACTGCCGGGCCAGCTAGATGCCCTGTTGTTTGGCATCACTCGCGAGGCTGCAGTAACAATAGATCCAAGTTGGCAAGACAATATTGCCGGCAATGCTTGGTTTATCATTGCTATGACTTTCGTATTCTTGCCGGTTATCTGGTTTGTAACTGACAGACTGATCGAACCTAAACTTAAGCCTATCGAAATGTCTGGCCTAGATGCCAGTACTGCCGCTGTCATGAAAGACCCCGGCACGCAATTAAGCCCGGCCGAAATTACCGGCATGAAGCGTGCTGGGTTTGCGGCTTTGGGCATTGTTTTGCTTTGGACCTTCCTTGCTCTAGGGCCAGGGACGCCGCTAATTGATGAAGCTGCCCCAGCCGAGCGCCAATGGAATCCATTCTACCAATCCCTTGTTGCCGGTTTCTTTCTCCTGTTCTTAGCCGCAGGCTGGGCCTATGGCACTGGCTCTGGCAGCATCAAAGATCACCGCGACGTGGTTAAGATGATGAGCGGCGCTATGGCCGACTTATCCTACTATTTAGTTTTGGCATTCACCGCCGCGCATTTTGTCGCCATGTTCAATTGGTCAAACCTAGGGCTAATTTTTGCGATTAACGGCGCCGCCGTTCTGGAAGGCGCTGCATTGCCGGACTCAATTCTGCTGGCGTTGATTATTGTCTTTGGCGCCATTATCAACCTGTTCATTGGCTCAGCCAGCGCCAAATGGGCATTGCTAGCCCCTGTGTTAGTCCCGATGCTGATGCTGATTGGCATTAGCCCTGAAATGAGCACTGCCGCTTACCGGGTAGGTGACGGGGCTACCAATATCATTACCCCTCTAATGCCCTACTTTCCCTTAATATTGGTTTTTTGCCAGCGCTGGAACAAAGAATTTGGCCTTGGCAGTTTGGCGGCTACTATGCTGCCCTACTCTATGGGATTGTTGGGAGGCGGCATCTTGCTAACAATGCTGTGGGTTATTCTTGGCCTGCCGTTAGGGCCAGGAGCGTCAGTGGAGTTTGTTTTGCAGTGAAACCAATCAAGAGATCTGACGCCGGCGCTGAATCCGGGCGCCAGAATTTTACAGGTTTCTGGCAAAAATATTTAACCGTAAATTGAGCTTAAAGGTCTAACACCATGAAAGGATTAGGGAATAAAACTAAGACAGTACTACTGCGCGCCATCAGCGTTGGTCTGGTTAGTGCATTAACAGGGCCCTTACTGGCCCAAGAGCTCGAGTATCCCGATGCCTTCGCTGAGCCCATGGCGCTTTTCCCGGAAGCGATGGGGGATTTTCATTATCCCATCTCATCAAACAGCGAATTAGCGCAGCAGTACTTCGATCAAGGTTTCCAGCTGATGTTTGCGTTTGCGAAAGAAGACGCCGCGCGCTCATTTCAGGCGGCTCATTTAGCAGACCCAAGCTGCGCACTGTGTTACTGGGGCGAAGCCTGGAGTTGGGGTTCCTATCTTAATGGCGCGATGACCACATCCCAAGCACCCTTAGCCTACGCCGCGCTGCAGCAAGCTGTGGCTAATATCAGTTCTGCGACGGCGAAAGAAGCCGATATGATTCGGAGCCTGCAGGCGCGCTATATTGAAGACTTCGACCCAGCAACACGGCGCGCGCAAGACGAAGCCTACCGTGATGCTATGGCTGAGCTCGCCACAAAATACGCTGATGACCTCACTATTCGCACTCTCTATGCCGAATCCTTGTTTTTGTTAGAGGAGCGCCGAGGCTACCGCTCTCTAGAAGACCCTAATGTGATTCGCCTGCACAATGTGTTGCTGGCCGTATTAGAAGAAGACATCCGCCACCCTGGCGCATGCCATTTGTTGGTCCACGCTACCGAGTCTACTACCGAGCCGGAAATCGCGGCGCCTTGCGCCCATTACTTGGGCAATGCAATTCCTGGGGCCAGCCACATTAATCATATGCCTAGCCACACCTGGAACGAGATGGGGCTGTGGAACGATGCGGTACGCGCTAACACCATAGCCTGGCATTCAGACCAGAAAGCAGCGTTTGGTAAAGGCTTTGCTATTTATCCAACCCATAACCTAACCATGCTTTACTACGCTGCCAGCATGGGGGGTGAAAGTGCCGCCGCTATTCAGGCCGCCAAAGACCTGGCCAAACTTAACAATAACTCAGCTATGCATGCGATGGCTTTAGTTCGCTTCGGTCGCTTTGACGAAATGGCCGCCCTGACTGAAGAGCCTGCTGGCGAGATCAACAAAAGCATGTTCGATTTTTCTAGGGCGTACTCAGCGCTAAAGCTGGGCGACACAAGCACAGCAAAGGCTGCGGTTGTGGCACTTAAGGAATTAACCGAAACCACCAACGCTAGATTTCGCTTTCATGACGGCAAAGACATCGTCGGCACATTGGCTGGCATATTGGAGGGCGAGATTCTGCGCAGCGAGGGTGATCTTGAAGGCGCGGCCGCAGCTCTTAGAAGAGCAACAGAGTTTTACGACAAGCTCAACTATGACGAGCCAGAGCCACTGCCTTTCTCGCCCCGCCATTGGCTGGGATCAGTGTATTTAGAGCTAGGCGCTTACGACCGCGCGCTGGCTCAATACAGCCAAGACTTGAGTGAGCACCCTCATAACATTTGGTCTTTGTTTGGCGCGCAAACCGCTCTGCAGCGGCTGGGGCGCAGCGAGCGGTACATCGATCAAGACTTGGAAGAGGCGTTTAGCTACGCTGACATCTGGCTGCAAGACACCAAGTTTTAAAACCTAGCGTCTGCCCGCCTCTAGGCTGAGTTTCTAGAGGCGTTGATGTTGCCAAACAGGCTACGAATGATCATCTTGTCATAGAGCTCTTCAAACTCATTGTCGCCACTGGCATCAAAATCACCGGCTTTAATTAACGCGTATTGCTGAACCACTAACAGCGGCAACACGACCTGTTGCCGCAGGCCAATACTTTGCCTGCTACTGGGGTCGTCCTCGAGCAGCACGGCTTGCCCCGCCACTTTTAATATCATCGCCTTGCTAAGCCTAAATTCTTTCTCCAGCCCCCTCCAAAAATCGCCGTACACAGGGTTCTCTGCCATGTAAGCGGTCAGTGAAAAATTGGCTTTCATCATGCTCTGCATGGAGTTGTTTAGCAGTGCTCGGAAAAACTTAGAGTCCCGGTAGAGGGCTTTAACATCGGCAAGCTTGCCTTCTTTTTCGGCTTTCTTAATTGCAGTGCCTACTCCGTAAAAACCTGGCACATTCTGTTTTAACTGACCCCATGCGCCAACAAAAGGAATAGCTCTCAGGTCTTCAAACTTGAGCTGGGAGTCTCCGCCACGCTTGGTGGGCCTGCTGGCAATGTTAGATTGGCCGTAGTAATGCATGGGGCTCATCTCTTCCAGATAGGGCAGAAACAGCGGGTCGTTCTTCAGGGCTAGGTACTTTTCCAGACTGGTGTCAGCCAATGCCTGAATCAGCCCGCGCTGCCCATCGGTGAGTTCCCGTTCTGGCCGGTCATACAAATTGTTTTCGATCCCGGCGGCTAAAAGCTGGTGCAGGTTGTGTCTGGCCGCTGTGGTGGTGCCGTATTGGGAGCTTATGGTTTGCCCCTGAATGGTGACCTGAATATCGTTGCTTTCGATCTTTTTACCTAAAGCGGCGTAGAATTTGTAGGTGTTGCCGCCGCCTCGCGCTGGCGGCCCGCCGCGGCCATCAAAGAACGCCACTTCGATACCAGCATCTCTGGAGACTGCTGTAATATTTTCTTTCGCCTGATAGATGGCCCAGTTGGCCATTAAATAACCGCCGTCTTTAGTGCCGTCAGAAAAACCGAGCATCACGGTTTGGTCGTTACCGCGTTTAACAAGATGAGCGCGGTAGTGATCAGAACTGTACAGCTGGGTCATATTCTCGCCAGCCCGGGCTAGGTCTTTTACTGTTTCAAACAGAGGGATTAGATCAACTGTGATTGCTTGCTCGCCCCAACCTGCTAGTCGGAACAGGGCATGCAAAACTGCCATGTCGAATGCGCCCGAGCAGTTGCTGATAATGTAGCGGTGACAGCCAAGCTCGCCGTTGGTTCGCTGAATGTCTTTTATCGCGGCGATAGACTGCAGGGTGTCGATGGCAATTTCGCTCTCGAGGGTGTCGGCGACAACCACGCCTTTTATGGTCATTAAAAAATCAATTTGGCTGTTGACGTCTTTGTCCCGCCAACCCGCTGTAAACAGCTGCGGATGAGCGGTTTCTATTTCTTTCAGCACGTTGTTGAGCACCCTGCCGTCTTGCCTTAAATCTAGGCTGGCAAAATGAAAACCGAAGGCAAGTATTTTGCGCTTGAGTGACACAACTAATTCATTGAAGAGGCCTTGGTAACGCTCTTCAACCACTGCCTCAACGCCGTCTAAAATAGCGATAAGCTCTTGGGGATCGGTATAGCTATAAAAGTCTTCTTCGCTGAGCTCTCTGTAGAGCTGCTTTTGAATTGCATCTAATGGTTCTTGTACCTCGAGGTAGCTCAGGCGACGTTTAATTTTAGCGATATCGTTGTAGTAGCACTCAATAATATGCTTTCGCAACATAGCTGCCACATCCAGCGTGGTCTGAACTTTGACAAACGGGTTGCCGTCGCGATCGCCGCCAGGCCAAAAGCCCACGCTCAGCAGCTGGGGGTTCAGCTCTTCTTGAGACCCCAGTCGGCTTGCGAGGTTGTCCAGTATTTTGCCGATAGTCGGGTAAAAGATATTGCTTAAATACCAAGTTAGACGAATCGCCTCATCTTTAGGGGTTGGCTTCTGCTTATTAAAGAACGGTGTATTGCCAAGCTGCTGGAGCAAGGTGCGAGCTTCAGCAATGTCGTTGTCTTTAATCGCGTCCTGTAAATCGCTGATAATAGCGAGTACTGAGCTCGGGTAAAATTGCGTGGGGTGGGCAGTTAACACCACCCGGGTAGCGAAATCTTTTAGCACGTCCTTAATACCACTATCGAGGGAATCCGCTGCAACCCGATCAAACAGTTTGCGCAGCTCATCGGATTTGTCGATTTGATGGACTTTGTTGAAGGCGGCATCTTCTAAGGCGTCAATTAGTACTATTTGTCGCTCTACATATTGAATTATTTTAAAGAGAAATTGAATTTGATCTTTTTCACTAAAGTTAGGCCGATGTTGTTCAAAGAACTTATCGATGATGTTGGTGGGGCTCAGCCCCTGGTCTAAGCCTTTGGCGCAGGCCTGCTCTAATAGCGGTAGAAACAAACCCGTTTGTTCCACCGCGTCCAGTGGCAGTGTGAGAAATAGCCCATTGTAGAGTTGGTATTTAAGCTCAACTAAGTTTTCATACGCTGCGACGTTCTTCTTCGGCATGTCTGATTCTCTAAGTAATTCGTATTTTTAATTTGGGGTTAACTGCATTGCGAGGCATGAGTATACTGAAAAATAGCTAAGGCAGCCTCTTAAGTCCTTTGCTATCAGGGGAAGCTCTGCTTTAATGCGGCAGGATCTCCCGCTAGACGGTAATCCGTACCCCATCCACCCACTTAAACCGAACCGATGCTATGCGTTTTTCAATAACATCTATAGTAGTAATTTCCGCAGTGTTTCCAGCTCTGGCTCTTGGGGCGAGCGAAAACCCTGAATCGGCTTGGTTTTGGGATATGGTGATTGCCCTAATCGTTCTGCTGGCAGCGCTAGCCAGCGCGGCGCTGCCTATCGCGGCGTTTCGCAACTGGACTAACAGCTGGCGCTGGGGTGCCTTGTTTCCCTTTGCTGTGCTGACAATTTGGTTTTCGATAATCATTGCCAGTAAGCTCATTGACCCGGCAGCACACGGGCTTTGGCCGTTAGAGCTGTTTGCTTGGGCAATGTTAAATATGATTTACATGGTGGCGCTTATGACCACCAAGCGCATATTTGAAAAAGCTGACGCCGAAGCTGCCGACGCGGACAAGTCATAGGCCTAAAATTTTTCGCTAACTCCCAAGGCTTCCTGCCAGGCCTCAAAGCCACCATCTAAACTGTAAGACTGAGCAAACCCTTGTTCGGCAAAAAATGCCGCTGCGCTTTGACTGCTGTTGCCGTGATAGCAACACACTACCAAAGGCTGGGAGGGATCCGCGGCCGCGATAAAATCCTGCACATTGCCGTTGTAAACATGCTGCGCAGATTCTATATGCCCACTGGCAAAAGACGCTTCATCTCGAATGTCGATGACTTGGGTGGCCGGATTAGCCTGCAGCAGTTGCTGTGCCTCGGCGACGCTAATGCGTTTGAAATTCATGACAGCTATGCCCTAGTTAATTAGAGCGGTGTTTGTATCAAATTTAGGCTTAGACAGCCAGAACTCTCGCGTATTTGCTGGCCTAAGACGGGATTTATACAGTCTAAATAGCAGGGTAAATACTGCCTATGACTTAGACTGTCTAGCTAGAGGGTTGACATTAATTGGACAGTCTAATTATACTGCTGAAAATTCAAAGAGCACCTCCAATGCTGAACAGTAAGCAATTGATAGAAATGACCGGAATGTCACGCGCCACGCTGAATAACTATGTGGCCTTGGGTATTTTGCCCAACCCAGTGATAAAGACCTCCCCCGATGACGCCGGTCGCGCCACGCGTTTAGGTTATTTTGATGACTCTGCTCTAGAGACAATTCAGCAGGTGCATACCCTCAAGAAAGATGGCTTTACCATGGCTCAAATAGCGGAAAAGCTCGGCAAGCCCGCCACTAAGCCTCGGGATGTCCTGCAGGCTGCCACGGGAGTTAGTGGTCAATCACCCATAGGTAAGCTTGCGGTCGATAGCTCGATCGATAGCCTGCCCGGCCCAGCGTATATGGTAAACAACAACTTTGAGCTTATCTGGTGGAACGACAGTGCGGCGGAATCCTTTTTTAAGGCCGACGAGTCGATACCGGCGAACTTAGAGTCTCGCAACCTTTTCACACTGCTATTTTCAGCGCAGATAACGCCTAGCGATGAAAACCTTAAAGACCTCGTGAAACCCCATATTGCAGCCAGCAAAAAGCGGCTTAGCCAGCAGGCCTTGATCAAGATCTATTCGTCTTTGAGCGCCGCTAACCTAAATATCATGAAACAGCTGTATGACGAGGTGGAGCCAGCAGATAAAGCGCCTATGCTCCACTACCCGGTCATTCTACCAGGGCTGGGCGAACAGCTGCTGTACTGCGATCTGTATGTCTGCTTCTATAGAGAGGGAATTCTCTTTAGTTACTTGCCTGTAGCGCTGGAAGATGATTTCTTACTTGAATTTCTAAGCAAGCGTAATTATGTCATCAACGAGCTGCTTAGAAGTCGTAAACCTCACCTGACCAACGTCGCCGTGATGGTGGCGGATGTGCAGAACTCCGTGCGGATTTGCTCCGAGCTGCCTGCTGAGGAGTATTTTGAGCTAATAAACGACATATGGCAGCAAAGTGAGCCTATTTTTCGCAAGTTTTACGGAACTTACGGCAAACATGTGGGTGATGGAATGGTGTATTACTTCTTTCCTCAGCCAGACTGCGATTACAAGCTCAATGCCATAGAATGCTCTCTCGAGCTAAAAGAGATGATGCGGGCTATCACCTTAAAATGGCAGGCTCGCAAAGGCTGGTTCAGTGAGATTCTGCTCAACATCGGCATTAATGAGGGCCAAGAATGGTTTGGCTCCTTCCACGCTGGGGGGCACGTAGAGTTCACTGTGCTTGGCCAGACCATCAATCACGCCTCCAGAGTCAGTGATTTTGCGCGCAACGGGTCAATCTGGGCGACCAAGTCGATGCTCAACCAGATCCCTGCCGAGAGCCGTAAAAAGATCAATTTTGGTATTAACCGCACCACCAATAACAATGAATCTGTGTTTGTCACCGACAGCTATGCCAGCCTCGATAATTTGCTATGTGAGGAAGACTTAATTAATAGTAAATTCAGAGATATAGAGAAGCTTCCTATAACTGAGATTAGAAGCATTTCCCGTTAGAACCCGCCTACATCGCCACCAAACCCAAGATAAAAAAGCCTATTGTCGCTATGCCTGCGCTAATCAATGCATAAGGCAGCTGCGTGCGCACATGGTCGATGTGATCTGTGGCTGAGGCCATTGAGGACACAACCGTGGTGTCGCTGATCGGTGACGCATGATCGCCGAACACAGAGCCACTGAGCACGGCGGCCAGAAACATAGCGGCCGAGACATCCAGCGCGGTGGCAATTTGCATAGCAAGTGGGATCATTATGGCAAAGGTGCCCCAGCTCGAGCCGATAGAAAATGCTATGAAACTAGAGATGATGAACAGCAGCGGCAACAGTAAAAACGTTGGGATAGTCTCTTGGGCCAGCTGGGCCACATAGACCCCAGTTCCTAACAGATTGGCCACATCCCCAAGGGCCAGAGCAAACAGCAAGATCATCGAAACCGGGAGCAAGCCCCCTGCTCCTTTGAGAAACGTCTGCATTAGCTCATCGATCTTGGCCTTGCCCTGCTGCAACACCAAGGCCCAAGCGGTAAAAAGCGCTGCCAGCACCGCCCATAGCACCGAAGTTGAACCAGAGCCCTCGCTAAGACTGCCGTCGCCTGTGATGTATAGGCCAGCCGGCATCGCTATGACCATGACCGCGATGGGCATTATCATGAATCTAGCTTTGTCTGACTCGTCGCTAACCTCGTTGCCGGACAGGGCCGAGAGAATGGATGGGTCTACCATGGGTGTGGCGTTAGGCCACAGCATCTCGCCCTCGGCAGTGCGCTTTTGGGCTGCCTTCATGGGGCCAATGTCGATATCTTTCCAAATCACGATTGCAGCCACGATTAGGGCGGCGATGGGGTAAAAATTCATCGCAATTGACGCCACAAACACATCAATAGGCTGGGCAATCCCGGCGGAGGCCAGCAGCGCAATTACCACTGCCCCCCACGCGTTTAGAGGAATTAAGATACAAATAGGGGCTGAGGTGGAGTCGATGATATAGGCGAGCTTTTCCCGGGATATCTTGTAGCGGTCAAACAGTGGCCTGGAGATTGAGCCAGCGACTAACAGAGTGATGTTTGACTCGATAAACACCACAACCCCAGTTAGATAAGCCAGCCATTGGGCTCGGCGGCTATTGTTCACCCATTGCCGGCTTTCCAGCAGGCGGATAAAGCCCTTTACACCGCCGGCTTTCTCTATCGTGGCAATTAGACCACCGATAATCAGTGTAAACACTAATACCCGTGTGTCACCTGGGTCACTAAACACATTGATAACACCGTCCAAGGCCATGGCGAGGCCGCTTAAGGGGTTAACCGACTCTAAAATACAGAAGCCAATCCAGATGCCAATGCTCAGGGAGATAATGACCTGGCGGGTCACAATCGCTAGAACGATTGCCAGTAGCGGCGGTATTACTGACATCCAGCTTACTTCATACATGCATAACTCCAGCTTGGGGTCTTGTGGTTGGGTCTGGGCAATAGTCCTAACAAGACTTTATTCCTAACGCTGAGGGAGTATATGTAAATAAGCTCGCGGCGCAAACGCCAAGCATTTTCCCTTTAGGATTAGAGTGAGCCATGGCTAATATTGCACCATTGTGATACACATAACCGGTCTCGGTGGCAGTTTCTCAGTGCTTCTTGCAGTAGAAATGCCCAATGGCTTCTTGCACAGTACACCGCGGATACATCCCAACAATAATAATTCGGGAGGTATACCCCATGGATAGACGATCCTTTCTTAATAATATGAGCGCCGCGACGGTGGCAACTATCGCCGGTAGTGCCACCTTGTCACAAAAAGCCGATGCCCTTGAAGATGCCATGAGTGTTGAGCTGGACAAGCAAATTGCCCTGCCGGTTTTTTGCACAATTGAGCCCACACCAAGCCCAATCGCGGGTGATAACAGGCCCTGGTATCAGCACTATGATCCACGCTTGCCGCAGATGCCTGCTAAACCTACCTTAATTGACTTTTTTAAGCTGCGCTTCGCCCCTGCTAACCATGTGCTGCAAAGTGCACGCCTGGCGCAGAAAAACGGCATGGATGAAAAAGTCGTGCTGGCCTGTTTGCTGCATGACATTTGTGTCAGCAATTTGATCAGAACCGACCATGGCTATTGGTGCGCCCAGATGGTGGCACCCTACGTGGACCCAGAAATTAGCTGGGCAATAGAAAAGCATCAGGCCCTTAGGTTCTTTCCCGACCCTGCCGTAGGCTATGAATACCCAGAGGCCTATATTCGATTTTTTGGCGCCGACTATCGCCCCGAGCCCTATATTATTGCGGCCCATGAAGAAGCTAAAAAGCACCGCTGGTATATGACCGCGCGCCTTATTACCTTAAACGATCTGTATTCGTTTGAAGAAGGCGTTGTCGTCGATATAGATGACTTCACCGACATTATTGGTCGCCACTTTCGTCAGCCGAAAGAGGGCCTTGGTTTTGATGGCAGCCCCGTGGCCCATATGTGGCGCAGCATGATTTGGCCAAATAACTTTTTGTAGTTACGGTGACTGTTACGGCGACTGCTATAGCAAGAGCCACAGCCAGTTGAGTTAAGACCCATGCTGCCATGCTTAGCGGTGCTATAGCTCAGCGCCTTATTGACACCTCGCCGACACCCAGCTCGATAGCAATATGGTGTTCGCCATCGCCTTCGTAATTGGCGCTGGCGCTCACAAAACTGCGCTCGCTGTCGGCATTGCTGCCGAAGCCTCTGAGCGTAGCATCCCCCACCCCCACCGATGCTTCAATTTTTCTGAAATCTGCCTCATCAGTGTCAATAGCGATAGAGCCTACCCCAAGCTCTAGCGCCAAGGAGTTGTGCAGGGCCTTAATAGTAACCTCACCGACGCCCATTTCAATTTCCATGGCCAGAGTTGCTGGCACCTTGAGCTTCCAATGTTGCTCTAGCTTGGACTGGGTGATGCTGACATAAAGCTCTTTGCCATTTTCTTCTACTTCAAGCTCAATCGCGTCGAGATCACGACGACGCCAAGTTAGCCAGCTGCGCTCGGCCCGTAGTTAAATATCGAGCTCGATAGTGTCCTCGTCCCACACTTCGATATCTAACTCGCCCACAGTTAGTTCCAGCCTCAGGCGCTCAAAATCATCTGCTGAAAGCGACTGACTAATGTGTTTATAGTTATCGGCATAGCTTGCACTGGTAGCTAGAATTAAAACTAAAAGGTAAAGTTTATGCAGTTTCATAGTCGAGGCCTTGGATTGTATTTTGTTGTATCGCAAACGCGGTTAAACTGGTTAATCAATAGGACGGCCTATGGGTAAAATTAGTTACACTTAATTGTTGCTACGGCATGACTAAAAATGATCTAGATCAGCAGCCGCCGTTAAAATCGTCTATATTGCGCTGATCTGGGTAAAACTCTTGACCTGTATCAGTCTTGAGTTGAATAGATTGGAGACAATACAATTCAATCACAGATATAGCGTTTCTTAACCATAATAAGGAAGGACTCCATGAAGCAGTTTAAAAACATCTTGTTCGTTAACGAACCTAGCTCTACATCCAAGTCAGCGGCGCAGCGTGCTGCTCATTTGGCACAGAATAACTCTGCCAAGCTAACGCTTTGTGATGCCAGCAAAGAACTGTCTCGCTCATTGCCTCAGCTGCGAAAAACCCTTGAGAAAATTCATAAAGACCAAATGGAAGCGCAGTTTGAGCCCGGGGTGCTGGAAACGCTAAAGGCCAAAACCAAACAGCTTACCGGTACGCCCTTTATCGTGATCATCAAGCAGGTGATCAAAGGCAAGCACGACTTGGTAATCAAAACTGCAGAAAAAAGCAGCAGTTTATTTGGCGGCCTGTTTGGTGAAACTGATCTCCACCTTATGCGTAAATGCCCAAGCGCCGTGTGGATTGTTAAGCCCTCACGCAAAAAGACCTACTCTAAAATAGTAGCCGCGGTGGATCCCGATCCCGATGTGCCGACGCATGCGGCGCTCAATAAAGATATTTTGGACATGGCCATCGCCCTGGCAGAGAAAGAAAACGCCGAGCTAGACATCGTCCACGCTTGGCATATCGAAGGCGAAGAGCTGCTGCGAAGCAATCGAGCGGCACTTACCTCTAAACAGGTTGATGAAATGGTCAAAGAGGTGAAAGAAAAGCATCATCTGTATATGAACGAGCTGCTGCAAAGCTTCGACCTGAGCAAAGTGAAACACAAAGTTCACTTACTGAAAGGTGTACCCGGTAAGTCTATCCCTGAGCATGTCAAAAAATCAGACGCCGACCTGATTGTCATGGGCACTTTGGCTCGCACCGGCATTGAAGGGTTCTTTATCGGCAATACCGCCGAGAAAATATTGCGCAACGTTGATTGCTCAGTGTTAACAGTAAAGCCTAAAGGCTTTAAATCACCTATTAACGGTTAAGGCCTACCACTAAAAGCCGGCGCAAACCAAAGGTTTAGCGCCGGCTTTTTCGGTTAGGGTGTTACCTATCACTGACGCTAAAACGGACAAAACGCAGCACATCAATTGAGGCCTCGAGCTGCCCTGCCACGGCGTGAATTTTCTGCGCTACAGTCACACTTGGATCTTTAACAAATTGCTGCAGAAGCAGTGGCGTATTGTCATTGCTGGGCGCCTGGCCTTTAAACCGCAGTGGAATGACATTCAGGGTATCTTCTTTGTGAATGCCCAGCGGATTGGCCGCGGCAATATGCACAGCTAAGTCCAGCGCCAGCTGCTCGAACTCATCAGTTTGCATAGCGTATCGATAGGGTGTCTCGAGCTCTATCAGCACACCGATCTCATGATTATGAATGTAGGACTGAATATAGCGCATTGAGGTGAGCTTCCATTTACGGTGTTAGGCTTACTAAGTGTCGCAGCAACAAATAGCAAAATTTTGATTGATAACAGCGAGCCCAGGGGCATCAGCGAGTTTTTAGGTTTTCGCCTTGCTCGCACTCAGCATACTTAAAGTAGATAACATTTAGGAGGATAAAGTTTCCATGTTAGCCCTGTTACTGCTGCAGATTACCGCGCCCCTCTTGCTCATTGCCTGGGTGTGGCTGTTTGGCTCCAAAAACCTGGCAACTTTTTGTAGCGAAGTGCTAGCCGTGCTTGTGGTTTTGCTCACTCTCTCGTTCATCGGTGTGTGGCTGGTGCCGCCGTGGTGGACGCCCTATTTGCTGATGGCCTTCTTAGCCGTGGCAACCAAGAGAAGACTGACTCAACTAACTGCTTTCGACTCAATATTCCCAATGAAAATTGCCAGCTGGTTTCGCCTAGGTTTTTTTTCACTGCTGGCCACCTACTTTGCCACGCAGCTATTCACTGCAATTGCCGGCAGGTGGCCACCTGATGAGACCGTGCAGCTAGAAACACCCTTGCCAGCTGGCAGCTACTTGATCGTAAGCGGAGGAAACAGCGGTGTAATTAATGCCCACTACGCTACTTTAGACCCCACCGTTGCAAGGTTTAAACAATGGCGCGGTCAGTCTTACGCACTGGATTTGGTGCAAACTAACGCTCTCGGCTTTCGCAGCTTTGGGTTCTTACCCCAAGACCCAGCAGCCTATTTTATTTACGGCGCTGACATCCTTGCACCTTGCGCTGGGGTGGTTTCAAGCGTGGTCGACGGCGTGGGGGATAATCCGGTGCCACAGGTAAACCGCGAGTCTATGACGGGCAACCATGTTGTCATCAGCTGCCAAGGCGTTGAGGTTTTGCTGGCCCATATGATTCCTGGCAGCGTGCTAGTCGCCACGGGAGAAAGCATTGCAGTTGGGCATGTATTAGGCAAGGTTGGCAATTCAGGTAACAGCAACGAGCCCCATCTGCATATTCATGTGCAGGTGCCAGCAGTGCTGGATCAACCTTTTGACACCAACCCACTGCCGTTCACAGTAAATAACCGTTACTGGCTGCGCAACCAAATTATGCGGGTGCCTTAGCTTGGCGATAGGGTTTGCGGCACCCACGATTAGCAACAGTTTCGATATCAGCGTTCATGGCTGTATAGTGACCCTCCACAGACTGCTTTTAGCCGCTAGCGGCACAAACTAACGGCCCGCGCCAATAAGGAACTTCAGGGTTGAATATTGCAAACTACAGAACCCTCATAGTTCTTACCCTCGCCCAATGCTTTGGCCATACCGCAACGCCGATTTTAGTGCTGCTGGGTGGCATCGTTGGCGCCAAGATAGCCCCTTCGATGGATCTTGCCACCCTCCCCATCGCTATCCAAATAATGGGCGTTGCCAGTGCCGCCATACCGGCATCCATATTGATGTCAAAAGTAGGCAGGAAAGCCGGCTTTCTCACTGGCACTGCGCTGGCCATCGTTGCCGCTCTGTTAGCCGCCTATGCAGTCTATCAAGAGTCTTTTGGGCTATTTTGTTTAGCGTCATTTCTAATTGGTAACTATGTTGCCTTTCTGCAGCAGTTTAGATTTGCCGTGGCAGAATCGGTCCCTAGCGATCAAGTGCCCCGCTGCCTCTCTATATTAATGCTGGCCGGTATTTTCGCGGCGGTGGTTGGCCCCGAAATCGGCAGGCGCTTTAGCGCCCTGGAGCAGTTGCCTTTGTATGTGGGCTCTTTTCTCGGCATGGCCGCCATGCTATCGATCTCGTTTCTCATTTTGCTTTTGTTCTATCGCAACACACTTGTCGTAGCCAAGCACACCGATGGGGTAGCCAGACCACTGGGGCAGGTGTTCAAACAGCCAAAAATTATTTTAGCCATCACAGCGGCGGCAATGGCCTATAGCATAATGAGCCTTGTGATGACCGCCACACCGCTGAGCATGCACGAGATAGACCATCACTCACTGGACGACACAACCTGGGTTTTACAAAGCCACATTCTCGCTATGTATATCCCCTCATTTTTTAGCGGGCTTTTAATTACATGGCTGGGTGTACAACGAGTGATTCAAGCGGGCTTTGTACTAATGGCAACCTGCATAGTGATCGGCTGGGGCCAACCTGAATTTATTCATTATTGGGGCGCGTTGGTTTTTCTCGGGATTGGCTGGAACTTTCTGTTCCTTGGCGGTACAACCTTGCTCACGCAGAGCTATCGCAGTTCTGAACGCTTTAAAGTTCAGGCCATCAATGATTTTACGGTGTTTGGCTTACAGGCTGTTGGCTCTTTGAGCGCCGGCGTATTGCTAGCAACAGTTGGTTGGAACGGTGTGATGGGTTTTGCCCTGCCGGGGTTGGTAATTTTAGTTTTAGTTTTGTTTTTTGGCGGGCGGGCTATGGCAGTGAGAGAAAAGAGTTTATTGGCAGAGGGTTAGATACTACGGTAATTAAAGTAATAGGCGAACCCACGCCAATGTACCCAAATCTTACTATCGCAGATAGCTATTAAAGGACGTTTTTTCGAGCGCGCCCATAAAAATGTTTTACAGCTCGCAGACACAATTATTAACGTTCTCGCCTTAGTTGAGCCACTTCGCTAAGGCAGTCCGCGGTTTGATTTAGTCGATTAGCGTTATCGAAATCAGGAATTCAGCAAGCCTTGCAGACAACTTAGCAGTAGTTGACGGTTAAAAGCCCATAACTTCTACTTTAGCCGTGAGTTAAAAAAGGGATGATTACCCCAATATTGGTATAGATTACGAAGCTATCCTACACTAGCGTTTTATAAAATTACGGCTCACCTGTCATTAAAGACCGGCGCTGCAAATATTTACCTGAAGGAAGAGGTTGTAAAAATGTGGACTACAGACAATTTAGTCACTGAAAGCGATGTAGAGCAAAAATTCATATATCCTCTTCTTACCCAATCTCTACCTAACGGGCCAAACCTGCCTTCAGAAGTGATTCTTACAAAAACAAACGTAAAACGGTTACCTATAGGCAAGGGTAAAGATATAAAGCTTTACTATCCAGATTACTTAATCGTAACAATGGGCTATCCGATAGTCGTAATAGAGGCAAAAAGACCAACCGAATCCGTTCAGGAAGGTTATCGGGAAGCTAGGTTATATGCCGCCGAGTTGAATGCACTATTCGAACACAAGTTAAACCCAACCAAATATGTGATTGCAACTAATGGAATCGAGCTATGATTCGGAAATGCTGATCATATAGAACCTACCAACAAAGTAGCTTGCAGCACACTGGGAGTATATTCACCCGACTTAGCAGCCTTCGTAGAAATATTCTCGTGGCGCAAGATTTCAAAAATTGCAGAAGTTTTAGCATCTAAACAAAGGCCAGAAGGAAAATACAAGCCTAGAAAATTGGTTGGAGGGCTCTCAATCCAAAATGAAGAAGTCTCTATAAACTCTTTCGGGGCTACAGTCACCGCTTCAATTGCTCATATTTTCAACCCTCAAAACTTAGAGGACAGGGTCAACATAGTCAACAACGCCTATGTTCCATCAAGCAGACGAGAGCGATACATCGAACCAATAGATCGAATCATTCGCGCAGCCCAACCTATCAGCGCAACCAAAGCTCAAGTTATCGAAGACACTTCCAAACCAAAAGAACTTATAACAAAACTTTCGGCGCGAAAATCCCTCGAGCACAAAGTCTTACTTATAGTAGGAAGTGTCGGCTCAGGTAAAACAACGTTTGTTGATTATTTGCAAGAAGTCGCTATAGATGATGCCTTATCTGAATCCCTTGTTTGGTGCAGGCTGAATATGAACAATGCGCCTGTTAATGCGGAGGAAATTTACAATTGGCTTCGAAATGAGATTGTATCTGCATGTCGACTCTCTCTGCCTAATCTTGATTTTGATGAGTTAGAAGTAATTCGAAAACTTTTGGGAGTTGAAATAGCGCAATTCGACAAAGGTGTGGGAAGGCTTTACCAAAAAGACTCTGAGCAATATAACTTCAAACTCGCGGAACATATTGAAAGCCTATTAGCCGATTCGCAAACTGTTGCCAATGTGCATATCCGATTCACGTGCGGGGAAAGGGGAAAACTATGCATCATAGTCTTAGACAATTGCGATAAAAAAACCCGAGATGAACAGCTGTTGATGTTTGAAGCCGCCCAATGGATGCAACAAGAATTTAGATGCTTAGTTATTCTACCGTTGAGAGACGAGACTTTCGATAATCATAGTAATGAGCCTCCTTTGGATACAGTGCTTAAAGACATGGTATTCAGGATAGAACCTCCCTTATTCCAACACGTTCTAATGAAGCGAGTTCAGCTCGCACTAAAGGAAATGGATTCTGATGGAAGTAACAAACTGAAATTCTCTCTCCCTAATGGTTTTTCTGTTGAGTACCCAAAATCCGATCAAGCGTTTTACCTCGCTTCCATTATAAAATCCATATTCGAACACGACCGATTTGCACGTAGGCTTATCGTAGGACTAGCTGGGCGAAATATCCGAAGGGCTCTGGAAATATTCCTGGAGTTTTGTTGTAGCGGCTATATTGGAGACGATCAGATATTTAAAATTCGACAAAGTGAGGGCAATTACGCACTACCCTTTCGCCAGGTAGCGACTGTGATCTTAAGAATGAATAGGAGGTATTACGATAGTGACGAGTCGTATATAAAAAACCTATTTTCATCTGAAATGTCGGACACCTTTCCATCGCATTTTTCTAGATATCTAGTTCTGGGCTGGCTAAAAAAGAACGCTAAAAACGTGGGGCCTTCTCGCCTTCCTGGTTACTTTTCAATTAAACAAATTAAACAATCTTTAGTCCCCCTTGGGTTAAGTCCTGAAATTCTCGATAGAGAGCTTAACATTCTGCTAAAAGCTAGATGCTTGATCGCGGAACATTTTCGCGAAGATTCTGTTGCTGACGATGATTTAGTGAAAATCGGCCCTTCGGGATATGTTCATCTAGAATTGGTCGGGAATGTTAGTTACCTTGCTGCTGTAGCGGAAGATACGTTTTTTGAAGATCGTGAACAGGCTGAGAGAATTTCAAACCAAATTACGGATCCAGGATCTCAATTACATAGAAATAGTGTCCTGAACATTTCTCAAGAATTACTTACGATGCTGGAAAAAGTTCGTAAAGGAATTTCACCTGAAAATGGCGAATATCTAGAAGGGGATCATGCATCCGATATATTAGACCTAACTGATGCCAAAGAAGCGATTTCACAATATTCTAAAGCGAATCTCCGAGATCCTTGGTTTAGCGCGAACAATCGCCTAAAAAGAGGGTCGTCGCACGTTGTCTTGGTTACTAATGTAGTTCAATTTGGAGCATTTGTTGAGTTTAATGATGGATTATCTGGTTTGATTCATAACTCCGGATTCAACCGAATTAAGCCTACAGCTGGTGATACTGTAGAGGTAGAAATTATATGGGTCGACGCCATTCAAAAGAAAATGAGCCTTAAGCTTCTCAGTATAATTGAAGAAGATAGCGGTGAACCGTTCAGAACATAGACAAGAATTAGAGGAATGATAGCGTCTAGGGCTGGAAGCGATCCGGCACGGTGAAGCCACCGAGAGATTTTAATAGCACTGTGCCTGTGTCGAATTATTTGAGCCTTTTTCCTTCGTACTTTGAGGCAGCCCAAGTGTCTACATTGCGTCTACATAGATATTAGCAAGTGCGATATCTCAAATTTTTCTGAAGATAACTCATTGATTTATATGGTGCCCGGGGCCGGAATCGAACCGGCACGCCCTTTCAGGCGAGGGATTTTAAGTCCCTTGCGTCTACCAATTTCGCCACCCGGGCTAAGGGATG
>CAYGSO010000011.1:64810-84679 GCA_964352445.1 uncultured Pseudohongiella sp. | reverse complement strand
AAGGCGTTGAGACTGCCGATTTAAGTGTCTTGATTGTGCCGCTATAGCTCAGCCGTGGTAGAGCAGCTGACTTGTAATCAGCAGGTCCCGAGTTCGACTCTTGGTGGCGGCACCATTTTAAACCCTTCATGTAACTGTAAGACTCCCTTTTCGTGCTAAATCCTGAGATTAATGACCGATTTCTCGTTATTTACTCCGTTACGAATTTCCCTAATTTCAGTTTACTTCAATACTGTACAAGAGTAGCTTACTCCTCTGAGCCTTAACTCCTAAAGCATCTTTAAGCCTTCAATCGCCCTCGACTCTAGATTCAAACCACCCAATTCACACAGTGTTTACCCTGCCACTACAAGGTAAATGAGTATCTTATTATGAGAAAAAACCACAGAAAAATTATTATTAAAAACAGCGACTTTGCCAAACTACAAAACTTAATCGAGAAAAGTGACTCTGAAGCTGCCGAGGTGCTTGAGGCTGAAATTCTGAGCGCTAAATTGGTTGAGGACTCCAAGCTGCCAATAGATGTGGTCGCAATGGGCTCCACCGTCACCTTTAAACGCAAAGAAGGCGGCGAGATTACAGTCGTCACGCTAGTCTATCCGCAACAGGCGGATATGGAGAAAAAGCAAATATCTATATTGACCCCCGTAGGCAGCGCGCTGATCGGCCTGCAAACTGGTGGCGAAATCGACTGGCCTATGCCAAACGGCAAGCTGTCACATTTCGAAGTAGTTGCTGTACAGCAGACATAATCCCGTGATGTTTCATTACTCGCAGAAGCCAGGCCGGCAATAGACTGATTCAAGAAATCGTCGAAGAGGAGATAAAAGCACTAGGTATGGCTTGCTTATAGACTTTGGCAAAACCGTTTGTTTTGCGCTAACAAGCCAGAAGCACAATGCTGTTGTTTAGACAAAAAGGCAGTCTTCTCTAAGTTTCTAACGAAAGGCAACAAGAGGCATCAAGACATTGGCAGTGGTAACCACTGTGCTAGAGTTTGATTAAGGCGTAGTTACGTCCACTCTAAGGTTTTACTCGGATTTCCATAAAACTGCGTTAAAAGTTTAGCCGCTAAACTCAGGGTTCAGTTTTCGGTATCGCCGTCAATTTGGCAAGGTGCATGTTCATCTTGCTTATCGTCAGCTTTGGGTGCCTTCTTTTGTTTGGCGATATGCCCACCTAAAATCTTTTCAGTGGTTTTTCTGCCCAAAAAAGCGACAGGCGAATAGGGAAACCTTCGCTTAAACAATTTTTTAATTTTCAAGTTCAATCCCTCCAAATGCATTAAGGATCTAATAAAACGGCGTGACACAGATACAAGGTGCCAGAGAGAATATATCGGCAATTCTTGCAAATTCTTGAGAGTAGGGTCTGGGCTCTTTTCAGGGTCTTGCTGACGCAATCGTTTAATTTATCGACGATTGGGGGTGTTTACGGCCTTTTATTATCAAGATTACTATCAAGATATCACCCATCTAACCCTAATTCCTAGGCTATTGATGTGCGTTGGATCACAAGTTGTTGGGATAGTGAGCAGCAGCGTACCTTGTTGTTTGGCCGCGGGTGAATAACCGGGTTACGGATTAGGCTGCAGGAGTGGTGTCCTGCGCGGTGGTTAAAATTGTAGTGCGTCAGCTTATCCACTATTCTTAGGGGCTGGCCTGTGTTTCAGAGATAAAACCTTCATGCTCAACAATCAAGAAATCCGTGATTTAGTCGAAAATTATGGCGCCGCAGTCAATCAAGGCCGATCTGTCCTGCAGTTAATTGAGGATGGCGAGTTGCCGCGGCTAAAAGGCTGTACCGTCCTTAAAGGCAAGGTGTCTGATTCCGTGTTTGGCGGTGCTTTGGTAACCAAAACAGGCGCACCGCTGCGTCTAATGTTTCGCAATAACCGCATCTCTACCCATGATGTTAATCGAGGGTCTATCCCGTTTAAAGACCAAGTGCTGGCGATCAACCATGACGTCATGGGAGGGCTGTTAAAGCAGGTCTTGGGCAGTTCGCAGTTTAGCGTGCCCGGCTTGGCTGCGACTTCAACAGTGATACCTGCGGAAAACCTGCGGCTTATCATGCTGGAAAACGTGCTGCGCGCCTACAATGCAGTGAGTTCTACATCCACCTCGCTGTATCAGCACTGGCTGGCGGCCAAAAACGCAGGCCAAGACCGGATGACATTTGCTGGCCATGATATGAAGGTTGCAGATCTAGAGCCGAATTCTAGGCTGCCTTATGTCATGGATACGCCGTCAACCAAAGACGCCGTGGACATTACTACCGACGCTCAAGCTTTGGTGATCGCTGGCGTTTGCAGCACCGCAGAGTATATTCAAATCCGAAATTCTTCTTTAACCGCTTTCGGCATGGTGACTCAATTTCTTGCTCAGCGTGGCATGGTATTAGTTGACACTAAAACTGAGCATGGGGTAAATCGCTTAGGACAAATCGTTGCGGCTGACGAGCTGTATACCATGGATTCGTCGCGGTTTTGGCGTCTTGGCGACGACGGTAAGTTAGAACTTCGAGAGGGCAAGCCAGTGTCTTTTTCTAAAGAGTTTGCCCGGGGCATGGTGATGCAGCACGACCAGCAGTTCACTGAAACTCAGTCCCACGAAATCGCGATTCGCTACATTCAGGGGTTGCAACACCTTACCGGAAAAGAGTTCGTGCCGGATTTGCGGCCACGGGATGAACGTATCGTCGAGTCCACGAACTTAATTCTTGATACCCTAACTAGTGTTGCCAATTAACTTTCATTTCCAATGAGATTGCGGAGCTATCAGTATGCGCCATTTTTTTTCGGTCAGCTTAACCTTGTTGACCTGTCTTGCAATTGTTGCGTGCACCCCAGCAGCGACACCTATTGAACCCCCAACAGTTGAAACTTCAATGAACCAACTTACAGGCTCTGATTATGAGCGGGCTGAAAAGCTACTGCGGCAGAACACCGACGAATTGCTAGTTGGCCGTATCATGGCCAGGTACTGGCAGGATGACGATCGACTGGTTTATCGGCGAACTACAGCCAACGGCTCAGACTATGTTTTGGTTGACGCGCCGGCGGCAAGTCGCAGGGAGTTGGTGGACAGCGCGCGGCTTGCGGCCCTGCTGGCACCTTTTTCAGATGAAGAGCTTGATGAAAATGACCTGACTCTTGCGGCCATTAAGCTGACTGATGAAAATGGCTCGTTTGATTTTCGGTTTGACGGTAAGTCGTTTGCGTTGAGCTTGCCTGATTATGGCTTGCTTGAACTTGAACAGTCGCCTGCCAATGAATACTTGTCCCCAGATGGATCTAAGGCTGCATTCATTGAAAATCACAATCTAATGGTGCGCGACACTGCTAGCAATAGTATTACTGCGCTGACCTTCGATGGCATTGAGGACTATGGCTACGCTACTAACAATGCCGGTTGGATCAGAGATGAAGGGCCGGTGCTGAAATGGTCTCCGGACTCAACTAAGATCGCGACCTTTCGTCATGATGCCAGGCTGGTGAAGGAACTGGCAGTTTATAACACCCAGGTAGGTCATGTAGATATTGATGTATGGAAATATCCGTTACCT
The DNA here is from genome assembly GCA_964352445.1 of uncultured Pseudohongiella sp. Taxonomy (GTDB): domain Bacteria; phylum Pseudomonadota; class Gammaproteobacteria; order Pseudomonadales; family Pseudohongiellaceae; genus UBA9145. The sequence goes on along the minus strand of CAYGSO010000011.1, from coordinate 81,112 downwards.
GGTGACGAGACTATTTTTATGATCGAGCGGGTGGTGATTCATCTAGATGAGCAGCCAAAACTTGTAGTCTTGGATATGCCAATAGATGCCCATCGATCTACTACGAGTGATCATATCGCCGGAGTTGGCGGTGAATTTTTGGACGTGCAGTGGAGTTTGGATAGCGAGACTTTGGCGTTTGTGTCGTCTTCTAGGGACCATAAAGTCGCTACCCTGAGAATAGCCGATCCTTATAGCGGCGAGGTTAGGGATGTGTACACTGAAGCTTCGCCAACCTATTTTGAATCTGGCCTGAGCGATGCCAATTGGCGTGTGCTTCACGATAGAGATGAGTTCATCTGGTTTTCTGAAAAAGATAACTGGGGGCATCTGTATCTACACGATTTGAATAGCGGTGAACTGAAGACCCAGATTACTGCTGGTAGCTGGCGCGTACTGGACGTGGTGAATGTTGATGAGGCGGCAGGGAAAATACTTTTTACGGCGTCAATACCTGATGAGTCGGATCCCTACTTTCACTATCTTTATCAGGTAAATTTAGATGGCAGCGGCCTAGTTAAGTTGACCGAAGAAGAAGCTCACCATGCCTTAAGTGTGTCTAACTCCCATAACTTTATGCTGGATTACTACTCCACTCCTACAGACCCAGGTGCCACGGTGCTAAGAAATAACTCTGGTGAAATTCTCATGACGCTAGAGGAGCCGGACCTCACTCTTTTACTGGAATCTGGTTGGGTGCCACCCGAGCCGGTAATCGTAAAAGCCCGTGATCAGCTGACAGATATCTATGGTCTGGTCTATAAGCCTAGTAATTTTGATGCAGCTAAGTCTTATCCGATTTTAAATTATTTGTATCCCGGCCCCCAATCCGGCAGTGTTGGCACTCGGTCGTTTGTTTCCGCCCGCGGCGACAAGCAGGCAATTGCTGAGCTTGGGTTTATCGTGGTTGAAGTGGACGCCATGGGCACTCCCGGTCGCACTAAGTCTTTTCATGATGCCTATTACGGCAATATGGGGGACAACGGCCTGCCGGATCAGATGGCAGCCATTCGCCAGCTGGCAGCAGAGCGCCCTTATATGGATTTAGATAGGGTAGGTATCTGGGGTCACTCAGGGGGCGGCTATGCCTCTACCGCAGGTATTTTGCGCTATCCAGAGTTTTACAAAGTGGCAGTTTCTGGCGCCGGCAATCATGATAACCGCAACTACGAAGACGATTGGGGCGAGAAGTGGCAGGGCCTGCTTGAAACCTACCCTGAAGGCAGTGGTGAGGACGCCGCCGCTGGTTCGGTGAGCACCAATTATGACAACCAAGCCAATCAATTATTGGCTGATCAGCTGCAAGGCAAGCTGCTGTTAGCCCATGGCATGATGGACACCAACGTACACCCGTCCAATACCCTGTTGGTGGTTGATGCCTTGATTAAGGCAGAGAAAGACTTTGATCTTGTAGTCTTTCCTAACGCTGGCCACGGTTTTGGTAACTCACGTTATTTTATGAAAAAGCGCTGGGACTATTTTGTCCGGCACTTGGCGGGCCTTGAGCCGGTTGAGTATAAGTTTGCGGACAATATTCGCTAGTTGAGCTGCAAGCCTCTGTGAGTTGGTTGCATTAAATCGGTAAGCTGCATTAAGCTGACTTAAATCATTGGAATAAGTGACACTGGGATAAACTATGAATAATTATAATCCAGCAAAAACAACCGCCTGGTCTTTGGCCTTAGCCATATCCGCACTGGCGGCTGCATTGCCGCTAGCGGCGCAGGCGCAAACTGATTATGTGGCGCCAAAAACCTCCTTCGGTGTGCCTGACGTGCAAGGGGTATGGAACTACGAAACTCGCACCTCCCTAGAGCGCCCTGAAGTGTATGCCGGCATGCTGGAAATTGACGAAGCCACAATGCTTGAGAAAATGGTGTCCACGCCTGATTTCATCGCCTTCTTGGAGGCCACCGGCGCAGAGGCACCGGGGCCAGAAAACGTGGGAGGTTATAACGGTTTTTGGATAACCCCGGGTGAAGGCTTGGCCATGATGAACGGCAAGTTTAGAACCTCGATTGTAGTTGATCCCAGCGATGGCCAAATTCCTTGGCGCGAGGAGGGTGAAGCGATTCGCCGTTCTCAGCGCTACACACTGCCTATGGGCAGAGGTGAAAGTGATGGCCCTGAAGGCCGAACCTTGGCTGATCGCTGCCTGGTGAGCTTCGCCTCAACGGCGCCCTTTTTAAGCAGTTTGTACAATAACAATATGCAGATCGTCCAGTCGCCAACCCACGTGATGATACTGGCCGAGATGGTTCACAATGTTCGGGTGGTTAAAATTTCCGATGAGTTTAGAGACCTGCCGTTTGATCAATGGCTGGGTGATTCCATAGGCTATTACGAGGGTGATACGTTGGTGGTGAAGACTAAAGACTTTCACCAATGGCAGGTGGCGAAGGAGCGATTAACATCGGAAAATATGCTGCTCACGGAACGCTTTACGCGAGTCGATGAAAACAAACTGCATTACGGCTTCACTATCGACGATCCTGAACTCTACACCCAGCCTTGGACCGGTGAACTGCCTATGTATACCGCCGACGGTCTCTATGAATACGCCTGTCACGAAGGTAACTACGCTATGCCAGCCATACTCGCCGGTGCTCGCCGGGAAGAGGCCGACGCCGCTGCTGCTGCCAAATAGTTACTCACAGGCGGGCTAGCTGCCATGGCGCGCCTATGACGCTTCAGCTTATCTTTTGCCTTTTGGGAGATCCACTTGGAACAAATTGAGAATGCACTTGCAGCCTTTTCTGGCTTCATGTGGGGGACGCCATTAGTCGTTTTATTAGTCGGAGGTGGGCTGTTTTTCATGGTGCATTCTCGGCTGCTGCAATACCGCTATTTTGGGCACAGCTTGGCGCTTCTCAGGGGTAAGTATCAGTCTGCAAGCGATAGCGCGGGCGATATTTCCCACTACAAAGCCTTGGCGACAGCTCTGTCTGGGACAATTGGGCTAGGCAATATCACAGGGGTTGCTGTGGCCATCACCATCGGTGGGCCCGGGGCAATTTTTTGGATGTGGGTTACGGCGATTGTTGGCACATCGACAAAATTTTACACCGCGTCGTTGGCCGTGATGTACCGTGGTCGTGATGATAACGGCGATCTTCAGGGCGGCCCTATGTATGTTATTCGTGAGGGTTTGGGGCGCAAATGGCTGCCTTTGGCCGGGATGTTTGCTGTTGCCGGTTTGTTGGGCACCTCGCCGCTGTTTCAAGTAAACCAATTGGTTCAACTGCTAAGAGATCTAGTGGCCCTGCCTACAGGTTTGGCCACCGCTGATAACCACTTTGGTTTCGATCTTGTGATGGGCCTAGTGTTAGCCTGCGTGGTTTACTCGGTGATCGCAGGCAAAATATCGCGTATCGCAAATGTGGCCGGCAAAATAGTGCCATTCATGGTTGTGTTCTATTTTCTAATTACCGGGTATTTGCTGCTGAGCAATGCCGCTGCTGTGCCTTCGATGTTTGCGTTAATCTTCAGTGATGCGTTCACCGGCAACGCCGTTTCTGGGGGTGTGCTCGGCGCGGTCATTTTGATCGGCGTGCAGCGGGGGGTGTTCTCTAATGAAGCAGGTATCGGGACAGAGTCTTTGGCCCATGGCGCGGCTAAGACTAACGAGCCAACGCGGGAAGGCTTAGTGGCAATGGTAGGGCCGGTGGTGGACACCTTAATCGTCTGCACCTGTACGGCACTAGCCCTATTGGTAACTGGCGCCTGGCAAGGTGATGCGGTGGGAGTCACTATGACGTCCCAAGCCTATGAACAGGTATTCCCCGGGGTGGGTTCTTACTTCATATTGATTATGGTATTCGCCATGAGCATTACCACGGTTCTGACCTATTGGTATTATGGCAGTAAATGCATGGGGTTTTTGTTCGGCACCCGCCGCCAAAAATACTACACCTGGGCTTATATGGGCATGATTACTATCGGCGCCGTAGCGTCCATGGACGCGGTTATCAATCTGTTTGATGGGGTTTATGCAACCATGGCGATTCCCACTATGGTCTCTGCATTAATTTTGGCGCCTAAAGTACACGAGGCGGCAAGAGATTATTTCAGACGCTTAGACGCAGGTGAATTTGAATTAGAATCGCCACCGCAGAAAACTCAGCAGGTGGGTAGCTAGCAGCATTATTGGATGAGCTGTTCAGCTAGCGGTATTCAACGGCTAGGGTTTGCTTGCACAAACCGTTAGTGAATGGTCTGCTCAGGCTTCGGTGCTTCGTCGTTGAGCTTCGCTGGGGCAACCCGCGAGTCAGGTGAGACAAAACTTTGGGTGACCACAGGTTTTTCTAGGTGCTGCCCAAGATTTTTCAAAAACTTGTCCATATGCTCTGTCTGATAGTGCGCCTGCAAGTGTTCCGCGTTGTCCCATTCCTGCAGCAATATCACTTGGTTGGGTTTGGTGATACCAGCGAAATACTCATAACTAAAGCAGCCTTTTTCTTTTAGGCACAGCTCTACCATTTCTCGCATTAGTTCGAGAACTTCAGCCCTGCCGGTTTCCAGCAGATGAAATGTACTTTGAACCATAATCATAGGATAAACTCTTTAGTTCATTGTGTTTTACTGATTATACCTAGCTGAACCTTAATTGCAGCTGAAACTACTTCTCGGTTTTGGCCGCCGCGCTTTCACCAGCAACTTCACATTGATGCTCACACTGCCGATAGGCAGCTGGCGAATCTAACTGCTATCAAATAGCTGGGATTACTATGCCCGGCCACCGGCTTCTTAGGCTTTGCTGCTGAGTTTAGCATCCAAACTCCAAGCACCGCCGCCCAAACCTGCACACACCATGAGACCGGCCACGATGCCCAAATTCTTCACAAAGTTTTGCGTTTCGTGGGCGGTTTGCAATTCGCCGGGAACCAAAGTCCAGAAATCATGAATCACCAAGTTGATCACTAAGGTTAGCCCAGCCAGTAAAAAGGCGGCTAGCTTAGTCTGATAGCCAACGATCATTGCCGCGCCACCGCCGAGCTGAATAATGATTGTCAGAACCAAGAAGAACGGCACCATAAACATATCATTGGCCGCCATATAGTCAGCAGTGCCTTGGAAGTTAAACACCTTTTGTAGGCCGCCCGGTAAAAAGAAGTAAAGACCAAGGATGACTCGGCCGGCGGTTACATTGAGTTTTTCGAAAGTAGCTTGCATGGGATTTTCCTAGAGCGGTATGAGAATTTGAGGGCTTTAGCTGCGCCGCCGATTGTTGTTAACCAATTGTTATTTGCTAATGGTTGTTTGATTGTGCGATCAAGCAACACTGAGTTTAGCGCAGTCTACTACCACCACGGATAAAACTACCACCACGGATAAAAAGGCGGCATATCCCTAGACGCCTTATCTTTATAGTTGGGAGGGCGCTTTTCTAAAAATGCCGTTACGCCTTCTTTGCCGCTGTTTTGTGAGGCATAGAAAATCGCCAAAGAGTCGACTTCATGGGCCGCGATAGGGTGGGGCTGGGCTGCATTGCGGTACATCATTTGACGGCTGAGGGCGATGGCCACCGGGCTGTGCTGGGTGATTCGTTTGGCGATTTTATAGGCCGCCGCCATGAGCTGATCTGGCGCTACAACGGAGTTTACATAACCCTTTTTCTCAAGTTCATCTGCTTTGATTAACTCGCCGCTGTATATCCATTCTAGCGCGGTACCCATGTTAACAATGCGCGGTAAAAACCATGACGAGCAGGCTTCAGGTGTAATTCCTATATTGTTAAATACAAAGCCGACTTTGGCATTTTCCGATGCGATGCGAATGTCCATGGCGCAGGTCATAGTTGCGCCAATGCCAACGGCAGCGCCATTAATGGCTGCAATAATGGGCTTTTTACAGTCATACATAGCCAGCGTAACTTGGCCGCCGGTATCTCTTACCCCATCTTCTATTGCCTTGTCGCCGAGGCGTTGTTGCATATCCTCCAGAGTTGGCTGCAGCGTCTCGTCGAGGCCAAATACGTTGCCCTTGGCGGACAGATCCATTCCAGCGCAGAATGCTTTGCCGGCCCCCGTGACGACTATCACACGCACCCCATCGTCTTCACTGGCATGGTTAACTGCGGCAATCAGTTCGTTCGCCATTTCTACCGTAAAGGCGTTGAGTTTGTCGGGGCGGTTTAGAGTCAGGGTTAAAATCCCATCCTCTACTGCGTATAGCAGAGTATTAAATTGCATGTACATTCCTGGAGTGCTTAAGGTGAGATAGCGGTTTGAAACTAGATGACATTCACTAGTTCTTGCTTGGCCATTTTGGCTCGATAGAGTTCGATTTCGCCTTCTTGCAGCATTTGCTGGAGATCTAGGTCTTCTTCGCGGCGGGTAATTGAAGCAAGATTCACTTTAATTTCTAACATTGTATTCTTGTGGGCAAATTGTTCCGCTTGCAGTGCCTTATGGATTTTTCCTATGACAACTTTGCTGCCTTCTTCGTCAACCCCTGGCAACAGCATGCGAAACTCTTTATAGCTTGACCTTGCCAGCACATCTTCGTTTCGGCGTCTGTCCGAAGCCATTTGTGAAAAGTGGCGCAGCATTTCATTGCCGGTTTTATAGCCGAACTTGCTTACCACTTCTTCCATGTTTTCAATTTCTATAGTGAGCAGGGTCACAGGCTTGCTGTAGCGCAGCGCAATACCCATTACCCTGTTGCCCACCTCAAGAAACGTCCGGTGATTTAATATGGTGGTAATGGGGTCATAGATCGAGTTTTCTTTGTGTTCTAAGGCCAATTCTTCCATTGTCATTATGATGATGGCAAAGGCGAATACGATCATCGTGAAAATTGAACCGAGCAGCAGGATGGAAGTACCCCCGTCGGGCGAAAGCAGTGGAGCACCAGAGCGCACAAACATCAAAATAATTTCTGTGACTGTGTTGAAGCTAAATAACATTAGCGCCAAAAAAGACCCGTTACTGGAGTTGATGCTCATGACCGGGCGCATTTTAGTTTCTACGCGCATGCCTTTAACAATGATGTAGATATAGCTGAGATTGAAGATCAGCATCAGGGCAGTGTAGATTCGAATCCTGCCTAAGGGGTTAACTTCTACAAAGGTGAAGTAGAAAAAACCAGCCATTACCAAGGCATACAAAACTGACGTGAAAACAGGCAGTTTAGTGCTGTCTTGGTTCCAGAAACTCGCAAGGCCGATGAGCAGGGGTATCCTACCGCCTAAGATCAGGCCATTGGCCAGCATAATGGATATCCAAGGGTGCATTGACTGCTGGGTGGTTAACAGCAATATACCGGCACTGGTGATGGCAAACCCCACGGCAATGTTGAAAAGCCCCGGAATATGTTTGTAGCCCGACCAATTAATAAACAGTGCGAGGCTGCAAATAATTGCAACCAGCGCCAATGCTACGGTGAGAGTTTCGTTTTCCATGGCTCGCTCAAATGGCCTTAGCCGTTTTTAGGCTGTCTATTTCATCGCTGGAAAAACCCCAGCGCTGGAGTATCTCGTCCGTGTGCTCGCCAGCAAGTGCGGCTGGAAACTGAATCTGGCCTTGGGTCCGACTAAATCTAGGGGCCGGCGCGGGTTGGGTTACCCCAGCTACTTTGACAAAGGTTTCCCTTGCAATATTGTGTGGGTGAGACGGTGCTTCGCTGAGGTCTAGGACCGGCGCGAAACAGACATCGGTAGTCTCCATTATTTCACACCAATGTTGCCGAGTCTTAGTAATGAAAAGCTGTTTGAGCTTTTCACGTAGCTGCGGCCAGCTGGACTGATCCTGCTGGGCCAGAAACGCCGGGTCAGTAATTCCGCACTTTTCGAGCAACAGGGCATAAAATTGGGGCTCAATCGAGCCGATGGAAATATACTTGCCATCGCTGCATTCATAGCTGCCGTAGTAATGGGCACCGCCGTCTAGCTTGTTGCTGAACCGCTGAGCTGTCCAGGCGCCCATTTCCATCAGGCCAAAAAAGGGGCTGAGCAGGCTAGCTGTGCCGTCTGTCATGGCGGCATCGACGACTTGGCCCTTGCCTGACTTTCCCCGCTCCAATAGCGCCGCTAAAATCCCCGCCAGCAAATACATGGCGCCGCCGCCAAAATCGCCCACTAAATTAAGCGGCGGCGCGGGCGGTCTGTCATCATAGCCCATTGCGCCAAGAGCGCCAGCAATTGATATGTAGTTAATATCATGACCTGCCGCGTGGGCTAGCGGGCCATGCTGGCCCCACCCAGTCATACGGCCGTAGACCAAGCCAGGGTTGTGCTGCAGACAGACATCAGGGCCCAGACCTAGGCGCTCCATTACCCCCGGCCGAAAGCCTTCGATCAAGGCATCTGCCCCCTCAATTAAGCGCAGGGCGGCGGCGACGGCGGTTTGGTTTTTTAGGTCTAAGGTGATGGATTCTCGGCCCCGATTGAGAACATTGGCAACGTGCCCCGAGCCTTTGGCGTTTAACCTGTCGATTCGAATAACTTCAGCGCCCATATCCGACAACATCATGGCACAAAACGGACCTGGTCCGATGCCCGCCATTTCAATGATTTTTAGTCCCTGCAGCGGACCCATATTAATTCCCTTTTCCATACAAACACCTACCAATGATAGGGGATAGGCGCGCAGGAATAAACGCAATTTTTAGATTCATTGACAGTTCTTGCCGATCTAAGTGACGGGTTTGCTTGGTTTCACTTTTTATCGGGATGGATTATGCTGCAAAGCTCTTTTTTGCTCCTAGCCACCGGCTGCTAGAGGCTAAAATCTAATTCACACTGTTGGAAAAGACTATGGAATTGAAAGGCAAAACGGCGTTCATTACGGGCGGTGCATCCGGACTAGGGTTGGCTACAGCCGAGTTGTTTATATCAAAAGGAGCAAATGTCATGCTCTATGATTTGAATGCCCAGCAGCTGCAGGCCCAGTGCGCAAGGTTAGGCGATCAGGCTATTTGGCACGCGGGTGACGTTGCGGATCCCGCCGGCGTTGCCGAGGCAATCGCGAAGGCTAAGGAAAAATTTGGCACAGTTCACATCAACGTCAATTCAGCCGGTATTGGCGGCGCGGCGAGAACCGTGGGCAAGAATGGTCCCATGCCGCTTGAGAAGTTTGAGCATATAGTCCGTGTGAATTTAATTGGTACGTTCAATGTGCTGCGGCTGTGTGCCGAAGTTATGCAAACCAATGACCCGCAGACAGAGGATCAAGAGCGCGGTGTAATTATCAATGTTGCGTCAATCGCGGCATTTGATGGTCAAACCGGACAGGCAGGGTACGCAGCGTCGAAGGGCGGTATTGTTGCAATGACTCTGCCAATTGCCAGAGACTTGGCCAAGCGCGGGGTGCGGGTGATGACAATAGCGCCAGGTGTCTTTGAAACACCGCTGCTGGCGTCGGCGCCCGATGAAGTAAGAGACCCACTGATTGCAATAACCCAGTTCCCTAAGCGGCTAGGTAATCCCGAAGAGTTCGCTCAGCAGGTGGCCCATATCGTTAACTGCAGCTACCTCAATGGAGAAACTATTCGGCTAGACGCTGGCATTCGCATGCCAGCTATTGGTTGAGAATTATTCCTAATCATTTGATCTATATTTTGGTTGTAAACCGTTTATAAAAATTAACAACAGAGGCTTTTATGGCAGACGCATATATCGTTGGTGCAGTGCGCACGGCAACAGGAAAAAGAAAAGGCAGACTTAGCAGGATGCACCCAATCGACATGGGCGCTGCGGTAATAGACTCCCTTTTAGAGCGTACTGGTATTCCTAACGACGCTGTGGATGATGTTATTTTCGGTGTGGTAAGTCAGATTGGTGCCCAGGCTGGCAATCTCGGCCGCAATGTGGCAATGGCCTCTAATCTAGATCTAGCGGTGCCCGGCACTACGGTTGACCGTCAGTGCGGATCATCCCTGCAGGCGATACAGTTTGGTGCCCAAGCGGTAATGTCTGGCACTCAAGATGTGATTATTTGCGGCGGCGTCGAAGCCATGAGCACGGTAGAAATAGGCTCGAACATCCGCGACGGCTTAGAGCATGGTCGCGGCGTGCCGAAAGGTGAGCGGCTGGAGATTCAATACCCAGGCATTCAGTTTAGCCAATTTGATGGAGCTGAGCTGCTTGCTGAGAAATATCAAATCACTCGGGCAGACTTAGATTCATTCGCCTTAAGCAGTCATCAGCGCGCCGCTGCGGCCACTAAGGCCGGATACTTCAAACAAGAAATCGTGCCGCTAAACATTACTCTTGAGGACGGCAGCGCCGACGTGCATACCCTAGATGAGGGTATCCGCGCTGAAGCCACCTTGGAAGGCCTGCAGGGTCTGAACACACTGCGCGAAGGCGGTGTCATCACGGCCGGCTCTGCTAGCCAAATTAGTGATGGCTCGGCGGCGATCATGGTGGCCAATGAAGCTGCGGTTGCCAAATATAATCTCCCGGTTCGAGCAAAAATCCATTCCTTGGCGGTGGTTGGTTCAGATCCTGTGATCATGTTAGAGGGCCCCATTCCAGCAACCCAAAAGGTTCTCGAAAAAGCTGGGCTGACGATAGACGATATCGACCTTTATGAGGTTAATGAGGCTTTCGGCTCGGTGCCATTGGCTTGGGCGAAAGCAGTCAAGGCCGATTTGAGCAAGCTCAATGTTAATGGTGGGGCACAGGCTCTAGGCCACCCCCTCGGTGGCACCGGTGCGAAACTCATGACAACTCTCGTGCATGAATTAGAGCGCAGGCAAGCCCGCTATGGGTTGATTGCAATCTGCGAAGGTGGTGGCACGGCCAACGCGATGATTATTGAACGCATGGATGCAGTCGAATCTTAGATGATTCAGCTGGCTATATACATTTTAAATTTGGGAAGTCATAAAGCATGCTGTTAGAAAACTATGAATCACCTTGGATGGATGAAGAGCTGCATATAATGCGCGCCGCAGTGCGGAAATTTATTGAGAAAGAATTTGTACCCCACACCGACAAATGGGAGAAACAAGGGTTTGTAGATCGAGACGCTTGGTTCAAGGCAGGCCAAGCCGGTATTCTCTGTGCTTCCATTCCTGAGCAATACGGCGGCGGTGGCGGTAACTTTAAGCATGAAATGGTGTTGGTGGAAGAGCTGAGCTACGCCAACGTCACAGGGTTCGGCAACAGCGTGCATTCCGGCATCGTCGCCCACTACATTAACGCCTATGGCACCGATGAGCAGAAAGACAATTGGCTGCCTAAGATGGCCAGCGGGAAACTTGTGACCGCCATTGCTATGACAGAACCTGGCACCGGCTCGGATCTACAGGCAGTGTCGACCACTGCCATTAAGCAAGGAGATCACTACTTGCTCAATGGTCAGAAAACCTTTTTAACCAACGGCCAAACGGCGGAATTGATTTGCGTGGTGGCGAAAACCGACCCCAGTGAGGGTGGTAAAGGTATTTCCTTAATTATGCTTGAGACCGCAAATGTAGAAGGCGATGGCGGGTTTAGTCGCGGTCGCAATCTGGATAAGCTGGGACTCAAGGCACAGGATACGTCTGAGATTTTCTTTACCGATGTTAAGGTGCCTGCCGAAAACCTGTTGGGTGGAGTTGAGGGCAAGGGCTTTATTCAGTTGATGCAGCAATTGCCGCAGGAGCGAGTCATTATTGCCGCTGGCGCCTGTGCCGCGATTGAAAAAGCGCTGAGGCTAACCGCCGAATATGTAAAAGAGCGCAAAGCGTTTGGCAAACGCATTCTCGATTTTCAAAACACCCAGTTCAAACTTGCTGAACGTTTCACCGAAGCCAAGATCGCTAGAGTCTTTGTTGATGACTGTGCCATGAAGTTGGCCGAAGGTAAATTGGATGACGCTACTGCCTCAATGGCAAAGTGGTGGACCACCCAGAAGCAGTGTGAAATTGTCGATGAGTGTCTGCAGTTTTTTGGTGGCTATGGCTATATGATGGAATACCCGATCGCTAAAATGTACGCCGACAGCCGCATCCAAAAAATCTACGGTGGCAGCAATGAGATTATGAAGCTGTTGATTGCGCGAGAAATTTAGTTCTCGCCTAAGCCAGTAACGCGCCCTGTTGCATCACTGCAAAGCGCCTACAGTCCAATAAAGCGAGAGAGTCCAGGTTGATTGACCACACAGCGAAAGCCCGTGTGATTAGTTGCCGTGCCGGGGTCGGCGGGCATGCGGGCGCTGACTCTAAACCCGCTGCAATAATTATCGGCGCACAGAAAAGAGCCGCCCCTAATGGACCGCTTAGCAATTGTTGGTTCGTTAGGGTCGATGCTGTCTTCTTTGGCAACCCCCAACGGATTGCGAGTTGGACTCATCGCATAGTACTGTGGGTGGTACCAATCTTGAACCCACTCCCAGACGTTGCCAGATAGATCATAAAAACCAAAATCGTTGGCAGGAAAACTTCCTACCGGCGCAGTGGTTAAATAACCGTCGACTGCATCGTTGTTCACCGGAAAATCTCCCTGCCAGGTATTTGAAACTTTGCCGGTTGCTTGCAATGGCTGATTGCCCCAACTGTATACTGTGCCGTTTTTGCCACCTCTGGCGGCATATTCAAACTGGGCCTCGGTTGGCAATTCTTTGTCTTGCCACTGGCAATAGGCGTCAGCATCGGCGTAATTAACGTGGACCACTGGATGGTCAAGTTTGTCATCGATTGTGCTGGCGTCGCCCTCGGGATGTTTCCAATCGGCGGCCTTGGCGAGCTGCCACCAATCCTGCGGGCCCATGCGCATGGCATGGTTCTCTTGAGGAGAGCTAAACACCAAGGAATCGCCTACTTGCTCGGAAAATGTTTGATAGCCCGTGGCGTCAGTGAACTGTTTGAATTCACCATTGGTGACTTCAAACTTATCCATCCAAAACCCAGATAGGCTGAGTTCATGGGCAGGAGTCTCGTCAGGTAAGCCTTGATCAGAGCCCATGACAAAGGAGTTTGGCTCCAACCAAATCATGCCGCTGGTATCAGAGGTTTTCTCGATAAAAACCAAATTGTCGAGCAAACCGACAAGAACAATAAAAACAACTCCGCCGGCTAAGTCTTTGTTACTACTCATAGATACTTGGACACCATGCTTGAAAGTAATCGGGCTGCGTGAACAGGAAGAGAAGTCTATCAAATAAAGTGTGTCGAATCTCTACATTGTGCGCTGCAATAGGTGGTTGTGGCGGGTCAGTTGATGCTGATGGCCTTGGCTGCGCGGCTGCCACTGTGCGTAGCGCTCTTTTTGATGAGACTAGGTAGAGCACTAACCCGATTGCTGCAATACGCAGTGGGGCTGCAGCTAGCTCCATAAATCAATGGAGCCGGCTGCAGCCTTTGCAGTATCGTATTTCGATAGGCTCGCCCCTGATTTAGATGCCATAATGACCATGATTGCAATGAGGTTTTGAACTAAGAGAGGTTTTCCATGTTGAGAATATTAATCGCTGGCAGCGCCCTGACACTAACCATTGCCGGCAATACCTTTGCCGCTGAGACCGGCTACATACCCCAGCGCACCGAGTTTGGCGTCCCTGACTTTCAGGGCACTTGGTCTCTAGCCACTCAAACCAACCTTGAGAGAGCTGAACGTTTTAATGGCCAATTAGTCATTTCCGAAGAAGAGGCTATTCGTATTGAGGCACTGGTTGCGGCGAGAAACGATGCCAGTAATCAGCCAAGTGACCCCAACCGGGAAGCCCCAACTCCTGGGCAAAATGTCGGTGGCTACAATACGTTTTGGATGGACCCCGGCAACCAGCTAGCTGTTGTTAATGGCGAGATTCGCACTTCGATCATTGTCGACCCAGCCCAAGGGCAGTTGCCGTACAGTGACACCGGACGCGCCAATTTCGCGGCCGCTATGGAGCGGCGCCAATCCTATGATGGGCCGGAAGTTCGCCCACTGGGCGAGCGCTGCGTTGTAGGGTTTGGCTCCAGTGGTGGCCCTCCAAAGCTGCCGGTGCTTTATAATAATTTAACTCAAATAGTGCAGTCGGAAGGTTACGTGGTGCTGCTGGCCGAGATGAATCATGACGCTCGAATTGTCAGAATGAACGCTGAGCATTTAGACCCGCCAATGTACCCGTGGTTAGGCGATTCTATTGGTCACTATGAAGGCGATACGCTGGTGGTAGAAACCACCAATTTTCATCCCCAACAAAGTCTTAGATCATCACTGGAGCATCGCTTTTACGGCTCTGTAAATATGAAGGTAACAGAGCGCTTTACGCGCACTGATCAGGACACTATTTTGTACCAGTTCACAGTGGAGGATCCTGAAAACTACAGTCAACCTTGGAGCGGTGAGCTGCCAATGAACAAGACAAACGACAGCGTATACGAGTATGCCTGCCATGAAGGTAACTACGCCTTGCCAGGTATCTTGGCGGGCGCGCGCCGAGCCGAAAGTGACGGTATCGAGTATGCGCCTACTGACCCTAATTAGACGCACTTAAAACTAGCCTTTAAAAAAAGGGGCAAGTATTACACCTGCCCCTTTTTCATGCCGCAAGTTTTCCCTTAGCGCAGATCGGGTAGCTTGTAGCCGTCTTCCTCTAACTTGGCTCTTATGGCTTTTTTGTCGATCTTTCCGGTTGAGGTTAGTGGTATCGCGTCGACTGCAATTATTTCATCTGGCAACTGCCACTTGGCAAAAATACTGCTGCAGTGATCAATAATGGCTGCTTGATCTAATTCTTGGCCAGCAGCCAGCACCACCAATGCTACCGGGCGCTCATCCCATTTCGGGTGAGGCTGGGCGACAACGGCTGCTTGGGCAACTGTGGCGAAACCAACGATGTGGTTTTCAAGATCAACCGATGATATCCATTCACCGCCTGACTTGATTAGGTCTTTTGAGCGATCGGCGATAAGCACGTATTCTTCACTGTCGATTTTCGCCACGTCCCCGGTGACTAACCAGCCATCATGGAATTTTTCAGGTTGCGGGTCGTTGTAATATTCCGAGGCAATCCACGGGCCGCGAATGCAAAGTTCGCCAACGGCTTCACCATCGTGAGGCAATGGATTCCATTGCTCATCGAATATCTCGATTTCCAGCCCAGGCATGAACAAACCCGCTTTGGCAATATTTTCAAACTGTTGGTCTTCTGATATTCCAATATGGGAGCGTTTGGCCACTTTTCTGGACAATGTTCCCAGCGGATTGGTTTCAGTCATACCCCAGCCTTGAATCATTTCAACGTTAAAGCTATCCCAATACCAGCGCATCATTTCCACAGGGGGTGCCGAGCCACCGCAGGTTAGGCGGGTTAATGAGGATAAGTCATACTTGTCCGGCGACGCGGTGAGTGCTGCGCGCACGCCCTGCCATATAGTTGGCACGCCGGCGGAGATAGTCACTTTTTCATCGTGCATCAGCTGCAAAAATGAGTTAGGAGTCATGAAGCGGTGGGGCATAACCTGCTTACAGCCAAGCATGGAGGCGCAAAATGGCAGACCCCAGCCCATCGCATGGAACATCGGTACGATGCCCAGCAAAGAGTCGAGCGAAGACAGGCCAATTGAGTCAGTCAGGCTTTCGGTTAGGGTGTGCAAATAAGTCGAGCGATTGGTATACATAACCCCTTTTGGCTTGCCGGTTGTGCCTGAGGTATAGCAAAGCCCCATGGGTGCTGTCTCATCGATATCGGGCCATTGATAGATATCTGGCTGGCCTTTGATAAAGTCTTCGTAGTCGATCTGATTTGCAAACGAGCTTTCGCCTCCCTCGCCATGACGGCAAATGACCAGCAGCTCCACACAGGGCACTTTGCCCCATAAAGGCTCAAGCAGTGGCAGCAAATCTTCGTCGGCAAAAATAACCCGGTCGCCGGCGTGGTTGATGATGTATTCAAGGTCGGTAGGGGATAAGCGGATGTTCAATGTGTGGAGGACAGAACCCATTGATGGCACGGCTTGATAGAGCTCGAGATGGCGGTAGTTGCTCCACATAAAGCTAGCGACCCGATCGCCCACTTTGATGCCATGGGCATTGAGCGCGTGAGCCACTTGATTGGCCCTGTCCCAGGTTTGTTTCAGGGTCTGTCGGTGGGTGCCATTCGCCTGCGCCGTCACTACTTCGACTTCTGGGTCTAATTTGGCGCCTCTGCCTAATATTCTGGACATCAGCAGGGGTGTATTTTGCATCGTCATTCCACGTTTCTCCTAAATTCGGTTGGGTCGTGTGTTTTTATCAAAACCAAGGCTCGGCAGAATATCTGATCTACTGAAGGGGTTCAATTAGGTTTGGCTCGCCAAGGTAAGGTTTATTCGGCATATTTCGGGCGGCTCAGGCGTTTAGGGCAAGAA
>CAYGSO010000011.1:59831-64710 GCA_964352445.1 uncultured Pseudohongiella sp. | reverse complement strand
AGAAAATCGCAACGCCCAGACATTTGGTCTCGCTATTTTAGAGTGGGTTAAGTAAATTTAACGGGCTTTTTGGTTTGGCTTTTTGTTGAGCTTGGTCGTTATTTCCTGTCTTTAATTTTAGAGAAGTTGAATGTCTTCAATTGATCACTCTAGTGGCGCAACTGCCGAACAGCTTGAAAACAACCTAACCCGCTTTATCGTTTTTCGACTTCTTTACTCGGCTCGGTTTTACTACCCAGTCTTTACTGTGCTGTTTTTGGACTATGGCCTCAGCCTAGAACAGTTCGCGGTGCTAAATATGGTATGGGCGCTCACCATTGTTTTAGCTGAAGTACCCTCTGGCGCGTTGGCCGATATTGTTGGGCGCAAACGCTTGGTGGTGTTTGCCGCGGCGATGATGGTGGTTGAAATGGGCCTGATTGTGTTCGCCCCCATTGGCAGTTCTTCTTTATTGTTCCTGCTTTTTCTGGGTAATCGGATTTGTTCTGGACTATCTGAAGCAGCCGCTAGCGGCGCCGATGAAGCCTTGGCCTATGATTCGCTGAAAGCCTTAGGCAGAGAAGGGGATTGGTCGCAATTGCTAGAGCGCACCAGCTTTGTGGTGTCTATTGGCTTTTTCACGACGATGATTCTGGGGGCCTTTGCCTACGACCCGGCGATCGTCAACGGCGCGCTAAGCCTTTTGAATGAAGATTGGGTCTTGAGCAAAGACGTGGTTATTCGACTGCCTGTGGCGCTAACTTTGGTCACGGCGGTATTGGTTTTCATTACTTCTCTTGGTTTTTATGATCTAGATAAAGCGCGACTGGATGAGAAAAAAGCCCGCGCTGCGGCGGTAACTGGTAACAAATTAATTGAGTCATTGGCTGAGCCTTTTAAGCAAATAGGTGAGGCAGCCAGCTGGACCTTCAACCATCGATTTGTGCTGTTTGTGATTCTTGCAGGGCTAGCGCTGGACAGTGCTGGCCGCCAATTCGCGGTACTTTCAAGCGAGTATTACCGGTTGATTGAGATTCCGGTTTCTATGTTTGGCTTTATTGGTGCAGGGATGGCGTTGATTGGTATTGTTACTGCGAAAACATCCCGCTATCTGGTCAATAACCACTCGCCAGCGTTTAACTTTTTTACCCTGTCAGCGGTGCTGCTGTTTGGCCTCATAGGCTTGAGTTTTGCTGTTCCCTATGTCGGCGTGCTGTTTGCTGTAGGTGCCTTCGCGATGATGGGCATGGTGCAGTTTCAGGCGAGTTTCTATATCAATCGTGAAGTTGACTCCAGTATCAGAGCAACGGTGTTGAGTTTTAAAGGTCTGGCACTAAATTTAGGGTTGGGTGTGGCCAGTTTGCTGTATACGGCTTACGTGGCGGCATTGCGAGCCGCCGCCGCCCCTGGGCTGGGTGAAGAAGAGCTGTCGAAGCAGGTTTTTATAGACTCTTTGGCGGCGTTTCCCGTGTATTACTTAATTCTGTTCGCCTTGGTTATTGTGTTAGCACGGGTTATGATCCCAAAGCGTGGCGTGTTATTCGCGGCGCCGAAAACTGCAAAGCATTCGCCTTCTATCGAGCAAACAGAGTCCGAGCCTTAAAATTCGCAATGAAAAAATTTCCTCAGCATAGCTTTAAAACACCTTGGCTGGTGTGTGCATTTATACTGCTCATGCCAATGTCGTTAGCGGCGCAGGATAATTCTTTGGCGGCAAAATTGGCTGGCAGTTGGGTCATCAATGACGACCTCAGCGACAATACCGATGAGCAAGTTGAGCGTGCAATTAAGGCAGGCGGTGGCAAGGTGAAGCGGCGCTGGTTTGCTAAGCGCGATGATGATTACTACCGTGGCGGCCCGCCGGAGCAAGAGCTCTACGACAGAATTTCTTACGATGACGAGCTGTCAATTTCAAACGCTGGGGTAGAGTTTCGGTTTGAATATGCAGATTCTTACATTAGAGTTTTTCACTCCGATGGCAGACGTAGGCAGTCATCGGCAAATGATTTTTACGCCGAGGGCAGCGAAGATTTTTCTCTGGCGAATTGGGACGCCGGTAAACTGGTAGTTGAAGCTAGGCCCAGAGACGGCGGGTTTACTTTAGAGACTTATTCCGTCTCCAATGACGGCCAGCTGCTTACCATTGAAATGCTGATTCAACCGCAAAGTTTTCGCGAGCCTGTGACCTTGACTCGAGTATTTAGCCGCGTTGCCGATTAACAATTTCTTGTTCTATTTCTTCTAGTTTGTCTTTACCAAAATAAATATCATCATCGATGAAGAATGTTGGTGAGCCAAAGCTTCCTCTTTCTACGCTGTTGGCAGTGTTATCCATCAACGCCTGCTTATTACTTGGATCAGCCGAGCCGGCAATGATTTCCTGGCTTGGCAAGCCAGCGCTGTTAAGCGCCGCAGCGATTATTTCTGGGTTAGACATATCCAAACCTTTTTCCCACATGCACTGATACATGGCTTCATTGTATTCTTGAGCAAAGCCATGGGCTCGAGCGTAAACAGCACCCCGCATAATATGCAGTGTGTTGACGGGGAAGTTTGGGTTAAACACAAACTTATCCAGCTTATGTTTTTTAATAAAGCGAGCAGTTTCAATAGCACTGTATTCAGATTTATTTTTGATGCCGGCAAAGGCCAACATGGGGGCTTGATTGTTAGTCAGCTTGAAAATGCCGCCGAGCAATATAGGGACATAATCAAATTTAACGCCGGTGCGCTGTTCAATGTGTGGAATGACCCGGTGACAATAGTAGGTGTTGGGGCTGCCGAAATCGAAGTGAAATTCTAGTTTCATAGTTGCCTCGAAGCTGTTTTTAAAATTTCTCAGAATATGGCCTGATGTCCATTTCGTGGGTCCAAGCATCTGGTTTTTGTTGATGCATCATCCAATAGGCTTCGCCTACTGACTCTGGTTTCATGAGGGTGTTCTCAGGGAGCGTGTCGGGGTCGACACCGCGCTGTTCTAATCGATCTCTTACAAAGGCGGTGTCGACGCCTGAATCTATAATCAAATGAGCGACATGGATGCCTTGGGGTCCCAACTCTCTGGCCATAGACTGGGCGAGTGCACGCAGGCCAAACTTGGCGCTCGCAAACGCCGCAAAGCCTGCGCCCCCTCGTAGGCTCGCCGTGGCGCCGGTAAAGAAGATTGAACCTTTGCCACGGGGCAACATGTGTTTGGCGGCTTCTCTACCGGCCAGAAAGCCAGTAAAGCAGGCCATGCGCCAAACTTTGTAGAACACTCGTTCCGTGGTCTCCAAAATTGGAAAGTTAACGTTGCCGCCGGCATTTGAGATCATGATTTCGATGGGCCCAATCTCTGCCTCTATGGCGGCGAATCTTTCGATTACCTGGGTTTCTTCTCTGGCGTCCATGGAGAAGTTGAATGCGCTGCCGCCGTTGGCGTTAATTTCCGCAACTAAGCCGTCGGATTTTTCGCCGCCGCGCCGGGCGACACAGACGATATAACCACCTTGGGCGAAGCGTTTGGCAATAGCGGCGCCGATGTAGTCTCCGGCGCCAACGATAAAGCACACAGGCTTGGTCATATTATTCACTTAGCGGCTTGACGAATTTAAGGGTCATGCGGTCACTCTCGCCAATGGCTTCATACTTGGCGCGGTCGACTTCTCCTAAGCGATAGTTAGGCGCCAGTGTCCAGACGCCGTTTGGGTGTTGAGTGGTATCTTTTGGATTAGCGTTAATTTCAGATGACTCAACAAATTCAAAGCCGGCGGCTGCGGCCATTTGCTTGACGTAGGCTTCACTCACATAGCCAGAGGTTTGCATTACTTCCATTGATGCATCGGCTAGGGCTCGATGCTCAACAACACCTAAAATGCCGCCGGGTTTAAGAGCCGCATAAAAGGAGTCAAAGAATTCTTGCTGCTGGCCAGCCATGACCCAATTATGGACATTGCGAAAGGTCAGCGCCATGTCGGCACTGCCCGGTGGTGCTATAACGACTTCATGGGGAGGATTCAAATGCCGCACGGTAATTTTTCCGTAGAGCTGAGGTTGGGCGGTAATTTTATCTTCAAACTGGCCCAGAATGGCGGGCATGTAGGCTGTTGTTGCATTGGGTGAAAAATGGGCAGCATAATATTTGCCGCTGTCTCTAAGGTAAGGGGCGATGATTTCTGTGTACCAACCTGTGGATGGCAAGATTTCAATGACTGTCATGTTTTTTTCTAGGCCGAAAAATTCTAGGGTTTCGACCGGGTGACGAAAGCGGTTGCGAGCTATGTTGGTATCGCTGCGGTGGTGGCCGTTGGCGAGTTCTTGAATGGAAAACTGGTTAGCCTCGTTGTGATGGTCACCATGGCTGATAGCCGACAATAACATCGCTGTAAGTAGGACCGTGAGTAGTCGGGTGCTTTTAGTCATTGGTGGTGCTCTTGGCTTGATTTATTGGGTTTAAGGTCATTCTAGGGTAAATCGTGGGGAAAGTGGACTGTTGTGGTTTGGTTTAAGCGCTTTGTACGTGGCGGAAAGGTTTGGATTTCGTTTTGTGATTCTTAGCTGGGTTTGTTTGTTCAGTTTTGCGGAGTATCGGTGGTTGGCCACAGCCTGCTAGTTACGTCAGTGGTACGCCGTGAATACGTCCCTGTAGGCTTGGCGCCAGCTCCCTGCTGGCGACAACCACTGCCGCAACTAGCAGCCTGCGGCTAGCAGGATTGGTGCTTGCTGCTGGATAGTTTGGATTGAGCTTTGGTTTGGGCCTTGCGCTTGCTGTTGAATGTTTGTTTCGTGGAGTGGATAGGTGTTGAAGATTGTTTTTGAGATTTTCTATTTGGTTTTGTGTGGCGCCGGTGGTTGGCCACAGCCTGCTAGTTACGTCAGTGGTACGCCGTGAATACGTCCCTGTAGGCTTGGCGCCAGCTCC
>CAYGSO010000011.1:9924-59731 GCA_964352445.1 uncultured Pseudohongiella sp. | reverse complement strand
TAGTTACGTCAGTGGTACGCCGTGAATACGTCCCTGTAGGCTTGGCGCCAGCTCCGGCTGGCGACAGCCATTGCCCCAACTAGCAGCCTGCGGCTAGCGGGATTGGTGCATGCTGCTGGCTAGTTTGGATCGAGCTTTGGCTGGGGACTTGTGCATGCTGTTGAATATTTGTTTCGTGGAGTGGTTTGGTGTTGAAGATTGTTTTTAAGACTTTTTATTTGGTTTTGCTAGACGTTGGTGATTGACCAAAGTCTGCTCGTGACATCAGTGCTCAGCCGGTGGGATGCCGGCTGGGTTAGTTAATTGGAATCGAGGTTATATAGGCGCCTTTGGAGTAACCGCTGAAGTGATCTCTAAGGTCGGGGTGGTTAATTTTTTCGGGCTCTTCTTCTGCTCTCAGATTTTCTTCAGCCTCGTAGGTCTCGTAGGCTGTGTTGTGCACGAGCAGCCGAAACCATGGTTTGTTGCGCGGCGGCTTGCTTTTGGCCACCTGCATATACCAATCATCTGTTAGTTTGAATTCGGGGTCCACATCCACTATGACTCCCCGATACCCGTACAGCCGATGTTGCACCACCTGCCCGAGGTGGAAATTTCCTTGAACGGTCATAACATCCCTTGTCTAGTCCTGTTCCTAATTGAAGTATAGGAAGGGGTTGTGGATTAGCAAACTATTCGTGGGATTTTTTTTGAGATAGTCTCAGGGGTGGAGTTAAGGAAAGCGGCGCGCTGGAGGGGTTATGGGAAGTTTTAGTTTCACACTTAAAGTTAGAGACTATGAATGCGATATGCAGGGGATTGTTAATAACGCGGTTTATCAAAATTACCTAGAAACCGCTCGCCATGAGTTTTTGCATAGCCGCGGTTTAAGCTTTGCGCAGCTTACGGCGCAGGGGATTATTATTGTGGTGATTCGCGCGGAAATTGATTATCGCCAACCATTGCGGGCGGAGGATGAGGCGGTGATTAGCGTTGCTGCAAGTCAGCACTCTAGGCTCAAGCTGGTGTTTGATCAAACTATTGTGCGGCGCAGTGATGGGCGTTTAATGTTGGAGGCTAAGATTTATGCGGCTGCAATGAAGGATTTCAAAAAACCTTTTTTCCCCGAGCAATTGAAAGCACTGCTGTGATGGTTTGGTAAAAAATAGCCCCCACGGGGAGAGGGGGCTTGAAAGGGCACAAAACTGCCAAAAAAACGTTGGCAGCTTAGTATAGTAGAACTGGGATAGTGGATAATTATTTCATGCAGATTGAAAAATAAAGTTTAGGTTTTGCTCGAACTGGGGGGTTTAGACTGCGTGAAATCAGGCTGAAGCAGCCTAGTTACAGGGCCTGTACCTTAAATAGGTCGTCAAATTTGCAGGTTTTCAGTAGTTTACAAATATCGGGCTGGGTATTGATTATGCTCACGTTTGATTCGTCTCCACCGGCGTAAGTGCGCAGTAAAAGCAGCATGCCTAAGGCGGAGCTGTCGATGGAAGGGACTTCTAAAACGTCTAAAACAATGCGCTGCGGCGGGGGGTTTATGGTTTCGTAGCTCGATTGAAACAGCTGGTGACAGGTGTAATCGAACTTGCCCATCAGGGTTAGGGTCAACAGTGTTTTGTCTTCAGAGAGCTGGGACTTGATTTCCATATGCTAATTACTACCTGCAGCTTATCTATGCGAACTCGCCTATTTGTGAAACTTAAGTCTAGCACAGGGCATTGGGTGGCGGTGCCGCGTGCAGGCCTCAGCTTTGCTTAGTTGGCGTGATGGCGTGTGTTGGCGCTCAATAGGATTCAGTCAATGTGACTTCTGCAAAGTCATTAGCCAAGGCTTGGTTTAGCAGGGTTGCTGCCTCGCTTCGCCTAGCTGGGTCAGTAGCAAACACAGATTCAAAGAAGCTCAGCACTGCCAATTGAGTGATCATGTGCTGCCGGCCCGGATGTGAGGCTTCTCGCAGCGGCATGAGCTCGCACACGCCGGGGGCGTCGGCGGGCATTACAACGCCTTCGGCCTCCGAGCCTAGCCTGGCAAATACTTCATTGGGATCCTCATCAAGAACTGCAAGTACTGCGCTGCAGCCAAGGCTGTCGGGATTGAACATGAATCGGAAACCGGGCTCTGCAGCGCCGACAAAACCCAGATGCGTGCCGCCATCTATGGTGACCAAGGCTGACCCTGGGTTGCGCTGGGGAATTATTGTGGCGTTCCACTGGGTATCTATTAGGGCGTCAGCGGTGCCTGAGATCATCAAAAATGGTACGTCGGTGGTTTCATAAAACTTGCTGGTAAAGGCAACTGAAGGGCCGGCAATGGCAACCGCAGCGGCAATTCGTGGGTCGCGCCAGCGTGGGTGATAGGTGGTTAAACTCGTGGTTAACCCACCTAGGGAGAAGCCGGATAAGCCAATTCGAGAGGTGTCTATTTGTGCTTGAAAAGGCTGCTCGTCGCCAAGGTTTAAGATGGAATCGATAAGAAAGGTCACATCGGCAGGCTGGTTAACGACATCGTTGCCATTAGCGCCCCCTGGGGTTGAACCTGAAGTCAGCGGGTAGTCAGCGGCGGCAACGACATAACCGTAGCTAGCCAGTTGTTGCATCAGATAGCTTAGTTCATTGCGTGCCGAGACTATGCCATGGCTGTGTATTAGAAGCGGCAGCAGCCCAGTGGCATCGGCTGGATACCAAATGGTAGTTGGTAGAGTTCTTTCGGGTTTGCCTGGGTTGCCCCTATTGGCGTCAGTTTCTCTAGATTCATCTACAAACACGAAGTCTGCCGTACTGACTCGGTAGGGCCCGCTTTGAAGCCATTTAGCACTCAGCGAGTCGCTGGGCGGCTGCGCCGGACCGGTGGCTACGTAGGCGGCGATGCCTGCAACAACTAATACAGTTAGCACGCCGAGAATGGCTTTGACGATTTTTTTGAACATAAAACTACACCTTTGCAAGCCGGGTCAATCGATGGGGATACGTGTTTAGGGCCGCAGTTGCGACTTCGCAGCCTTGGTTAGGCGCTTAGATTAAACCATTTCAAGCGCTAGGCCCAATTTGCTAAAGCAACACGGTCCAATTGCATACCGTACAGGAGGTTTGAGATATAACGCTGCGGATACGAGATTTGGTTATCAAGCTGTGATGGGGGGTACTTGCTTGCTAGATCCCCAGAACTGGATGTCTGGGGTGACGCTTCAGCTTAACAGTCGCTCTGATTTAGAAGGTGTTCGGTTAAAGGCAATGACTGGAGCAAGTGACTTGAAGTCCGCTTGTAGTGCGATTCTTTCTTCTACGGTAAGTGAGTTGCTCGGATCAATGACGGTAGCGGCTTCATCATTTGCGGCTGGCCGAGTAATGCCTAAATTTTGTATCTTGTATCTTGTATCTTGTTAGAAATCGATTCATCTACCGGACATCCTTGTAGCGCTAAACTCAGCCAAGTTGGTTTAGCTATCTCTTCTAGCAGTGTAGACAGCCGTCGTGAAAAATCTCGATTATTTGATTTGTTTGCAAACTGGCACTAACTCACAAGCTGATTTAACGGCTTAACTAACAATTGATAAAATTGTGGAATAAAAACCCAGTTTTTAAGAGCCTAAGTGCAATCCTTAGCTAGATTCATGGAAGACCTATTTCATCACGCTTGCTGCAGGGCTCGATGGTAATAGTTGGCAACGACAGGTGATTTTTTTTCATCAGCCAATGAAAATCATTGGATTTGCTGCTACGCTTTTCAGGGAGGCCTGTTTGTGGCTTTCATTAAACGCTATGAATAATAGAGTCAGTTTTGCATCGTGTTGAACTCCTTGGCTTTGTCATGGCGTCGGATTATACCGCAGCGCTAGATGAGCTTTGTTGGAAGGAATCGACAAAGTGAGTAAGTTAAATGGAGTTTTTGCAATGAGTGATATTGGATGTCAGGAAAAATCTGAATTTTTCGATTTGGGCAGTGCATTTTACGATGCAATGCTCTCAAACAACATTGATGTTACTGAAGACTTGAATCCAGTAGAACAAGAGCTTTACGAAGTTATAAATCGACAAATAGAAGAGTCAGATGACTTGGCTCAGTTTGTCCCGCTTTTACCGGAGCAGTTGGCAAAATTTCTTGATGAAGTAAAAAAGGAAAACACAGATTTCGACAAAATCTGCGCCATCGTAAAAGGCGATATAGCGCTCGCCGGTGAAACGATTCGAATTTCCAATAGCCCAATCTATCGCCGAGCTGCGGGGCCTATTGAATCCATTGACCGAGCTATCGCCGTTTTGGGCCTGCAGGGCGTCACCCAAATTGCATCGATGCTGCTGTTAAAACAAATTCTCGATGTGGAATCGAACCGATTCAAACAATTTGGTGAAGTGCTGTGGAATCATTGTCTTGAATGTGCCGAGGCGTGCCGGATGCTGTGCGATGACAGCGACGATCCTTTTATCTGCTACTTAATGGGGTTGGTTCATGATGTGGGCAAAGTGGCGATGTTTTCTTGCCTTTGTCGGCACCTAGATGAATTTGGTTCTGAGAATATTGACGAGGGCAAAATTTTCAAACTGGTGATGACGGAGCACTCTACGTGGCTGTCTGCAACAATAGCGAAAGAGTGGGACCTGCCCAATTCGATTGTACTTGCACTGTATGAATTTGATGCAATGACCTTAATGTCTTATCTGGATTACGACAAAAAAGACAAGTCAGCGCTAGCCATTTTGCTTGAGAAAGCCAATAGCTGCAGTGAAATTCATACGCTGATAAAGGCTAATATCCTAAAGCCCGAAACCGGTGTGGAGCTTTTGTTGGGTCTAGGTCTTGCAAAAACCAAAGCCGAAAAAATTCTCCTGCATTACGACCTTTCTGATATAGATAGTTCCTTAGAATAGCCGTTTCAGAAATAACAAGTTGTCTTAGCAAGTGTTTTAATCTCGTGGCTATCCTCTGCAGTTCGACTAAGTCAAAAAACAGTCATATAAATTACATAGTATTGCAATAAAAGCTATCTAAACTCTGATGCTAAAGTCTCATCAGAGAATAGCAGAATATGTTTAACGGGCTTTTATATTTAGACACTTCGACCTATCTTTGGCTTAAAAGACTGCAACATAACGTTTTTCTCGCCAAGTTTAATCTGCTCTTTTCCCACAGTGGCGATGGTCATCTCTATATTTTTGTAGGGCTCTATTTTTGGTTCTTCCAGCCGCTAATCTATGGAGATTTTTTCAAGGTAGGGTTGCTAGCGTTCGCAATAGAGCTGCCAACGTTTTGGCTGCTCAAGAGCACCGTTAGACGAAACAGACCGTTTGTTCAGCTAGAAAACTGCTCTAAGTCGCTCGAGCCTAGTGATAAATTCAGCATGCCTTCTGGTCATACGGCCGGTGCATTTTTAATGGCAGGGCTGGTCGCGAATTTTTATCTTGGCTACTCGTTCTGGGCTTATTGTTGGGCCTGCTTGGTTGGCAACTCAAGGGTAGCGACAGGGGTGCACTATCCGAGCGATGTACTTGCTGGCGCTGCTCTTGGCAGCGCTTCGCTGTTTCTTTCCTTAAGTATCCTTAATCTATGACTAGGCTGCTTTATGGCATACAGGGCACTGGCAATGGTCATCTTGCGCGGGCACGAGCGCTGGTGCCTGAGCTGCGTTCAGCGGGGCTTGAGATTGACTTCGTGCTTACCGGCAGAGCGCCCAGCGATTACTTCAACATGGAGCTTTTCGACGGTTTTACCTGCTATCCTGGGCTTTCATTAATTTCAGAAAAGGGCAGACTGAAACCTTGGTCGACGATGACTCAGAATCGGTATCTGCAATTTTTTAAGGATGCTCGAGATTTAGAGGTTAGTCGGTATGATCTAGTCATCAGTGATTTTGAGCCGCTCACAGCCTGGGCCAGCAAATTCGCTGGTGTAAAAAGTTTGGGGATTAGCCATCAGGCGGCGTTTGGTTTTGATGTGCCGAAAGTTGGGGGTTATCTTGGCTCAAAGCTGTTGATGAACTCATTTGCGCCAAATGATATTTCTGTCGGCCTGCACTGGCACCATTTTAATCAGCCTATTTTGCCGCCCCTAATTGAGCAACTTCATGGCAAGCCTAGTATCGATAACAAAATTCTAGTCTATATGGGTTTTGAGGCCATCGACGACGTAGTTGAGTATCTAGCGCCGTTCAAGAAATTCGAGTTTCATGTTTATTGCAAGGTCGAACAAGAAGCCGATCTAGGCAATGTGATTCTCAAGCCTTTCTCCCACGAGGGCTTTCATCGAGATTTAGACGATTGTGCAGGTGTTATTAGTAACGCAGGGTTTGAGCTAGCCAGCGAGTGTGTGTTTTTAGGCAAGAAACTATTGATGAAACCCCTGCTTGGGCAGTACGAGCAACACTGTAACGCACTGGCCATGCAAACCTTGCAACGAGCGACGGTGATAGAAACTCTGAACCCCGCGATGCTTGAGCAGTGGTTGGCGTTACCGGGTCATTCCCCGGTTCGTTACCCTAACGTTGCCAAGACCCTAGCGCGCTGGATCGCCGACGGTCAAACAGCGACTGTGGCTGAACTTTCGGCAAGCCTGTGGAGTACCTGGGAGACGCCGCTTATTTATAACGATAAATTTGGTAAGCGCATTCAATCGAATTTGGTGACATAACAGGTTTTAGTCAATCAGTATAAGTTAGCTGTATTACCCAGCCAGAGCTAACTGTGAGTCTGGGGTCTCACTCAATACCGGTTGTCGTCCGATGCTGTAATGCGTAAAGCCAAGTGATTCTAACTGTGCCGGCGGGTAGATGTTTCTACCATCGAACAATACCGGCCTCACTAAAAGCTGTTTAATGCGCTGAAAATCCGGGCTCCAAAACGTCTTCCATTCGGTCATAACCACTAAGGCATCGCAGTTAGCTACTGCCTGATAAGGATCCTCGCACAGCTCAAGCTGAGAGTTATGGCCGTAGATTCGCTGTGCCTCGGCCATCGCTTTAGGGTCATAGGCTTTTACAGTTGCGCCTTCGCGCCACAAGTTCTCTATCAATACGCGGCTAGGTGCCTCCCTCATGTCGTCCGTGTCGGGTTTGAACGCAAGGCCCCACAGCGCAATCGTCTTGTTGCTTAACTGCCCAGCAAAGTGCTGCTTGAGCTGCTGAAAGACAAACAGCTTTTGTCGATCATTGACTGCTTCGACGGCGTCCAATAGCTGGGGCGCATAGTCGTGTTCTCGCGCTGTTGCACGCAGCGCCAGTATATCCTTTGGAAAACACGAGCCACCATAGCCTGAACCGGGATAGATAAAGGCGTAGCCAATTCTTGGGTCTGAACCAATACCTTTCCTTACCTGTTCTACATCAGCCCCTACGCGGCTCGCTATCTGTGAGATTTCATTCATGAAGCTTATGCGAGCTGCTAGCATCGCGTTGGCGGCATACTTCGTTAGTTCAGACGACCGGATATCCATGACCATTAGTTTTTCATGATGTCGATTAAATGGACCATAGAGCTGTCTTAGAGGCTGGGCGTGCTCGGGGCTGTCTACACCAACAACGATCCTATCGGGACGTTTGAAGTCAGTAATTGCCGCGCCCTCCTTGAGAAACTCAGGATTGGAGGCTACGTTAAAAGACAGGGGCTTTGTCAGAAAGCTGTGGATGACCTGTCTGACTTTTTCACAGGTTCCAACGGGGACGGTGGATTTCACAACCACGGTTACTCCGCTGCTAGCGAGATGCCTGCCTATGGTTTCAGCCACGCTTATCACATGGCAAAGGTCGGCATGGCCGTTTTCGTCTTGGGGTGTGCCAACCGCAATGAAAATAATTTCAGCGTGGGCTACAGCCGTTGCTGCATCACTTGTAAAGTGTAAGTTGTTCTCGCTAATACCGCGAGCAATTATTTCGCCGAGCCCCGGTTCATAAATGGGGACATGTCCATCATTAAGACTTGCGACTTTATCTGCATTGATATCGATACAGGAGACAGAGTTACCTACCTCTGCAAGGCAAGCGCCCGTTACTAATCCAACATAGCCACAGCCGAAAATTGCGATTCTCATTTGGTATTACCTAGTGAGCGGGTTTGAAATAGTTTGACCGCTAAACGTGACAATTGAATGGCTTAGGGATTACAAATTGGTTACAAAGGTTCTGGGTTAGCGGCAAAAAAATCGTTGATAAGGGTCACACAAACTTTTGTAGTAGGTGTTAGCGAAATTTGAATGTTCACCACAATGAAATGCTGTAAATTAGTTCGGCAGCGAACCCTGCCGCTGTATATTGAAAGTGTTAATTAGATGCGTGGGGCTAGTTCAGTAGCAGTAATACCCAGATTAAAATGGCTAAGCTGATACTTAAAAAAACCGCGGCAGAGCCTAAGTCTTTTGCCTGCCTCGATAGTTCATGAAAATCAGAGCTGACCCTGTCTACGACCGCCTCAACTGCTGTATTTAGTAGCTCTACAATCATAATCATGACGACGCTAGCAATAAGTAGCGATTGCTCAATTGCATTCTCGCCAAGCCAGATGGCTAGCGGCAGCAGAAATACAGAGGCGACCAACTCCTGCTTAAAGGCTGACTCGGTTTTAGCCGCAAGTTTAAGGCCGTCAATGGAATATTTGGTTGCGGCGATTATCCGGCGGATGCCGGTTTTCTTTTGTGGCGGCTTTATTTCAACGCTCTCTTGTGCATTCATGCTTTATGATTCGCCCGGGTTAGCACTGCTCGATATTTAGTGGATTTTCAATTGCATTTTCACGACGAACTTCCGTGTAGTAGTCTTCCAATTTTTTGGCAAGGTTTAAGGAGTCCCATTCCGCCGCATAAGTGATGGCGGACTGGGTTAGCTGCGAATAACCAGTTCGGTCATCAAGTACTTCAGTAATCTTGGCAGCAAAGTCTTGTGCACTGCCGCTGGTAATCCGAACGCCGCGGCCTTCTTGAAGCACATTTTTAGTGCCCATTTCGGCTACCGATACTACCGGCGTGCCGGCGGCCATTGCCTCCAATAACACTAGGCCCTGGGTTTCGGTCTTGGAGGCGAAAACAAACACATCGGCCGCGTGGTAGCAGTCAACAAGTTGAGTGCTTCTATCTAAGTATCCAACAAACGAAATGCTTTGCTGCAGATTGAGCTTGGCAGCTAACTCAATATAATACTTTTTAGCAGGCCCTTCTCCGGCGATGACCAGATGGATATCTTCTCTAGTGGTAAGTAACAGCGCAAAGGTTTCAATAATGGCCGAGATGTTTTTCTCAAAAGCAACGCGGCTAACATTAACCAGCAGTTTTTTATTAGCAGGAAGGTTAAAGTCTTTTCTGAATTGGGGGCCATCGCCATGTTTGAAGGCGGCAGAGTCAATGCCAGTGGGGAGAGTCTGCATTTTAGTGGTAACCCCATACTGTTTCAGCAGATCTAAGATCATTGATGAGGGTGAAATAACACCATCAACCTCATTACACTGGCTTACCGAGAAACGCCTGGCCGCATAGCGAAGTAGCTGCTTGGGCAGCCAAGGAATATAGTGGTAGAAGTACTCCTCGAACAGGGTGTGATAGGTTGTGACACAAGGAATACCTAGTGCTTTAGCTATGCGAACACCACCATAGTGCGCGACAAACGGCGTGTGAACGTGAATCAAATCGAAGTTCAATAGCTTTAGTGCCTCTACTTGCAGCAGTAGTTTGCCGAGCTTCATCATGCGATCTTCCGGGTCTAACATCACGCCGCGTGATTCAATGCGAATGATTTTGTCATCATCAGTAAATGGCTCATCGTATGTTGGAGCCAATAAATAAACTTCATTGCCAAGTTTTGTCAGCTCGCTGCGAAATGTTTGGATCGAAGTGGATACGCCGTTTATGCGGGGAAAGTAGACATCAGAAATCATTAGAATACGCATAGGTGTTTTCCTTCAGACACTAGTTAAGGCGTCAATTAAGCGGCTTTGTCGATCTCGAACAACTCTTCTAGCTTGGTGAAAGTGGACTTCTCATACACTTCATTCCAGCGCAGAAGTTCTAATCTGCCGTCTGGATGCTCAATTAGCGAGGTACAGCTTTCAACCCAATCGCCATCATTGCAGTATAAAATGCCATCGATCTCGCGTATTTCAGCATGATGAATATGTCCGCATACAACACCATCCACTTGACGTTCTTTGGCTAAATGAGCGACTGCTTTTTCGAAATTGCCGATGTAGTCAACGGCGTTCTTTACCTTGTGTTTGACGTAAGCGGCTAAAGACCAGTACGACCGATTAAACAGCTTTCGCAGTCCGTTGACGTAGTGATTAAGATCCAAAAGGGTTTCATAGGCAAAGCTGCCTAAGTGTGCCAAAAGTTTGCTGTGCTTGACTATCATGTCGAACTCATCGCCGTGCATGACCAAGAGCTTCTTATTGGCCGCCGTGGTATGCACGTAGTCTTGGTGAATTTCAAGGTTGCCAAAGACGCTGCCAACGCAGTCGCGCATTACCTCGTCATGATTGCCTGGGATATAGATAACTTTAGTGTTGTGTTTTGCTTTGTTTAGAATAGAGCGAATCACATTGGTGTGTTCTTGTGGCCAATAGGGGGTACGTTTGAGGGACCAAAAATCCACGATATCCCCCACTAAAAATAAATACTCTGCATCTATCGTTTGAAGGAAGTGTAATAACGCCTCTGCCTGGCAGCCTTTGAAACCTAGATGAACATCGGAGATAAAGACACTTCTAACCTTTCGAATTTTGGTAGTCATTAGCGAGATCTCTATTTAGGAATGGCTCAACTTAAGTTCGGCACATCTTCCGTGATATTTATTACCGTTCAGTTAATTATTCGTGAAGGTTTTGTGACTTGATTGGAAGTATTTTTGTTGCAGATATGTGACAAAAATGACGCAAAAATTTAATACACCAATTTGATAAATTTTTAGCCTCCTAGACTAAGCTTATTAAACCATGTGTTGAGGCATCAGTTGATGTACACGTTCAGAACAAAACTTCTTCTGTGTTTTTTTGCAAGTCTAGCCGTGCCTTTGAGCTCCGCTCTTATAGGCTATATTTTTCTACAAGAGCGTCAGCGATACCTCGATAATGCTGAATTAATCGACAACAGCCTTAATAAAATGCTCGACTTACGCAGACTGGAGTCGCTTTTCTTTTATCAAGACCAGCGCAATATTGAATTTTTTAGCAAGGGCGAAAGCCAATTGCTGGCTCAACACACTGAGCAGTTCGCTAGTATTTGGTCTGAAATAAGGCAGATGCATAGTCTTTTTGAAAAAGAGCCAAGCTTGCTACCCATTCTTAATTCTATACAGGTAGATCTTGCAAGCTATCAAGAGCTGTTCATCGAATTGGCGAGCCTACTGTATTTGCGCGGCTTTCAGGATTATGGACTTATTGGTGAGATGCGGAAGGAGGTGCATGAGCTAGAACAGCTAGTCGATGATCCAATCCTGCAGATCGATTTGCTGATGCTTCGGCGTCACGAAAAAGACTACATTATTCGTAACCAAGCTCAATATGTGGATGCTCTTGCTGAACGAGCTATCTCATTTTCTGAAAACATCGAAGTGAGTAATTTGCGGGGGTCTGAAAAACAGGCATTGGTCTCGAGAGTCAGTGAATACCAAAGGCGTTTCAATCAAATTGTAGCAACCGATGGTGCCATAGGCCTGCGAGATGGTTCAGGTTTATTTGCCCAGTTTGACCAAGTGCGATCGAAACTTGAGGAGCAGTTACACCGTCTTTCAGCTGATTATAATTTGATGTTATCCAGCCGGTTCGATAAATTCACTCGCATGGCTTGGGGGCTTGTCGTTATCGTTTTCATTTTCTCTGCAGTTTTTATTTATTACTTGGCAAACTCCTTATCAATGCCACTGAGAGAATTGTCTAAAAGTATTCGGATATTTATTCGAAGTGGCTTCAAAGATCACCCTTTAGATGCTGCCTTTACTACAAAGAAAGATGAAGTGGGTGAGATCGCTAGAGACTTTGAAGTATTGCAAGACCTAATGAGGGACTACGTCTCCTCGTTGGAAGAACAGAAAGCCAGTGCAGACTTCGCGAACAGCGCAAAAAGTGAGTTTCTGGCGAATATGAGTCACGAAATACGCACACCTTTGAATGGCGTTGCAGGCGCTTCCTATCTGCTGCAAACTACTGGTTTAAGTGTTGAGCAGCGGGACTATGCTGAGATTATTGCTGTCAGTTCAGAAAGCCTAATGAAGGTGGTGAACGATATTCTTGACTTCTCAAAAATAGAGGCGGGCCAGATTGAGCTAGATTGCGAAGTCTTTGATTTAAGGGAAAACTTCCAACATATCGTCGCTCCATTTATCTCCCAAGCAGAAGCTAAGGACTTGGCACTAGTGACAAAGGTTTCGATAAGCAATGACAGCTTAGTTAAGGGCGATCGTACAAAATGGGGTCAGGTTATGCGCAACCTGCTGTCGAATGCAATTAAGTTTACGCAGCGTGGGACAGTTGAGGTTGTCATGGAATGTACGGTGGAGCATGAATGCGTCATCGTTACAGCATTGGTTTCAGATAGCGGGATCGGCATCTCTGCGGCAAACCATAAAAAAGTATTTGAACCTTTTCGTCAAGAGGATGCATCGATTACAAGGAATCATGGCGGCACAGGATTAGGGCTTGCGATTTGTAAGAAGCTAGCCAACTTAATGGGGGGCGATATAGCGCTTCAGTCCACGGTAGGAGTAGGCTCTAGCTTTAGCTTTACCTGTGTTTTGGCGACGGCGCAGCCTATTGCTGAACAAATACCCGAGGTAAAAAGTCATCGCCCGCTTAAGGTTCTCGTTGCAGAGGATAATCCGCTAAATCAAAAAATAGTGATGGCCATGTTGATCAAGATGAATTGCTTAGTGACCATCGCTCACAATGGCTTTGAAGCGGTGAGATTCCTCAATGAAAGCGCGTTCGATATGGTTTTGATGGATATGCAAATGCCTAAAATGGACGGCTTAAATGCTACGAGAATTGTAAAACTGGAGTCTAAACTGAATAGAAACACGCCAGTCATTGCATTAACTGCCAATGCAACCCAGGAGCACAAGCAGGCTTGTTTTGAAGTGGGTATGGAAGATTTTTTAACCAAACCATTATCCATGAACAAGCTCGAGGAGATTGTGCAGCGCTACTGTGAGGAAGAAGTCGAATCCTTAGCGGGTTAACTGAGTAGCCAAGTCGCTCGCTAAATCAGCCTTGGGTTTTTCAATGATCCTAGCAAGCTCGTTGCCTTGGTCATCGCTGATAATTATTGTCGGAGTGTATTGCAGCCCAAATTTTTCAGCGTATCCGTTGGGGTCCTGTTTGCTTCGGTCAACGCCGTAAAGCGTCAGCTTGCTGAGATCTACTTTCGCCGAGGCTAACAGTTTGAGTAGCCTGGGGATCTCGCGCTCGCTGTCATGGCACCAGGTGCCAAACAGTGCGGTAACTTCTTTGCCTGCTAGCAGATTTATCTGCTCGAGCTGCAGTGGGCTTGGCTGGTAAGCATCATACTCTTGCTTAAACTCACTGTAATTTGCCAGTAGGCTTGATGCAGAAATAGCGCCAACGTGATCTTCTTGGGCAAAGCTGTTGCTACTGGCAAGTATAGTTAACAGTGCAGTAATGCTGGCTAAAAACGGTCGGATACATTGCGGCATTGGATTTCCTAGTTTATTGCGTGGCCTGAATATGATTTTTCTGAGCTTGGTTTAAAGCGCTAAGTTTGAAGGTCTGGATTTAACGGTCTGGGTTTAATGATATAAGGTTAAAGATATAAGTTTAAAGACATAAGTTTAAAGGCAACGGTTCAAAGAGCTATTTTTAAACAGCATATCACGCAACCCGATTTCTGTTTAGGGCAGGACGCCAGGCTAATTTACGCTAGGCAGCTACGTCAGCAGTGACTCCAAAAACCGCGGCACAACCTCGGTAGCTGGCCCGTAGTGGGCGCTATCGAAACTTGATCCAGTTGATTCAAGGTTTAACTCTACGGTGTGGGCCCGGCGGATTTTTGCAGTTTGGTAAAACCCCGACGCCGGGTAAACATTGCCAGAGGTGCCAATAGCAATAAATAAGTCGCAAGCCTCTAGGGCTTGGTTGATCTGATGCATATGGAAAGGCATCTCGCCAAACCAGACAATATTTGGTCTTAGGTTGCCAGCGGAGCGGCAGCACGGGCAGTGGCTATCAAAAGACAGGTCGTCAAAGCGCTCGAACACAAGTCTCGAGTTCAAACAGCGCATCTTTAGCAGCTCACCGTGCATATGCAGCACGTTCTTTGATCCGGCGCGCTCATGCAGATTGTCTACATTTTGTGTTACCAACATGAAGCTGCCGCTAAAATCATGTTCAAATTTGGCGAGGGCAGTGTGTGCTGCATTGGGGCCAATAGCGTCCGATAGGAGCTGCTGGCGGCGGGCATTGTAGAATTCGTAAACTAGTTGGGGGTTTCTTGCAAAACCTTCAGGGGTGGCCACATCCTCGACAGGATGGTTTGCCCACAAGCCATCACTGGCTCTGAAGGTGTCGATCCCCGATTCGGCCGATATACCGGCGCCGGTGAGAACTACTATCGATCTGAATTTGGAATTCACTGCAACTGACCGCCACTTGGAGTTGTTTTTTTAGTCCGTTCAACGCTTTGAAGCAAGAATCATGGGCGTTGGACTGGTACAATATGCGCCCTACTAGATTGTAACGACAGCTGTAACTGAATATTAAGAGGGTTTTATGACTGAATTGAAAGTTGGTAGCGCAGCGCCAGTGTTTTCACTGTTGGACCAGAACGGCGTCAAAGTCAGCCTGAAAGACTTCAAGGGCAGCAAGAATGTGGTTCTCTATTTTTACCCTAAGGCGATGACTCCAGGGTGTACCACCCAGGCCTGCGGACTGCGCGATTCGAAAACGCAGCTAAGCAAGCTGGATGCAGTTGCCATCGGAGTTAGTCCAGATCCAGTGGCTAGGCTGAAGAAATTTGAAGACAAAGAAAACCTTAATTTCATCCTCGTTTCGGATGAAGACCATAGCGTTACCGAGAAGTATGGAGTTTGGGGCCTGAAGAAATTTATGGGCAGGGAGTTTATGGGAGTCATCAGAAGCACTTTCATTATCAACAAGGAAGGCAAGATTGCACATATTATGGATAAGGTTAAAACCAAGTCCCACCATGACGACAGTTTAGACATTCTTAGGGCGCTTAAATAAATATGGATTTATATTACAAAAGATACTCCGAAAGCGGTCAGCCTTTACTGGTATTGCACGGCCTATTTGGCAGTCAAAGCAATTGGGGTTGGCACTGCAAGCAGTTGGCTGAAACCTACCAGGTGATTGGAGTGGACCTTCGTAATCACGGTGAATCCCCCCATGCAGACGAGCATAACTACCAAGTAATGGCCGCTGATATTAAGTCGCTGATGAAGTCATTAAACTTTCCTAGCTGCTACATGCTCGGACATTCCATGGGCGGTAAAGTGGCTATGGAGGTGGCTCTGTCTGCACCAGAGCTCGTGGATAAATTGCTGGTGGTAGATATCGCGCCGGTTAAATACACCGACAAGGCCGATGGCCATATGGCGGTAATGGCGGGGATGAATGCACTGGATTTATCGGCACTGAAATCAAGAGCGGACGCGGAAGAGAAATTGGCTGGATTTATTGAAGATGAGGCGACCCGTAAGTTTGTGGTGACCAATCTAACGTTCAACGCTGAATCTGGTTTTAGCTGGAGACTGAATCTTCCAGTGATCGAGGCCAACTACAATCGACTGAGAGAAGAGCCCAGCGTCGAAGGCCCCTATGAAAAGCCTACCCTGTTTGTAAAGGGTGATTTATCGAAGTACATCCAGGCTAAGCATGAGGCGCAAATTCTTAAGCTGTTCCCTAACGCGGGGGTTAAAATTATAGTCGAAGCGGGACATTGGCTACATGCGGATAAGCCGCAAGCGTTTCAGAAAGTAGCGATGGATTTTTTCAGTGACAATTAATCGTTAGAGCCTGTTATGACCATTTTGAGTGTAAACGTCAATAAGATCGCGCTGCTGAGAAATTCTCGGGGGCGTGATTTTCCCAGCGTGACAGATTTTGCAGAGCAAGTAATTGGCATGGGCGTCAAAGGCATTACCGTGCACCCGAGGCCAGACCAAAGACATGTCACCCGCAAAGATGTGTTTGCCCTAAGCGACATGCTGCGCAGTTTTCCCGCTGTCGAATTTAATATTGAAGGCTATCCTAGCAATGATTTCATCGAGCTAGTGTTGGAGGTAAAGCCGGCCCAGTGCACACTGGTGCCAGATTTGCCGGGGCAGCTAACCTCTGACCATGGCTGGAATGTGGCAAAAAATGAGGCATTTCTTAGCACTGTATTAACCCGTCTTAAAAATGCTGGCATTCGATCGAGTCTGTTTTTAGATCCATCCGCGGCGGAAGTTGAACGCGTCCCTGGGGTTGGTGCAGACCGTATTGAGCTGTATACCGAGTCATTCGCGGAAAGTTTCGGCAAGCCGGAAAACGCAGCAGTATTCGATCAGTTTGTTGAGGCTGCGGCAAAGGCGGGTGAGCTGGGAATCGGCCTCAACGCGGGCCACGATCTGAATTTGGAAAACCTCCCAAAATTTCTTCAGCTGCCTAATATAATTGAAGTTTCTATCGGCCATGCGCTAATAGTTGAGTCGATTCAACTTGGGGTTAAAACCGTCATAGAGCGCTATTTAGCCATCTGTCGAAAATCTTAGGCACTGCGAAGGCCGCGGCATTAAGTGTTCATTCAGGCGATTTAGGCTAAGCTGACGCTCAATGTAGGTCAAACCTTTAAAACAGGAGTGCCCAGACCATGTCTCGCATCGACTCAAGTTATTATTGCCGTAGTCTAACCAGCTCTATAGCTGCCAAAATACTTGTAATAGCTGCCGCACTCGTGAGCGTCGCCGGCGCATCGGCCAATGAGTTCGAACTGTCTCAGATAGCGCGCGAGCTTAGCATTGTCAGCAATACCCTAGCCCGCGAATCGAAATATTCTCGGGGCTTTGGTAGCGTCGGTCAGCGCGCCGATCGCTTGGCGCGTGACTCGACGCAGTTGGTAGATGCCATTGCCCGCCGCCGCAGTGCTTCTTATATTCGATCACAATTCGCGGATGTGAGTGAGCGCTACAGTGATCTAGAAGACGCCTTTTTTCGCGCTAGCAGAAACTTCTCGGATGCCCAGGTATTCAATCAGGTGAGCTTGATTAGCGGGCTCTTTAGCAACTTGTCGGGGGCTTACTACTACAGTCCTATTTACGCGGCGCGCACCCCTGTGGTCACTTTTGTAAACCCGGTTATTGTGCAAAGTCAGACCCTGCTGCCCTATGCCGTGCGCGGCAATAACGGGAGAGCTGGCACTCGATATGAGCGCAATTCGCCGCAGCTAAACCTGAGCAATACAAACCAGCACAACCAACCACTTCGGCCCAATGTTGTCGAGCGACTTCGAGAATCGAGAGGCCTGCATCGAACCGGGCAGCGGGATACTCGCCGGCGTTTTAATAACAGTAATTTACGCCTGCGCAGATATCCAGATTAGCCGCATAATGCTATGGCGGCCATGTGCCAATAGTCCTATTTCAGAATGTTCTTCAGTAGCTTTTTAGCGTTACACTTGAGCGATGTACTCCACCTGCCCAAAATGCCAGTATCAGCGTCAGCCCCGCGATAAGATAGACAAAGACCAGTGCCCAGGCTGTGGTTTGATTTTTTCCAAATGGTTTAAGAATCTATTGGTAGAGGCTGAAATCGATCAAACGCCCCAGCTAATTGATCGCAAATTAGGTCTTGGTGGCGGTCTTAAAAAAGCCCTGTTCTCTCCTAGACCCGGCATCGCCAAGGGTGACTTCTATCTGTATCTTTTCATCTGGCTGATTTTCTTTGCCTGGGGCATAGACTTCATCATGATGGACTTTCAAACTAACGAGATCGGCCGCAGCTGGTTTCACAATGTTGATCTAATTTTTCATGAAGCGGGCCATGTCCTGTTTATGCCGTTTGGCCGTATCATGACTATTCTTGGGGGTAGCGCGTTTCAAATATTGGTCCCCCTCATGCTGGTTTTCGCGTTTCTTGTCACCAATAAAGATGGTTTTGCTGCGTCTATTTGTCTTTGGTGGACAGGGCAATCCACGATGGATATTGCGCCCTATATTGCAGATTCACGGGCCCTGATGCTGCCACTTTTGGGCGGTGGTACTGGCGCTGATCGGCCAGGCTCCCACGACTGGGAGAACTTGCTTAAGTACTGGGGGGTGCTAGACAAAGACATTCAGATTGCCCGTGGGGTTGATGCTATAGGGTCAGGTATCTTATTACTGGCTTTGGCATGGGGAGCCTACATGCTGTATGTGTACTATCAGGCAACGATAGAATAGACTTCCTGCTCTTTCTCTCGAGCAGTTTATTCTGACTTTTTCTGGACTCTCCCGTGCTTAATCAGCAGCGCCCACTGTATTTTGGCTACTGGATCATTCTGGCTGGCTTTGTAACCCAGTTCATTGCGGTGGGCATGACCAATTATGTGGTTGGTTCATTCATGATTCCCATGACTGATGAATTTGGCTGGAGCAGGGCGGAATTCTCAGCCTCCCGTTCAATCGGCCAAATTGTCTTAGCCGCTACCGGGTTCTTGATAGGCTCTTACATTGATCGATTCGGCGGCAGGCGTTTTATCCTTGTTGGCGGAACGGTACTGGCGGCTTCACTTTACAGTTTGAGCACTATTAGCACCCTGACTCAGTGGTTAGTGATCAATGGCTTGATGCTTACTGCCGGCGCCGCCATGGTCGGTAACTTGGTTGTAAATGTTACCTTGGGCAAGTGGTTTGTCAAGAAACGAGGTCGGGCTATTGCACTGGCCGGCATGGGTATCTCGCTGGCCGGTATAACCCTGCCGCCGGCGGTAACCTGGTTGATTGATAACTATGGTTGGCGTAACGCGTGGGAGATTCTGGCTTATGGCGCAGCATTGGTTACTCTGCCGGCTGCAATGCTGGTGCGGCGCCTACCGGAAGATTATGGTTTATTCCCCGACGGCAAGACCCAAGCCGAAGTATTGGCCGGCGATGGCGAGGCCGCCGCAGCGGACTATCATAAGTCTATGACCCGGGCGCAGGCTATGCGCACCTCAAGCTTTTACTTTTTAGTGCTGGCGTTTGGTCTGTTTCAAATATCCATTACTGTGATGCTGGTGCAAACAATCCCGCTTATGACAGATGCTGGGTATTCGCGGCTAATAGCCTCAACCATGATCTCGCTGTCGTCGATTCCCGCGTTTCTGAGCAAACCAATCTGGGGCATTATGATCGATCGGTTTAACCCGAAGAAGCTTGCCGCGATCGGTGCGGCGGTGACCGGCAGCGCTATCATGCTGATAGTCTTTAGCGTGTCTCAGCAGATTGATGGCTTGGTTTACGCCGGCTTTCTCCTCATGGGTATTGGCTGGGGCGGTCTGCTGCCGCTGCAGGAAGTGATTTGGGCATCTTTTTTTGGTCGGCGTTTTTTGGGTGCTGTGCGCTCTAGCGCCATGCCTTTCACTTTTGGCATGTCGGCGATCGGACCGGTGCTGGTGGGATACTATTATGACGCGGCCGGCAACTATGATTTAGCTTTGTTGCTGATTGCTAGCTGCAATCTTGCTTCGGCTGTTCTGCTGCTGTTGATTAAAGACTCACCGCTTGTCGCAATTCGCGCATAAACCCTGATATTTGTGGGTTTTCTCAAGGCTTTGTGTGAATCCTGTCACTTACTGGAGGAAAACTCTCTGCTATGATCGTGTTTCTGAAATTTAGCGTTTAGCCTAAATCCCAGTTTTCGAATAACATCACGGATCAAAGCGCGTAATGAGTCAATTGCACTGTAAATTTCCAGATCTGAAGGTGACTAAGCCCCACGGTTTGTCATCTCGACTTTTTTTTCAGGTCTACAGTGGTGCCAATGCTATCGCGTTCGCTCAGTTGAGTTCTCGTACCCCTAGACGCCAGCGTGCGGCCGAAACCGCTAACCTTCGGGACGGTGTGCGCGGCGTTAGCTATTGTCTGCGCAATATCGAAGTTTCTCACCACTACCGCAATCAGGGCGTAGGTTCTGCGCTGTTGGCTGAAGTTATCGACTTCTGCAAGCAGGAACGCGTGAGCTCACTGTATGGAGAAGCGAAGGGTGATCTGGCTGCTTTGCGCAAATGGTATCAGGGCGAAGGCTTTGAGCTGGACGAGGTTAACAATATCCAGCTGCATCTTGGTAAATGATTGCACACTACTAGTCTGTGATTGCTTTTAATTCAGGTTCTAACACTCCCCATACGTTATCCAAAATCATAGCTTGAGCTTCGGCCTTCGGATGAATGCCGTCATTTTGCATAAGTTGAGGCTGCTGCGGAATGCCGTCGATTAAAAAAGGCACCAAGGCAAGTTGATTCTCTTTGGCTAAATCGGCGTAGATTGCGAAGAAGGGCTCGGTGTATCGTGGGCCATAGTTAGGCGGAATTTGAATCCCGGTAAGCACTACCATTGCTCCAGTTGCCTGAATCAGATCTATCATGCTTTGCAGGTTTCGTTTCAATAAGGCGATTGGCAGGCCCCGCAAGCCATCATTACCTCCTAACTCTAGAATCACCAGCTCAGGCTTATGAGCTTCTAAGGCTGCGGGTAATCGTGCTAACCCCCCAGTGCTCGTCTCGCCGCTGACGGAGGCGTTAATCACTTGGATGGGGATTTTTTTTTCGGCAATTTTTTGCTGCAGTAGATTAACCCATCCACGCTCTTGCGATATACCATAGGCCGCACTGAGGCTGTCACCAAACACCAATAAGGTGTGCGCCGATGCGCCGTTGGCTTGGGCCAAGGCGATGTTTGCAGTAAAAAGCAGGCAAAGTACTGAAAATTTCAAGGGTTTCATCGTATCACTAAGGCTAGGTGAGTAATTATGTGTTAAACCGACCCATGAGTTTCGGCGTAACCTTACTGTCTACGCTCACATTGTAGCTGACAGATCGCTTCTTACTCGAGACTTTAATAGCCCGCGTCGGATAGAAGGCCCTTTTCAAGAGATAATTTGTAATGATCGAAGTGCGAGATTTAGTAAAAAGCGTAAAAACCAGTGAAGGTCTTCTGACTATTTTAAAAGGCTTAAACTTAACCATAGCTGAAGCAGAGACGGTGGCCATTGTAGGCGCTTCTGGTTCGGGCAAGTCAACCTTGCTAGGTCTGATGGCAGGTCTAGATGCTGCCACCAGCGGCGATGTGCTGCTAGACGGCAACTCATTGGCGGCGATGGACGAAGAGCAACGCGCAATCCTAAGGGGGCAGCTAGTGGGGTTTGTGTTTCAATCATTTCAATTGCTGCCAAGTCTAACTGCGCTGGAAAATGTCATGCTGCCTATCGAGCTAAAAGGCGATCCTGACGCCTTTGGCAAAGCCAAGCAGCTGCTGGAGCGGGTTGGCCTGGAAGAGCGCTGGCACCATTACCCGAATCAATTGTCCGGCGGCGAGCAACAGCGCGTGGCGATTGCAAGAGCGTTTGCCACCCAAGCCCGCATCCTGTTTGCCGATGAGCCTACCGGCAATTTAGACACGGCTACCGGTTCAAAAATTATCGATCTTCTGTTTGCCTTGAATCAAGAGTTTTCAACCACTTTAGTGCTTGTCACTCACGATGAGCGTCTAGCCCAAAAATGTGACCGCAGCATAAGCTTAGTTGCCGGTGAAATCGTCAGTGATGTGGTTAATCAGGAGTCAGTCAGTGCCTAACTTAAAGGCTAGACCTATCACCGATACGAAATCCTATTCGACACTCACTGCAATTGCCCTGAGGCTTTTGTGGCGGGATTTCAATGGGGGGGAAATTCGCCTGCTATTTTTAGCCCTGGTGATGGCAGTCACGTCAGTAACCGGAATTGCCCTGTTTACCGACCGACTGGAACGGGCTCTAATTCTAGAGTCGGCAAATATGCTGGCAGCTGATCGAGTAATGAATAGCGGTAGACCACTACCCGAAGAAATTTGGGCCGAGGCCCAAAGCCGAGATCTGCGCCGCGCTCAGACTTTGTCGTTTACCTCGATGGCTTTTTCCGACTCGGGCAATATGCTGGTCTCGGCTAAAGCGGTTAGCGATACTTACCCGCTGCGCGGTGAAGTTATTATTACCGATGCGGCCTTTACTCGCGGGGTTCCGGTGCTGCATGGGCCACCAGCGGGTGAGGTATGGTTGGAGACTCGGGCGTTGCCGGCGCT
This sequence comes from uncultured Pseudohongiella sp., assembly GCA_964352445.1. Classification (GTDB taxonomy): domain Bacteria; phylum Pseudomonadota; class Gammaproteobacteria; order Pseudomonadales; family Pseudohongiellaceae; genus UBA9145. The sequence continues at coordinate 37,533 of CAYGSO010000011.1, read as the reverse complement.
GGGGATTGAGGTGGGCGATGCGGTCTACGTGGGCGAGGCCGAGCTCAAAGTAGGTAAGATACTCATTGCCGAACCCGATCGCTCTGGCGGCGGTATGCTGGATAATGCGGGCCCCCGGCTGATGCTGCATATGGATGACGTGGCTCAAACCAATGTGGTTCAGGTGGGCAGCAGAGTTAGTTATCGCTATCTGTTTGCAGACGATAACCTCGCCAATTTAGATGCATTTGAACAGTGGGTCGAGGATGCGTATGACGGCGAATATCGGCTCAGGGATGTGCGTGATGAAAGTCAAGAAGTTAGCGATGCGCTCAGCCGCGCGGAAAGCTTTTTGCTGCTGGGGTCCTTGTTTGCCGTACTTTTGGCCGGACTGGCTATTGCCCTTACCGCAAAACGTTACAGTGAGAGACATTTCGACTACGTGGCTATTTTAAAAACCCTCGGCTGCACGTCTTCACAAATCTCCTATATTTATCTGTCCATTCAGCTGGTGCTGGCGGCCTTCGCCATCGTGGTAGGCTGTATTTTAGGTTGGGTAGTGCACATGGGGATTCTGTCGCTACTGCAGTCTGTCATTACAGTGGATCTGCCTGCAGCGGGCTACCAAGCTTACGTTATAGGCTCGTTGACAGCATTAATCTGTTTGTTGTCTTTTGCTATGCCGCCGCTGTTGGCGCTGCGAGAAACCCCGCCGCTACGGGTTCTTCGTAAGGATATTAGCCAACAGAAAATTGGCGATAGTGTGCCTTATTTTTTTGGAATTGGCGGTGCGATTTTCCTAGTGCTTTGGTACAGCCAAGATTTTGTGCTGACCTTTGTGTTGGTGGCAGCGGTTGCTGGTATTGGCGTTTTACTATCGGCGGTGTCTTTTTTGTTCTTGCAAACCACCGGCTCTGTGGGCATGAAAGCCGGCAGTGCATGGAAGCTGGCAATGACGGCGGCTCGTAGACGAAGAAAACAGAACGTTCTGCAGGTGATGGTATTTTCTATCACTATTATGTCGCTACTGGTTCTGACCCTGCTTCGCACCGATCTTATCGATGACTGGCAAGCCCAGCTACCAGAGAACACCCCGAATCATTTTATGATGAATATTTCCCAGAATCAGGTGCCCGAGATTGAAAGTTTTTTTGCGGCAAATGGGATTCAAGGCAACACGTTTTATCCGCTGATTAGCGCACGGGTGACTACCGTAAATGGCGCGGTGCCCGAGCCAGATGAAGCCATGGATGCTGAAGAAGCAGCCGGCACCCTGACCGAAAGCGCCGGAGAATCAAACAGTCGTTATGACGAGCTGAGAAGTTCACTGGAGCAAACTACTGCTGGTGAAGAAACTGCTGAGGCTCAGACAACGGCGCCCGAGGAAGCTGAACAAGTCGGTGGTCGACTGAGCCGGCGGCAGGTGACGTGGGCTACTGGCTTGCCCGCTGATAATTTGATCACCGGCGGTCAGTGGTGGGGCGAAGACTCGGCTCCAGGCTTTGTCTCCATCGAAGATGACTACGCGAGTTGGCTAGGGATTGAGCTGGGTGACACTGTAGAGTTTGAGATAAACAATCAAACCATCACAGCGCAGGTTAGCAGTTTTAGGAGTGTGCGCTGGGACAATATGCAGCCTAACTTTTTTATTATCTTTTCACCAGGGACTATCGACCATCTTGGCGCTACATTTATTTCGACCGCTTTAATGGAGCGCGAGCAGAAAATTCTGTTGAACGATCTGGTGAGAATGTTTCCGACAGTTGTGGTGGTTGAGATCGACGCGTTGATTGAACAAATCCAAACCATTATTGCTCAGGTGACTTCAGCTATAGAATTGATATCGGTGCTGGTGTTAGTCAGCGGGGCATTGGTTTTATTGTCCTGCGTTAATGCCAGCTTGGATGAGAGATTTCATGAAAACGCAATCTTGCGAACCTTAGGTGCTGGTAAGAAACTGATTCTTAATAGCTTGCTGATAGAGTTCGCCTTCATTGGTGGTATCGCAGGCCTGGTGGCAACCCTTGGCGCAGAAGCTAGCCTTTACTATCTGCAGGAAGAGATATTTGAACAAGAATTCAGCTTTCATTACTGGGTTTGGTTAGCGGGGCCGCTACTGGGAATGCTAGTGATTGCTGGCCTCGGTATTAATTCCACGCGAGAAGTCGTTAGCATATCGCCATTGAATGTGTTGAGGCGAATAGCCTAGTAAGCGAAAGCCTAGCTCGAACTTGTTATCCTGACTCGCCGATAAGTTAGTCAGCCCAATCTCGCCATTGGAGGCCTACCGCAATGGCGTTATACTGGGACAACGCATAGTTAGGAACCATCGCGAGGGGATAAATCAATGAATCGATCAATCAGAAAACTTTTACCTTTTGTTGCGCTACTTATTCTGCTGGCTCCAAGTGCCTTCGCCCAAATGTTAAAAGACGTTGTCGGCGAGGAGTGTGTCTCCGGCGAGTGTATTGATGGTCGGGGCACGCTGGAGCTTAAAACGCCTTGGGGTAAGGGCCGCTATATTGGTGAGTTTAGAGCGGGTGAGTTTCACGGCGCCGGGCGGTTAGAAATCCCTATCTCCTTTACCGAGGAAGCCATTTATAAAGGCAATTGGGCTATGGGTATCAGGGAAGGCCGCGGTACCTACTGGAATGGCAAAGATGCGCTTTACATAGGCCAGTGGCGAGACAATAAGCGCAATGGCCGTGGCTCCTATTTTTTCAAAATGGCGCGCTGGGAAGAGAACAAGAATTCTGAATTTTGGCTTCGCGAGAACACTGAAAACTACACCGGTGAATTTCTCAATGATCATTACCATGGCAAGGGTGTGTTTCGTTGGGAAAACGGTTCTCGGTTCGAGGGAGGTTTTTTTGCAGGCAAGAAACACGGTATGGGAACGTTCTACTACGAAACCGGGAATGCTAGACAACAGCTTTGGAATTACGGCGCTTTCGTTAGATAAGACGACACTTCAACATTTGAACGGGCTGGCATTATGGATTTAGAGTCGCTGCGGCGGGAATACCTCTTGGGCGGGTTAGAGCGTGATCAGCTCGACGAAGACCCCTACAAGCAGTTTGAGAGTTGGATGCAGCAGGCAATCTCGTTAGAGCTGCCGGACCCTAATGCAATGACTATCGCAACGGTATCGGCAGAGGGTCAGCCATCACAGCGCATTGTGCTGCTTAAACACGTCGACCAGGAAGGCTTTGTGTTTTATACCAATTACGGCAGCAGGAAAGCCAGTGAGCTGGCAGTTAATCCTAAAATCAGTGCTCACTTCCCTTGGCATGGTATCGAGCGACAGGTGAAGGTGTGTGGCGTGGCCGAAAAAGTCTCAGCCGCACAATCACTGAAATATTTTTCCAGCAGACCGTTCGATAGCCAAGTAGCGGCGGTTGCCTCCTCCCAAAGTGCCGTGCTTAGTTCTCGCACTGTGCTGCTTAACCAATTTGCGGCGCTCAAGCAAAAGTATCAGCAGGGTAAGATTCCTTTCCCTGATTTTTGGGGTGGTTACCGCATTATGCCATCGGAAATCGAGTTCTGGCAGGGCGGTGCCAATCGTCTGCATGATCGTTTTCGTTACCTCAAAACTCAGACTGGCGATTGGTCTATCGATCGCTTAGCCCCTTAGCTGCCTATGTTTGCTAACTTGCGCGCCATTTTTTTAGTTTCTTCGCCGCGAGTACTTTCTTAAGTCTGGCATATTGAGGCAGCCCGTTTTTGTAGGGAGGATAGTCCTCGCCGGTAATTAAAGGGGCGAGATATTCGCGGCCCTTTTCGGTGATCTGAAAGCCGTCGCGGCTGATGTAGTTTCTCGGCATCATTTTTTCCACGTTAGCAACGTCAGCCAATCTTGCCTCACCAATAGACCAAGAATATTTTTTACCTTTACCTCTCACAATAGTTGGCATTACGGCGTTTTTCCCGGCGAGGGCATACTCAACCGCTGCCTTTCCCACTGCGTAGGCCTGTTCAACATCGGTGCCAGAGGCAATATGCCTTGCCGCGCGCTGAAGATAGTCAGCCACTGCCCAATGGTACTTATAGCCCAGCTCATCTTTGATCATGTTTGCGATATAAGGTGCCACGCCGCCCAGTTGTGCGTGGCCAAAGGCATCCACACTGCCCGCCTCAGCAAGGAATCGGCCATCTGCGGTTTGCGCACCTTCAGACACCACGATGGCGCAGTAGCCAAACTTCTTAACACAGGCCTTCACTCGCCCCAGAAACTTTTCTTTGGCGAAGGGTATTTCTGGAAATAAAATTATGTGCGGAGCGTCGCCTTCATTTTCACTGGCCAAGCCAGCGGCAGCTGCAATCCATCCGGCGTGTCTGCCCATAACTTCCATGACAAACACTTTGGTGGAACTGTCACACATCGAGGCAACATCCAAACCCGCCTCTCGAATCGAGACCGCCACGTACTTGGCCACCGAGCCAAAGCCAGGGCAGTTGTCAGTGATAGGCAGATCATTATCCACCGTCTTGGGCACGCCGATGCAGGTTACCGGATAATTTTTCTCGATACTAAGCTGGGCTATTTTGTTCGCCGTGTCTTGGGAGTCACCGCCGCCATTGTAGAGAAAATAGCGGATATTGTGGGCTTTAAACACGTCCATTAGCCGTTCGTACTCGCGGCTGTTGTCGGCATAGGATTTGAGTTTGTAGCGGCAAGACCCAAACGCGCCGGCGGGCGTATGCCTCAGTGAAGCGATAGCGGCGGCAGATTCTTTGCTGGTGTCGATAAGATTTTCGTTGAGAGCGCCTACTATCCCGTTGAGCCCAGCATACACTTTGCCGATTTTGTCTTTGTTGGCGCGAGCGGTTTCGATCACGCCGCAGGCGCTGGCATTGATGACAGAGGTGACGCCTCCGGATTGCGCATAAAATAGATTGGCTTTGCTCATAGAGATTGTGTCGCTGTTGTGAAATGAATTTATCGGGAGAGTCATATGTTACTCGTTGGGGCATTTCCTTGCTAGTAGCGAAGTATTGGTGCCACAATCGTCATCTTATTATTAAGACAGCTTGGATTTATTGGTTATGCGGTTCATTATTGGCATGTCAGGCGCCAGCGGAGTCATCTATGGCATTCGCCTGTTGGAAGTTCTAAAAGCAGTTCCCGATGTGGAGACTCACCTTATTCTTTCTGATTCGGCAAAACTCAATATCGGTATCGAAACCGATTACGCAGTGGCTGATGTTAAGGCGCTTGCCGATCATCTGCACTCTAACAAAGATATCGCCGCAAACATTGCCAGTGGCTCTTTTCAAACTGCCGGGATGATTGTTGCGCCCTGTGCAATCAAGACTCTCTCGGCCATCGCCAATTCCTATGCCGATTCGCTCATCGTGCGCGCCGCGGATGTCATACTCAAAGAACGCCGCAAATTAGTGTTGGTTCCAAGAGAGACACCGCTGCATGTAGGTCACTGTGAACTGCTGCTAAAAGCTTGCCAGATCGGCGCCATTATCGCGCCCCCTATGCCCGCTATGTACATTAAGCCCCAGTCGATTGATGACCTAATCAATCATCATGTGGGGCGAATACTGGATCTGTTCGATCTTGATGCTGGGATAGTAAAACGCTGGCAGGGCTCGCGGCTGCAAAATTCTTAGCTTAGAGGCGAAGGGTTTATAGCCACAACAAACAAAGGTTTAGTTTGGCTAGACCGGCAGATCGGGATACCTTTTCGGTAGGTTACGTTTTTAGGTTTTAGCGATTGTTCAATTGATTAAGTTCAGGAGTAAGCGAGAATGCGCAGCTTGATAGTGTTAGGCAGTTTTCTGTTGGCATCAATAAGTGCCGCTCAAGTGGCGGAGCCAGATTGGGAGGCGGTTGAAGATGAAACCCTCAGGCATTTTAGGGCCCTGCTGCAGTTTGATACCAGTGATCCACCTGGGCGAGAACTGCCAGCGGCGGAGTATATTCGTGACGTCTTAGAAGCCCAGGGTATTGAGGTCGAAATGCTGGCCACAGATCCCGATCGCCCCAATGTCATCGCCAGACTGAAAGGCAATGGCAATAAAAAGCCATTGCTAATTATGGCGCATACCGATGTGGTAAATGTGGACCCAGAAAAATGGACCTTTCCGCCTTTCAGTGCAACTGTTGATGATGGCTATGTGTATGGCCGCGGCGCGGTAGACGACAAAGACAATCTTGCATCAGCGTTGATGGTAATGCTGGAGCTCAAGCGTCAAAATGTGCAGCTTGAGCGCGACGTGATCTTTTTGGCGGAGTCTGGCGAAGAAGGTGCCACAGAATTTGGCATTGAGTTTATTGTTAACAATCACTTCGATCGTATCGAGTCGGAGTTTTGCTTGGCCGAAGGCGGCTCAGTGGCGCGGGTCAACCGCGAGGTCCAATACGCTGGAGTGCAGACGGTGGAAAAAATTCCCTACCGTATAGAGCTTAAGGCCACTGGCGTGGCTGGTCATGGTTCAGTACCGCTGCAGTCAAATTCAGTTGTGCGCTTGGCCAAGGCAGTTGCGGCCATCGCTGATTGGCGCTCGCCGGTGCGGCTCAATGAAACCACCGCGGCCTATTTTGAGCGGCTTGCGGGAATTTCCCCCAGCGCCAATGCCCAGCGCTACCTAGCCGTGTTAGATCCAACTACGGTGGCAGCAGCAGATGCCTATTTTCTCGCCAATGAGCCGCGTCATGCTTCCATGTTGCGCTCGTCACTGTCGCCAACTATCTTCAACGCTGGCTATCGGATTAACGTAATCCCGTCTGAAGCTACCGCGAGTGTGGATTTCAGAGCGTTGCCTGATGAAGACATTCCAGCCTTTTTGCAGTCCATAAGAGGTGTGATTAATGACCCGAGTGTGGAAGTGGCCCTTGGCGATCGCAACACCAGGCCGCCGGGTCAGGCCAGCCTGCAGACGCCGGCTTTCTCGGCGATTGAGGAAAACATTTCCAAGCATTATGGCGTGACCACACTGCCAACCATGAGCACCGGCGCGACGGATATGGCGTATCTGCGCAACCGCGGTATTCAGTGCTATGGCATCGGGCCGGCAATAGACACTGAAGACGCAGCCCTTGGATTTGGCGCCCACAGCGATCAAGAGAGAATTCTGATCAGTGAACTGCATCGCTTTGTGCGCTTTAATTGGGACGTGGTAATTGATTTAGCGGCGGCTCCTTAGTTTTCGAGCGGCTGGGTAACCAGCCGCGACTATGCACAGAGAGCGAAAAAGCGGGCGGGCAAGGGGCGATTTCGCTAGATGCCTCTTGACTGCTAGGCCCTGCAGTGGTTTTCTTAGCGTTATAAAATTTCGCTAGTTAAAAGAGGTTGGCATGCTTTCGAAAAGCGTAGGTTTCGCACGATATTCCAAAGGTCTTTGCTGGATCGTTTCAGGAATTTGGTTGGCTCTGTCGATTCTCACGTTCACTGGAGGCACGGAGAATTCCACTATCAACGGCTTGTTGTGGCTAGCAGGCGCTGGGGCCTTTGCTGTTTCGGCTCTTTTCCTCGGCAAGGATGACTCATCTAGATCAAGCTCTGCTGGCAACAGTGAGTCACAAGTTTAGATAGCCGTCTGCGTAACCGTAGCAGCTATACTGGTTGTTATGAGAATTTCCAGAGCTTGATCAATGGCTGGCACGACTGCTGTCTCGGTCAAGTTTAGTAAAGCCGCCAAATTTCTTCGTATTGCTGATTCTGGATCGGCCGTAACGCCTTCAAGACCCAATTCTAGAACCATGTCTTGTAGCACTGTTTGCTGCATTTTCTCAGCCGCCAACTCCACCGCTTTAATCTGCTGCCTCAGTGGCTCATAGTCTGGGCGCGCCGTTAGTTCATCAGAGCCCGCGGTTTTCATCCAAGTACGGGTGCTGCGAAGCGGCTGGACAAGGTTTCCTCGCCAACTGATAGAGTATTTACAGGCTTTTTCCAGCAGTGCTAAGGATAGCTCACCGTGAGCTGCGCCATGCCAACAGCAGAATAAGACCAAATTCACATCAAGGCCGTGGTCGTTTTGCAGCTTCAAACAGGCCGGGGCAACCATGGGGGCTTGGTATACCTGAAGGGAAAATCCCCAAAAATTGTGTGATAGATTTGCCATAGTTGACCGATTAATTTTGTTTGATATCAATGGTTGAGGGTGTTTTGTGGTATAAACGGCTGCGATTTGTTAACACCAAGAGTTAAGAACTTAACAATGCATATTCATATTCTAGGAATCTGTGGCACCTTCATGGGTAGTTTAGCAGTAATTGCTAAGCAACTGGGGCACCGTGTGAGCGGTAGCGACGAAAATGTCTACCCACCCATGAGCACCCAGTTGGCGAGTCAGGGTATCGAGTTAAACGAGGGGTATAGCCCTTCGCACCTGCAGCCAAGACCCGATCTCGTCATTATTGGTAATGCCCTTGCCCGCGGCAACGCTGCCGTTGAATACATCCTCAACGAGGGTATTCATTACACCTCGGGACCCCAGTGGCTGTCCCAGTATGTGCTGCATGACAAATGGGTGATAGGCATTGCAGGTACCCACGGCAAAACCACCACCAGCGCAATGGTGGCGTGGATTTTGGAGTATGCAGGGTACAAGCCAGGTTATTTAATTGGTGGCGTTGCGACTAATTTTCCGACGTCGGCAACCGTCGGTGACTCCTCATTTTTTGTGGTCGAAGCTGACGAATACGACACGGCTTTTTTTGATAAGCGCTCTAAGTTTGTGCACTACTCACCCAGAACCGCGGTAATCAACAATTTAGAGTTTGACCACGCCGACATCTTCGATGACCTAGAGGCTATTAAAAAGCAGTTTCACCATTTGGTGCGAACGATTCCCAGTAACGGCAAGATAATTCACCCCCACGGTGAGACGACCATAGATTCGATGTTAAGTATGGGCTGCTGGACTAAAAGGCAGCAATTTGGCGTTGCCGTGCCCAACGAAATTTGTCAGAAATTGGCGGCAAACGGCGGCACTTTTTGGAATGCAGAGCTTCACGATGACCACGGTGGCGAGTTTGAGCTAATCAAATATGGACAAGGCTCAACCGGTGAAGTGGTCAGTCGGTCTTTGATTAAATGGCAGCTAACCGGCCTGCATAACGTGAAGAACGCTATGGCCGCGCTGGCCGCAGCCCACCATGTCGGCGTCGATGTGGTCTCTGCAGCGCAGGCTCTAATGCAATTTGACGGGGTTAAGCGGCGCATGGAGCTGCGCGGTGAAGTGCAGGGTGTTCACGTCTATGATGACTTTGCTCATCACCCCACGGCGATAGAAACCACGCTAAAGGGCATGGCCGCTAAACTGCCTGGGGAGTATCAGGAATCGAGGTTGATTGCTGTAATAGAGCCGCGGTCGAACACAATGAAAATGGGCGTGCATCAAGACCAGCTGGTGGCTGCCAGCCAGAGTGCCGATATGGTTATCTGGCAAACTCCCGAGCGCACCGGTTTAAATTTTAGTGAAATGATTTCTAGCAGCCAGACCCCTGCTTATGCCTTCAGTGAAATCGACGAAATTGTCGCTTTTCTTGAGGAGAATACCCGCAGCGGTGACCATATTGTTATCATGAGCAACGGCGGCTTTGGTGGTATTCATGAGAAATTACTGAAGGCGCTGCAGTAGGGCTGCTGGCTGCATCGCAAAAACTTGAGAATAAATTTAGAACCCGCGAGTTTTAGATGAAAAATACCTGAATTGCTTTTACACTAGCGCCATGCCAGAACTTCAAGAAATACCTCTATTCCCGCTGCGTATTGTCGCCTTCCCTGGCAGCAGAATCGATTTGCAAATATTTGAACGTCGCTACATCGATCTAATCACCTCCTGCCTGAAATCTAATACCGGGTTTGGTATTTGCCTGCTAAAGCAAGGTGACGAAGTAGTGGTCAATAAAACTAAGCAGACAATTCATCGAACCGGCACGGTGGTCACCATTGCCGATTGGGACCAGCTTGAAAATGGCCTTTTAGGGATAACCGTAGAAGGCAGGGCAAAGTTCAAAATCGAAGACTGTTGGCAAGAGGACACCGGCCTGCTGCATGCGAAGGTTACCATCAGTGACGTCGACACTGTGGGCGGGCAAGAAATTCCGCTGCAAGATGAGCACAGCCCTTTGGCAGATTTGCTCGAGAGTTTGGAAAATCACCCCCTTGTTGAGCAAAAGAATCTCACTATCAACTATGACAATTTATGGGATTTAGGCTGGCGTCTCAGCGACTTGATGCCGTTAGAAGTAGAGCAGAAGCAAGAGCTTTTAGAGTTCGATGATCCGTGGCAGAGGATCGGGAAAATCGAAGAAATAGTGGCCTTTTTGGCCAATGAGGGCTGAGCGCCTTGCTCTTAGTAGTGGGCCTAATCTAGGGCAAACTGCTGCACAAAGCGCATACTATAAACCTAAGATAGAGGCCTTTCACCGTGTTAGGGAATCTTATCGACACCTCCACGTGGAGCCACGAACAGTGGCTGGCGGCGACTATATTGGCGTTTATCGTGATCACAGTGTTAGTGGTACTCAAGCGGCTGGTAGGTCTGTTGCAGTTAACCAAGAAGCCCCGCTATACCCCCAATCTTAGGCCCTTGCGGCGAGTGCGCCAGCACAAAGAGAAGCTGTAGCTATGGGCCTAACTCATCCTAAAATTGCTGTGCAACTGCGCTGTATCGGCTATGCAGGTCTCTGCGCTGTGGCATTTTCAAGTCAGGCGATCATCGTACGCCATGACGTGCGAGCCGATGCTTACGAAGTAAGCGCCAGGGATTACCCGGCGGTGTTTTTTATCGAAAAACAAGGCAACCGTAAAGTGTGCGCAGCGACAGTGATTCATCCCCAATGGGCCATTAGCGCAGCACACTGCGCCGATGAGACAACTTTAGGCGACACTATCGCTAATAGGCGCCGATTTGCCGTGGAGGTTGGCGGCAAAACTCGTGAAATCGATGCCATTATCAGACACCCAGACTCCGATGTTAATTCATCAAGTGATGTGGATTTAGTGCTGATGAGGTTCCGTGAAGAGTCCAATAGCCCATCACCTTACCCCCTCCAGTTAGACTCGGATGAACTCGGAGCTACCGTGCGCTTAGTAGGCTGGGGATATTTTGGCTTGGGGCTTAATGGGCGCCAGTTCGATGATGGCAAGATGCGTATGGCAAAAAACGTTATCGACTATGCCCAAGCAAGGCTTCGAATTCGCTTTGATGACCCAGGCCTTAGTGGTGATGCACCCTTGGACCTGGAGGGAATGCCGAGTTTGGGTGACAGTGGCGGGCCGGCCTTACTGGAAAGTGCCACTGGATTAGTTTTAGCGGGGATCGCCATAGGCGAAATAAAGGGGCCAGATTTTTCTGAGGAAACACAGGGTAAGTATGGCGCGGTCGCCGTGTACGAGCGGCTGTCTAACCACTTAACATGGATCGAAACCGTAATCGGTAGTAAAGCACCGTTTGATAGCTGAGGCTTAATCATGATTAAAAAAATTCTAGTGTCCCTGGTCGTTGTCCTCGTGTTGGCGTTCGGTGTTGTCTTTTTCTATGTCGACTCTATTGTTAAAAATGGCATCGAAGTAGTAGGCAGCGAAGTATTAGGGACCAACGTTACCGTAGCGTCGGTGACGATCTCACCGCTTAGCGGAAATGGCACTATTAGAGGGCTGACGATTCAGAATCCAGAAGGCTTCACCTCGGAAAACATCATGCAGCTTGGTGAGGTTACTGTAGCCTTGAACATAAGCTCATTAACTAGCGATGTAATCGAGATTTATGAGATATCCGTGATTGAACCGTTAATCACATACGAGACTAAGATTACCACAGACAATATGCGAGCATTGCTGGCGAATCTTCCCTCTACATCAGAGGACACTGCACCGGCAGATCCCGAGAACGCTGCAGGTAAAGGCATTGTCATTCAAGAATTTAATTTGAACGGGGCGCAGGTTAATTTGGTGGCGTCGATCATTGAGCAGTCTTTTACTTTAGCCGATATCAATCTCACCAACATTGGCACCGAAGATAAAGCAGCGACAGTTTCCCAAGCGCTGGAAGTCGTGTTGAGAGCTTTGAGCCGCGGGCTATTGAATGCCGATAAACCTGGGCTTAGTGAGCTGCGGGAATCAGTGGAAGGGCGATTGCAAGAATCTGTGGAGGGCGCCCAAGAGGCGGTTGGTCAAGGGGTCGAGAATGTAAGCAATCGACTACGGAAAATTTTGAATTAGCGGTATGGCGTCGGCCGCTTGCTTCGCGATTGCGAAATTTCGCGTTGATTTGGCTGTGTGCAGAGTTACTGCGCGTTAGGTAAAATGGCGCCCAGATATTGAGATCACCTCAACTTGCGGCAGTGGATACTTTTAGCGCTCTAATTGGGCCAACCGCGCATTCAGTTTATTCAGGATCATCACCAACTGGGCAAAGTTTGGGTTTTCCTTAGCCAATGCATTCATGGCCTCGGTTAGTCTTTGATAGTCGACTGCATGGTATTGAATTAGTCTTTCGTCCAGCATTAGTTCTTGGATTCCAAAAGCTGAATCGTTGGCATTTTCGGCCCTCGCATCCCGCATAAACTTAGGCTCGCAGGCCTGCACTGGGATGTGCGAGCCGGTTCGTATAAATTCTTGGCATTTGATTTCTAGGTCGGCATCGGCATTGTTGTCATTGAAAAATTGGTAAAGCTCTTGTTCGATTGACACTATTTCTTTTCGAAGCTCGGACTTGCTTAGATCTTCGATTACAACAAGCTGATCTTCTTGCGCCAGTGGGGCATAGCCGAGGCAGGCGAGCAGCAAGGCAAGTAACAGTTTTCGCGTGATTTTCATTTTAGCCACCTCCAAAAGTCGATTAACGCTCTTCGCCACCACTACCGGCGATGCTGGGCGATAGCATAGCCGTGAAATCAGTTACTTGAAAAGCGCTAAAGTTTGGAGGGTGCGTTGTGCTGTCATTTTTCAAAGGGCTTAAATAAATGGCCCTAAGGGCAGTTAGTTTGTTCTAATAGTCTGAATAACATAAAGAAAATTCAAAATTTAGTGCCGATATAGGGCTCTGTTATGCCCGACCGGCTTCCTTTGAGCACATAAACCGATCTACCGAACTTAAGTTACGGTTTAAATGAATCCAAAACTCGCTCTAACCTGTATATGCTTTGACGATTTTTAAAATTAGCTAATTCGTCACGGCTTAGTGTGCACTTCCAAAATGGGAGAGCTGTGAGAAGATGGAGGAAATGCAACAAATGGAAAAGAGTGAAATGTCTAGTTACCTACGGGCGCTTAGAACCTGTTTATTTGCCCTAGTTGGTCTCACTCTGGTGAGCTGTGCCTCGAGCGGCGTTGATCCCTATGAGGGGTTCAATCGCAAAATGTCGTCTTTCAATACTGGCCTTGATAACTTGATAATCAAGCCTGCAGCCCAGGGCTACAAGGCAGTTTTGCCTAATCCAGTAGAGACGTCGGTTAGCAATTTCTTTTCCAATCTTGGAGACCCTTGGACTGCCATCAATCAGTTGCTGCAGGGCAGGTTTAAGTATGCCGCTAACGATACCGGGCGGTTTCTTGTGAACTCCACCATTGGAGTCGCTGGGCTTTTTGATGTGGCGACGGGTGCTGGATTGCCCAAGCATCAAGAAGACTTTGGCCAAACCTTAGGGGTATGGGGAGTGCCCCAAGGACCCTATATAGTCCTGCCGATGCTTGGACCGTCCAGCGGCCGAGGCTTGGTGAGTCAGTATGTGGGCAACTTCGGTGGCAACATTGCCCAGCCGATTCTTTACGTCAACCATGTGCCTACTCGTAATTCCCTGTTCTTCACATTTCTAGTTTCAATGCGGGCAAGGCTACTCGATCAGCCGCCACTGCCGCCGCAAGCAGATCGCTATGTGCTGTTGAGAGATTTCTATTTGCGCAGCAGCGAGCAGCAGATTCTGCAGTAGCCGCAGGCGGCTAACGTGTCAGGTCTGAAGCGAGTGGCAAAACCGGCTTACTCATAAGGCGTTTTCTTAGCGATTATAAAAGCCGCTTCGCCCTTAACAGGTGGGCGGCTGAATACAATGTTAAAGCCTGAATTCTCAATATTGCCTTCTAAGTCACTGCGCTTGACGTAGTGCACTGGCGGGGCCTTGCCTAAAAGGCGCATGATGGGAATCAATAGTCGGTAGTAATTGATAACAACATCCCCAAGACAGACAGTGCTGCTGACGAATATACCGCCAGGTTTTAAAAAACTCGCAACCCTGTGAATCGTTGCTGCAGGGTCATCAATGAGATGGAGAATGTTAAGTGCCAATACTGCATCGAAAGAAGCGGCAGGTGCTTGCAGCGTTTCTACAGTGGTTTGTTCAAATGTTATATTTTCAACACCAGCCTCAGATGCTCTTCGTCTTCCAACATCCAACATGTTATTTGAGATATCGGTGGCGAGGATATGGTTTACGAACGGGGCATGGACAATAGCCGTGCTGCCAGTGCCGCATCCCAGTTCTAGCACTTTGGAACTACTCGTAAAATAATCTTGAGTCAGTTTAAGTTTTGCTTGATAGACAGCTTCGTTGCCGATCGCAGATTTGGCGTACTTTTCTGCCGCGGCGTCCCAGAATTTTTCAGCGTTCATATTTTCAGCGTTCATAGATGGAGCCTCTATTTCGAGAGTGCCTTGAGTGGCTACTTTAGAGATAAGACGACGGATTAGTGGATAAGTTACAGACCCAGGCATGTCTGCTAGGGGTTAGTGGCCCATGCTTATACTCTAGAAATCACGCGGTGGGTTTTACTCCACTGTTAAGTTATCCCCAGTAACTTGTAAAACTATTGTGTATTCGTTCTATGGCGCAGACTCTGCAACCCTATGTACAGAGGTAGGCCAAGGGGGTTACTTGGCGCTCTGACAACTGCCATCGATCGGTAATAAGGTCTCAGTTTTCCCCAACACTCGATACGCCAACAAACCCAGCCACTCCCTCACAGCAACTGAAAGCAGCGATAGGTTGCCAGCGAAATCAAACTGTATCCGCAGTAAGTTGCCACGGTGGGTTTGATGATCTACTGGGTAAGGAGTCACGGGCCAGGCATTTTCGCAGAATACTCCGACCGACCTAGGCATATGATAGGCCGAGGTGATAAGTATCCAGCCATCACCCGCTTTTGGTTGCACCAAGCGTTTGCTGTTTTTCACGTTTTCTATCGTGTTACGAGACTGGCTTTCAAACAGCACTGCTTTTTCTAACAGTCCTAACTGGTCGAACAGTATCCGAGCGCCATTTGCTTCTGAATAGTCTTGCTCAGTAATACTGCCGCTGCCTCCGGCGAAAACTAACTGGGCGTTGGGGTAGAGACTAGAAACGTAGGCAAAACCTACCAGCCGGTCAGCTGCTTCATTGAGCTCAGGCTGATTCCAGGTTGCTGACAGTGTTGGAGAGATCGCTCCACCGAGCACAATGATGCCTGCCGCATCGGCAGGCAGCGCGACATTGCTAGGAAATCGGTTTTCAAGTGGGGCTAGCAACCACTCGCCCACTGGCAGAAAGCCAATCAAAAGAGCTGCTAGTGCGATCACCGAGGCTAAGCGCCGAGCAAGTCGGTGCCAGCCCGCCGCCGCCGCTAGCCAGGCGCCAACTCCCATAAAGAGCAGCAGGCTATCGGGGGCGAGCACGGCCCAAATGAGTTTTGAGGCGTAAAAAAAACCTGTATCCATGGACTTTAAACCTACCGGCTTGGCAACTTGATGGAACGCAATTTGGGGCAGTCAAAGGCTAACCCAAGCTCTGCAGATAGGCCATCGATTAAAACTGAAGTTGCTTAGAAAGCGCGAGCGAATTTGCTACACTCGAGTTTTATTCAGCAGTTAACTTTAGGAGCAATCTTTATGACAATCAAAGTAGGTGACAAGGTTCCAGCAATCGGTTTCACAGTGATGACGTCGGAAGGTCCTAAGCCAATAAGCAGCGAGGATGTGTTTGCTGGTAAAAAGGTGGTGTTTTTTGCGGTGCCAGGCGCCTTTACACCAGGCTGTTCCATGACTCACCTGCCAGGCTTTGTGGTGGATGCCGATGCCATAAAGGCCAAAGGGGTAGACACTATTGCCTGTATGTCAGTTAACGATGCGTTTGTCATGGGTGCTTGGGGTGACGCGCAGAATGCGCAAGAGCTGCTTATGCTAGCAGATGGCAATGCCGATTTTACTCAAGCTCTAGGGCTTGAGCTTGATGCCAAAGGTTTTGGCATGGGCATACGCGCCCAGCGTTTTGCAATGATTGTAGATGATGGTGTTGTTACTCATTTGGCCATTGAGGCGCCGGGTGAAATTAAAGTGAGTACGTCTGCAGCGATGCTAGCCGCACTTTAAGGCACCGGCCCAGGCAGCAGCGGCTAGCGCGCTGTCTGGGCACTACTTGCGCCTTCAAATTCAGAGTAAAGCCGAGACTATGACCACCCAGACGCTTGTTTACAATGACGGGCCAGTTGAGCTGGAGGCCTACGTGGCCTACCCGCAAACAAATACGCCGGCACCGTTAGTTCTAGTGGCTCACGATTGGAGCGGGCGGCGTCAGTTTGCCATGGACGCTGCCGATAGGCTTGCGGCGATGGGTTATGTTGGCTTTGCTTTGGATATGTACGGCAAGGGTGTGTTTGGAGCCGATGGCGATGTTGCATTAAATTCCTCGTTAATGAATCCCCTAGCCTCAGATCGGCAGGTTCTACGCCGACGAATCAAAGCGGCTTTGACTGCCGCAAAAGCATTACCCCAAGTGGATGGCAGCCGAGTTGCTGCAATTGGCTACTGTTTTGGTGGCATGTGCGTGCTGGAACTAGCTAGGTCCGGTGCCGACATCGCTGGAGTTGTAAGCATTCACGGTATATTGGCTGCGGGGGAGGTAAAAAATGCTGAGATAAAAGCGAAAGTGCTCTGTCTCCATGGCCACGATGATCCTATGGTGCCACCTGCACAGGTGCTTGCGTTTGAACAAGAAATGACCGCGGCGGGTGCCGACTGGCAGCTACAGACCTATGGCAACACGCTGCATGGGTTTACCAATCCAGCGGCAAACAATGCTGCAACTGGCACCTTGTACAGCGAGCTGGCGGAAAAACGCGCTATGCGCTCGCTGCAAGGCTTCCTGCACGAAATATTCGCTTAGGGTTTCGTGGGCTCTTGGTGATACATTTAAAATAAAAACAAGGTTAGTTCATGACTCAGGCAGATGCTCCAACTCCGACGCTTCGCGAGAGCGACTCCATGCGCAGTCGTATTGGTCTGTATTTAGGGCCGGCGGCGTTTCTGTTTGTCCTATTTTTTGTTGAGCTTGATCCGCAAAACCCTTTAGTCACTCGGATGGTCGCCATAGTTGCCTTAATGGCTATTTGGTGGATAACCGAGGCCATACCCTTAGCGGCTACTGCACTCTTGCCGATAGTGCTATTTCCTATCATGGGCATCATGCGCGGGCGGGAACTGCCAGCTGACAATAGAATCGATTTTAGCTCAGTTGTCATAAGCGGCGATTATACCCCTTCTGATTTCGACATCATTTTTCCTAACGTTGCCAATCAATACATGGACTGGATCATTCTGCTTTTTATGGGCGGGTTCATGATCGCAATTGCAGTGGAGAAATGGAGCCTGCACAAACGCATCGCGCTGCACATCTTGAGAGTGATAGGTGGCCAGCCCCATCGGCTGGTTTTAGGGTTTATGTTGGCCACAGGTTTTCTATCTATGTGGTTATCTAATACCGCCACAGCTTTAATGATGATGCCTATGGGTATGTCCCTAATATTGCTGTATGAAGAACTAAACGAACAAATTGTCGCAGATGGTGGCTCAGTGAATGAGCGGGCGCCAAACTTCGCTCTCACCCTGTTATTAGGAATCGCCTATTCTTCATCTATCGGCGGGCTTGCGACCCTTATAGGTACACCGCCCAACGGCGTGTTAATCACGCAAATGTCTCAACTTTTCCCCTTGGCGCCGGAGATAACATTTTCCAGCTGGATGCTGTTTGCGCTGCCGCTCAGTGCCTTTTTCATGATTGTGGCTTGGCTGGTTCTAACCCGGTTGATATTTCCACTGCCGGCAACCACACCGTTTAGTGGCAAGGATTTCATTCAAGGTGAAATTAATAAGCTCGGGCGGATGGCGCCAGAAGAGAAGCGCGTGGCTGTGGTGTTTGGCACAGCCGCCGTTTTATGGATGACGCGCAAGGATCGTTTGTTTGGCGACGATGTGGACATTTTCGGCTGGAGTCATTTCTTAGATCAATTTCTAACCAGCGTAGGCGCATCACCAGTGGGTTACTTACTCGATGACGGCACTGTCTCAATCGCCATGGCATTAACACTGTTCATCATTCCTGCCAGCAAACAGGTTGGCGGCAGGCTGTTGGATTGGGATGATGCTAAAAAAGTACCCTGGGGTATTCTCTTGTTATTCGGCGGCGGGCTAGCGTTGGCGAAAGGTTTTGATACTTCTGGCCTGTCTGTTTATATTGCCCAGCAGCTGCAGCAAAGTTTGGGCGAAGCTAGCCCGCTCGCCATTGTCATAAGTACTGTTGCGGTGATAACCGGGCTTACTGAGGTAATGTCCAATACGGCGACGATTTCTTTGGCTGTGCCAATTATGTCGAGCATGTCGCAGGCGATTAACGTCCATCCGCTGCTGCTGTTAATTCCAACCACCCTCGCAGCTTCCTGTGCCTTTATGCTGCCGGTTTCAACCCCTCCCAACGCGATTGTCTATGGCTCAGGCAGGGTACCTATTATGAAAATGGTAATAGCAGGGTTTTGGCTGGACCTGATTTCAATCGTCATATTAACGGGCTTTGTATATACCTTAGGGCATCTGACATTTGACGTTTTGGGAGAATTTCCAGCTTGGGCAATGCCTTGATTTAATTCGATTTAATGTGCAATAACTGCCGCGAAGGTTTTGACAATATGCGCTTTGTGCTAATGTTCGTTACTAACACTGGATAGCTAGGCCGTTATTTAAGCTAAGCTATTGTAATAATTAAAATAAATTACAAATTGGATGACGATAACCCTGTTTTTAGAAGCTTTGCCTAGGCATCAATTTTCGCAATTATTTACCAAAACTTAGCGCAACGTGTAAATCGTCTTTATAGTTTTAGGTCAAAATTTTGATCAACAGGCGTTTTCAAAACAGGGATTAGAGCACCGCACTGAAATTATGAATGATCCGTTAATTGTAAATACATCTCTTAAGCCGTGCCCGGCAGGCGATGACCAGTGCACCAATCTGGCTGAAGTGATGCGGCTTCGGGAAGAGGTACGCTACTTATCGGACAAGGTAAGAACCGATGAGCTGACGGGTTTGTTTAACTTCAGATACTTCATTCAAGCTTTAAGCCTCGAGATGGAGAGAACACGGCGTTCGGGTCAACCGACCTGCCTCATCATGTTGGATCTCGATCATTTCAAAGACGTGAACGATATTCACGGCCATGAAGTCGGCAATATCATTCTTAAGCACGTCGCGGCCCTTATTAAGAAAACCGTTCGTCGCTTGGATATTCCCTGCCGCTATGGTGGGGAAGAATTCACTATCATTTTACCTGACACAACCCTTCGTCAAGGTGTTCGCTTTGCCAATCGTCTGCGTCTAATTATTGAAAACACACCCGCGAAAACCGGTGACTCCATGTTGGGTATTGAAGCGAGTTTGGGGGTGGACGTGTACAGCAGAGGCCATCAGCTAACTGAGAAGGAGTTTGTCGAAAAAGTCGATGGCTTTCTTTATCTGGCCAAACAGGGCGGCCGTAATCAGGTGTGTCATGAAAGTTTTGATGCGGATGCTGGAGTGTCTGCGGATGAAAAATCAGAATTGCTCAGCGGCTTCGAAGAGCAGGACGATTAGTTTTTAGCCATTCACCAAATGCAACTAGCGATACTTTTGCACCTCGTTGGCAAGGTGATACAAAATTGCCGCAGTAGCTCCCCAGATACGGTAATCCTCATACATCAACTCCAGTATAGCCCGCTCGTTGCTCTCGAAAAACATCGTGGAGTGGCGGTACGCTTGGGGATCTAATATCAGTTCTAGTGGTGCTTGAAAGATATCAGCAACTTCATCAGGCGATGCGGTGAATACTAGGTCGCTATCGATTAGGCCAACAATGGGTGTTATCTGAAAGCCAGAAGGAAGCGCCATGTCTCCTAATTTACCAATAACCTCAACTTGGTCTGGTCTAAGCCCAATTTCTTCCTCACTTTCCCGCAGTGCAGTAGCTTCGAAGTCGGCGTCGTAATCTTCTCTCATGCCTCCGGGTAGACTAATTTGTCCCGCATGACTCTTTAAGTTTGCAGAGCGTACCGTGAGAATAAGCTCACTTTGAGAGTTACTGCTGTGCCGAGTAATAGGCAAAAGCACGGCTGCTTTACGGTAGGCATGCCTCTCTCGGTCTGCCTGCAGATTCACCGCCTTGTCAGGGTGGCTGATGGGAACTAGGGAGCTAACACTGGGGTCTGAAAAATAGGCAAGCAATGCGGCGTAAGCTGAGTTCGTACTGCTTGTGTCAGTCATAAGTTTTCTTCGGTAGGGTTATCAGTTATAAACTCAAAGTCCTTAAACTAAAACGCCGACTTACGCCGGCGTTTTTTAACTAGGGTGCTGTTAACACCCTAGCTAAGTCCCAAGGAATTTGCCTAGGCTTAAGCCTAATTAAAATTCCAGTTAACTGCAAAAAATGCGCGTGCAGGTTCGCCCGGGAAGTATCTGTCACCAGTAAATGTCGTCCAGTCGGCGCGCTCAGCGTACTGCACATCGGTGATGTTAAGCAGGTTGAGAGACAGGTTTATGTCTTCGCTGTATTGATACTGCACCCTAAGATTGGCAAGGTCATGACCTTCATAATCAGCCGTGTTCTCTGGGTTAGTGTAG
Organism: uncultured Pseudohongiella sp.; assembly: GCA_964352445.1. Lineage (GTDB taxonomy): Bacteria > Pseudomonadota > Gammaproteobacteria > Pseudomonadales > Pseudohongiellaceae > UBA9145. The sequence continues at coordinate 16,701 of CAYGSO010000011.1, read as the reverse complement.
TAATCACCCATATTTACCCACTCAAGCTCTGCCAACAGGGCGCTGGTAGGTCGCCAAGTCAGTCTTAGGTTGCCAAATGTGTTTGGCGCCGTATCTACGTCATTGCCTTTGATATCTATACCGCCAGAGATTTCAGAGTTTTCATAGGTATGCTTCGCCATATTAAACACGCCGTTAACCGAAAGTGATTCGGTTAAATCGAACCCTACTGCAAACTCGATACCAAGGTGCTGAGTGTGGGCGTTGTTTAAATTCTCTCTGTCACTGTTGGTGATAATGTCGTTTTCTTTGTCCATGAAATAGGCCGTAACAGAATAGTTCCAAACATCTCCCGCGCCTTTGAATGCCATTTCATAGCTGTCTAGCTCAACTGAGTCTAACTCGGCAATAGATTGGTTGTTCTGCAAACGATACAGCTCAGTGGCCTGTGGCGCACGAAAGCCGCGCTGCGCTCTAATCTGTACATCATGCTCGTCATTTAGCGCATAGCTTAGGCCAAGCTTCGGTGAGATATTGTTGAAGCTATCATTGCGATCTGCTGGGCGGTTGTAGCGGCAGCCGAAGCGACATTCCACGCCGAACTCGTCAGTGCGGCCATCGATCATTTTGTTGTCGTAGGTATAGCTTACGCTTTCTAGACGCAAACCAAGAGACACGTCCCAGCCATTGTCATAGCTGTTTTCATAATTTACAAAGCCAGCTATCTGCCGGGCATCCACATCGTAGTCGTAGTGGCGGCCTTGGGGAATGGAGTTGCGCAGGAAAAAAGAGCCTTCAGTAGGATTGGGCTGGAACTGCTTCAGGCTGCCGTTAGTGTCTTCAATATCTACCCCTATGGCAAGATTAGCGCCACTGCTTAATTCTGTGTAGCCTACGATCTGCGTGCCTAGGCTACGATGTTCTGTGTCTTCGATTGGCTGACCCGGCAGAAAGTGTTGGAGGAACTCCATGTTGACTTCCCGCCAATAAGGCGTAATGACTAAATCCCAGTCATCGATCCGCTGAGTGATAGAGGTCCAGACTCGGCTGTTGACTGAATCACGGTACGCCTCTGGGTTAGGATTAGTCTTCCGCAGGTCGTCATCTTTGTAGGCGTTGGTGCCTTCAACGAAGCCTGCAGTTTCCTGATTGAGATTGATGATGGTAAAGCCACCATCGAATTCGGTGCCGGCATCAGTCGTGTAGTTGTAAAGCCAGGTCAGTTTTTGCTGATCGACTCCGCTATCTTCGCGATAGCCGTTTTCCCGCTGGCCATTAAATAAAATGGTTTGTTTGAACTTGCCATAGTCATTGCCGTAGGCGCCTTTGATTCGCTGAGAGCCTCGTGGCCCCTGTTCCAAGGTAATCTCGCCCGCGTCGCCGGCCTCAGGTAGTACCACGTTAATCAGGCCGTGAACGGCGTTCGAGCCCCAAAAGGCGCTGCCCGGGCCGCGGACAACTTCGATGCTAGCGGCGTTCTCGGTATGGGTGTCAAACATTTCGTTGACGTTACAAAACCCCTGTGAACGCACCGGAATGCCATTTTCCGCGACTAAGAAAGACCCACAGGCGCCCGCGCCAGTTAAAACCGGAGAGCGAATTGCTATGAGGCTTTCTTGGCCGTTGTTGCGATGAATTGCAACACCAGGCAAGCGGTTAAGAGCTTCTTGGTAGTGACTGTGTTTGAGTAGGTTTAACTCGCGCTCACCGATGATAGACACGGACGCGTTGAGGTCAGCTAGGCCCTCGGAACGCCTGCTGTTAGAAAATACCTCGATTTCTTCAATCGCCTGCGTGCCATTGAGGGATTGGGCCAGTGCTGGCATTGCCGATGCTGTTGTTGCTACGGCAATGCAGCTTACCAGTAGTTTGCGTATCATAATTCTCTCCGCTAGTAGGTTGTGTGGCATCCGATGCTCTGTGGCACGTTTGTTGTTGCCTGAGTTATTAGTGCTTGTATTGAGCTTAGTGGAAGCACCGTGGGTTGTGATGGTTCGAGCCCTTGAGTCTCTTGTTAGAAGAGAGAAGCCCTCTTAAAGGCGCATAAGATAGCACAATAATTGTTCCGATTCATGCGACTTTGCACCCCTGAGCCGAACCACGTACACTAAGCGGCCAGTCGAAATTAGCCCTAGTTCAGGGCGCTGACAGTAGTTAAAGCTGTCATGGGAAGTGATTCAGTAAAGCAGCAAAGCTAACCGAGCTGCATCGCAACTTAGGTCAAGAAAAACCAGCCAAAGCTCAGCAGTTAAACTTAAAAGCAAAGGCTAAATAACAGCAAAGGGCAGCCATGAAAACTCGAGTCACAGAAATGTTGGGTATACAGCACCCAGTTGTTCAAGGCGGCATGCAGTGGGTAGGCTTGGCCGAGCTAGCCTCAGCTGTCTCTAACGCAGGAGGCCTAGGCATAGTCACAGCGCTAACCCAGCCAACACCGGAAGACTTGGCGAAGGAAATTCAGCGCTGCCAAGGTATGACGGACAAACCCTTCGCAGTAAACCTGACTATACTGCCTACCATTAAACCGGTTCCTTATGAAGAATACGCCAGTGCGATAGCCAGTTCTGGAATCAAAATAGTCGAAACAGCGGGTCGCAACCCTGAGCCTTTCCTCCCTCTTTTTAAAGCCGCTGGCATAAAGGTAATTCACAAATGTACATCCATTCGCCACGCTCTCAAAGCTGAAAGCATCGGCTGTGACATGGTGAGTGTTGATGGCTTTGAGTGCGCCGGTCACCCAGGTGAAGATGACGTGACCAACCTCATTTTATTGCCGCTGGCTGCACGCCGCTTAAAAATTCCCTATCTCGCCTCTGGTGGGTTTGGCGATGGCCGGGGCTTGGCCGCTGCTTTAGCCATGGGTGCAGACGGCATTAATATGGGCACTCGCTTCATGGTGACCAAAGAAGCGCCCATTCATGAGAATGTCAAACAGCGTATGGTCGAGTCATCTGAGCTCGACACCGCGCTTATTTATCGCTCATTGCGCAACACCGCCCGAGTATTTAAAAACAGTGTCGCTGAAAAAGTTGTTGCTATTGAGGCGGCTCCGGGTGAAACCAAATTTGAAGACATTCAGCCTTTGGTGGCAGGAGTGAAAGGGCGCGCGCTGTTTCAAGATGGCGACTTAGACAAAGGCATATGGTCAGCGGGCATGATCGTAGGGTTAATTGATGATATTCCAAGCTGCGATGAATTAATTACCCGCATTGTTAGCGAAGCCGAGGCAATAATTAGCCAGCGGCTGCAGGGCATGTTAGGCAGTTAAGAGCAGGTGACACTGAACTATTTAGGAAGGACAAAACGGTATGCAAATAAAAGACAAAGTAGTGGTTGTGACAGGTGGCGCCAGCGGAATTGGCAAGTCGCTGTGTGAGAGATTCGCTAAAGAGGGCGCTCGTGCAGTTGTTGTGTCTGATATTAATCAAGCCGGGGTTGATGCAACGGTTGCCTCGATCGAAGGCCAGACAAAAACACTTGGCATGGTTGCCGATGTCGGCAAAGAGGAGCAGGTAGAAGCGCTTACTCAAGCCGCCTTAGACGCTTTTGGGCACATAGATTTATTCTGCTCCAATGCCGGTATTTTTACCGCCGGCGGCGAAGAGCTGCCCACTGATGCTTGGCAAACTATTTGGGACATCAACGTCATGTCTCATGTGTTTGCCGCCAGGTCGGTTTTGCCCTCCATGCTCGCCCGCGGTGAAGGTTATCTTTTAAACACCTCATCTGCAGCAGGCCTGTTGAGTCAGGTTGGCTCGGCGCCGTATTCAGTAACTAAACATGCAGCCATTGGTTTCGCTGAATGGTTGTCGATTACCTACGGTAAAAAAGGCATTAAAGTTTCGGTCTTGTGTCCACAAGCAGTGCGAACCGCAATGACCGCAGGCGGTGATGGCACGGGCGGGGTTGCAGGTTTAGACGGCATGTTAGAGCCGGATCAGCTGGCCGATACGGTGATAGAAACTTTAGCCTCGGAAAAATTTTTAGTGCTACCCCATCCAGAAGTACTGACCTATATGCGCCGCAAAACAGACGATTATGATCGTTGGTTGGGTGGCATGCGCCGCCTGCAAGATCAGTTCGAGGATATCTACCGCAAGCGCAAAGAAGAACAAGATTAGAAACTGCCTATGCTATTTAAAATTTGCTTTGTAGCTTTGTTAATGTTGCCAACGGTAGTGAGTGCCCAGCAGCGCATTGAGTTGGCCGATGGCAGCACACTAAGTGTTTTTATCGCCGAACCAACCGAGCCAACTACCCAGCCGCCGCCGTTAGTTGTATTAATGGGCGGTGGTCCGGGAAACCTGTCCATTACCCAAGATACAGCGAGTTGGCTAGGGTCAGGGTTTGCCCAGCGGGGTTGGTATGTAGCCACTGCGGTGTCCCCTAATAATCGTTCCTTCAGAGGAGCAGAGAACAATAGCAAAATTGAGCAGCTCATTGCTGCACTGCAAAACCGTGGCAGTGTACACAGCGGCAAAGTCCTGCTTGCCGGAGTATCTAACGGCGGCATGTCGGCCCTAGAAATTGCTAGCCGCAATGGCAGCAAGTACTATGGTGTGGTTGCAGTGCCGGCGCTTTTTCGCGGCGCGAATAGCGGCAAAAGCCTCGACGGCCTGCCTGTCTATTTAAGGATCGGAGGTCAGGATCAATTAGGCTGGGCAGATCAGTTTGAGGAGACCGCAGACAATCTTGCTAAAGCCGGCGCACTGGTTGATGGGCAAATATTAGACGGCGCGCCACATATGTTTAGAATGGATTGGTCAACACTGGAGCCTTGGCTCGAAAAAATACAATAGAAAAATTAACCCTAGGAGCTTTCAATGAAATTATTTAGATTATTATCCCCGTTTGCGCTTTGTACCTTTGCAGTGTTTGGCAACAGCAGCTTCGCTGCCGGGCCCGCCGCAACAATTGAGCAGGTGGCATGGATGACAGGAAACTGGGCAGGCCAGTTGGGGCCAAATCAGCTGGAAGAGAATTGGATTTCCACCGAAGGAAGCTCCATCGCTGCCATGGTGCGTATGACCGGCGGTGACGCAACCAGCATGTTCGAAATGATTACCATAGAAGAAGTAGACGGCTCATTAGTGCTGCACATTCAGCAATTCAATCCAGGCTTCGAGCCACGAACACCTTCAGCGCAAAAACTGGAGCTGTCGGAAATCACCGCCAACAGCGTGAAGTTTGTTGCGGTGTCTGAAGGCGGCATGGCGTCACTAGGTTACAGCCACCCTGATGCCGACAGCTTTATTATCCATGTGGGCCGTCCTGATGGCAGCGCGTTGGATATTCCTCTTAGTAAGAGAAGTATCTGGAAGTAATAGTTCTGTGTTTTGCTGACATTCAATTCAGGGGAGCTGCAATGGCTCTCCTATACTAATAATAAGTGTTATGCTCAGTATGAGTAGTTCAGCTAATTGAAGGACATTTATGATTGTTACATCACCCATCCGGGCCTGCCTCTAGTCTGATCTCGACCCAGTAGAGTCGTGAATCAATAGGGCGAAGGTCCAACAGTCTAGGGCGCAACTAGCGCCCCACTCATGGATACATTCAGTATCTTGTTGATAGACGTTTTCGTTTGGGGGTTTCAATGATAAACAATAGTCCGGCTAGCCACTCACTTGACGACATCGGTTGGCGCCCGCTTTTACAACAGCAGCTAACGTTAGAAGAGCTAGACCTGTTCTCGCCTGCGCGAGTTATCCAGCTTCACCGCTCACAGATTGAGCTTCTTGGCAGCGCTGGTGCAGTGACCATTCCACTAATTGAATCAATGCCTGCGGTGGCAGTAGGGGATTGGGTTTTGCTAGATCAAGCAAATCAACTGCACCGTGTGTTAGAGCGGTTTTGCCAGTTTGCGCGCAAAGCACCTGGCAGCAAGGTGGCGGAGCAAATCATCGCCGCGAACATAGATACGGCGTTGATAGTTTGCTCGCTCAACGATGATTTTAATCTGAGCCGGATCGAACGGTTTCTTAGCATGGTGAATGAAGCCGGGGCCGAACCTTGCGTTGTTCTGAGCAAGGCTGATCTGTGTTGCGAGGTAGAGGCAAAACAGGCGCTAGTGCAAGACTTAGATCGAGCCATGCCGGTTATTGCGATTAATGGTTTAACCTCAGCAGCAAGACAGCAGCTGTTGCCTTGGTGTAACAGCGGTCAGACGCTGGTGCTGCTTGGGTCATCTGGTGCCGGTAAATCGACGTTGACAAATACGCTGCTGGGGGAGCAAAAACAGCTCACCGCGGCGGTGCGCGGGAGCGACAGCAAAGGCAAGCACACCACAACCTCGCGCTCCATGCTGCAAATGTCCACCGGTGCGATGTTGCTAGACACCCCAGGCATGCGGGAGTTACAGCTGATGGCCTGCGAAGAAGGTATAGCCGCAACGTTTAGTGAGGTTGATGCACTTATAAGGCTCTGTAAATTTGCGGATTGCGGCCACGTAAGTGAGCCAGGTTGTGCTGTTCAAGCGGCGTTAAAAAGTGGTGAGCTAAATGAACGACGTTTCGCTAATTATCAAAAACTACTGCGCGAGCAAGCGAAAAATAGTGCAACCCTTGCTCAGCGGCGCAAAGAGGATAAAAACTTAGGCCGCTTCTACAAGCGTGTCATAAAAGCGTCTGTCAAAAACAAACGCGGGGAATAGTTTTCACTGTCTTTGCTCTCGGAATTCTATTGCGAGGAACTGTGCGCTGGCCAACATGATAACAGTTAGTATTGCTATAGAATGCACAGCCTATAGGTTTCTTCTGCAGCCCAGGCATGAACTTTTGCAGGAACTTTTGCAGGAAC
>CAYGSO010000011.1:0-9824 GCA_964352445.1 uncultured Pseudohongiella sp. | reverse complement strand
GAACTTTTGCAGGAACTTTTGCAGGAACAACAGGTATTTGGCGATAGAACAATTTTTCTATTTTTTATTGAGGTAATTACACATGAATATTAAGCCAGCTTTTCGGTATTTTGGACTTGCAGCGTTGCTGCTCTTGACTGTGGGCTGCACGACTATCAACCCCTACACGGGTCAGCAACAAACCAGTAGGGCGGTTAAATACGGCGCTATCGGGGCAGTTGTCTGTGGCCTGGTGGGCGCTAGCGAAAGCGGCCAGAGGGCTCGAAATGCGGCAGCGGGCTGCGGTGCGATTGGCGCCGGTGTCGGTGCTTATATGGATAGCCAAGAAGTAGAGCTGAGAGAGCAATTGCAGGGCACTGGGGTGCAGGTGCAGCGCAACGGTGATCGCTTAGACCTAATAATGCCGGGCAATGTCACCTTCGACACCAACGCCTACACCATCCGTCAGCAATTCAACCCGGTGCTGGATTCTGTCGCCACCGTACTCTACAAATTCAAAGACACTAAGCTTCAGGTCATTGGTCACACAGACTCTACCGGTGCGGCTGACTACAATTACAATCTGTCCGATCGCAGAGCCCGCAGTGTGGCTAACTATCTGGCCGCGCAGGGTGTTGATCAATCTCGTATGCTCACTCAAGGCGTTGGTCCAGATCAGCCAATATCAACTAACAGCACTGATGCTGGAAGAGCCAGCAATCGGCGAGTAGAGCTGCAGATTGTGGCTGTGGGAACATAAGCGCATTGTGGCTTTAATATAATTAAAAACAAGGAGGGTCTTTGAGTATGCTGATTAAATTTGAAAGCAACGCAGCCGCACCTTTTGTAATGTTAGACGACGACGCGAGCCCGTTGCTTAAGTATATGGGACATGGCGGCAAGCTCGAAGGTGCGGTAAGTGGCCAAAATCTACTTGATGCACTTGCGCAGCTAGAGCAGGAGCTGATTGCGGCGGCAAAAGTCTACAGCGAAGAACGCCTAGAGGCAGATGAGGATGATGAGGAAGGTTTAGGGCGTGAACCACCGCCAGCTCCAGCTGCCCGTGCAGCACCTCTGCTGGAGATGCTGCGCAAAGCACAACTTGAGGATGTCAGTGTCATGTGGCAACCCGAGTGAGCTAGATGCGCGCCCAGTGACGGCGACGGTTATGTAACCACTTTGCTTAAAACTTCAGCCCTAGCTATTGGCCACTTAGATACTTCAATCTCGAAGTTGTAGCGCAGGTGGACAATGTGTTTGAGTAGAGAGATTGCTGGCATGATATCAATTGCAGCCGAGGCTCAGTTCAAGGTATTCGGTAGGAAATAAATTCTGAAGCATAGCTAAAACAGCGCTGCTTCGGATTAATGAACTAGTCTAGCCGATGTTATCACTGGCGAAGTAAATCATGATTCCCACCCCGATATAGCTGGCACAAACCACCCAAAATGAGACAGGTTCCTCGTCTTTGTAAACATACCGGCCCGTCATACCAGACTTGGCATAGATTTTACGGGTTAGCACCCCGTTAACCCCATACAAAGATAAAAGTAGTCCGGCAAGTTGCAGTAGATTCATTGTTTGTCCCCAAAACATGGCAGTTCAGCATATTAAACATAGTGATAAAACTGACTAGAAGTTAGTCTAAAAGTGTAATACGGTCTGGCTTTCGCTTGAAGTTTTTGACCATACAACCTTTTATATCAAGGATAAACCCATGAAGAGACTAATCAGCCTATTGGTGACATTTATGACAATCACGTTAAGCTACGGTGACGAGGTGCGCCCCGGGGTGTTAAGAACTCCTGATTCCAGATTCGAGAATCTACCTGGTTACGACTTTGAGCCTAACTATGTAGAAATAGAAGGCTACCGTGTTCACTATTTGGATGAAGGCCCCGCCGATGGCGAGGTGGTTCTCATGCTTCACGGCGAGCCTACTTGGTCCTATCTTTACCGCAAGATGGTGCCGATTCTGAACGCCGCCGGATACCGCACTATCGTGCCCGATCTTATTGGTTTCGGTAAGTCCGACAAACCTACCAGTATGGATACCCACAGCTACGCCTTTCATGTGGCGACCCAAACCCAATTAGTGAAATCTCTTGGCTTGGAGAACGTGACATTTGTGGGTCAAGATTGGGGCGGGCTGATCGGCCTTCGGGTGGTGGCAGAAAACGAAGCACTGTTCGCCCGAGTGGCCATAGCCAATACCGGGCTGCCCGTGCCAGAGCTGGCGGAGCTGCCTAACAGCGGTGCGTTCATGCAGTGGAAAGCGCTTAATCAAGGCATGATAGACCGTGGGGATATTCCCGTGGGTCAAATGGTGGCGGGCAACGTGGGTGATCCTTCAATCAAAGATGCCTACGATGCGCCTTATCCAGATCCTTCCTACAAGGCCGGCCCGCTGATCATGCCGCAATACGTGCCGGTGACTAAAGACCAAGCAGGGGTTGCGGAAAACGCGGCTGCCTGGGAGGTATTTAAGCAGTGGCAGAAGCCTTTTTTAACCTCGTTCAGCGATGGTGATGCAATAACTGCGGGTGGCGAAGTGCAATTTCAAGAAACAATTCCGGGCGCCAAAGGCCAAGCACATAGCAAAATATTGGGTGCGGGGCATTTTCTGCAAGAAAACAAGGGCGAAGAATGGGCCGGTCTAATTGTTAAGTTTTTGCAGGACAACCCGCTTTAAACAGTGATTACTAGGAGCAAACCAATGCACAGCGTCGTCAAACATTCTCGGCCAGGTAAGGTGAAAAAAGCTATTGCAAGCTTGGGTGCTATCACAGCATTAGTTTTTAGTATGGCGGCAATGGCTGCAGATGACTTGCAGCCCCACCAAGCTCTGGCTAAGGCGATTCTTGCAGAATTGGTCGAGATTAATACCACGGACAGTGTCGGAGACAATACGGCGGCGGCCCAGGCAATGGCAGATCGGTTATTAGCTGCTGGGTTTCCAGCCGAGGATGTGCAGGTGCTATCACCTGCCCCGAGGAAAGGAAACTTGGTTGCCCGCTATCGAGGCAAGGGGCTTGGTCTAAAGCCATTATTGCTCTTGGCTCATATTGACGTTGTGGAAGCCGATCCGGCGGATTGGACCTTAGCGCCGTTCACTTTTAATGAAGAAGGTGAATATTTCATTGGCAGAGGCGTCTCAGACAATAAAGACGAAGCGGCTATTCACATAGCTAACTTTATTCGCCTCAAGCAAGAAGGCTTCGTGCCCGATCGAGACGTGGTTATTGCCTTAACGGCTGATGAAGAAGGCGGCAGCTACAACGGGGTGCAGTGGCTGTTAGCCGAGCACCCAGACTTAATCGACGCCGAGTACGCCCTCAACGAAGGGGGTGGTGGCAATATAAATGAAGCGGGGGTCTACGTCTCCAATACGGTTCAAGCCAGTGAAAAAGTCTATCAATCCTATGTGTTTGAAGTGACCAACCCGGGCGGTCATAGTTCGGTGCCCGAGCGCGACAATGCAATTTATCGTTTGGTGGATGCGCTGGCCAAAGTGCGTAGCTATGAGTTTCCCATTGTTCTCAATCAAATTACTCGGCTGTATTTTGAGCGCCGCGCCGAGCTAGAGGAGGGTGAATTAGCAGCAGCCCTGCGTGGAGTTTTGCAAACTCCCCCAGAGCAAGTGGCGGTGGACTATTTCTACGATAGGCCCTTTTATAACTCGAGGCTGCGTACGACGTGTGTTGCGACTATGCTTGAAGCAGGCCACGCCGAAAACGCGCTGCCCCAGCGGGCCAGAGCGACGGTAAATTGCCGCGTACTGCCCGACGAGTCTATCGAGGGAGTGCGCTCGACCTTGATGGATGTTATTGACGACGCAGGGGTGTCGGTGACTGCTATAGCGGCCGCAACTCAATCACCGGTGTCGCCTTTGACACCGCCGCTGCTAGCCATTATAGAAAACATCACCGACGAATTATGGCCGGGCGTTCCAGTACTGCCGACAATGAGCACGGGGGCAACCGATAGTTTGTACCTGAGAAACGCAGGAGTTCCGGTCTATGGGGTATCGGGGATTTTTAGTGATGGAACTAGCAGGGCCCATGGCCAGAATGAACGACTATTGATTCGCTCATTCTTTGAAGGCCAAGAGTTTCTTTATCGTTTAACTAAGCAGTTGGCCGAAGCCACCGACGGTGGCTAAAAACCAGTTAGACTTCGTGGCTACTGAGTGGCTAGCTTTTCGCGCAGCGGGGCTTCCAATCCGGTGAGGCCCCAGCGTCGGCCTTCGGCAAAGGCGGCTTCTAAGCTTGCAGCATCCTGGGCTTCTAGGGAAGCTAGGGTTTTTAGTGCCCCAACTCTATTGCTGCTGCCGCAGTGGACTAATACCGGCTCATTGCCCAATGAGTTAAGAAGGTCTTCAAGCTTAGCTGCATTCTCTTTGGTGACACCCATCAAACCGGCAACGGGAATTGAATGAAACTGCATGCCGTTAGCTTCGACGACAGCCCGTTCATCCCAATCGATTTCTTCAGGCCGCCTGAGGCTTATCACGTGTTTTACCCCAGCTTGGGCCAGCACCTGAATTTGCTCTGGGGTTGGTTGTCCGCTCGCCAGCGCGTTGCTTTGAGGGGTATTTAAGTTCATTAGTTCTGCCTGACGAATGGCTGTCATGTCCAATTGCTGAAATTGGGCACAGGCGGCTAGCATCAGCAGCAGTGAAAAAACACTGAGTCGTTTGAGTTGAGTCATATAAGCACCTTTATTGTTTTTGCTATTAACGTAAGAGTTTAATTGTTTTCCAGTAACTCGACCCAATTGCCATCGGGGTCAGCGATTATAGCGATAGTGATACCAGGCCGAACCTCTTTGGCGGGCACCACAATTTTACTGCCAGCGGCTTCGGCTTTTGCCACACAGGCGCTGAGATTGGCAACGGTAATTGTCCAATAGCGGTAGCCTGTGGCGGCACGAATGCCGCCAGGTGCTGCGCCGGCCGCCGGGGTCGGGTCTAGCTCAATCACCTTGATGATACTGTCGCCAACTTTAAAGCGGTTCATCTTGCCGCCGCCAGGCATAGCGATAGTGGCTTCAAATTCCAAGCCCAAGGTGTCCCTGTAGAACGTCATCATGGCATCGATGTTTCGCGCAACGATGCCGATGTCGATTGCCGATTTTTTAACGTCTAGTGTCATAAAGCATCCGCGTAACTATGCTGCGCCCATCATGGCTTTGGTTTCAAGAAACTCTTCGAAACCTTCCAAACCCCACTCGCGGCCATTGCCAGACTTTTTATAGCCACCAAAAGGCGCATTAATGTCGGCTGGGGCGCCGTTGATGTGAACCATGCCTGTGCGAATTTGTTTGGCGACTTTTTCCGCGTGTGCCTGCTCGCCGGATACATAACCCGACAAGCCGTATTCAGTGGCATTGGCAATTGCAATAGCTTCTTCTTCGCTGTCATAGCCAAGAATGGAAAGCACCGGGCCAAATATTTCTTCAGTAGAAATAGTCATGTCATTGGTTACATTGCCGAACACTGTTGGCTTAATGAAATAGCCTTTGCTAAGGCCTTCAGGCCTGCCGGGACCGCCCGCCACTAACTCAGCGCCCTCGGCAATACCCTTCTCAATTAGGCCTTGAATTTTAGTAAACTGCAGCTCGCTGACCACTGGGCCAAGGCGAGTGGTCTCTGCTAAGGGATCGCCTACAGTGGCTTTCGCCGCCGCGGCTTTAGCGATGTCCATGGCTTCCTGCATTCTAGCTTTTGGCACCAACATGCGAGTCGGTGCATTGCAGGACTGGCCGCTGTTGCCAAAACAGCCGATGACACCGCTGCTAACAGCCTTGGCGAAATCAGGTACATCGTCCAAGATAATATTGGCTGACTTTCCGCCCAGCTCCTGAGTCACGCGCTTGATACCATCGGCGGCGGCTTTAGCCACTTCTCTGCCGGCTCTGGTAGAGCCAGTGAACGACACCACGTCTATTTCTGGGTGTGAAGAGATAGCGGCACCAACAGCTGGCCCATCACCATTGACTAAATTAAACACACCCGCCGGCAGACCGGTATCGGCGATAATTTCCGCCAAGATATAGGCGCTCACAGGGGCTATTTCACTTGGCTTCAAGACGATGGTGCAGCCAGCGGCTAACGCCGGCGCGACTTTGCAGGCGATTTGGTTCAGAGGCCAGTTCCACGGGGTAATAAAGCCACAAACACCCGCAGGCTCTTTGACAACTTTGGTGGTGCCGCGGATTTCTTCGAACTTAAAGTTCTCCAAGATCGGGATGATGGCCATGAAGTGACCTAAACCACTGCCAAGCTGCGCCGTTTTTGCCATGCCTAAAGGAGCACCCATTTCATTGGATATGGCCATTGCAAGTTCATCGCCGCGGGCTTTAATGCCGGCAATAATCTTTTGAATGACATCTAAACGCTGAGCGACAGTGGATTGAGACCAAGCAGGAAAGGCGGCGCGGGCGGCTTTGGCAGCGGCGTCCACATCCTCGGCTGTGCCCATGCTAATTGTGGCAAAGGCTTCCTCGGTGGCTGGATTGATGACGTCTAAGGTGGCGCGGCCAGTTGGCTGAACCCATTCACCGTTAATATAAAACTTATTGTAAGCCGTGGTCATTGATCTAACTCCTTTGGAATGTAAGACATTTCGATTACACTAAAATGGCATCGTCGCAACTAATTCAGATTCGGCCAAGTAGTATACCCGAGTTTAAGGCAGGTTAAGAAGAAACAGATGTTTAGCCGTATTAAATCAGCGATCGGAACACGGCTTGCAGCCTATTTGTCGAAATCCCTGCCCGGCTACCGCCGATTAGACACCATCACCGTCGATCAAATTGCATCCGTGCTAAAAACTGGCGACATCATCTTGGTGGAGGGTAATACTCGAATCAGCACCGCGATTAAATACCTAACCCAATCATCTTGGTCCCACTCAGCGCTGTTTGTTGGTCAGCCCGGCGAACCCGCCAGTTCAAAAACCTTGTTAGAAGCGGATCTAAAAGAAGGGGTGAGACTGGTAAGTATTGAATTTTACAAAGGGTTTAATTTACGCATTTGTCGGCCTGTAAATTTAACCCAAGAAGACAGCAAGACCTTGGTTGATTTCGCCTTGGCCAAACTTGGCCATCAATATGATTTGAGGAATATTGTCGATTTACTGCGTTATTTAATTCAAAAGCCGGCTGTCCCAAACCGGTATCGTCGGGCTATGCTGAGCTTCGGCAGCGGCGAACCTACTAAGGCTATTTGCTCAACTCTGGTTTCGGAATCCTTTCAGCATATCCATTACCCCATTTTGCCAATAAGAGGGGGTAATGCTGATGATGTTGTGGTCACTCCCGGCGAAACTCCACTGTACTATAAGCGCCATTTCACACACTTTACGCCGAGGGATTTCGATTTGTCGCCTTATTTTCAGATAGTCAAACCCACCATTGAGCGAGGGTTTAACTACCAGTCGGCTGATTACAACCGGCCAGAACAAACCCCGACCGCAGAATTAAATAATGCCTAGCAGGCGGTTCAGGGCGGCGTCGTATTGGGGGTCATAGCGAGAGGTTTGGGTCTTGGGGTAGGGGATAGTCATTTCTGGGTCAACTCCAAGATGGGGCGCGGCTGCTAGCGTGTCAATTCTGGTCAGGTGCATTACTTTTCGGATGACGCTCATTGGGCCTTCGGCAGTCTCTTCATTGAATAAAATAACCACTGACTTTTCGAAATAGTCGATGTCGTTTTCATTACTCATCAAGCTGTTGCTGTGGAGCTGATCGGCGAAGCCGTAGGCATTTCTGAGATCGAAAATAAGCGCGTCACAGTGGTTTAACTGCTCCAGTAGTTTAGTAAAACTAATCAGGTCTGCGGTATTTTTCGACAATGCCCACGGGCGTAAATACCCGATTACTTTGTTGCCCGCACTAAATTCTTGAATGCTGTTAATGGTTGCCGTGCGGTAGCTGTCATAGAGGTTTTCTAGTATTGGCTGGACGGAAAGAATGAGAGTGCTGTCGCCGCGCCTGATGGTTAAACTGACACTCTTACCAGCGCGCTCGTTAAAGCTCATGATGGGGTGAAACGGCTCACCCGCGGCAGCCTCAATAATATCCCCTCGATAAATCCCTGCGCTGAAAGCCGGGTAACCTTCAAGCACCGCGGTGACTAAGAAGCCACTCTCTGTGTCTTCACCCTGAATTCCAATATGCGCAAGCGCGAGCCTGTTTTCAGCTTGAGGTGCTGCGAACGCTTGCTGCAGATAGCCTTCAAGTGACTCAGGCTGGCCGTCGATGGAATTGTCTTGGGCCGCTGAGGGACTAGCATAGCTTAGCCAAAAAAAACTAAGCCAAAGTGAGTATCTGAACTGCATCAACATAAATTACTCAACGACTGCTAAGGCTCGTTTAGCGGCTGGCCTGGCATAATGCAGGTCTCGATAGTCTAGTAGGTTTTGTGGCACAGCAAACTCAAAACGCTGGGCCCAATTGAGTGTCTGCGCCAGCAATATATCTACTAATGAAAACTGGTTGCCAACGGCGTAGTCGGAATCCGGCAGAAGATGCTGTAGGCAGCCGATGGCCTTGGCAAATTCAAAGTTTGCTGTGTCGAAGATTGCGGGCACTCGATGTTCGGTTGGCAGTGCGAATAGATGCTTGCCTCGGGTCCACAGTGGCTGCTCAAGTTCTAGCAAAATAAACGCCACAAGCTCATCATGCTTGGCGTAAACATCCATGCTGGCATTGGGCAGCAGTCCGCTTTCGGGTGCACTTCGAGCAATATAATTCAGTATCGCCAACGACTCCGTAATCACCAAGCTGCCATTGGTCAGAGTAGGAACTTTGCCCTGAACATTGATAGCTAAGTAGTTGGGATGCTTGGCGCTGTTTGTCTCACTGCCATCGGTGCGCAAAGTCACGGTTTCGTATTGATAAGGCAGGTTGGCTTCTTCCAAGGCCCAAAGCGCCCTGAATGATCGAGACTGACCCATGCCATAGAGTTTTAACATGTATTATCCAATTGGTTTAGCGCTCGAAAGATGTGGCAAAAAAAACGGTGTGATTGAGTATATACCAATCACACCGATCTTCTAAAAACAGAATCCGCCACTTAGCTAGATCCATAGGCAATACTGCTGCTTTAGTCGATAGCAAAGCAATAGAAATAGCCGTTGCCACCGGTGCCAATTAAGTCTTCTTGACTGCATCCCCGAGAGCCATGGGCACTGTTCCACGAGGTTGGGTTTTGGCCGCCGCCGGTTCTGTCGAAATGGCCAACAGCTGCGGTGCCGGCATCGTTGCTAGTCCAGTTATTGCAGGTATGGTTCTGCCCGTCATCAATGGTGCGGCCATCGAGGCTGGAGCCGGTTAAGATATCGTGTTGATTTGGGGTGTCGCCGCGGCCCTTAACCATATTGCCGTTTTCATCCAGAGAATTAGCTTTGCCTAGGTCCATAAACTCGGAATGCAGATTGTTTAGATTTCGCGCAACCTGCACCCCTTTGGCGTTATACCAAGGGCCAAAGCCAATGCGCTCCCGCGCGTTAATAGGAGGCGAATTATTCGTGGCGTGGGCGCTAAGATAAGCGCGCCAAGTTTTTCCCCGTGAACCCGCTGCCGAGGCCAGAGTCGCGCAGTGAGCGTCAGCGCCGGCGAGGCCGCCAATGTTTGCGCCATCACCTGAGCCCACGCTGGTGATAAAAAAGCTCATTTCGTTCTCTTGTGAATTAATGGTTGAAAACGACGTCGCGGCAGCAACCAGCGCAATCGATGTAAACAGTAAGGATTTTTTCATCGTGTAACACCTCTATTTTAGCGTTTAGCTATTTATGATTATTGGTCTTTTCCCAGTTTTATATTTTTGTGTGAACTCAGAG
>CAYGSO010000010.1:0-85771 GCA_964352445.1 uncultured Pseudohongiella sp. | reverse complement strand
CGGTAGAGCGCGCATAGCCGTCGGCAGCATGGGTTGCTGCTTGTTCGTGACGTACCAGAATGTGCTCGACCTTATCTTGGTTAAAAATCGCATCGTAAATATGCAACACGGCCCCACCGGGGTAACCGAATATGATCTCAACGCCTTCATCGTGCAACGCACGAATAAGCATTTCACCACCAGATAATTGATCCACTTGTCTAGCCTCTGTTTGTGGCAACTCGAGCTGCCAGTTAATTTAAATCTGTAGTAATAAAGTGAAATAGCAGTTTCCGCCAAAAAAGCCAGCTGCTATAAATTAATGTTTAGATAAGTTAGCGACAAAAAGCCAATGCATGAAATCCATACAAGCGAACTTTTTGTCGGTCCCGTACGTGATAACGTGAATGGGACCTAAGGTGGATGTTGTCTGACACCTAGACTGTAGTCTGCCAAAAATTCGGGTCTCGAATTGAGCTGACTACACAGTGAAAAGCGGGATTGACCGAAACGCACTGCTTTAACAGTGCGATTCTGCCAGCTTAGAAAGGAAAGTCAAGCACTTAGCCCCGCTAAGCACCTGCATTATATAGGGTTTTAGGATGCTTGAGCTGGGTCGAACCTCGGCGCTTTCTTAAAGTCTAATTCACCCCCAATGCTCAAATCGACCTGAATGACATCACCCGGCACATAGTTACCCTGCAGCACCTGCTGCGCAAGAGGGTTTTCAATCCAGTTCTGAATAGCTCTTTTGAGTGGTCTTGCACCATAGACCGGGTCGTAACCAATATCTGCGACCCGATCTAATACGGCCGTCGTCACCTCGATTGCCAGATCAATGTTTGCTAAGCGTTTGTTCAGCAGGTTAATTTGTATCTCAGCGATACCGCGAATCTGCTGTTTTTGCAGAGGATGAAAAACCACTGTCTCATCAATCCGGTTAACAAACTCTGGCGAGAAATGCCGTACCACGGATTCCAGCACCGCCTTTTTCACGGCATCGTAATCAACAGCATCAAAGTCCTTCGCATTCATCATTTCTTGAATCCGATCGGAACCCAAGTTTGAGGTCATCACGATTACTGTGTTTCTAAAATCAACGGTGCGGCCGTGGCCGTCAGTCAAACGGCCATCGTCCATTACCTGAAGTAGGATGTTAAATACATCTGGATGGGCTTTTTCTACTTCATCCAAAAGCAGTACAGAGTAAGGCCGGCGCCTGACCGCTTCGGTTAAATAGCCCCCCTCCTCATAGCCAACATAACCAGGAGGCGCACCAATGAGCCTGGCAACCGAGTGCTGCTCCATAAATTCGGACATGTCGATCCGCACCATTGCCTCATCGGTATCAAACAGGAATTCTGCCAGCGCCTTACACAGCTCAGTTTTACCCACACCTGTCGGCCCGAGAAATAGAAACGAGCCATTGGGCCGGTTGGGGTCAGACAAACCTGAACGGGATCTACGAACGGCGTTAGATACAGCAATTATTGCTTCATTCTGACCAATAACCCGCTTGTGCAGGGCGTCTTCCATTGCCAACAGTTTAAGCTTGTCACCCTCTAGCATTTTACTCACTGGAATGCCGGTTGAACGAGAAACTACGTCGGCAATTTCCTCTTCGGTGACTCTAGTTCTAAGGAGTTTCTTTTCAGCCTGCTCTGCTTGCAGGGCCTGCTCAAGTTTCGCCTCTAAATCTGGCACAATACCGTATTGAATTTCGGACATGCGCGCCAAATCACCGTTGCGTTTAGCGAGCTCCATGTCGTTACGCACCTTTTCCAGGCTTGCTCGAATCGTCTGGGCGCCCTGCAAGGAAACTTTTTCTGCCTTCCAAATTTCTTCTAGATCTGAGTATTCTTTTTCCAGTTCGGCTATCTCATCCACCAGTTTGGCTTTACGCTTTTGAGAAGCCGCATCTTCTTCTTTTTTCAATGCCTCGCGTTCAATCTTCAGCTGAATCAAGCGGCGGTCGAGTCGGTCCATCTCTTCAGGCTTAGAGTCTATCTCCATTCGAATGAGACTCGCTGCCTCGTCGATCAAGTCAATCGCTTTGTCAGGCAGCTGGCGATCCGTGATGTAGCGCGCCGACAGACGTGCGGCGGCGATAATCGCGGAGTCAGTGATGTCCACTCCATGGTGCACCTCATAGCGCTCTTTTAAGCCACGCAGAATGGCAATGGTGTCCGCCTCGCTGGGCTCGTCCACTAATACCTTTTGAAACCGCCGCTCGAGTGCAGCGTCTTTCTCAATATACTGACGATACTCATCAAGGGTTGTTGCGCCCACGCAGTGCAGCTCACCGCGAGCTAGCGCTGGCTTAAGCATATTGCCGGCGTCCATAGAACCTTCGGCTTTTCCTGCACCAACCATAGTATGTAGCTCATCGATAAAGAGGATAATTGACCCCTCTTGTTTCGACAGCTCGTTAAGTACGCCTTTTAAACGCTCTTCGAATTCGCCGCGAAATTTAGCACCAGCAATCAGCGAACCCATGTCCAGAGAAAGCACGCGCTTGCCTTTCAGCCCCTCGGGCACTTCACCGTTGACAATACGCTGAGCCAAGCCTTCGATGATCGCCGTCTTACCCACACCGGGCTCACCAATAAGCACGGGATTATTTTTTGTACGGCGCTGTAAAACTTGAATCGTGCGACGAATTTCCGCATCACGACCGATCACCGGATCTAACTCGCTTTTCTCTGCTCGCTCAGTCAAATCTACACAATATTTAGCAAGCGCCTGTCTGGATTCTTCTGCACCGGCGTCATTGACACTCTCGCCGCCGCGTAAATTCTTGACCGCGTTTTCTAGCGCCTGCTTTGACACGCCGTAGGAATTCAACAATTTTCCCAAGGCTCCTGTGTCATCCATAGCGGCAACTAAGACGGTCTCGCTAGAAACAAACGTATCAGCGTTTTGCTGGGCTAACTTCTCGGATTTATTAAGCAGCTTATTAAGCTCAGGCGATATTGAAATACTGCCATCAGAGTTAGATACTTTTGGCAAATCATCAACGAGGGTCTGTAGTTTTGCATTCAATTCGGCAACGTTAAAACCCGTTTGCGCTAACAGCGGCCTAACCGAACCGCCTTTCTGTTCTATCAACGCTAACAATAAATGCGCCGGCTCGATGTAGTTGTTGTCCCGGCCCAACGCCAACGACTGAGCGTCACTGAAAGCTGATTGCAGCTTACTTGTTAATTTATCGATTCCCACGGTTAAACTCTCCTTTGAGTAGGCTCCGATAAAATTCGGCGCCCACATGAACTGCCTTATGCCCTGATTGATTGGGTCTTATGGTCAATTTTTCAATACGGTGGCTGGTAAAACATTGATCTCGATCAAGCTAACTGATCAGTTAGCCGAGAGCGTGGTTTAGTCTGTGGCGAGTAGCTGGGGCTGGACTAAACAAGGCCTAAGAGGTAAGGCAAATAAAATTAGCCATGCGGCCAGTGATACCATCGCGCCGAAAGGAAAAAAAATGTTTGCTGTCGCACACGGTACAAGCCTCACCACCGAAATGCAGGTTGACTCCTAGTTCTTGTAGCTTAACTTTTGCCAAAGAGTAAAGGTCGGCCAAGTATTTTTCATTCGCCTTGGGCGCAAACAATGTATCGATCTGAGCCTTAGGCATAGACTCAGAAAAAGCCGTTTTAACGTCTTCCCCCACCTCAAAATGGCAGGGGCCAATGGCTGGCCCGAGATAGACAAGCAGTTGATTTGGCGGAGACTTAAACTCAGCGAGGGTGTTTTCTAGCACGCCTGCGGCCAGACCACGCCAGCCGCAGTGGGCGATAGCGACCTCTGTGCCTGCTTGATTGGTGACGAACACCGGCAGGCAGTCTGCTGTCATGACACAGCACATGATATTTGGAACGCTTGTATAAATCGCGTCCGCTTCAAGCACTGGGCCTGCTTCTTCTACTGCAACAACCTCCACAGAATGGGTTTGCTCTAACCACTGCCAGTGCAGGTCTTTGCCCATTGAGTTTGCTAATTGCAGACGATTGCCGGCAACGTGGGCCGCGTTGTCACCTACGTGCAGCCCCATATTATTGCTATCGAAAGGTTTGTGGCTGAGGCCATTGCTGCGCAGAGAAATGCCAGCTACAACATTACCAGGCGCTGGCCAAGAGGCTGCCAAAAAATCCCCGGCAACCACCATTAAGCTTGTTCCGCTCGCATGTCTTCGGCCAATGCCGCCAGCAAGCCCATCATGTCGTCGGGCAGCTCGGCGATAAACTCCAGTGGCTCATCGGATATGGGGTGAAGAAACGCTAAGCGTCTGGCATGCAGTGCTTGGCGTTTAAATTGCTGCAGCTGCAGCGCCAAATTTGCATGACAGGCGCGTGGCATCTGCAGGCGGCCGCCATAAAGCTGGTCGCCGACTATCGGGCTCTTTATAAAAGCCATGTGCACTCTAATTTGATGGGTTCGACCAGTTTCAAGTTTTACATCCAGCAAAGTATGACAGCGAAATCGCTTGGCGATTTTGTAGTGAGTTATGGCTTCTTTGCCCTCACGCACAATGGCCCGCTTTTTACGGTTAATCGGATGCCTTCCCAAAGGCTGCTCAATGCGCCCACCGCCGGTAAAAACACCCTGCACAACGGCTTGGTACTCCCTTGAAATATCCCTTGCCTGCAGCATAGCCACTAACCGCGTATGGGCTATTAGGTTTTTCGCCACTATAAGCAGTCCAGTCGTGTCTTTATCTAAACGGTGGATTATTCCCGCCCGCGGCAGCTCTTCCAATTGAGGAATTTTGCTCAGCAGGCCATTTAACAGCGTGCCTTCTCTATTGCCAGCTGCCGGATGCACCACAACCCCAGCCGCCTTGTTTATGATCACCAGATCTTCGTCTTCAAACACTATTTCTACTGGCAATTCTTCCGCGGCCCAGCGTTCATTGGTAGGCATTACCGCGTTTATTTCTAACAGATCACCTTCGTCAAGCCGATCTCTTGAGCGCAGTGCCTGCTTATTGACGAGCAAGCTACCCTCTTTAATCCAGGTTTGTAGGCGAGAACGGGAGTAGTCGGGAAACAATTGGGCAGCAATCTGGTCTAATCGACTGCCTGCTAGAGTATCGGTAACGGTGGCGCTGAGATTAATTTGTGTTGTCATCGCGCTATGATACTTGATTGCAGGCCAAGCGCGCAGGAAAGTTACAGGATTTGGGTTTAAAGTCACGGCTGTGGTTAAATAGCCGCTTAAAGTTTTGCACGAATATAAAGGTAGTTTTGGTGAGACATTTCGCAAGCAAGTTCATGGCAACTCTCCTATTGGCCTCAGCGTTGACGGGCTGCGGCTTATTCGGTGGCGATGAGGAAGATGATCAATTTGCAGGCCTTTCCTCCGAAGAGCAGTTTTACGTTCGGGCTCAAGACCAGCTGGGAAGCCAGAACTTCCGTGGTGCCATCGAAACCTATCAGGCCTTAGAGTCACGCTTCCCATTTGGCCGATTTGCGGATCAGGCGCAAATCGAAGTGGTGTATGCCTACTACCGAAACAACGATTTAGAGGCTGCGAGGGCTGCGGCTGATCGCTTCATCCGCCTCCACCCAGAGAACGAAAACATAGATTATGCCTATTATATGAAAGGCTTAGCTTCATTCACTGAAAATCGTGGGTTCGTGAACAGATTTCTCCCAGTCGACCAAACCAAACGCGACCCGGGCAGAGCTCGTGAATCGTTTTCGGACTTCTCACAGATGCTGGCCCTGTATCCAGACAGTCCCTATGCAGCTGACGCACGGGCAAGAATGGTTTATTTGCGCAACAACCTTGCTGCCTATGAAATTCATGTGGCCAACTACTACATTGAGCGAAGCGCCTATATAGCCGCGCTTAGACGCGGCCAATATGTTGTTGAGAATTTTCAAGGCACCCCCGCCGTCGCCGACGGCATGGCAATTATGGTTGAGTGCTATTTGCGTTTGGGTCTGAACGATCTTGCCGATACTTCGCTGGGCCTGCTGCGGGAGAACTACCCAGAACACGCTGCCTTTGATCGCAACGGCGAATTTACGGTGCGAACTGACGTAACCAACCCTTCTTTATTGTATACAGTGTCTTTCGGACTGCTTGGCGATAACCGAGGCAATCCACCTCTTGCACCAACTCAGCGACCACGAAACTCTGGCTCACAAGAGATCATCAATTCTCAGCTGGCTCCGGCAACAGCCAAACGCTCCTGGTTTGATATTTTAACCTTTGGCATCTTCAGCTGATAAGAAAGCTCGGGGCTCGTAGCTTTTTAACCGCCGCTTGGTCACTTAAGCGGCGCTGGAGCACGGGGTGCGACTCTATGACCGCGCCCAAGCCAAGCAAACAATATCCAGCCATAATTGGCAGTAGTGTGTAAACCATATCCATAGCTGTGCGTTAAACTGTGCATAAGCCAATTATTGTTAGCGCCTAAAAGCTGATTAATTGTGAAAATTGGGAAATAACGCTGCTATGGAGCATGTTTGTTCCACAACTAGCCCACACATTGGGAGCTCCATTCTGAACCAGTCAGCGGCTTTAGATCGTTTTCTACGTTCGGTACAGGCTCGTGCCTTTCGTATTGCCCAAATCGCTACCAATCATTCCGATGACGCCTTAGATATAGTCCAAGACACAATGTTTAAACTGGTGGAAAAGTATGGGGACAAACCCAGCGAACAGTGGCCGCCGCTATTTTACCGAATCCTCAACAGCAAAATTAACGATTGGTATCGCCGCAGCAGTGTTCGAAACCGCCATCGCGCATGGCTTAGCTCCGATGAAACCGGCGAAGACCCCATACAAATTGCTCCAGACACCCGGGGTCAAACTCCTGAATCCGAGAGTGTGATTGGTGAAGGCATGGATAAATTACAGTCCGTTCTGCAGCTGCTCCCACCCAGGCAACAACAGGCCTTTCTACTGCGCGCTTGGGAAGGGCTGGACGTAAAGCAAACCGCCCTTGCCATGGATTGCGCCGAAGGCAGCGTAAAAACCCACTACTCGCGAGCGATTCACAGCTTACGCGAGCATCTTGGCGAGCATTGGTCATGAAACAACAGGATGATCTAGACTTTCTAAAATTGATTTCAAAGCAGCTGGACGACCATGCCGGCTCATTAGATAACGACACACTTTCCCGGCTGGATTCGGCTAGGGCTCAAGCGCTGGCTCAGCAGCAAAAAGTCGAAACGCCCTCGCCACTGCTTCTAAAAGTTCGAGATACACTTGTCGAATCTGAAAAGCTGCCAAGCGCGGTAGAAATTGAGCTGAATAAAATAAGAGCGCAGGCCGTTGCTCGAGCCAGCAATCCACAGCATAGTTTGGCTAGATTCGCGGCAAAAATTTACCACAGCCTTTTTGCTAGTGGCTTTGGACTTGGCCATGGCATGGCTGCGACTGCGTGCCTGACGATTGCTGTGGCTAGTTTGGTTTATGAGGTGGACGAATTTGGCAGCAACATTGATAGTAGTGATGAGTTGGCTATTGTCGCCTCAAGCGAGGAATTAGAACTTTACGAGAATCTGGATTTCTACCTGTGGCTGGCAGACAATGAATTCTTAAATTAAAAAACAGACTAATGCCTAATGCTATTTAATGGAAATATCCGCGGCACTTTACTTGGGCTGTATTTACTAACTTGGAGTAGCATCGCCAACGCCGCGGAAAATGAAAGTCAAGCTGCATTAGATGACCAACCAAATTTAGAGATATTAGAGTTCTTAGGCCAATTTGAAACCGATCAAGGCAGCTGGATAGCGCCAGGTGAACTTATGCTGGAAGAATTTGAAATTTTGCTCCGCGCAGCAAGCAATGAAGAATCAGAGCCCACAACGGATGCTGCTGATTCGGGAACCAATAACTAAGTATGGATATAGCCTTAAAGCCAATAGTAGGATTAATCTTCGTCTTGATTATGGGGGCGAATGTTCATGCCCAAGAAAAAATTTCTTGGACGGATCTTTCCTTAGAAGAACGCCAGATTCTAGAGCAGGTTGAAAGTCAGTGGGACAATTTGCCCGCCCAGCGCCAAGCAGCCTTGCGCCGCGGCGTGAGTCGGTGGCAAAAAATGCAGCCCCAAGAGCGAAGCGAAGCACAGGCCCAGCTGCAGCGGTATTTGACTTTACCGCAAGCTCAGCGACGCGTTATCAACCAGCGGTTTCAGCGCTTCAATAATTTGTCCCCAGCACAGCAGCGGCGCCTTAAAACCATACAGCAACGTTTTCAACGGCTGTCACCACAGATGCGGCGAGAACTCAAAGAGCGATTTGAGCAGCGAAACCCTAGAGTGCAAAGACTCGAGAGAACCAACGCAGCGCAGGCAGAGGAGTTGGAAGAACTTCGAAGCGCTGAGTCGACCAACAATGCACAGATGCCACCCAGCAACTCTCGCTCTGCTGAGCCCAACAGAACTCCCCAAAGCGTTCGCTCCCTCCAGCGGTCAAGACCTCGATCACCTAACTAACTTACTCACCAATATGCCAGGCATTGGTAATTGGATAACGCCGATCCCGCCCAAACCCGCGTTGAGTCAGTCTGACACCTATAGGACTCTGGCGCCGCTTGTATTCGTTGATATCAACTAGCCTTATCACCTTGTGGACCATTGCCTTATCAAACCCAACATTGACGATAGCCTCTGCACTAAAGTCTCTTTCAATGTATAGCTCGAGTACCTGATCTAATACATCGTACGGCGGCAAGCTATCTTGATCTTCCTGGCCAGGCGCCAATTCAGCTGAGGGCGGCCTGTCGATCACCGCTTGAGGAATTACTTCACGGGGCTGATCTTCGTAGCCCGTATTGCGAAACACTGACAGACGATAAACCAAGGTTTTGGAGACGTCTTTCAGCACATCAAAGCCGCCGGCCATATCGCCATACAGAGTAGAATAGCCCACCGCGATTTCACTCTTGTTGCCCGTTGTTAGCACCAACAAGCCTTGTTTATTTGAGATAGCCATAAGCAGTACGCCGCGGCACCTTGCCTGCAAATTTTGCTCGCTGACATCAGCCCCGTAAGCTGAAAATTCTGCACTCAAAGCACCCATGAACGATTCATAGACGTCCTCTATCGAAATCACGCTGTACTCCACTGCCAGCTGCTGCGCCTGATGGGCTGCCGCCGATAAGGATAGCGCAGAGGTGTAGGCAAACGGCATCATCACTGCTTTAACTCTGTCTTTGCCGAGGGCATCGACCGCAATAGCTAGTGTTAGGGCAGAATCTATGCCGCCAGACAAACCGAGCACCACTCCCCTA
Organism: uncultured Pseudohongiella sp.; assembly: GCA_964352445.1. Lineage (GTDB taxonomy): Bacteria > Pseudomonadota > Gammaproteobacteria > Pseudomonadales > Pseudohongiellaceae > UBA9145. The sequence goes on along the minus strand of CAYGSO010000010.1, from coordinate 76,537 downwards.
AACCGATTCTTGGTCACATAGTCGCGCACGCCCAGAACTAGACTTTGATAAACTTCCATTTCGGCGGACGGTGCCTGGGCAATACTTTTTACCGCTATGGACACGCTAGCCTTTTCGTCGTGAGTCACAGGCTCTATTGCCAGCGCAGCACAAAATAGGCCTTCGCTGAATGCCGGCGCCAGGTACTGTAATTTGTGGCTGGGATGAACAATCATCGAGCGGCCGTCGAATACCAGTTCGTCTTGCCCCCCAACTAGATTGACATAGACGATAGGAAAACCGCCCTGCTGGCTGCGCTTTAAAAGCAGTTCTTGCCTTTGGTCTTGTTTGCCCATGTGAAAAGGCGAGGCATTAATATTGATCATTAAATCAGCCGCGGCGGCTTTCGCTTGAGCAACAGGTTCTAGCTGCCACATATCCTCGCAAATAGTAAAGGCGACCTTTATTCCGAACAGGTTCAAAACACAGGGCCCGTCTCCTTGCGCGAAATAGCGGCGCTCATCAAACACCTGATAATTGGGCAGGCACTGCTTGCGGTAATTACCTAACTCCTTGTTGGAGTCGAGTACCACTAAACTGTTATACAGCTTACCTTGGTGGTGCTCGGGATAGCCGATGACACAAACGATAGGTAGCTGTGCTGCCTTGATTTTGGCCAGCGCCTTTGTCACTCTGATTTCCAAACTTGGGCGCAGCAGCAAGTCTTCTGGAGGGTATCCAGTAAGAGAAAGCTCGGGAAATACGATGATGTCGCCCTGATGTTCAGTAATGGCCTCCAAAGCGTAGCGGATGATTGCGTCGCTGTTGCCTTCGATATCTCCGACGAGGAAATTGATTTGCGCCATCACTAGGTTAATTTTCTGGGTCATTCTGCTGCCTTAGTCGCTTTGCTGTATACTCGAGTGCATGGAATTGTACGATAAATTAAACCGGCTTAGATTAGGGCGACCACTGGAATAGCGTCATCATGGCAGAAAAAACAACCCAGTATACCGGCCAAATTGACAACGTTTCTGCTGTCTACAATGTCTATCGTGTTGTCCTACCTTTAGTCCTGCTAGTCACCTACCTAAGCAACCCCGAATTCACGCTCCTCGGGGATCTCAATTCTACACTTTTCATACAGGTTAGCGCAGCCTATGTAGTGTTTGGCCTAATTGTTGTGTTCTTTTTTTCCAGCGCCAGCCGCCTCATAGACCGCCAACACCTTTTGGCCGGCACGCTGATAATCGATATCATCGCCACGACTGTTATAGTTTATTGCTGTGGCGGCATCGACAGCGGCTTAGGCTTACTGCTAATAGTGACAATTGCCTCCGGCAGCATTCTAATCCGCGGCAGAATCAGCACTTTCCTCGCCGCCATCGCCACCCTAGCCTTGATTTACAGTGAGCTGTACATCGCTTTGTCCATAGAAAGCCCACCCAACCAATTTGTCCAAACCGGTATCCTTGGAGCGATCCTATTCGCCACTTCGCTGTACATTCAAATGGTGACAGACAAGATTTACCAAACCGCACTGGTTGCTGATAGGCAGGCGGCAAGCATTGTCAATTTAGAAAAGCTTAATAATGAAATCATTCAGCGCATGCGAACTGGGGTTTTGGTGATCAATCACGATCTCGATATCATCAGTATGAACAGTGCCGCAAAACAAACCCTGATCCCGATTTTAGCTCATCCGGCTAAGGACAGCGACTTTGAGTATCAATTACCTGGGGCGCTACAAGAGCAGCTTCGCTTTTGGAAAGCCAATCCCAAACGGCAGCCACAGCCTATTAAAATTCCCAATAGCTCAAAACAGATCCTAGTTAATTTTGCGTTCTTAAAGCCAGAGGTCGAATCTGACATTTTAGTTTTTCTTGAGGACAATCGGCAAATTGTGCAGCGCGTTAGACAAATGAAATTGGCCTCTCTTGGCCGGCTCACTGCCAGTATTGCCCATGAAGTGAGAAACCCATTGGGGGCTATTAGTCATGCAAGCCAGTTGCTGAAGGAGTCCGAATCTGTATCTGCTGACGATAGACGCATGATAGAAATAATTCTCGACCACTGCTCTCGGGTGAACATGATTATCGAAGATGTTCTGGATGCGTCGCGTCAAGATGAAACCTCTGCGGCGAGACTGGAGCTAAAACAGTGGCTAGAGGAATTTGTCTCGGGCTATCAAGCAACCCATGAACTGTGTGATCAAATTGATCTATACATCAGCGAAGACAGCGCACAAATCAATGTAATCAAAGGGCAGCTGGAACAAGTACTCAATAATCTATTTGATAACGGACTGCGCTACAGCCATAAGGCAACCGGTAGGGCAACCTTGAAAATTATTGCGGGCATGGACTCACGTGACGGCGACCAACAGCCCTACATCCATGTTATCGATGATGGCAGAGGCATAGATGAAGAAGCTGAGGCAAATTTGTTTGAACCTTTCCATACCACTGAATCAAGCGGCACAGGCTTAGGACTTTATATCTCGAAAGAACTGTGCGAAGCTAATCAATCGCAGCTTTCCTACAGCAGAACAAAGGACGGCAAAAGCCGCTTTAGCATCTACTTTAGCCACCCCGACAGAAGCGTCGCTTAACTGAAATCTCACCATGACAGACCGCATATTAATAGTAGACGACGAGCCAGACATTCGAGAGTTACTCGAGATTACCCTGGGCCGTATGTCACTACAAACCTCTTCCGCCCATGACCTTGCTAGTGCTAAACATCTTTTGAAAAGCGAGAAATTTAATCTTTGCCTGACTGACATGCGCCTACCTGATGGCGACGGCATTGAGTTAGTGGAATACATTCAAGAAAAATTCAGCCAAGTTCCAGTGGCTATGATCACCGCCCATGGCAATACCGAAACCGCGATTAAAGCGCTCAAAGCGGGAGCGTTCGATTTTGTCTCCAAACCGGTAGACCTGCAAAAACTTCGCGACATGGTTACCGCTGCACTGCGTTTATCCAGCAAAAAAAGCGCCACCACAAAAATTACAAGTGAAGAGCTGGCGATTCATTCTCCGTCCGGGATTACCGGCCAGTCAGCGAAAATACAGACCCTGCGCAATCAAATTGGCAAATTAGCCAGGTCGCAAGCACCAATTTTTATAAGCGGCGAATCTGGGAGCGGCAAGGAACTCGCCGCAAAGGCTATCCATCAACAAAGTGCCCGCAGCAACTCCCCATTCATCGCTGTCAACTGCGGAGCTATTCCTCAAGAGCTAATGGAGAGCGAGCTGTTCGGTCACTTAAAAGGCAGCTTCACTGGCGCCGATCAAGACAAGATCGGACTTTTTCAAGCCGCCAACACGGGCACTTTATTCTTAGACGAAGTAGCTGACTTGCCCCTGCAAACCCAAGTTAAGCTGCTCCGGGTTATTCAGGAAAAATCCATAAGACCGGTAGGGTCGCAAAAAGAAGTTGCCATAGATGTGCGGCTGTTAAGTGCAACTCACAAGAATCTGACCACCGAAGTAGAGCTTGGCAGAATGCGGCAAGATCTCTATTTCAGAATCAACGTAATCGAACTCAGCGTACCGCCACTGCGGGAGCGACTAGAAGATCTCCAAGAACTAACCCTGGCCTTGCTCAGTAAAATTGCAAAAGAGAATCATGCGGAGCTTTGTACGCTGAGCGATAGCGCCCTCGCCACATTGAAAGCCTATGATTTTCCCGGCAATGTTCGCGAACTAGAAAACATTTTGCAGCGAGCGGCCACACTGTGTGAAAACCAACTTATCGAACAGAGCAATCTAGAATTTCTCATTATGGCTAGTGTCGCCAACATTAAACCAAGCGACACCTTTGTAGAAACAGAAGCTCCCCTTGAGGGCGATAACCTGGAGCTTACTGAAGACTTTTCACTGGAAAAACATTTAGAAGCAATTGAGATCGAAGCAATTGAAAAGGCCTTAGAAGAAACAAGGTGGAACCGAACAGCGGCGGCTAAAAAACTGGGTATGTCATTTCGCTCCCTGCGTTACCGACTTAAAAAGCTTGGCCTAGATTAACCCCACAGGCTTGCCCCCGTCACTTTTCAGACGGTATGGTGCCTGATCTATCGGGCTTGCCCTGCCTAAAATAACATCCACTAAAAGCTTGGCTGACGCTGGCGCTAAGACCAAGCCATTTCTGAATTGGCCTGCGTTCACATACATGTTTTCTAAGCCGGGCACATCACCAATTAAAGGAATTCCCTGTGGCGACCCTGGCCGCAGGCCCGCCCACTGAGCTATAGGCACGGTGTTTTTAAGGTCGGGCATCATGCTGGCTGCGGACGCTTGCAGCGTTGCTTTCGCCGTATCGGTTAGCGTCTTGTCAAAACCTGCGTATTCTAAGGTGCTGCCAACCAGCAGATGGCCATCGCGGCGGGGAATAAGGTAGCGGCCGTCGAATAACACGATTGCTTTAAGGGGCGGTGCAGCGAATTTGTACAGCAGCATCTCCCCTTTAACTGGCTCAATGCTGCTGCCATACCCCACCTTCGACAGTAGCAACTTGGTCCATGCGCCGCCACAGGCTATTACTTTGCTTTCGTCTACCGCGACTTTAGCCCCATGCCCGTGTCGCGCAATCGTCAGTGCCTTAACTCTGCCCGCACCGACTTCTATGTGCTTAACTTCAGCGTTTTCCAAAATAGTTACGTTGGCCATGGCCGAAAGAGAACTCACTAGCGCTTGGCAGAGCCTCGGGTTTCTCACGTTAGCAACAAGGGGCATGTTCAGCGCTGTTTTAAAACCGCGGGCGAGCCTCGGCTCTTTCTCATAGACTGAGGCGACCGCAACTTTGCCCATCGCCTGATTGAACTGCTGCCCCCAATGTAAAGCGTCGGTTTCATCGCCGGCGTCCAGCATGAGCAGCCCAGTTTGTTGATATTCCGGGTCGATCCCTGTTTCATTAATAAGCTCTTGGGCAAGAGCAGGATAAAAAGCCTGGGCCAGTGTTGCCAGCGCGGTTACTGCCGGCGAATAACGCCAAGGATACAAAGGCGACACAATACCGCCACCCGCCCAGGAGGCTTCTCGGCCGCATTTTCCCCTCTCTAGTAACGTAATACTTGCCCCTTCTCGGGCTAGCTCGCGGGCGACTAACAGGCCATTAATGCCCGCTCCGATAATGTAAAAATCGCTCATTTGGGTGTTTATTTAGTCCTTGCTTGGAATTTGATCTACTTTGTCTGAGGCGTAGCGGTAATTTTCTTTCAAACAAGGAGGTTCTATGTATCGCCCCACTCATGGTTTAACCCTAATTGAATCACTTATTACTTTGCTTATCCTATCGGTTTTAATCGTGGTTGGAATGCCCAGCTTCAGCCAGATCATAGCAAATAAGAGAGCAGACTTGGTCATCGGCCGGTTACAGCAAGCGGTTGAGTTAGGCAAAGTAACAGCAATTACCAATACCGAAACAGTGACCCTGTGCAAATCCGACAGCGGTACCGGCTGCGGCGGCAATTGGCAACAGGGAGTGATCGTATTTACTGATCAAAACGGCGATAGGAAGGTGAATCAGCAGGACAAGTTGGTGCGATATCTTACCTTTCCAGAAATGGATGGCACCCTGAGTTGGCGCGCCTTCCAAAACAGACAATACCTGCAGTTTACGCCACAAGGCTTTACCCGCTATCAAAATGGCAGCTTCGTGTTTTGCCCAGACAACAAAAAAGCAGAGCTGGCTAGGCAGTTAGTGATTAACCGAACGGCCCGTGCTCGGATAACAATCGATAGTGATGGCGATGGCTTAAGAGAAGACAGCACCGGCGCGCCAATACGCTGCTAAGCCAAACAGATTAGTTTTGCCAGCAGTCGTCAGTGGTTGAGCCAGTAGCACCACGCACACCTGTGTTGGTAATGGTGAGGGTAGTGCAAACATCAGCTACCTGAGTGCCCTGCGGCGTTGCGGTAGCTATGAAACAGTTAGTGATAGCACCGCCGGCACAGGCATCAACTGAGATCAAATACCAGGCATTGGTTGTCGTTCTATCGCGGTCCGCCACATTGGGCGTAAGCAGCGGAGTTGCATCATTCGTGTAAGTGTTATTGCTGGAGAAAAACCGTTCTTGTTCTGAGGCCACCTGCATTAGCTCGTTCTTGGCCTCGGCGCGGTTGGAACGGATCACCGAGTTGGTGTACACCGGCATAGCCACTGCCACCAAAATACCCATGATCGCCATCGCGATAAGCAATTCAATTAAGCTGAACCCTTTGAATTCGCGCCGGCGTAACATGCTGGGCATTTTTTTATTCGTCATAATTTCAGTGTGTCGTTAAACACTTTCCTGTCAATAATTACCAAGCAATTAATTTACGGCCAATCAAAGTCACATCGATGCCTCGGGCTTGCCTAATTATCAAAAAAGCTGCGAATTTTATCGATTGGCCCCAGCAACTCCATTGAGGTTACCACGCCGTCTACATTGGTGATAAAACGCACGACAATGCCCTCGTCTAGAATAGTATAGGGCATTTCATTGCCGTCATAAAACACCTTGAACATTGATTCATTGTAGCCATACTGGCGACCCGAGATAGTAATTTTATATTCCTCGTTTTCATCCAGATCGATCAGCTGAATAGTCCCCACTAAAGAGCTACCAATCGCCGTCTGTTGGCCCCAAGCACTAAAGGTAAGACTCATCAAACATGCCGCTAAAAATAGTCGCTTCGTCATATGGCCACCCCCTATTCTAATTGTCGCCAAGATTGGCGCCCGTATGCTTCTGTCCCCACGCTCAATGGTATGGTGTCAATATCCCCACTAGCCCCGCTGCCGAAAGCCACATCTTGAGCCCCGTCGGCAAGGATGCTCACCGTTGGCATAATACCCACATCGGACGCCCGTCCAGAGGCGCTGGTGTCGTCGCCGTCATACTCACCGTCGCCGTTCAGGTCGAAGGCAGGAAACTCTAACGCACTGCCGTCTCTAAAATCCAAGGTCATCAAAAAACTGGTGCCACCAAACTCGCATTCTACAGTGGAGGGGATCAACGTGGTAAAGAGCACCCTGCCATTTCGCACAATAGCGTTACTGACTTGGCGTTCGCCAAAATTTGACACATTGGCAACACCCTCTATCTTGTCTGGAATCAACTGCAGCTCCCAGCCCAAATGCACGTCCCAGTCGATCAGATTGTCTGTCACATCACGTAGCTGGAACGTTTCATCAAACGAGCCATCCTGATCGGTATCGAAGGCCTGAGTGTACTGATTAGTAATCGACTGAGTGAGCAGGCTGCTTGATGTAATGCTAGAAAAAGTCGATTGATTCTTATCCCACACACCATAAAACCCTTGGGTATCTTGACCCAAGCCAACATTGTCGTTCACCTCGATATACTTGCCGGTGCCGAAAAATATCATGAAGCCTTCAAGGTTATCAGGGTGAAAAGTTGCCTGTGGCTGTGAGGTAATGCTTTGTCCAGTGTCTGTTTGAAATAGCGGTCTTGGTGTTGCGCCACCGGCAACTTTCCAACCACTGGGGTCGGTGCTAGTCACATCAAACTTCCACATATTGCCTAACAGATCGCCGGAATAAATATAGTCCACAATGTAATCGGCGTTGACGTCCACCATCAGCGGAGTTGCCAGTCCATTAGGTTTGCCTGGCACCCCAGCGCCAGTATCAATAAGCTTTAACAGTTCCCCTGTTTCAACGTCAACTATAAAGAGCTTGGCGTTGCCGTCGGTACTAGCACTGCCGTCATTCTCTGTTGCGTTGTAGCCGTTACCAAACACGGCAGCCCAGGTGCCATCGGCCATCTTTGCCATCTGCGGCCTGCCGTAGGTATAGCCAAGGTCTGGGTGTTCAAACTCCCACAGGATAATATCATCGGCATTGGCTTCATCATAAATTGTAGGGTTGGTGACATCTAGCGCATAGATTAATTGACCACCACCGTTGAGTCCTCCCGCTAGAACAGTTCGCCAGACACCGTTTGAGGCGCTGCTGGGATCTGGGGTGTCATCCAAAAACACGTCGATAATGTTGGGCCCGGCATCAACGAAATATTTATGCGCGTAATCTGGGTCAGCCAAATCGTCCAAGTTTTTGTAAACCACACTGGGAACGTAGGCAATAACTTCCCGCCCGGTGTCGTCATTGAAGCCGTGAAGCATGCCGTCGTTGGCACCCACATAGACCACACCCTGTCTGGCGGCGTTTTGGGTTACAAACTGACTGTAAGACTTGGCCTCCAAGTCATCGGGGTATCGCCCGTTAGGCACTTCGACGAACTTAGGGTCTGAGTTAACAATATCCCCTAGAATGCTGCTGCGATTTCTAAAGCCTCGACCATACAGCTCGTTTGAATCATCACCTCGCAGGAAGTTGACGATATCCACACCAAACGCCTGATTCTCGGCGATCTCGCTGGTGATAACGGTATTCGCCGCATTAGGAGCATTGGTGAGCAAATAACCTATCTGCTCTGGGTTCATGTCTGCCAAGGCGCTAGGAGTGGCGTAGTTTGTCGGAAATCTGAAAGGTATACCTTTGCCTTCTATTGACCCACCCACCGGATCGTCTATGGCCGGGTTGTAGGTGATAATTTCACGGCCCGTGTCAAAATTAGTTGAGTTAAGCAGTGATCCCGCTTCCCATTGAGGAAAGCTTGCTATGGTGCCATCTGAATTTATTTGGAATGCCAGCAGCTGACCTTTCCAATCGGAGCTATCAAATCGCGCTTGGAATAATTTACTGCCGGCGTTCAGTGATCCGGTGTTGGTGGCGACAGATGCGGCCGAGCCAACTCTGTCAGCGATCTCAAGCAAGGCGCTGGAGATCGCCGCCGCCACTCCGTCGGTGGACTGAGCTGAGACGAAATAGCCTTTGCTATTAAATGCCGCATGCCAGACATCGTCTATTTTTTCCGCGTCGCTGAAATCATCGCTGTCAGAGTCACCCGAGTGCCAGCCGCTGCTTTCGGTCACTGAAGTCCCGGGAGTGCCACTAAAATCAGTGTCTGGAATGCGGTTGTTGTCATTGTCAAACAGGTTGCCTTCCACCCCAAACGCCACGGTAAAGGTCACCATATGTTGGGCTTCGTTCTGGTCTTGGGTGCTGGTTGGCACATCATTGGGCAAGGGGCTTAAATCTGTGTCGTAATAATATTTGGCCACATCAGCAACACTAATTTTAGAGCCGTCGCCGTCCTCATCCTGAATCGCACTGGTCTGCAAATTATCGTTTCCTGACCAGTAGCCGTCGGTAAACAGCACGCTGTAATTTTGTTGACAGGCGGAGATGATTGGGTTGGCTTTGCCGGTCAACTCATCAGAATAGTAGCGCCCGACAGTTTCCAGACCCGAGCGCAGCGGTGTACCTCGTGCCGGCCATCTAAAATCAAACATTTCATCCAACAACTCATCATTGTGGATTGCATAGTCTGTCACTGTCACTGCCGGCATTTCCGCGAATAAATTATAGTCTTCATTGAGGACGCTTAAACCAAAGCGGAAATTGTTGTTAGAAGACACTACCGTTGAGATAGCAGCTTTAGCAACAAACGAGCGTCTGCGGTGATACTGATACCAGTTGGCAATGTTAGTCTGAGCTTCGGCAACGGTGCGGCCGAATGGATCCGTACCTACGGCACTAATAGTTGAAGTAGTTCGAGTGGTGCCAAAGCAGTCTTCGTATTGCGGCGTATCGCGAGCATCATTGCCGCTGCAGGTAGAATCATCTGAGCCATCGACGCTGGCAAACGTGGTGGTTAGATTCTCCACCCCGATGGTGGTCGAATTAACGGTGTAAGTGGTGTGACTGTCCCACAAGTCGACCAAGCCATTGGCGCCGTCGGTGACGCTTCGCGGCCCATCGGGTATCGCGCCACTGTCATCGTTATCAAAGCCTAAATTGTCCGTCCAAACATCGTATTGAAAACCTGTTAAATCACGCAGATAGCCATAACCATCGGTGCCTACTCGCGGATTACTGCGTGCTGAGGTGAATGATGCGTCGGTGAAGCCCTCCCATGGCCGGTAAGTGGCCGCAGGGTTGTAGTACATAATATTCATTGCCGAAGAACGTATGCGCCAGTCAAACACGTAGCCCTCAGGTTGGTCCTCAATTTGCCCACGATTGCAATTCTCTGAGTTATTGCTAGTAGAGTTTGGGGCGCCATATCTGTTGTCTAGATTGGTATCGGAGTCATATAGGTAATTATGGGTCTCGGTAGCTGTGCAAGTACCCGTGTCAACGTTCATGCGCCAGTTACCATCACGTTGAAACGACGTATTATCATCTGAACGCCAGTAGTTTCTGAAATAGGCATAATCGACGGTCAGAATCTCCCAGTCCATAGAACCAGAGTCATCTAACATAAAGAAAATATTAGGGTCGATCTGAGTGCCCAGAAACAGCGGCTGATTCGCCAGACCGAGTTCTTGCGCCGTGCTAGTGGTGGCACCGGCAAGTAAATACACGGACACTAGCCATGACGCTAAAAACCGAAGATGAAATGAAATTTTCATAGCTGCCCCCAGGGCCTTGGCCCGGCAAAACGTGTCTTTATTCTAATCATAAGTTTGCACAAAGGTTGATTGAACGGTCACCGCAGTGGCGGCATTAACCCCTACCCCACGGGCTGTGATGCGATGAAAGACCCGAGGCACAGTCACTGCACCAGATCCAATATCGATGCCCTGACCTGAGTCCACCGAGCGGTATTCCTCAATGATGTATCTTGGAGGCGCTGCCACTTGAGCCACATCATTAACCGCGTCACCATTGTTAGTCCACCAATCGTGGGTCATGTTAGCGTGCTCCCACCAATATCTGCCGTCGGCTGCCGCTGGGTCCATGGCGTTTTCCGACCACACCCTGGTTGAGCCATCAGCGCTGACAATGGGCTGGTTTGCTTGAACCACTAACCACGCCTCAGCCGCCTTTAATGCGGATTCAGAAGATTGGAACGCCAGCGTATAGTCTCGCATATTGCCTGACATTCGCTCTTCGAGGGTGGTAGATTCCATGCCCGAGACACCCATCATAGTTAACACTGTCAAGAAGATGAGGCAGAAAACCAAGATGGCACCCTTTTGCTGTTTGTGCTTGGCAAAAGACGGTTGTTGACGAAAAGTATTCATACTGTGAAATGTACTCATTTTTTGATTAGTTTCTGTGATCGATATCTAAACTAGGGTTACAACCCGCCTCAGCCTTACACTCCCAATGCCCGGTTGCGTAAACTGACCGTGGTGGTAAACACTCGGCGCACTCTATTGTCCGCTGGCAGGCTGCCAGCTGCGCCACCCCCGGCGTAGTTAACACCATCAAAAACATAGGCCTGAGGCGCAGGCACAGTGCCATCTTCGATGGACTGCATTAACAATGAGACACGCACGCTGATCACGTCCTGCCAGTCAGTCACTGCAGCAGCGGTTAAATAGGCATCAGCCGTGCTGCGAATATCTTGATCGATATTAACCCCGTAGAGAATTTGCATTGATTCAACCCCTTCTATCAGCTCTTCAGCCGCGGCCAAATTGCCGGTTGCATCAAGCTGCGCCCGATAAAGTGAAGGAGGGTTAGTGGCTATCCCACCCCGCTTTCCCACATAGAAAATTGTGCCCTGCAGCTGAATCACCTCGGCCGGGTTTAAAGCGGTGGTCACTGAGGTAATTGCGGGAGAACCAACATTACCCGGAGCACAGCCAGTGGACAGGGTAATTAGGGAAGTAGTCGCAGGCGGAGCATCAGCGGCCACAATACAAGCTTGGGCGAAGTCAGCCTGCTCACAGTCGCTAATCAAAATGAAGTCATTGGCGGCTATGCCAACTGAACTTTCCGCATTAATAGTTGGCGGACTGCCCTGCGTGATGGTGCTCACAATTCCAGCCGGGCCGGTACCACCCCACACCCTAACTATGTCTGAATTTGGCACCGCGTTGAAAACCGGCATGACGATGGCGGCATCGCCGCTAGTCCATTCTCCCGAATTGGTCGAGACTTCGGCAACGTTATTAGCGCTGTTGTTAGCGACCCCCGGCGCGGTACCGCCGGCTTCCCAGCCTTGAATTCCCCATTCCGGCTGAAAATGCGCCGGTGGCGCAGCAAGGATATTGTTCACAGAAGTTCCTTCAATCGAGCCTAAACAGCCCAAATAGCCCGCCATTCGAATTTCTTGCGACAAAAAGTTTACCGCGAACCGGCCACCTTCCTGCATTCTAAGCCGCGCCTCTTGGCTGCGCTCGGTCACCGTTGTTCCCACGTACATCTGGGTTACCCCAGTGGCTAACGTGGCGCCTAATACTAGGGCGATCAGCAGCTCAATCAGGCTGAGGCCTTTGGCAAAAGTTGGCTTGGATAAGTGTGAATAGTCTAGAGTCATGGGTTTACCAGGGCCTTGTAGTGGTTACGTAACGCTGATTAGGCGTGCCATCGCGGTTGTCATCCCACCAAATTTTTATGGCATAAACCCGCCCTATTCCGTCGCAGGCATTGGCCGCGGCGGTGCCATCATCGCCGGTGGAGTCGATACACACGACTGAGGCACCCCCTGGTAGTGCGGCAACTACCTGCGCCGACCAATCAAATATATCCTGACCTGCCATTTGCGCAGCGTTGCAACCAGCAACCGTGAAACAAGTAGCCGTTGCAGCGCCGGCCACATCGTTGTAAGAACCGTTTTGCACGCCGGCCATGTTCGCCCGCATACGCTCGACCATGTCCAACGAGAGCGAGGTTGCTTGAGTGCGGTAATATGCGGTTTGATTGTTGCGCAGACTCACTGTCTGCACGCTTGCCATTCCCAACATACCGCCGGATAGAATCAACAATGACACCAACACTTCCATCAAAGTAGTGCCGCCTTGGCCATTTATATGCCGCAACCTTGACTGTCTGCTCAGGCTCAACACGCCAATCCGTCCTCGATCCGCCTGCCGCGGCCTGAAGGCCCTATCTCAATCGACCTTGCATTAGCTGCTGTACCACTTGCCGGGCAAATCAGCAGAGTTTGGGTGCCAGCGATAGCGCTATAGCCCAAGCTGTTGTAGGCGATCCAATTCACAGTAAAGGTAGTAACAGTTGCCGCTCCCATGGAGTCAAACACTCGAATTATGGTATCCCCGGCATCGACTGATCCAGCCGCACCGTTGGCATCTTCATTGGCATCATGAAACACCAGCCAGCCCTCATTCCATTCACCCGCACCGCAATCGATACCGTCGTCACTGGCGCAGATACCGACATTGCCACCGCGCTTAATTGCCTCGCTTCTGGCAAGGCTTAACGACGTCAAAAATAGCTTGGCTTGACTGTTAGTCATATTGCTTTCAATGGTTTGCTGAAAACTCGGCAGCGACACGGCAAGCAAGATGCCTAAAATGGCCATGACAACCAACAGCTCGATGAGAGAGAACCCTCTACCGCGGCGCAGATTAAATAGGCGTTGATCGCTTGTGTTCATTATTCTGGTCATCTTGACCCTATTTTAAGGTGGTGTTTGGCGTAAACAAGACCTAGTTTAATGTTACAAAGTATAGTTAGCTAAGATCTACAAGCCGGTACAATTGGCCAAATTATCAGAGTTTGTGCGGCATCTAAGTAGCCCAACACTGACCCGAGCCAATTTTAACCATCTTCATAGATAACAAAATACAGCCATTTCACAACAAGACTGTGAATTGGCTAAAAGTTTTATAAATTTCAGAGGCTTAATTGGTTATAGTGTGACCAATCTCACACTCTACACTGGGTAGAATACCCGAATTTCAACAATGCCTACAGCCTTCAGATAGCGGCACAGCGAGGCGAGGCCAACACTGCATTCCGATGGATATCTCACTTACCTCAGTCGTCTTGCTTTTGGCCGCCGGTTTAGTTGCCGGGGTAGTCAATACTCTCGCCGGAGGGGGCTCTAATCTCACTCTCCCCGCGTTACTAATGTTAGGGCTGCCCGCCGATGTTGCCAATGGCACCAATCGGTTGGCAGTTGTGCTGCAGTGCATTGTAGGGGTTAAAGGCTTTGACAAGCATAATAGCCTAGATCGGCCTGCCATAATGCCTATCTTAATTCCCACGGTGCTGGGCGGCATGTTAGGGGCTGTCTTCGCAGCCATCATTCCTATTACTTACCTCAAGCCTATTTTATTGCTAACAATATTGAGTATGTCAGCCCTTATACTGCTGCGGCCAAACGTGCTGTCACCGCCTTTGGGCACCCCTACTGTCACGCCCACACTGACAATCTCCCATGCAGATGCCGGCAGCAAACGCGGCTGGTGGGGGCTGCTAGCCGCAGGGTTTTATGGTGGCTTCGTGCAGGCTGGCGTCGGGTTTATTCTGCTTGGGGCTTTAGCTGGGCTCCTGCGGTATGACCTCAAGCGAGCCAACGCCCTCAAAATGGTGTGCACACTGGCGTTCACCTCTGTCGCGCTTTTGGTGTTTATCGCCTTTGATCAGGTGATGTGGGTACCGGGTCTTATCCTTGCTGTGGGCTCAATGGTTGGGGCACATTTTGCCGTAAAAGTTGCTATCAAGTCTTCGCAAGCTACCATCAAGTGGTTTCTGTTTGCCATGACCATTGCCGCAGTTATCGGCGGATTTGTATTGTAGCCTGTGATGTCACCGCTACCAATTATTTAGCAGCTAACTGCCGCTACTTGAAAAATAGTTGAACTTTGGCACCGCCTAACGCCTGACTTGTGTCGATGGTAACTTCGCCACCATAGCTATTCACAATATCTACCACGACCGCCAGACCAATACCTTGGCCCTGACGCAAAGTATCTGCTCTTGCCCCACGCTGTAGGACAAATTCTCGCTTGTCCTGTGGGATGCCGTCACCATCATCTTCAACACAAATAGTTAGGGTGTGTGCGCTGCCGCTGGCTTGAGACACAGTCACCGTAACCAAACTTTTGCCGTATTTGAATGCGTTATCAATAACATTGCCAAGCACTTCCATTAGGTCTCGCTCGTCCCCGAGAAAACTCGCCGCCTCATCCACTGAAACTTTAGCCTGAATACCCGAATCTAGGTAAACCTTTCTGAGTGCATCCATTAATTTTGTAACGGCAGCTCCAACATTGACTTGCTTTGCTAAGGTGCTGCTATTTTGAGATTGCACAGCTCGCTGCAATTGGTAGTTAACAATTTGACTCATTCTGTCTACCTGTTCTTTCACCGTATCCAATTGCGCTGCGACTTTTGCCGCATTTTCAGAGGAGAAATCACTGACAACCCCCACAATTACTGCCAAGGGTGTCTTCAGGCTGTGGGCTAGGTCGCCCAAGGTTGTTCGATATTTTGTTTGCTGTTTGCGTTCAGACTCAATTAGCAAATTTAGATTGCGAGTTACTCCACGCAGCTCCACCGGGTAGTTGCCGGTCAGTTTTTCAGCACTGCCGTTTTCAATCTCCTTTAGATTTGACTCCATACTCTTTAACGGCGACAGCCCCCAGCGCAAAAGTACAATCTGGATCACCAAAAGCAAAACAGACACGCCGCCCAGCCAAGACCACAGGCTGGTTCGAAAATTTGAAATCTCAGAATAGTAGGGGGTCACGTCTTCCACAACGGAAAACCGATACTCATTGCGGCCATCCTCCCAAAGAATACCGTAGCTGAGAACAAAGTATTCGGCACCTGAGCGATCGTTGACAATAGCAAAGCTCGTGCTCCCCACTTCTAATTCTTCAGTCAAAAAACTGGTATCAGCCAATGTCAGGGCCGTGGCCGAATCGCTGCGCCAAAGTTCGCCCCGCTGGGGGCTGCTAATAAAACCATACAGGCCCGAATCAATTTGACCGAAGCCGGGCTCCTGCAGATCTTGTAAAAAATAGAATTCTCCGTCTTCTTCCTCTGCGGCACCAAGCAGCAAATAAATCTGCACTTGCAGGCGGTCGGCGGCACCTGCCTCGATACTGGAGCGAAAAGCCGAGTCCAACACTAGACCAGTTGACCCTAAGAAGAAAAATAGCAATAGACTAAATGCGTAAAGAAGGCGAGTTTGTAGTGAATAGCTGGCGGGGTTAGTCGAAGAACTCATAGTCTTGCTGGGGCGTGAAGTTAGTCTTCCGACAGCACAAACCGATACCCCTGCCCCCTAACTGTTTCAATAGGCTTGAGGGACTGTTCGGGGTCTAGTTTTTGTCTGAGGCGCCGCACAAAAACCTCAAGCACATTGCTGTCCCTGTCGTAATCTTGAGCATACAAATGCTCAGTCAGCTCTGTCTTAGACACCGCTTTGCCAGGATGAAGCATCAAGTACTCAAGCATTTTATACTCATAGGCAGTCAGGTCGACGTATTCTCCATTGACCGACAGACGCTTGCTGGTGGTGTCTAATTTGATCGCGCCAAACTCTAGAGTAGGTTTGGAAAAGCCGGCGGCTCTGCGCAGCAATGCGTTCAGCCGAGCGACGATTTCTTCAAACTGAAACGGCTTAACCACGTAGTCATCGGCGCCAGCATCCAAGCCGGCTACTTTGTCTTGCCAATCGCCTCGCGCGGTAAGAATTAATATTGGAAAACTTTTACCGACACTGCGAATAGTTTGGATGAGGGTAATGCCATCAATCTCGGGCAAACCAAGATCAATAATAGCGGCGTCGTAATTGAATTCGGTGGCGAAATACAGCCCCGCTTTGCCGTCCTCGGCCGCGTCAACAACATAGCCAGCTTTCTCTAAGCCATGCTGCAGCTGCTGACGCAGCAGGCTTTCATCTTCAACTACTAACAGTCGCACGGTAAATTATCCTGACTAAGACGATTCTAAAAAAACTCTAAAGGCAAACACTTAACTGCTGCGCGTTACTCGGCCATCGACGGCATTTACAAACACCGTGAAAACTTTGCCTTCGTTTTCCATTCGGATTTGATAGCGCAGGCCACTACCCTGCCCGATAAGGCTAATTCTTAATACGTTGCCTGCAAATTGCTCCCGCGCTAAGCCCACAGCCTGCCGTTCAGAGACCTTGGGGTTGGCTAGCTGCGCATTGCGGCTGGGGTTCGCAGGTTGAGCGCGGTCTAGCTGATTGGGCTCAATTTGTGGCGACGGCAAATTTTGAGCAGCACTAATCGAGATCCCGAGGAAAAAGATCGACGCGGCAACCAGAACATTAAACCCTGCTTTGAACTTACACATAATTACTCTAAAAACCGCAATGGTCCTTAATAATGGATTGAAACTGATTAAAGGACCGGCTGCACACTAATCCGTAACTTTATCTGTTCACCTGGGTCAGATTGTGTGCGAACGGTACGCTCTTCGCCTTCAAACAGGTAAGTCACTTGATACCCCATTAGGCGTTCTTCCTGCACTGTCTCATAGACTGTTTTACAGCGCTCCACAATCTCTGACTCAACGCGGTTGCGCCTGTTGCTGGTCACTATATCACGTCCGACAGAGTGGCCCAATACCGCACCTAGCACGGCACCGACACGCTGGTTGGACTTACTGCTGCCTACAGCATTGCCGATAGCACCCCCTATAATAGTGCTTAGTATCACCGGCGTATTGGAGCCACCGCGAGATGAGCGTTCTACTATCACTTCTTCCTGCCAGCATTGCTGTGACGGTTCAGACAGTTCAACTACTTGGTAGATCGGGTTAGCTTGGACTACCTGGGCATATTCGACCCTAGTTTCAGCATTTGCTGCCACACTGAATATCCCACTAGCTAGCAACACCGTCAAAGGACTAACTTTTTTCATTGAATTTCTCCCGCCTGTTAATTCACAGGGCATTGTCAATAGAATCTGCAGACACTGAGCCCGGCAGCTACTAGTGCAACTAGGCAGCCACAAATTACCGCCAGCGTTTAGCGTGATAGGCAATTTATCAGCCCCTAGCTTAATCGAAGCTGAAGCACCGATTAAGATACTGCTTATTTTTCAAGGCGGTAACGGGTTTCATTTCACTGGGTCCTCGTGTATTTTTAGCAACTGGGAAATCGCCTTCGCTGGCTTTGCCAAAAAAAGACAACACTAATTCAATAACAATAAGACATGAGTTTTCCAATGCTGAGTAAACCTTTTCCAATCGCCATAATTGTTACCCTTCTATGCAGTGTGCCACTTTATTTACTTGCCTCAGGTGGCTTCACCCTAACAATCCAGACCCTGCCATTTTTCATCTTAGGCAGCTTCATTGCGACATTGATTGCTGCCTTCTGGAGCTCGGCCAAGGCTGTTGCTGGCCCCACTGAAGATAGATCTGACTTCAGAGAAATGGGCAACGTTAAATGGTTCAACGCCAACAAAGGCTTTGGTTTCATCACTCGAGACAGCGGTGATGACGTGTTTGTCCACTTTCGCTCTATTAGGGGTGACGGGCACCGCGTGCTGAAAGACGGCCAGCGCGTCGAATTTGAGGTGACGGTAGGTGATAAAGGCTTACAGGCAGAAGATGTTGCCGCTGCCAGCTAAATCTTTAAAGACACTAGCAAGGTACGTCTGAGCTAAGGCTGGGCTAGGTCTAGCCGGCGCGACCGGCTATCCACCAGCTATTCGCCTCTCGCTTAGTAATGGGGTGGTTTTTCATCTATTGGGTCAAATTCACTGTGTTTGGGCATTGCCTGCAGCGCGTCTGCTAAATGCTGCTTCACGACTAGGAATTCGCGCTGCAGCGTTTGCAGCTGTAATTGTTGGCTGGCGAAGGCGTCATTGAGACTGGCCAGCGCATCTTCTTGAAAACTCAACTGGGTCTCCAAGACTTCCATTCTATCTGCCATGCTATTGCTCCTGCCCGCTGACTAAGTTGTGTTCTGGCAAAGCGGCAATACTTCTAGACCTAATTCGGACCACTAGCTGTCAACTTTGTGCCTGCCGGGATATTCATTCTGGGTTAATGCAAGCGATACTATACTTTAGTGGTCAAAGGAGTTGTAGAGTCAGGCAGAATCCGCTTTACTGTGCCGAGAAGCGCGCGTTCATTGATCAATTACGCGAATTTACCGAGAATCATGGAGCCCAATGCAATGGAAAAAGCCCCAATAAACTGGACTAATATGTGGCTCTTCAGCCTCACTCCTGCGCTGGCACTCATTTTAGTGCCAGCCTACGGCTTAATGTACGGCTATGAAGCGTTTGAATGGGGCGTTTTTATCGTCATGATGGGTGTTTGCGGCATGTCTATTACCGCCGGATATCATCGCCTGTGGTCCCACAAAACCTACAAGGCACATCCTGTTATCCGCTTCCTGCTGGCTGTTGGCGGCGCCTGCGCGCTACAGAACGACATACTAAATTGGGCCTCTGATCACAGACGCCATCACCAACACGTTGACGATAACCACAGAGATCCCTATTCAGCCGGGCGTGGATTCTGGTTTTCACACATTGGCTGGATATTGCGCGACTACGAAAGCAGTGTGCAGGATTTTTCTAATGTGAAGGATTTGCAGCGCGACCCCATTGTAATGTGGCAACACAGAAACTACCTGACCTTGGTCTTAGCCACAAACATCGGGATACCGGCGCTTATTGGCCTGCTTTACGGCGATATAGTTGCCAGTTTACTGCTAGCGGGGCTGCTGCGTTTAGTCCTCAGCCAGCATTTCACTTATTTAATTAACTCGCTTGCTCATATGTGGGGAAAACAGCCCTACTCCGAAGCCAGTTCAGCGCGAGACTCTAACTTACTGGCCCTAATTACCTACGGCGAGGGCTATCATAATTACCACCACACCTTTCAATGGGATTACCGAAATGGCATTAAATGGTGGCATTTTGACCCCACTAAATGGATGATTAGAGGCCTATCGTTTGTGGGGCTGACCAGCGAATTAAAGCGCTGCTCGCAGGCACAAATCGAAAAAGCCAGATTGGAACTGCAATACCGCAGCGCTACTGAAAAATGTGAGTTACTCAATATCCCTGAAAACTGGCGTCTGCGCCTTGAGCAGGAATATGAACAGATGCAGAAAACCCTGCAGCTATGGGCGCAGCACCGACAAGCTTGGTATGAGCTGAAAGAAAAACAGCTGCATGAAACTTTGGCCAAATGGGATCAACTTCAGGTAAGGGATACTTACAAAGAAGTTCATTACAAATTTAAAGTTCAAAAAAAGCGCTGGCAGCAAATGGTTGAACAGCTGAGCGAGAGCTACCCTGCTCCCGCTTGAGTCTCAGCAAACCAGTTAGAAGTAAGTTATGCTGCTGCGTTAGTGTTTCAGCAAACCCCACTTTACTTCAAGGCGCGCAGCTTGAATGGGGGTTAGGGGCAAGCGATTATAATGAGAAGCCTTTAACAGCAGCTCAAACACGTTTTTAGTACCATTTGTATTCACAACGAATTTAAGGAACCACTATGATTTATAAGCAATCCGCTTTTTCATTGATTTTAGGTGCAATTAGTTTGAGCGCTTCGCTAAGTGCCTTCGCGGTCGAAGAAGGCGATTCCGCCCCCGATTTTAGCCTTCCCTCTATTGTTGCTGGGCAACCGGCAATCAGCATGAGTGAGCTTAAAGGCAAAACCGTGTATGTGGATTTTTGGGCGTCATGGTGTGCGCCCTGCTTGAAGTCTCTGCCGCTGTATAATGAAATGTACAAAAAGTACCAGGACCAAGGCTTTGAAGTGGTGGCTATCAATGTTGATAACCCGGTTGAAGATGGTCTGGATTTTCTAATCGACACGCCGCTGGATTTTTTGATCCCTTCCGATCCAGACGGTGAAACTGCCGAGTTGTTTCAAGTGATAGGTATGCCAACCTCCTACCTTATTTCGCCAGATGGAACTGTGGAGTTGGTTCACATGGGATTTCGCAACGGCGACATGGAAATCATCGAATCCGCCATTGAAAAAGTGCTCGCGGGAGGTTAAATGAATCGCTTCTTGAAGCCCATTTTACTGTTTTTACTGCTGGCTAATATTGCCGCCTGTTCTCAAGTGCAGCCTTGGCAGCGGGGCTACTTGGCAAAGCAAGAAATGGCCTGGAAGACCGACGCTTTAGAAAGCGCATTGAATGACCATATTTTTTTCAGCAAAGAAGCCTCGTCCGGCGGCAGCAGTGCGGCCGGCGGCGGCTGTGGCTGTAACTAACGAAGTAGCTCTCAAATTACTTTTCAAAGTAACCCACTAGGCTTTACCAAGAATAAGAAAAGGAACCCGAGGTGACGGCAAAAAAAACCTCCAATAGCCTCATTGCCCTGTCAACCACGGCGCTCGCTCTGCCCGGCATAGCAATTGCTGACGCGCCACCGGTTGCAAGTACCTTATCCTACAAAATTTCCAACTACCAAGAAGACGATTTGAGACGCGAGGAGTCACCCTTCGGCGAGCTTGAGCGCTACGATATTGATGTCCATCAATTTCAATTTATTACTCCCGTGGGCCGAGATTTCTCACTGCAAATTGATGCTAACTATGAAGATTTAAGCGGCGCCTCGCCTTGGTTCACCACCTTAGGCCCTGACGGTAGTCCCATCGTCAATTTAAGCGGCGCGAGTGGCATTCAAGACCGCCGTGCGGAGCTGTCCATTGGCTCCAGGTATTATCTAGAAAACGGCAGTATTGGCGGCAATATTGGCTACTCCGAAGAAGATGATTATCGGGCAACTTATGGCGGTTTCAGCGGCGAACGTCACTTTAACAACGACCTAACTACTGTGTCCTTAGGAGTAAGTTACTCCGAGGATGATATTTTCCCCGTCGACGCCGAGATTTTTAACCGAGTGGTTAGCGAAAACAAAACCAGCACCTCTGGGGTAGTCAATGTAAGCCAGGTTTTAGATCAGGTGTCGACGATCCAGTTTGCTATGAGTGTCACCGCCCAATCTGGCTTTCTTACTGATCCTTACAAACTCAGGGATAATCGGCCCGATGAGAAAACCCAGATAGCCGTGTCTACCTCATACCGCCGTTTCATCCGTCAGGCCGACGCCGCTTGGCATATCAACTACCGTTACTACGATGATGACTTTGGCGTGTCTTCTCACACTGTAGACATGAGCTGGCATCAGAATTTAGGCAGAAATTTCCAGCTCATACCAACACTGCGTTACTACAGTCAATCCGCTGCCAATTTCTTTACTAACGTTGACGATTTTTTGCGGCCCGATGCTGATTTTCAATCCAGTGACTACCGGCTGTCTGCCTTTGGCGCAATTAGCGGTGGGCTTAGCCTGCGCGCAGACCTTGGCGGCTGGCGCACCACCTTAACCCTAGAGCGCTACATTGCTGATGAGAAATATGCGGCCCATGAAGTCGAATTGGCCAGCACCGCGCTAGTGCGCTATTTCAGGGTCTCTGCCGGTGTAGATTTTTCATTCTAAAGCCCGTCAAAATGCCAAATTTTCTCCAGCGCGTTGCCTTCAAAGCCATGGGAAGCCAGTGTGAAATCCAGCTCTTCTGTGATTCCAGGTTTAGCGCTAAACACATTGGCAGACAGTTAATCCAAGAGGTCGAACGCTTAGAAAGCAAATACTCCCGCTTCCGCAGCGACAGCGTAGTCTCGACAATTAACGCCTCCCCTGAGGATGGCATCACTATCGATCAAGAGACTAAAGCCTTGTTTGATCACGCCCACAGCTGCTACCAACAAAGCGGCGGATTATTTGATATTACTGCAGGCGCCTTGACTCGGCTATGGGATTTTAAAGCGGCTAAAGTCCCCAGCCCAGACACCATTGCACACGCGCTGAAAAACGTGGGCCTGAATAAACTGAGCTGGCAGGATCGTACTGTGCTGATGCCCGCTAGTATGGAGATAGACTTTGGCGGAATTGTGAAGGAATATGCCGCCGACACCGTCGCTAATCTGGCGCGAATGCTTGGCTGTAAATCGGGCTTAGTGAATCTTGGCGGGGATTTTGCCGTCATCGGTCCCCACCCAACAACCAAGACTTGGCCTATAGGAATAGTCAACCCTCAGAATCAATCTGGGGTCATGGCGGCGCTTGATTTGCACAGTGGCGGTCTGGCGTCCAGTGGCGACTATGCTCGGTATTTTGTCCACGAAGGACGCCGTTACAGCCACATACTCAACCCTCAAACAGGTTGGCCGAGCAGCGGTTTACGAGCAGTTAGTGTTTCACACTCGCTTTGCACTGTGGCAGGATCGCTGGCCACCATCGCTATGTTAAAAGATGAGCAGCAGGCCATTGCCTGGCTTCAAGAAAGCGGTGTGCCCTGCGTCTATATGACTCAAGATGGCCGGATAGGACGCCACTAATGGGGTTAAAAGTTGGTAGCTAGAATAAAGTTAGCGGCGGCTCATCAAGGGCGGACATTTGCTCTCTCAGCTCCAAGACATGTTCTGACCAATACCTTACGGTATTGAACCATGGGAAATTCATAGGAAACGCCGGGTCCTGCCAGCGGCGTGCGAGCCAAGCGCTATAGTGCATGATGCGCAGGGTCCTAAACACTTCGATCAGGGGCAATTCCTTGGTTTTGAAATCGCAAAACTCATTATAGCCTTCGGCCAAATCCAAAAGTTGACCCTGGCGCTGATCTCGCTCGCCTGAAAGCAGCATCCACAAATCCTGCATGGCTGGCCCGGTCAAGGTGTCGTCAAAATCGACAAAATTGGGGGTGTCGTCGCGCCAAAGCACATTACCCAAGTGACAGTCGCCGTGGATTCGCAGCATCTGCAGTGGTCCTACACTGCTTATTAAGTCGTCAACCCGCTCTAGCAAATCGGCAGTCAAAGACTCATAGGCATTGCGCAGTTCAGCTGGAATGAAATCGTTCTCTAATAAATATTGACGGGGGCTGTGGCCGAACAATTGAGATGAATACACAGGCCGGTTACGGAATTTGTCGAGCATGCCAACCGCGTGGATGCGGCCAATGAAGCGACCCATCACCAGCAGGTTATCTAGGTTGTCCAAATCCGGCGCCCTGCCAATGAGCTGGGGAAACAGCGCAATCTGAAACTCATTGTATTGCGCTAATGAGCCATACTCTGGAGAAACTAGCGGCGGCACCACGGGAATTTCTAAATCCGCCAGCTCCTGAGAAAACCTGTGTTCTTCCAATATTTGCTCTCGACTCCACCGTCCAGGCCGGTAAAACTTAGCAATGATTGGCGGACCATCTTCAATACCAATTTGATAAACTCGGTTTTCGTAGCTATTGAGCGCAAAAAAACGCGCATCGGGCCTATGCCCCAACTGCTCAATTGCATTGAGCACTGTGTCGGGGTCGAGGGCGGCATAGGGATGAGGCGAATCAGTCATAGCCACCTGCTGGCAGCAGATGTATCGCTTGCACGGCTATTTTCAAGCCTAGAGGTCTTTTGATTCGGACTTAGCGCCAACTAAAGACATTGGAAAAGGCGACACATTATCGCCATTGCTAATCTTGGCGACGCCTGATTTCTCAACCTCGTCAATACGGATGATGGCCTGCATGGGAATAAAACTGCGTTTCACCCCGGTGAATTCGGCTTTGAGTTTTTCTTCACTAGGGTCCACAACGATCTGAGTACGTTCGTTGAACACGTAATCTTCGATTTCGATAAAACCGTAAAGGTCGCTTTGGTAAACCTGCTTAACAAAAACCTCATAGACTTTGCCCTTGTTTAGGAAAGTGATTTTGTAGATTTCTGATGGATTTGCCATGGTTGTGGGTCTCTCACTTTTTGGCCTTGGACTGTAGATCAGCCCGGCACAAGGGACATAAAATTACGTTGCCTTGTAATATTAGGCTAAATTGAAGAAATTCAAGCCATTATGCCCCAATAACGCTTTAAAAACCGAAGTAATTTGCTGCTATAATGCCAGCCCCAACCAACAGACACACTCCATTAGGTTAATTGTGAAAACAGTAGCAAACGAAGCGATCATGCAGGCCCCGACCGATACAGGCAGCGTCACCAAAAAGGTTTTTATCAAAACCCATGGCTGCCAAATGAATGAGTATGACTCTTCACGAATGGTCGATCTGCTGGGAGAATCCCACGGTGCCGAACTTGTGGACACCCCTGAACAAGCCGATTTTTTGCTGCTAAACACCTGTTCTATAAGAGAAAAAGCTCAAGAAAAGGTTTTTCACCAGCTCGGTCGGTGGCGTCACCTCAAAGAAGCCAACCCCAATGTTAAAATTGCTGTTGGCGGCTGTGTGGCCTCCCAAGAAGGGGCTGCTATTGGTAAGCGGGCACCTTTCGTTGACGTTGTGTTTGGCCCTCAAACCCTGCACAAACTTCCGCAAATGCTTGATCAATCGGGTCAAGGCAAGACTGTAGTTGATATTAGCTTTCCCGAAATCGAAAAATTCGACAACTTACCCGAGCCCACTGTCGACTCCTGTCAGGCCTTTCTGACGATTATGGAAGGCTGCAGCAAATACTGCAGCTTCTGCGTTGTTCCCTACACCCGCGGCGAAGAAGTTAGTCGCCCACTTGACGATGTCTTAGCTGAAGCTGTGCACCTTGCTGAACAGGGAGTTAGAGAGATCAACCTGTTGGGGCAAAATGTAAACGCCTACCGAGGCTTGAGCGACGCTGGCAAGTTAGTCGATCTAGCCTTGCTGATCCAATACATCTCTAGCATCGATGGCATCGATCGAATTCGTTTTACAACTTCCCACCCGGTCGAGTTTTCACCGAGTTTAGTAGAAGTCTATAATCATGTCCCTGAACTCGTCTCTCACCTTCATCTGCCAGTGCAAAGTGGCTCAGACCGGATTCTAGCCGCAATGAAGCGCGGCCACACAGCCATTGAGTACAAATCCTTACTGCGCAAAATAATGGCCAATAGACCGGGTATAAGCCTTTCTTCAGACTTCATAATCGGTTTCCCTGGCGAGACGAATAAAGAATTCGAAGACACTATGAACCTTATTATTGAGATAGGCTTCGACACCTCATTTAGCTTTATTTATAGTGCGCGACCTGGCACCCCTGCTGCAGATCTGAAAGACCTCACGCCAATGCAAGAGAAAAAACACAGACTCGCCACTTTGCAATCGCAGATAGTAAAACAGGCGAATGCCATAAGTGCAGCTATGGTAGGCGGCCAGCAACGAATTCTGGTAACGGCTGTGTCAAAGAAGAACGAGAAAGACCTGCAGGGACGCACTGAAAACAACAGAGTTGTTAATTTCCAGTGTGATGACCGCTCCTTAATTGGACAATTTGTTGACGTGACAGTCACCGACGCACTTCCCAACTCCCTGCTAGGACGCCTATAGATAAAAACGCTGCAGCAGGCAATTCGGCAAGTCTTGAAAATTGCCCCTAAATTAATGCTTGCCAACTATCGCGTTTTGATTGCTATACTCTCCTTAATTATTTGCCACGAGGTTATACCTAGCCCTGCATGACCACTCAAACTCTCAGTCTCACGCTGACACCCGACAATGCCCAGCGGCTAGCCAGCCTGTGTGGGCGGCTCAATGAACACATCAAACAGATAGAATCGTACTTGTCGCTGAAAATTCAGCAGCGAGGGAACGTTTTTCAGCTCAGTGGTGAGGAAACAGCGGTCAATGACGCCAGCGCCCTGTTGGAACACCTATACAGCGTCACCGAGAAAGGCGTCCAATTGAGTCCAGATCAGATTCATCTGGCACTGCAGGAAGTAGGTGACGATGAGCAAACAGACCTTGCGGACAGTACATTTGTAATCAAAACACCGAAACTGTCGGTCAAACCACGCAATCTGCATCAGCGAGAATACGTCAAAAGCATAATGCGCCACGACATTAATTTCGGCATCGGTCCGGCTGGTACCGGCAAAACCTATCTCGCCGTGGCCTGCGCAGTTGAAGCACTAACACAGGAACAGGTTACTCGTATCTTGTTAGTTCGCCCTGCTGTGGAGGCAGGGGAAAAATTAGGCTTTCTGCCGGGTGATCTTGCCCAGAAAATCGACCCTTATTTACGGCCGTTATACGACGCTTTATATGAAATGCTAGGGTTTGAGAAAGTTGACCGACTGATCGAAAAAAACATTATTGAAGTCGCACCTCTTGCCTACATGCGTGGCCGAACGCTCAACAACTCGTATATTATTTTGGATGAAAGCCAGAATACTACTACGGCGCAAATGAAGATGTTTTTGACCCGAATCGGGTTTGGCTCGGTGGCGGTGATCACCGGTGACGTTACTCAAATCGACCTGCCCAAAGGCACCCGTTCAGGTCTAGTCCATGTTAGCCAAATACTTAAAGGGATTGATGACATCAGCTTTACTTATTTCAACTCCAAGGACGTGGTAAGACACCGCTTAGTGCAACGCATTGTCGAAGCTTATGACCAGTATGATCAAAGCGTTTTAGGCACTTTAGGTAGCCAAGACGTAAGTACTATAAATGAACGTGAAAATTGATATTCTCAACGCGTGTTCAGCCCCATGGGTTCCACCAGCTGCTGACTGCGACCGGTGGATTACTAGCGCTCTTGCCAGCGCTAACTACACTGGTAAATGCAGCATCAGCATAAGATTTGTTGACGCTGTTGAATCGAAGGAGCTCAATAGCAGGTTCCGCAGCAAGGACAAACCCACTAACGTGCTTTCTTTTCCAGCCAATATGCCGGCTGATGTCATCAAAGCAATGAGGGCTGAATTTTTGGGCGACATCGTTATTTGTGCCTCCGTGCTTGAAGAAGAAGCCTTGGCGCAGGGCAAAACCATTGCTGCGCACTGGGCCCATTTAACCGTGCACGGGACGCTGCATTTGCTGGGCTTTGATCATGAAACCGAAGACCAAGCCCAGATTATGGAAAATTTAGAGATCGATTCGCTGCAGCACCTTGGGTTTTCGAGCCCCTATCAAAATTAGCTAGCGAATATGCCCAAACACCTTTTTAGGAGACAGTGAGTCAGGCTATGACCGACGATCAATCTACTATCGATCCAAGACCGCGTTCTTGGATCGATAAAATAACCACCGCTCTAACCGGCGAACCTACTGACACCAAGAGCCTATTGGAATTGCTACGTAACGCGGAGCAAGATCAGGTGCTAGACGCTGATGCCTTAGGTATCATCGAAGGCGCTCTGCAGGTGTCTAGCATGCAGGTGCGAGACATCATGATACCTCGCTCGCAGATGGTTACCGTGTCATCGAAGCTTCCTATTACAGAGCTGGTTGAATTAGTGACCAAAGCATCCCATAGCCGTTTTCCAGTCATTGGTGAAAACACCGACAATGTTATGGGCATTTTGCTTGCCAAAGACTTGTTGCCCCTGCTTTTAAGTGAAAGCAACGACCGCTTCGATATCAAAGACGTGGTTAGGCCCGCTACCTTTGTCCCGGAAAGCAAAAGACTGAATATACTGCTCAGAGAGTTTCGCGAGACCCGCCACCATATGGCAATCGTTATTGATGAATATGGTAGCGTATGCGGAGCTGTGACCATTGAAGACGTGTTAGAGCAAATTGTTGGCGAAATAGAAGATGAATATGACGTTGATGATGACAGCTATATTAAGAAATTTGACGATGAAAACCATATCGTTAAAGCCCTCACGCCGGTAGATGAATTCAACGAGTATTTCGGCACCGCCTTTAGCGATCAAGAATTCACGACTATAGGCGGTCTAGTGCTGCAAAATTTTGGGCATATCCCGGAGCGCGGCGAAACCGTAAATATTGGCCCATTCCTTATTACCGTCCTCAATGCTGATAGCCGGCAAATAAAGCTGCTCAAGGTGACCTCCACCTTGGTGAATGTGCGCAAAAAATCCATCTAAGTTAAAGCGGCAAAATTAGCGCGAGCAATCTGCCCTATTTTGCCGCTTTTTCAATTCAACACTTACTTGCAAACGCTACTGTAAGGTATGCTTAACTCATTACGTGTTGACCCTCACACACCCTTTAAACTTGAATAAATAGGCTCAGCCCTAGCCAAATCCCATGAATAAGATTGATCCAGAATATAATCACCAAGAAGTAGAAGCCGCGGCCCAGCAGCATTGGTTGGAAAACGACAGCTTCCGAGTGACAGAAGACCCTAGCAAAGAGAAATATTACTGCCTCTCTATGTTTCCCTACCCTAGCGGCCATTTACACATGGGCCATGTACGCAATTACACAATTGGTGACGCCATATCTCGGTATCAGCGAATGCAGGGTAAAAACGTTCTTCAGCCTATGGGTTGGGACGCGTTTGGCCTACCGGCTGAAAATGCCGCCATCCAGAACAAGTCAGCCCCGGCAAAATGGACCTACGGCAATATCGACTACATGCGTCAGCAGCTGCAGCGCCTTGGCTATGCCTATGATTGGTCACGCGAGATCGCAACCTGCCACAAAGACTATTACCGCTGGGAGCAGCAATTTTTTACGGCGCTGTTCAAAAAAGGTTTAGTTTATAAAAAAGAGGCTGAAGTGAATTGGGATCCTGTAGACCAAACAGTACTCGCCAATGAACAGGTAGTTGATGGCCGCGGTTGGCGCTCTGGGGCGCTGGTTGAACGTCGCAGTATTCCCCAATGGTTTGTAAAAATCACTGACTATGCCCAAGAGTTATTGGATGACTTAGACAAACTTGATGGCTGGCCAGAGAAAGTTCGAACCATGCAAAGTAACTGGATTGGACGCAGTGAAGGCGTCAATCTGAGCTTTACCGTCGATGCCGAAGCAGATCCGCAGCTGCGTGAACTTGCCGTCTATACGACCCGCCCAGACACCTTAATGGGCGTTACTTATGTGGCTATTGCAACCCAACATCCTTTGGCAACAAAAGCTGCCAAGACCGACCCAAAACTTGCCAAGTTTATTATTGAAGAGAGTAAAACCAAGGTTGCCGAAGCCGAAATGGCCACCATGGAAAAAGTAGGCTGTGATACTGGAATCATGGCAACCCACCCTTTGACAGGGCAGCAGGTTCCCGTGTTTGTCGCCAATTTTGTGCTGATGAGTTATGGCTCCGGTGCGGTAATGGCGGTGCCTGGCCACGATCAGCGCGATTGGGAGTTTGCTAAGAAGTACGGCCTGCCTATTAAACAAGTGGTCGAGCCAACCGATGACACGCCGTGCGATCTCGACCAATGCGCTTTTGTACAAAAAGGCCGCCTGGTCAATTCAGGCAATTTTGATGGTCTTAGCTTCGCTGCGGCCTTTGATGCTATTGCTGAAGAACTAACTGCCCAAGACAAAGGCTACAAAACTGTTAACTTTCGCCTGCGAGATTGGGGAGTGTCTCGGCAACGCTATTGGGGAGCTCCTATCCCTATCGTCAACTGCGATGCCTGTGGTGCCTTACCGGTCCCTGACGATCAACTCCCTGTGGTTTTACCCGAAGATATTGAATTTGATGCCAGCGGCTCGCCACTGGCAAAAATGCCTGACTTTTATCAAACAACATGCCCTAGCTGCGGCGGGCCGGCAACCCGTGAAACCGATACCTTCGATACGTTCATGGAGTCTTCTTGGTACTACGCCCGCTACGCGTGCCGCGACCAAACTGACAGCATGCTAGATGCAAGGGCGAACTATTGGCTTCCTGTCGATCAGTATATTGGCGGTATAGAGCACGCTATATTGCACTTGCTGTACTCGCGCTTCTTTCACAAACTCATGCGAGACGCGGGAATGGTTGACAGTGATGAACCTTTCAAGCACCTATTGACCCAAGGCATGGTGTTAAAAGACGGCACTAAAATGTCCAAGTCAAAGGGCAATACAGTGGACCCTTTGTCGCTGATTGAAAAATACGGCGCTGATACAGTTCGCATGTTCACCATGTTTGCCGCACCACCGGATCAGTCTTTGGAGTGGTCTGACAGCGGTGTTGAAGGCAGCTATCGATTCCTCAAAAAGCTTTGGCGACTGGTATCTGAACATCGCACGGTAAGCTGTGGCGGCATCTCAACTGCGTCACTTTCAGCTGAGCAAAAAGCCCTGCGACTTAAAACCCACCAGTCGTTAGAGAAAATCACCGATGACTATGGCAGACGCCACACCTTCAACACAGCCATTGCTGCTTCGATGGAATTGCTCAACACAGTGACCAAGTTTAAAGATGCCTGTGGCAGTAACATGACCAACATGGATGAGCAGGCCATACAGGAGGCGCTGCAGGTTATAGTTTTGGTATTGGCGCCAATTGTGCCTCACTTTAGCCATAGCTTGTGGCACTACTTGGGCCACGACGGTGCCGTTATGGATGCCCAGTGGCCAGCGGTGGACCCGGCTGCGTTAAAGCAAGATACTGTGCTCATCGTGGTTCAAGTCAATGGCAAGCTTAGGGCTAAACTCGACGTTGATAAGGATATTGGCAAAGCTGAATTAGAAGCACTTGCCATGGCAGATGAAGCCGTCATTAGATTTACTGACACCGGCACAGTGCGCAAAGTAATCATCGTGCCCGGCAAGCTTGTCAACATAGTGGTCAATTAACCCCGTGATTGTTTTACTGCGCTGCATTGGCATTTCTGCCACCGTGCTGACACTACTTAGCTGCGGCTATAGTCTACGAGGCAGTGATACGCTTACCGCAAATTTCGACGCTATACAGCTCAATGTTGAGCAGTCCAACAGCGAGCTTTCGCGATTACTGCTGCGCAGCTTGCAATCCGCTGGGGTTAAGGTCGACTTAGTAGACAGCGATTTTTCTGAATCATCGCCCGTGCTCATGGTGAGCAACGAGCAGGTAATAAGCCGCCCTGTCTCGATTAACGCTCGTTCAAGAGCGGCCCAGTATGAGCTTCGCATGTCAATAACAATAGCAATGGGCAATACTGCTGGATACCTGATTGAACCAGAGTCTTTAATCGTGCAAAGAATCTATTTTGAAGACATTGAAAATATTAGCGGCAACCGTGAAGAAGTAGAAATAATTTCGGCCGAAATGCGCAGAGAGCTAGTACTACAACTTTTGCGCAGACTAGAATCTGTGGAGAGTTAACCCCTGAAACTTAAACCTGAACAGCTAGCTAGGTCTTTAAAAAGCCAGGCCATGCCGCTCTACTGGCTGTGCGGTGACGAACCGCTGTTGATGCAAGAAGCAGCTGACAGCATACGGGCCCACTTTCGGGATCAGGGCTTTACTGATAGGGAGGTCTTTTCTGTCGACAAGAGTTTTGAATGGGATACCTTTAAACACTCTACCAATAATCTATCACTCTTTTCTGAGCGAAAAATATTCGATTTGCGATTTTCTTCAGCCAAATTCGATGAGCCAGCCAAGAATGCGTTGCAACACTATATAAACACGATCAGTCCAGACAATATTTTGCTTGTAAGTAGCCCTAAGCTCGAGGCTGCCACACTGAACACTCAGTGGTTTAAAAAGATCGAAGTTAAATCTGCCCTCGTCCAAATTTGGCCTGTCAACCGAGACGGGCTCGCAAGCTGGTTGGAACAAAGGCTGTTAGCAGAGAACATTCGTGCTGATGGCGCTGCGCTGCAGCTTTTGATGGACAAAGTTGAAGGCAATTTACTGGCCGCAATGCAAGAAATTGAGAAGCTCAAACTATTGTCCAACGCCAATGCCACCGAAACCATCACACTAGACGCCAATACCGTTATGCAGGTTGTTGCTGATAGTTCGCGCTTCAGCATCTACAGTCTAGTGGATGCCACTTTACTGGGAGACCTTGCTAGAGCCGAGAAAATATTGGTTGGCCTACGCAGCGAAGGGACGTTCCCGCTAGTTATCCTTAACGCCTTCGTGAGAGAAATTCGAAGCCTTCAGCCAATGCTGGAGAAAAAGCAGCTTGGCCAAGGCGTGAATGGCATAATGCAAACCGCTAGGGTGTGGTACAACCGCAAACAGGCTGTAGGCAGCGCGCTCGAGCGACTCAAAAGCGCAGACACTTGGCGCTTACTGGATCATGCAAGACTGATCGATCAAAGTGTCAAAGGTTTAGCCATGAAAAATGAATGGGACGAATTAAGCGACTTCATTCTCAGCCTCAGCGGGCATACCAGATAGAACGTAGGTTTTACAATTGATAGCTAGCCCCAACCATAAAAATAAGAACCCGCTAACCATAGTTTGGTTACTCCTAGCTGTAAGCGTCTTAGCCTACGCCTCTAGCTCGGCCACTGCTGCCGAAGTCAACGTTAGTAAGAGCCAGCTACCGGTAGCTCTTGGCCTGTATTTAGATCATCTGGAGGATATTTCCGGCGAGCTGGGTATAGAGGATGTGCGGCAGCTTAAAAACCAATGGCAACGCTCTACACAAACTATCCCTACCCTTGGCTTTTCAAGGTCTGCCCATTGGTATTCCATCACGATCACCGGGCAAGAGCTGGCAGGCATGGACCTAGTCATGTCCATCGACGCCCCCAGCATTGATCGCATTGAATTCTACCTACAGCAAAATGAGCAGCCCATAAAATACTTGCTTGCTGGAGATACAATTCCATTGAGCCAGCAGGTTGTCCATTATCGAATTCCTTTATTTCCATTCAAAATAAGCCAGGCCGCCACTGAAACTCAGATTTACTTCCGGGTGAGCTCACAATCAGGGATCGAACTGCCTGTTTATCTAACAACAATGCAGCAAATAGTTGAGGCACAGCAAAGTGAGCTGGCATTTTTCGGCGGCTTCTTTATTTTCTTTTTCGTCTGCTTTGCGGCTTGCTGGGTCATTTACTATTTTCAACGGGACCGGCAGTTTCTTGGCTACACGCTATTTTTTGGCAGCTGCATTATATTTCTCCTCACTCTTACTGGCATGGGCAAAATATGGCTTTGGGGCGAAACGATCGAAATGAATAATAGATTGAGCTACGCATCAGGCGCCATCCTGTTGGCAAGCTTTTGTCTATTAGGTCAATCATTAAACCTTACCGGTAAGCTGAGAGACCGAGTGGTCATAGTCCTGCGGTTCATTGCCTACTCGATGATCCCTACCGGCCTGTACTTTTTGTTCCTGCCATTCGACTTTATTTCCGGTGGCAACATAGAGTCTCTTTTGTCACTAGGGCTTATTGTTTCTCTGGTAGTTTTCATTATGGCCTCGTTCGCTGCTGCTCAAGGATCAAGGGCGGCCACTTATCTTGTTGCCACATGGGGGTTACTAATTTTGGCTTATCTCTCGCTTCTCGGCTACAAATTCAACATCATGGAAAAAAGCACCCTCTCCGCTTTGGTTGGTGAAACCTTGTTGGCGTTGTCAGGCATCACGCTACTGTTATCATTGGCTGAATTTATTAAGTCAAAGAACGAAGCGTTTACTCAGGTCAATTTGGAAACCAAAGCCAAAAGTGACTTTTTAAGCAACGTGTCAAAGGAGTTTTTGACTCCGGTTCACTTGATTCTTGCCAACTCCAAGCGCTTAATGGCGTTCAATGCCAACAAGCTTGATGAACCTACCCATCAGCATATGACAACGGTGATAAAGCAAAGCGAGCATCTGCACAATCTAATCAATGACCTGTTAGAAATGGCAGAAATTGAATCCGATAGCTTTGAGCCGCGCTTTGAATTGGTGGATATCACTCAGTTTCTGAATGACATCAAAGAGGTTATGACACCCGCTTTATCTGAAAAGAGTTTAGCCCTCGATACCCAGTACTCTTCAGCCAACCTACTGCTGCAAACAGACAAGTCTCGTCTGCATCACGTGCTCATCAATCTGTTGACTAATGCCATAAAATTCACCGATGAAGGTTCTATTGCGCTTGGCTATAAGGCTATCTACTTTAAACGCAAACTAGGAATTGAAATTTTTATAAGAGACACCGGCAAAGGCATGAGTGAAGACTTCAAAGCGCGTATGTTTCAAGAGTTTTCCCACGCCGAAGACTACACTGAAAGCAACCCTACAAATACGGGTCTAGGCATGGTAATTGTAAAACGGATAGTCGAGAGGCTCGGCGGTGAAATTGAATTCGAATCAACGCAGGATTCAGGCAGTGAGTTTTTTATTCGCCTACCCCTGCGAATGCACAAAGCCTAACCCCGCCGGTGTCTACTTTACGGGCTGCTCTAACTGATAGACAATGTCTGAAAATTCTTCCAACTTAGATTCTATGGCTTTTAGCCCATCGAAAAGACCCTGATTGTAATAGTACGGCCCAACCGCTTTGGTAAAAAAATCCAATAGAAACTCTGCTTCAAACCCACCTAGCCCTTGGTTCAGCTCAGTCTCAAAATAGTGTTTTAACTTAGCTATGATTTCTTGCTTTGATACCCCATCTAAAACAATCTCTGCCATTGCTCACTTCCTCCTAGCGCTGCTTAAAGATCTAGGCAAAACTGGCAGCAGCGCTTCGCTACTAGTAATAGCCTTTATGCTGGTTAACAATAGGCGTAATTGTTTTCGTGGTCAAACGGCACTGATTTAAGGAATACCTATGCAGGATATTGATCGTTTTCGCAGCGACACCCCAAGCTGTTCTAAGCTCATGCATTTCAACAATGCCGGTTGTGCGCTGTCTCCTGAGCTTGTCACTAAGGCGACTATGGACCACCTGCTCCTCGAACAAGAGGTTGGCGGCTATGAGGCTGCTGTAATTTCAAACGCTGACATTTTGACATTCTACAGCGGCCTAGCCACTTTGCTAAACTGTGAAACTCAGGACCTCGCGTTTATGGAAAACGCCAGTAGAGCATGGCAACTGGCACTTTACAGCATGCCTTGGCAGCAAGGAGATCAGATCATCACTGTAGACAATGAATACGTCAGCAACTTTCTGGGCTTACTGCACTTACAGCATCAAAAAGGCGTGGAAGTAATTCTTACGCCGTGTCTGGCAAACGGACTTGTGGACCTAGAAAAATTGGAGCAGGCCATAAACCCAAAAACCAAGCTTATAGCGCTTACTCACATCGCCAGTCAGCGAGGAGACATACAGCCCGCTGCCGCTGTCGGCGAACTGGCTAAGGCATACAATGTGATGTATCTCCTAGATGCCTGTCAGTCCGCAGGACAGCTTTTATTGGATGTACAGGCCCTAGGATGTGACTTTTTATGCGGAACCGGCAGAAAGTATTTAAGAGGCCCTAGAGGGACGGGGTTTTTATATGCCTCAGCCGCCGCTCGCAAAGCCACAGAGCCAGTGTTCGTCGACAATCATTCTGCGCAATGGCTGCACCAAAAATCCTACAGCATTCAAGATACTGCCTTACGCTTCGAAACTTGGGAGCGCAATATCGCCGGCAAAATTGGTCTGGCTAAAGCCGTTGCTTATGCCAATGAAATCGGCATTGAGAATATAGAATCAGCAGTGCGAAGCCTGGGCGAGGAGTTATCCAACAAACTTGCTGGTCTCAAAGGCCTTACCGTATTTGAGAAATCGGCCGAGCGCTCCGGTATCGTGACATTCCAAAAACAGGGCTTGGAAGCCAATGAGCTTGCCGATAGGTTAAGGTCGGTCCAAATCAACACCTCAGTTTCTAAAGCGCAGAATGCCCAGCTAGACTTGGCGAAAAACAGAATTGGGGACGTCAATCGCGCCTCCATACACTACTACAACACTAGCGCCGAAATTGACCGCTTCGTCGCAACAGTCGATGGACTGTAGTTTTAGTGTTGTAGTTAAACGCTGCAGTTTAGCCTTTGCAGTCAAACTGCCGCCATTGAACCATCACCGCCGCACAGCGTCGGTTATTGGAAGTAAACAATCAAAATGGCTAATGGGCAGATGAATTTGACATAGAACGGCCAAATTTTCCAAAACAAGCCGTTTTCTGAATCTGGCGCGCCCTGCTGTATCTCCTTTAGAATTTCACTTCTATTCCAGATCCATCCAATAAAGATACAGAAGGAGAAGCCCAGCAGCGGCTGGCTTACCTCGGTAGTGTAGGTGACAACCATGTCAAACAGAGGGTCAAAGTTCATCACTATAATCAGTGAAATAATAGCGATAACTAGCCCGAGTATAACGGCGGCGAGTTTACGCTCTACACCATGGTGTTCAACCGCGTAGGCAACGGGAACCTCAAGCATTGAAATAGAAGAGGTTAGAGAGGCGATAGTCATCAGCGCAAAAAATGCCAGCGCGACGAACAGCCCAACCGAGCCCATGCTATCGAACAGGGCGGGCAATACCGACACAATTAAACCGGGCCCGGCAATTAGGCCGCCAGCAGCATCATAAATTTCTACACCATTGGCTAAGGCAACATACATCGCCGGCAGTATCAGCATCCCTGCAAGCACTGCGATACCTATATCAAGCAATGCCACTAGCCCGCCAACCGTAGGCAGATCTTCATTTTTAGGAATATAGGAGCCGTAGATAAGCATCGTACCAACCCCTAGGGAAAGCGAGAAAAAGGCCTGGCCCATAGCGTTTACTAGCAAGCCAGGGTCGGTAATACGACTAAAGTCAGGCACTAAATAAGCCCTTAAGCCATCCATAGCGCCGGGTAAGGTCAATACGTAGAGAATAAGTAGAATTAGAATCAGCACCAATGAGGGCATCAGTCTGGAGGCCCATTTCTCAATCCCGTCTTTAACCCCTGCACTTATTATGAAGACGGTCATCGCCATAAAGATAACGACAAATAACCCGTTGCGTATTTCAGCATCGGTGGTTAGCCACAGTGAAACACCATCAAGCCCAAGGATTCTAGCGAAAGGATCGATGAAAAAGGCAATCATCCAACCGCTTACTATGGCATAAAAACTTAATATAAAACTCACTGTAGCGATGCCAACAAAACCAACCGCTAAACCGAATTTCTTGCCGGTGGCTGTGGGTGAAATTGCTTGTAACGCGGTGACTGCGTTAGCTCGAGCATGGCGACCGATAATCAGTTCGGCCATCAGTGCAGGGTATGCCAATGCAAAGGCCAGAATTAGATACGCAATTAAAAAAGCGGCGCCACCGTTTGAAGCAGCATTGGTTGGAAAACCCCAGATATTACCAAGCCCTACCGCCGACCCAGAGGCTGCCATTAAAAAACCAAATCTGGAACTAAATTCCCCTCGCGCTGCCATTAAGCTACTCCTTTGATTTTTTTATGTTGGCTGGTAACTAGGCATGGTTAGTGAACAACATGGAAGGTCTCTCAGCCTTAGCTAGCTATTTATTGTGAAAATGACTCGAGGGTAAACAGAAGACGTTCGCGGTCAGTCAATACCAACACCACATCATTAACTAATGACACGGTGCCCCTGTCATTCACTTCTAGGGTGGGAATTCGCAATCGATTGTCCCCGTTGGAATATGTCGCGATACCATCATCAGCATCTCGGCGGGAAATAACACTGGATGGATTTGCTTGTAGAACCACCTCACCAACTGTGCTGAGGGTATTGAAATTCAAACTAATAATAGATGCACCTCCGTCTAGACTAACCGAGGTGATCAACAGTCCGGAATTCACCTCATAGACGTTAGGAGCGCTGCTAAAACGCTCGACGACTTCGACATTTTGGTAGACGAAATCGAGCGGGTTAGTGTACAGCGGCGTAACGAAGGGCGCTTGGGGTGTGTTAGCACCCAGCCCAATGGTTGGCAGCGAATCGATAGCATCGAGTATTGTCATGCCATCGCCCAGAACATTACCAAACACAGTAAACCCGCCGTTGTTACTGTCCAGATTGGCACTGTTGTCGACAAGGTTTACAAACCACTGGCTGGTAGCACTATTCGGGTCACCGTCTAGCTTTGCCATAGCCACAGTGCCGCGGGTATTTGACACACTAAATTCGTTTGGCACGGGCGGATCAGCAACTATTTCTATAGGACCGACAAAAAGCTCAAAGCCGTAACCGCCACCTTGAACAACAAAATTGTCGACGACTCGGTGTAGATAGGTGCCGTTATAATCGTCTCTCGCCACGTAATTCAGAAAATTCTGTACGGTTAAAGGCGCAACCTCATCAAGCAGCTCTATAGAATAGTCCCCCATCGTCGTACTGACCCGAACAATGGTGCCAGCGCTAGACGGCCCGGATACTCCCAAAGACAGCAAGAATACAGAAATTAGTAGAGACAAACGCTTTAGCATGAAAACTCCGAAAATAAGACAGATTGCAGCCTTGATATGACCGGATGAGGATAGGTTAAGTTCCATAATTATTCAACTGCTTAGGGCCAATCTAGCTGCGTATACCGGGCTAAATACTCCTTAATTCAGACCCTTATGTTTTGCTCGCCCCAGCCATTTCCTCTATACTTGCGCTTCTTGGCGAAATATTTTTTGCCTAATCGTTCAGTTAAGTTGAAGGCGTTAGTAGTAGTGGCTACACAGATAAAATCAAGCTCGGGTTCGAGAATTTCCCAAGCGAGTTCCAGCCTCGACAACTCCACAGCCTCAACCGCGTCCGTGCGCCCCCAGCGCCCTATTGGCATTGGCATTGACTTCGGCACCAGCAACAGCGCCGCCGCCCTGTTCGATGGCGAGCGAGTGCATTTAGTGCAGCTCGAACAGCAGGCCACGGTGATGCCCTCCGCCACCTATATCGATAAAAGTTTTGGCATCACCACCGGCCAAGATGCAATTAATGCTTATATCGAGAGTAATACCGGCCGCACAGTAGAGCTTTCAGCAGAAGTTTTGGGTGAAGGCCGCAGCACTACCGGCCAAATTGGTGACCATGGCTTGCCTGAAGAAGGCAGCACTGAAAAAATCTACGGCCAGTCTTTCGTCGATGGTGGGCAAACCGGCAGGTTGTTTAGGGGCATTAAGCGGCTTCTCGGAGGCGCAGACTCACAGCGGCTCATGGTGTTCAACCGCGCGTTTCGGCTCGTTGCGTTAATCACCCCACTGCTAGTTCGTATCAAGCGCACTATCGATGAACGTGCCAAATCTATTGACGGTGCTCACACTGAGCATGCCTGCATCGGCCATCCGGTGAACTTTGAAGGCAGCCAAGAAGGCCGCAACAGCGCCGCGCTGGCCATGCTGGCAGAAGCCTATGGTTATGCAGATTTTACTGAAAAGTCTTACTATCCAGAGCCTATCGCTGCGGCATTAAGTTACCTGCATGATAATCCCGATGAAAAGCAGAATCTGCTGTTGGCAGTAGACTTTGGCGGCGGCACCTTAGATCTGTGCATACTAAAACACAGTGCTTCTGGCTATGACGTCATTGCAACCCACGGCATTGGTTTAGGCGGCGACCATATCGATCAGCTGTTATTTAGACAACTGCTTTTCCCGCTCTTGGGAAAAGGCGAACGCTGGCGACGAGCAGGTGCTGACCGAGAAATCGAAACCCTTTTCCCGTTTGAACAATATGAAGAACTGCTGCTGAATTGGGCGGTTAGCTATATGCTCAATCAAAACAAATACACCACACCGATTATGCAGCGCATAGAAGCGGGCGACGAAGCGGCGGTCAAGTATCGGCGTCTGTACGATTTAATCAAAAACAACTACAGCTACCTGGTGTTTCAGACCATTAAAGATCTGAAAGCGACCCTGTCAGACCAAACCGAGGCGATGCTAGATATTCCGGAGCTGGACATTGAGCTAACGGTCACCCGAGGGCAATTTGAAGAAATGATCGGCAGTGTGCTTGAATTGTTTCAAACTGCTATCGACAAAGTTCTTAACAACGCAGGCGTCTCTGCCAGCGCAATAGACTTGGTGATTCGCACCGGCGGCTCGTCACTGATACCGGCCATCAAGCAAAATTTGAATCAACAGTTTCCGGGTAAAGTCATTGAACATGATCCATTCACCAGCGTAGCGGCGGGACTGGCGATTGCAGAATATTATGCCTTAGGCAGCCATCAGGATGATGTGCTGTAGTTGCATTTCTAACGGTTAAATTGCAAGCCGCTAAATTGCTAAACTTTTAATGTCTGCGCCAGCATCAAACAGCGCACTTACTATCTTGCCGTTGCGCTCAATGTTGACCAAGTTACTCTGATCTGGCCATACGTCTCGAAGCGCCATGTTCACCATACTAAATGATGTGATGCCCTCGATGATCTTGGTTTCTTGGTACACCCAGATAAACTGGCCGTCTATCTCAGCGCCCAGATAATCCAGCCCCAGCGCTTGCATCGATCCATCGGCAAATTCAGCATCAATACTGAAGCGATTGATAACATAACTGCTAAACAGCATGCGCGATTCTGGAGAACCTAACAAATCCTGACCGGCACCAAACAGCTGTTGGGCGGCATGCTCGGCGTCATGTATGAGAAAGCGGTGCATCACTTCAATATTTGAAGTTTCTGGATTAAACAGGATTCGAGTCACTGCAGTTTTTTGAACGTGCGCAAAACCCAATGAGAGGTTGACGCTCAGAAAGACAAAAACAACCAAGCCGGCAAGGAGTCGCCGGCTTGGTATTAATGCGGCAGTAGGACTAACTATCATCCTCTTCATCGTCTTCTTCGCTCTTAAGCTCCGTCTTTATATCCTGCATGATATCGCGGCTTATTAAGCTAGAACTACTTGAGCGCTTATAGTTTTCAATGCGCGATGGAATGATTCGCCTCGGGTAATAATTGTTTTCCATGTCAGCATCAGCAGTTTCTTGACCTGGGTCGATAACCACGCTGACCAATTCTTTTTCAGAAATCATCAGTTTCTTAACATCGTGGGGGTTACGCCGCCAAAGTTCAGCTGGCAAGCGCACTTCTTCTTGGCTGCCGTCGGCGTATTCCAAGCTGACAATCACAGGCATCACCAAACCGCCCACGTTGGAAAATTCTAAGATGTAGTAATTGAGCTTTTCGTCGATGGCGCGATCCAAGGTTTTACGTTCCCAGTCGTCTAGTCCCTCAAGGAAACTGTTGTAAGTATTACGCTCGGCATTGGTGACCGTGAATTGATCATTTTCGTCATAGAAATCGCGCACGTCAGGGTTTGCCTCGACCCACGTCAAGCGGCCTTCAGCACGATTTCGCTCGCTGTATAGCGACGGCGGCTGAGTCTTTTCCCACTCGCGCTGGCGGCTATAGTCGATATCTGGGTCTTGGGTATCCATCCGCATTTTATAAACGCGATCAAGCGAAATATCCACATGGTCAGTGGTGTAAAACCAGCCCCGCCAAAACCAATCTAAATCAACCCCAGAGGCTTCTTCCATGGTGCGGAAAAAATCAGAAGGCGTTGGCCGCTTAAACTCCCATTGCCTGGAGTATTCTTTAAATGCGAAATCGAACAGTTCGCGGCCCATGATAGTTTCGCGCAGAATATTAAGCGCTGTTGCAGGCTTGGAGTAGGCGTTCGGGCCCAGCCTCAACACGCTGTCTGATTGCGTCATTACCGGCACTTGGTTAGACGACACCATGTAGTCGGTGATAAACCGCGGCTCAACCCCCCAAGGAATCTCCGCATCCCATTCGCGACTAGCAACCGAATCTAAGTAGCTGTTTATTCCTTCGTCCATCCAAGTCCATTGGCGCTCGTCAGAGTTCACAATCATGGGGAAGTAAAAGTGCCCAATCTCATGAATAACCACGCCAATTAGAAAACGCTTTTCGGCCAGTGAGTAAGTTCTGCTGCCGTCGTCCTGCAGTTCGGTGCGAGGACCATTGAACGTGATCATGGGGTACTCCATACCGCCAACGAACCCGACATTAACTGATTGCGCGGTTGGATATGGGTAGTCAAAGGAGAATCGGCTGTAAACTTCCAGCGTGTGGATTACAACTTCCGTAGAGTACTCAGACCACAAAGTGCCGCCTTCTTTAGGATAGAACGACATGGCCATGATTTGCTCTTGCTCTGCGCCTTCTTGGGCATAGCCCTTAGCATCCCAGATAAACTTTCTGGATGATGACCACGCAAAGTCTCTGACGTTCTCAGCGGCAAAGCGCCAAGTTTTAGTCTCAGCAGTGCCCTCGGCTTCGTTTTCCAAGGCTTCTTCGGGGGTTACAACATAGACAGGCCTAGGCGCGGTTTCCGCCTCTGCAAGCCTGTCCCGCTGCTGCCGAGTCAACACCTGATTGGCATTGGTCAGCACACCTGTGGCGGACACTATATGGTCAGCAGGAACAGTCATGGCAACTTCGTAATCACCAAACTCCAGTGTGAACTCACCCGAACCTAAGAATTCTTTATTCGTCCAGCCTTCATAGTCTGTGTAGGCAACCAGTCGAGGAAACCACTGAGCGAGCGCAAAGATATAGTTACCGTTCTCGCCCTCTTCTGGAAAATACTCATAGCCGCTTCTAGGGCCTAGCACGTCACCATTAACGATGTTGTAGTTGTACTCAACGGTAAATGCAACGTCTTGGCCTGATCGCAAGGGCTGGCGCAGGTCAACCCGCATCAAGGTGCCCACAATTGTGCTTGCCAGCGTATTACCGCTGCGGTCTGTAACCCCGGTGATCTTATATCCAAGGTCTGAATCTTCCATATACTGCAGAGTTTGCAGACTATTCAAACTAATCCGCGCCGGCGTGTTGTCGGAGCCATTAGGAGTCTGGCCGCCAAATGGCGTGCTCATTTGGTCCATAGAATCACTGCGGAAACGATTCTGATCAAGCTGCAGCCACAGATAGTTAAGCGTATCTGGAGAGTTGTTTTGGTAAGTGATCGTCTCAGTGCCACTCAGGCTTTGGCTATCTTCATCTA
Organism: uncultured Pseudohongiella sp.; assembly: GCA_964352445.1. GTDB lineage: Bacteria > Pseudomonadota > Gammaproteobacteria > Pseudomonadales > Pseudohongiellaceae > UBA9145. The sequence goes on along the minus strand of CAYGSO010000010.1, from coordinate 33,252 downwards.
GAGTAACTTCAATTGAATAGTCTACTTCCTGCTGCCAATATTGATGACCTGGGCCGCCGGATGCGTTGCGGTAGACATTAGGCGTTGGCAGAACCTCATCCAGCTGGCGGAATTTATCCTGATAATTGCCTTTGGTTTGTTGGATACCTTGGCTAAAGCCGGCGTTGGTCGCCATAATGGCGGCAATGGTTAAAGCAAATAAACTAAGTTTTTTCATCTGGAGGTGGCTCCCAAAAACACGGCAAGAAAATTAATGGCGAATAATACCGTGTTTTGACATTATTGTGACCCTTTACAGCGACGTTAATGCAGTTATTACCGTGTTTTATTCTGCAGCAGCGCTGGCCCGCGTGCCGCACCAATAAGCCTCAATGGTTACCAGTATGGATCTAATTCTTTATGCTATCCCTTTCTTTTTCTTACTTATTTTCTTAGAGATAGGTTACGGCTTGGCCCGTGGGCACAATACCTACAGAGTCAATGACACCATTAATAGCCTCTCCATGGGGTCACTCAGCCGACTGCAGGGACTCGTTATTCTAGGAATCTCAAGCGGGCTGTATGAAATTATTGTCCAGCAATACCAGTTAACTCAATTGCCTGAAGATGCGGCTTGGGTCTGGATAAGCTGCTTTGTGCTGTATGACTTTGCCTACTACTGGAAGCATCGTTGGGGCCATGAGGTGGCTTTATTTTGGGGCTCCCATGTGGCCCATCATCAGAGTGAGAACTACAATCTATCCACCGCGCTGCGTCAGACCAGCATCGACTTCTACGGCTTTTTGTTCTACCTGCCCTTCTTTTTTCTGGGGTTTCCCGCCGAGGTGCTATTCACCTGCGTCAGCCTAAACCTGATCTATCAATTTTGGATACACACCGAACATGTGCCAAAACTAGGTGTTTTCGAATGGTTTTTTGTCTCTCCCTCAAATCACCGGGTACACCATGGCCGCAATTCTATTTACGTGGACAAAAATTACGGCGGTTTCTTGATAGTTTGGGATCGCTTGTTTGGCAGCTTCCAAGAAGAACTGGTATCCGAGCCGGTGGTTTATGGACTTCGTAAACCTCTGAACAGCTGGAATCCGCTATGGGCCAATATTCATGTCTATTGGCGGCTGCTCAAAGACATTAAGAAGGCGCCGGGGGTTACTAACAAATTCAAACAGGCTTTTAAGCCGCCGGGTTGGCAAGCCGCCGGCCTTAAAACAGCCTGCAAGGCCCAGCCAGCGCAGGCGCTAAACCAACTCTACAATCCGCCAATCACCACTTTTATAAGCGTGTATGTATTGATTCAGTTTGTTTTTGTCACGGGACTTGGGCTAACTCTACTTATCGATGCAGCCCAGATAAGCAGCACGATACTTTGGCTGAGTGTAGCTGCTCAGGCATTTAGTCTTTATGTATTTGGGCGCTGGATGGAAGCCAAGGAAGGAATTTTAGTATTGGAAGTGGGAAGAGTCGCAGCGCTTGCCGCTTGCTGCATTATATTACTCAGCAACAGTGTAGCAGTTGTTCTGTGCGTGAGTTTTCTCGGCATTTCTTTGGCTGTAGTTGCTTTAAACAGCAGTTGGATCGAGCAAAAACCGGATTCAACAAAAGCCGGACTGAGTAATACCGACAACCCCATCAGTTCGGCCGAGCTTTAACGAAGCGGATGCGGCGCTACTGAGCAGCGTCGCTTTCTTGCTGGCGGGCGCCTGCCAAAATACCGGGCAGCGCATAATTTCCTTCATGGCAGGCATACTCATAGAGCTCGCCATCGGTGGCTCGAAACGGTATCTGTGCTGACCAAGGCTGAGTGTAGGCCGTGTCATCGTCAACAGTAAACTCATACAGCATTGTCGATTCGGAGTCTCGCGTAAAACGCTCAGTCACCTTCGCCTTCGGCGGCAAATAAAGCGTATGCTGAATAGAAAAGCGAAAGCTTTGCTGGGGATGAAAATTAGTGGTTTCGACAATCAAGGTATCGCCTTCCCAATGCCCCACAGAATCACCTAACCAAGGGCTATTGGCGTCACCAAGATGATCTTGATTCAAGCGGATAATGCGAGCATCGTGATTCATTTCAACTAGAATCATTACATAGTCGTTAGTTTGCACTATTTGGTAGTTGTTATTGTACAGCACAGGCAACATTGGCGGCCCACCGCTGGAGCCAAAACCAACCATGCAGCGCTCGCCCAATGGTCTCTGCTCCGGGCCATCGAAACCCGAGGTCTGCCGATAGCCGGCAAATGCAGCCGCGGCTCCTGCACCGTAAGGTATCCGCCCATTGGCTGGATCGACGATAAATGAACTGCGGTATTCCCCTGCTATTTCTGCCACCCGTGTGCCGGGGTCTATCCAAAAGGCGTTATATCCGGCCTCAGTATCACCGTCGGTCGGCGGGGCACGGTTAGGGTCGCTGGGCGCATTGTCCGCTTCAGATAAAACGTTGAACGCTGCAGTGCGCTCTATCTGTCTTGCCTCTTCAGACGAAATAATCAGGCGATCGGCAAACGCTGGATCTCGCTCTAGGGTTGAAATAGTTGCTGATGTCCAAGTGCCTTGAAAATCTGGAGCGCCGGTTTCAGTTCGAGGGAGTTGCCAGCTTTCTTGGCTCACAGCCGCGGCTCCGGGGAGGAGAAGCACACTGACTAATAGTGACTTGATACCGCTATGACTGTTCATAACAACTCCTAAATAAATCGCCAACTAGCGGCGGGCTTCATTAATAACGACCTCAACCGCAGTATCACCACGATTAACAATTTTGTAAGGACTTTGGGCATCGCGCCAGGCCCAATCACCCATGGCCAATAGCTCCGCGGTAATACCGTCTTCCCGTGTGACATGTACTTTGCCCGATGTTACCTGAACCACAACATTTGGGTTGCTAAGGGTCTGCATTGGCGTTTCGTCACCCGGATCAAGTGTCAGCCGATAAGACCTGAACCATTGATTTTCAACTTGTGGCGCAGCGGATATTCCTTGAGCTTTGCCAACATCAATCGATTCAAGCCCAGCGCCGTAATTAGTCAGAGCTATAATGCGAAATAAATTCGGCCCCTCATTGCTGACTTCGTGGGTTAGGTTCTCTGTCACGTAATCTGTATTACCCGAAACACGGCCAAATAACGGACCTTCACCGTTGCTGATAAACGTATAAAGAATCGCCGCGTCGTGGGTATGGGGTAGCGTCATGTCACCGGGGTTTATCTGCACGTCTAGCAGATAGATGTTCTCGTCCATATGCACGGTACGGTGACGGGGCTCCTGAAGAATTTTAACCACTCGCTTGCCGGCAAATTCGTCAGCCTGTGCATAAGCGCCACTAACCCCAATCAAACAATTACCGCCCAGCACTGCTAGCAAACCAATCAATACACGTTGCTTGTTCATCGACACACACCTCACGTTTTTATTTTCTTTTTAGTACGGCTTCTTAATCTAGCTAGCTTTGCGGAAATTAGTTTCACCACTAAGCTTGGCACCAGTTTTAGCAACTCGAGGCCTAAATATGTTGCAACGGAAATTCAAACAGCAGTTGCCCATTGACCGGATTCCGCAGTTCAAAATGTGCTTGGTAGGCGCTGGACAAAGCGTCTGTAAAACTCGTGCCATCGTTTAAATTGCTGATGATAAACACCAGCTGCCCGGTTACTTCTTGCAGCGGGGCAATAGCAAGCGGCAGGAACAGCACCCCATCGCGCTCACTTAGCAGCCCTCTTACCGAGGATTCCACCGAAAGCGCAGCGCCGGGTACCTGCCGCCGCACTGCTCGAAACAAAGCAATACTCCCGCCACTGTCAATCATGCGCAAATACACATTCACCTGTTCGGTGTATAAGCCGTTGTTTCTGATTGTAAGTGTTGGCGTATAAATCGGGTAGCTGAATCCAACCTCAACAATGCCATTACTAGAACCATCAGTTATTAATTCGCTGCGCGACTGACTGGCAGTGAAGCCCTCACTAGCCCGACTTGGCATCACGAGTAGATAATACACAAAAACGGGCAAGATCGCTGGTAAGCCAATGGCCATTGCAAACGTAAGGGGCCTGCCTGAGAAGCCAGGCACAATAGGATAGATCGCGATTAGCCCTGCCGTCATCGATAGCGTAAGCACTAATGCCCGCACAATCAAAGCCTGATTTCCAATTTCAGCCTCTGCGCCTGCTATGAAGACCACAAGCCCGACAGCAAAAACCAGCGACGCGAGGCTGATAATTAATTGCCGCAAGCTAATTTTCATTACAGTAGCCTAGAGATGCCGAAAATTATGAAATTGCTTCGCCGTGGGCTTGCTTGTCAGCATGGTATGAGGAGCGCACCAAGGGGCCGCTGGCAATATGCAAAAAGCCAAGTTCTTCACCGAACACACGCAGGGCATCGAATTCGTCAGGATGAACAAAGCGTTCTACCGCTAAATGGTCTTTGCTCGGCTGGAGATACTGGCCCAGCGTAATCATGTCAACATCGTGCTGCTTGAGATCTCTTAACACTTGTTTAACTTCTTCGAAATCTTCACCTAAACCAAGCATGATACCCGATTTGGTAATAACATCAGGGCATCGCGCTTTATAGGCTTTCAGCAGATCTAACGAGTATTGATAGTCGGCCCCGGGCCTGGCTTTCTTATAAAGGCGTGGCACTGTCTCTAAATTATGATTGAACACGTCAGGCGGCGTATGCTGGAGAATATCCAAGGCAATGTCCATTCTGCCGCGGAAATCAGGCACTAAAACCTCGACTTTGGTATTCGGATTGTAGTGCCGAGATTGGGTTATGCAGTCGGCGAAATGCGCCGCGCCGCTATCTTTTAAATCGTCTCTGTCGACTGAGGTTATAACCACGTAGCTAAGCCCCATTTCGGAGATAGCTTCGGCTAGCTCACGCGGCTCGTTTTCATTTAACGGTTTTGGCTTACCGTGGGCAACGTCACAAAACGGACAGCGCCTAGTACAAATATCCCCCATGATCATGAAGGTGGCCGTGCCATTGCTAAAGCACTCCCCAAGGTTCGGACAGCTGGCTTCTTCACAAACAGAGGCAAGTTTGTGTTCTCTAAGCTTTTGCTTAATGTGTTGAATTTTTGGCGATGACGGGATCTTTACTCTTATCCAAGCAGGCTTAGACAGAAGATCTACCGTGGGTATTACTTTTACGGGTATACGGCGAACCTTGTCTGCTCCGCGGAGCTTCTCACCTTCTACCATCACATTGCGACGCGTTCTCTCGGCCATAGCCTGATCTTTCCTAAATATCTGAGGTTGCTAATTCTTTGGATAATACGCTTGGTAGCCTAACCGGCCCAACAGCTGATTGCACATAACTTTGCTGGCCTGTTGCATTAAGTCTGCGTTATCACTTTGAAAATCACTGAGCTGACACACCTGGAGGTTTTCGAATCCACAGGGATTAATGCCAGCAAACGGCGTTAGATCCATGTTTATATTGAGACTTAACCCGTGGTAACTCCAGCCATTCTTGATTCGCAGGCCCAGCGCGGCAATTTTAGCATCATTCACGTAGACACCGGGAGCTTTTGCTCGAGTTTGTCCGTTAACGCCAAACTCAGCCAAGCTGCCGATAATGCTTTGCTCAATAAGATCAACAAGTTGACGCACACCAATGGCGCGCCGTTTAATATTTAAAAGCAAATAAACCACCAGCTGACCTGGGCCATGGTAAGTAATCTGGCCGCCTCTATCGATCTGTATTACCGGTATTGCCCCAGGATTTAGAATATGCTCAGCACCACCTGCCTGACCTTGGGTATACACGGGTTTGTGACTTAGCAGCCACAGCTGGTCTGCTCGATCCGACTTGGGATGTTCTGCCAGATAGCGCATTGATTCGAATATCGGCGTGTAGTCCTGCAGACCCAGTCTGCGCACTATCAAATCAGGTAATTGGGGTTTATCGACTTCAGGAGCGGCTTGAAACCACTTATAGTTGGCTAGGCGCAAGCTACAGCACCATCTTGAGGTTAGGCAGCTTTTTCAAATCCTCGAAGATATTTTCCAAGTGCTCCACTCCCGTGGCAGTAATAGTAATGCGCACAGACACGTAATTGTTTGACTTGCTGGGATTAATGGTAATCAGCTCAGGGTCAATTTTACCTGTGTGGCGCTCTACAGTGGACACCGCATCGCGCTCAAAATACCCCTGCGCGACGCCAATCACCTTGATTGGATACAAGCAGGGAAATTCGATTTTGGGCGCCTGTATTTCTTCAGGACCCTCTTTATCAGTCATAGCGTATCCTACGAAAAAAGGTTGCCAAAAAACAGCGACAGCCAATCCATAAAGCGCTTAAACACCCCGCCTTGCGCAACGGCCTGCATGGCAACAACATTGGACTGATAAATGAGGTCGTCATTGAGCACCACGTTTACAACGCCCATAATTTGACCGTCGGTAATGGGCGCTCTGATAATTTCGTCAACATCAACACTGGCTTTCATTGCTTCTGCTTGGCCCCGAGGAATTGTCACGTAGACATCATCTACAATACCTAGATCCACCGCATCCGCCGCGCCTGAATACACAGGCACATTAGCCAGCACCTGATTTGAGTCATAGAGTTTGTGAGTCTCGTAGTAGCGAAAACCGTAGGTCAGCAATTTCTGAGTTTCGATAGCTCTGGCTTCTTCACTCGCGGTTCCCGTAACGACGGAAATTAACCGCATGCCGTCACGCTCGCCTGAAGCCACCAAGCAGTAACCAGCCGCATCTGTCCAGCCGGTCTTTAAACCGTCAACATTCCGGTCCCTGAACAGCAAGGTGTTGCGATTGGCCTGCTTGATCCCATTGTAAGTAAACTCACGCTCGGCATACATGGGATAAAACTCTTTGTGGCGGTAAATGGTTGCTCTGGCAAGCAAAGATAAATCCTTGGCCGACATGGTGTTGAAATACAGCTCGGTATCCAAACCGCTGGCGTTCATAAAAAAGCTTTGCTCCATGCCTAGAATTTCAGCATATTGATTCATCATATCGGAAAAGGCTTCTTCACTGCCGGCGATGTGCTCGGCCATGGCCACGGACGCATCGTTGCCCGACTGAATAATAATGCCACGCAGCAGGTCCTCAACACTGACCTGGGTGTCGACACCGACGAACATTTTCGAGCCTTCCATGCGCCAGGCTTTTTCGGAGATATGCACCTGATCGCTCAGACTTAAATTACCGCTCATAATCTCTTCAGCGACAATGTAGGCTGTCATGATTTTAGTCAAACTAGCTGGCGGCAGGGCCTCTAAGGAATTCTTCTCGATAATGACTTGGCCTGTCGCGGCATCAATCAAGATATAGCTTGTCGCCGCGATGTCCGGCGCCCTAGGTATTATGGCTGGCGCCGCTAAGATGCTAGCGCTAGCAATCAGTGCCACAAGAGCTGACGCCAAATGCATTAGAATTCTGTTTGGTGTTTTTAAACTGCACATTGAAATAAGTTTTCCATTCATTAACTTGATTTATTTAGACAAGGATCTTAGCAAAAATATGCATTAGAGTTTGAGAGTCGGTCCGAATTGCCTCATAGGAACCCAAAGCTACTCCGTAACTGTATAAGGGTTGCCTAAATTTGCTGATATCACTTGTCGGCTTAATCTATCAATTTCGCCGATGTCATTCACGGGCCCAATGCGAACTCGGTGCATGGTTCCATTGCTGAGGGTTTGCACACTGCGAATAAACACTGGTCGGTTGGTAAGGCTACGCAATTGGGCCGAGACTGCTTCCGCCGACTCTCTTTGCGAGTATGCCCCCACCTGCAAGTATTTTTCGCTGCCAGACTGATTGCCTGCTGCTAACACTGTAGTCGGCGACCTGCCTGCAATAGTTCTATTTAGATCGCCCCGCGGCACAATAGCATCGAGCTGCACTCTGGCGGTACCCCGATCGGCATACCCAAGCTTTACAGCAGCCGCGTAGGAAAGATCGATCAGCCGATCTCCGTGAAAAGGCCCACGGTCATTCACTCTGACGATTATGCTGCGATTGTTATCAAGGTTAGTCACCTGCAAAAAGCTGGGTATAGGCAGCGCCTTGTGCGCCGCCGAGACTAGGTACATATCAAACACCTCGCCATTGGAGGTCTTGTGGCCATGGAATTTTTCACCGTACCACGAAGCAACCCCGCGCTCGCTGTAGCCTTCTTCGCTGGGCATGACAGAGTAAGATTTGCCAAGCACAGTATAAGGACTGCGATTACCTGCCATAGTGCGCTTAACGGGCACTGGCACTACTTCTGGAATCTGAGACAGGTTGACGTTTCGGCTCGGTGCTCTGTCTTGGCTAATACTGTAACGACCGCTGTTGCTATTGCTGGGGGCGGTAGGTGCAGGAGCCGAGCTGCAGGCTCCAAGCAAAACAGAGCAGGTTAGTAATACACTGGAAAATCGCAGATTTGTCATGTTTCACCTAAATTATCATCGCTGACACAATTGTATTAGGTAGTTAGCGTCCGATAGTTAGTTTTTATTAACCTTTTCAGCTCCTTAAGCAGCAATTCTAGGACTCCTTAAGGCCTTGGAGTCAACTTAGGTGAGCCTAGGTCTGGCATGGGTTTGAATTGACATTAACAGCCCAAACCCCACAAACAGTGTAACCACCGAGGTGCCGCCCCGACTCATCAACGGCAGCGGCAAGCCGATCACTGGCAAAATGCCTGACACCATAGCCATGTTGACGAACACGTAGAAGAAAAAGGTAAGCGTAATGCTTCCAGCAAGCAGGCGGCTAAACATATCAGTTGCAGACAGCGCGATGTAAAAGCCTCGGAGCAGCACAAACAGATACAGCGCTATCAAAAACAAAATCCCCAGCAGACCAAACTCTTCAGCTAATACAGCCATGATAAAATCGGTGTTGCTCTCCGGGATAAAATCCAAATGGGACTGCGCACCATTGCCGTAGCCCTTGCCGTACACGCCACCTGAGCCAATCGCAATTTGCGATTGAATGATGTTGTAGCCAGCTCCAGTTGGGTCACGATAGGGGTCGATAAACGTCAGTATGCGATTCTGTTGATGCTCTTTAGCGAGGAAAATATACCAAGCAGGCGATGCCAGCAGCAGTGCCACAAACCCAGCAAAGACAATCCGCCACTTGATCCCAGCCAAGAGCACAACAAATATGCCAGACATGGTCACCATCATCGCCGTCCCCATATCGTTTTGCACAACAATCAGCCCTGCCGGAAGCAGTATCATAATTGCCGACCAAAACAGGTGTTTGAAGCGCGGCGGCAGCGGACGACTGGCGAGATACCAAGCCAGCAACATGGGCACAATAAACTTCATCACCTCTGAGGGTTGAAAGCTCGGCAGCCCAGGCAGGTCAAGCCAGCTTTTGGCGCCATTTTTTTCGACGCCGATAAATAGCACCAGCGCCAGCATGGCAAGGCTTGCAACGTAGATTGAGGGCGCCCACTGCCTATAAAAATGGACGTTGAACTGAGCAACGATGAACATCACCACCAGCCCTATCATCATAGTCAGAGCCTGTCTTCTTACCTCCGCCACATCACCGTCATTGGCGCTGTTTAAAACTAGCAGGCCGAAGCAGCAGATTAATATAATGCCGATGACAAACGGCGGATCGATATGCAGTGAGCGCCACAGTGACTTAGATCTGCTAGAGGGTGAATGCAGACCTGTCGATTGCCTGACAAAATCTTGACTAATCATCGGTGCTGGACACCATGGACTCATTCGCTTTAAGGGCGTCAAAGTCTATATTCAAAATATCTAGCAGGTAGGTGTCTGTAATAGCCTTGGCAATAGGCCCAGCAACGCTGCTGCCGTGTTCGCCATTTTCAACAAACACGGCGATGGCGATTTGAGGTTTAATCTGGGGGTTTTCAGCAGGAGCGAAGGAGATAAACAGACCGTGATCTTTTGTCAAATCCGACACGACAATATCGGTACTGGATAACACATCCTGACTAATACCTACCACCTGAGCTGAACCCGACTTTCCGGCCATCTTATAGCTCATGTTTTTATCCACCTGAGCAATGGACGCATAGGCGGTGCCGTTGTCCCGAAACACCTTTGAGTAAGGACGGTGGACAACCATCGTCATAGACTCTTCGATATAGCGCCAGTAATCGGGGTCTTCAACAATCACGTCTGGCACGGGGTCTTCGATCACTGGGACATAATCTTGGCCTTCGATCGCTTTGAGCAGGCGCGGCTGCACCACTTTGCCTTTGTTGGCGATGATCGCGGTGGCCGTTGCCAGTTGCAGCGGGGTTGCCCACATAAAGCCTTGGCCGATAGATGAGTTAATAGTATCCCCCGGATACCAAGGCTCGCCTCGGCTGGCCCTTTTCCATTCTTTCGATGGCAGAACACCGGTTCGGGCATAGGCTATATCTAAGGTAAAATTGTCGCCAAAACCGAACTTCGACATAAAGTCATGCATGGAATCGATTCCCATGCGGTTGCCGAGGTCATAAAAAAAGGTATCACAGGATTGGAATATGGCCTTTTGCAGATCGGTGTGGCCATGCCCACCGCCTATAGCAGTTCTGAAGGTGTAGTCGCCCCAGCGGTAAGAGACGCCGGGCAAGCGAAAGTAACCGGGATCATCAATTGCAAAATCATAGTCGACGAGGCCTTGATGCAGGCCTGCCAAACCAATAAATGGTTTAACGGTTGAACCCGGCGGGTATGGGTTGGTCGTTCTGTCAAACAGCGGCGTGTTGACAACGTCCGTCACCAGCACCCGGTAGTCCTTATTGGTAATCCCGGTTACAAACAGATTGGGGTCGAATCCTGGCTTGCTGACCATAGCCAATATGCCGCCGGTGTTGGGATCTATGGCAACCACAGCGCCGCGGAAGTCCCCGAGGGCTTGTTCTGCGGCTATTTGCAGTCGGCTATCGATATGCAGCGTAATGTTCTTGCCAGCTTTAGGATCAGTTCTATCCAGTCTGCGCATAATTTGGCCGCGATTGTTCTTTTCAACAATCTCGTAGCCTACCGTGCCATGGAGGATATCTTCGTAAGTGCGCTCAACCCCGGTTTTACCGATATGGTTGGTGCCGCCATAGTTTTCGCGCTCCAAATCATTGAGTTTATCTAGCTCCTCGCGGTTTATTTCTGATACATAACCCACCGAGTGTGCGGTCAATTCGGCCAACGGGTAGCTTCTTACAAATTGCGGCTCGATCGCTACCCCGTCTAAGAGATGGGAACTGACTGCTACCCTCGCCTTCTCTTCTTCGGTGAGCACATAGCGCAAGGGCACTGAACTAAACGGCACCCTATTTCGCTCCAAGCGCTTATAAAACTGCTCTCTATCCTCGTCGGTTAGACGAATCATAGCCGACAGCTGATCCAGGGTTTGCTCCAGATTCGGCACCTGCTCACGCACTATGGTGAGGTTGAATATAGGTTGATTGTCCGCTAGCAGCGCCCCATGGCGATCAAAAATCAAACCTCGAGCTGGAGGGACATACTGTGAATGCAGCCGATTGCCGTCAGCGCGGGAAGAGAAATAGTCATACTGACTTATTTGCAGATTAACCAGCTTTAGCAGCAGAGCAAGAAACAGCAAACAAACGCAAACCCCAGCAACTATCAGCCGTCTAACAAATAGCTGCCTTTCTGCCTCGTGATCTTTAAGCTGCCATTTACCGGCCATCAAATTTCTCTAAAAAAGTAGGGGTTGGTGCCTGTGAATGTCAATTTACAGGACTGCCTATAGTTAAATCGGCTTCGATTCGTTGCGCTAAAGCCATAAATAACCAAGGTTTAGACCTGTTTGTGCTAATTAAGTTTAATTTTGTCTTCAAACTAGTTGAAACTGAAGGCCTTAAAAGTGAATTTTTGCAGCATGGCCTCAATCCCCCATGAAAATTGAGCAACCCTATTCTCTGTGGTACGGGTGGCCCTTAATTACACTCACAGCCCTGTAAAACTGCTCTGCCAGCAGCACCCTCACTAACGGATGGGGCAGAGTAAGTTTGGACAGTGACCAAAGTGCATCCGCTCGTTCGCGACAGGCATCGCTTAAGCCATCAGGGCCGCCAACTAGCAAAACTAAGTCTTTGCCCAAACCCGCGATTTTTTCAACCTCGCTCGCCAGTTCGCTTGTACTCAAGGCCTGTCCGGTGACTTCAAGCGCCACCACAAAACTGTTTTTTGGCACTTTAGCGAGGATTAGTTCCCCTTCTCGTTCAACCCACGTTGCGCTGGATTGGGCTTTGCCACGCTGTGCCAGAGGTACTTCAATAAAACTCAGCGGAAGGTCGGTCTTCAATCGCTTAGTGTATTCAGCAATTGCTTGCACAACCCACCCTGGCATCTTAGTGCCTACAGCAATAACAGCTACTCGCATTAGCTGCTGACGCTTGCCTTGGAATCCTTGGCTGCATCGCTCTCAAAGGTCCATAGCTCTTCTAAATTATACAGCGCTCGCACCGGCGCCAGCATTAGATGAACGACCACATCGCCAGCGTCAACTAAAACCCACTCTGACTGCATACGACCTTCTATGCCGCCGACTTTGCAGCCCGCATCCTTGGCAGCTTTCAAGACAGAATCTGCCATGGCTTTAATGTGGGTATTAGACCGGCCGGTTACAATAACCATGTAGTCGGTTATTGACGTGAGCTTCGCTACGTTGATGCAGCTTATCCGCTCGCCTTTCATGTCATCTAGAGCCGTGACGATAACACCTGATAATTTCTTGCTTTTCAACCTGTACACCTTCCTTGAATTAATGGGGTCTCTTGATAGAGGTGATTGTTTTCAATGTATTGCAAAACCTCAGGACTTACTAACTCGCTAAGGTTTTTATTCAGCAATTTCTTCCGCCTCACCAAACTAGACGACGCATCGCTGGCAAAGGCTGTATCAAAAAAATAGCGGCCACAGGGCTGCGACATAAGCTGCCGCTCGCTGCCCGCTTGGCCCCCATGTGGCGCTAGCTTTGCTGCTGTATCCAAGCTCGGCGTTTCGCCGCCCCGGCTCAATACAAAAAGACTGCATAGAGCTAATATTTCTTGGTATTTATGCCAGGTTGGCAAGCTGTTGAAGGAATCCATGCCCAACACCAAAACTATGACTGCGCTGGGGTTACCTGCACGCAATATTTTAAGTGTATCTACCATGTAAGACACGCCCTCGCGAGTGAGCTCCAAGGTATCAACACTCAGCTCAGGCGATGCTTGAATAGCTAAATTCAGCATATTGACCCTGTGTTCGGTCGACGCCTGAGTTGGCGCGCGGTGATTGGGAGTCTTGCAGGGGATAAGTTTCACACTGTCCAGTTTAAGCTGCTGCGCCGCATATTTCGCGGCAGCAACATGACCCAAGTGGGGAGGATCAAACATCCCGCCATAAACCCCCAGCCGTAAACTCATTGCCGGATGTGGCCATCGCCAAGCACGATATACTTCTGTGAGGTCAGTCCTTCCAAGCCAACGGGGCCGCGGGCATGGAGTTTATCCGTAGAAATACCGATCTCAGCGCCAAGGCCGTACTCAAACCCGTCAGCAAATCGAGTCGATGTATTAATCATCACCGAGCTTGAATCCACTTCACGGATAAACCGCTGCGAGCGACTATAGTCGCAGGTCATGATGGACTCGGTATGGCCAGAGCTGTAAGTGTTGATATGCTCTATGGCGGCGTCAATATCCGCCACGACCTTAATCGAAATAATGGGGGCCAAATATTCTGTGCCCCAATCTTGCTCTGTGGCGGCTATGGCCTGAGGTATCAGCTCGCAGGAGCGCTCGCAGCCTCTAATTTCGACCCCGTGAGCCAGATACTCCTTCGCAATTTTAGGCAAAAACTCAGCCGCAACTGCCTCAGCCACAACCATTGATTCAAGCGTGCAGCAAGTGCCATAGCGACTAGTCTTCGCATTGACCGCTACCGCCACAGCTTTTTCAATATCCGCAGAAATATCAATATAGAGATGGCAGTTGCCATCCAAATGCTTAATGACCGGAACTTTAGAGTCGGCGCTGATGCGTTCGATCAAGCCTTTGCCACCGCGGGGCACAATCACATCCACAAACTCAGGCATGGTAATGAGCTTGCCAACAACTTCGCGGTCAACTCGGTTGACCACTTGGATAATATTCTCATTGAGCCCGGCCGCCTTCAGACCTCGGGCGACGCAGTCGGCAAGTGCTTTATTGGAGCAGATGGCTTCGGAACCGCCGCGCAGGATCGCCGCATTGCCAGACTTCAAACAAAGGCTGGCCGCCTCGCAGGTAACATTGGGCCTAGACTCATAAATAATGCCTATGACCCCCAAGGGCACTCGCATCCGCCCCACCTGAATCCCGCTTGGGCGGAACCGTAAATCTGTTACTTCGCCAACTGGGTCAGCCAAAGCGGCCACCTGATGCAGGCCTTCGATCATGTTATCGATTCGCGCTGGAGTTAGCTCTAAGCGGTCTAACAGCGCAGAGTCAAGATTCTTGTTCTGCCCAGCTTCCATATCCTTAGCATTGGCTTGCATCAATTCTGCTCGCGCTGCATCGATCTCTGCGGCAATGGCGAGCAGTGCCTTGTTTTTCTGCCCCGTAGTCGCTTTGGCGATATCACGGGAGGCGGCTCGCGCGGTTTCACCCAGTTTTATGGTGTACGCTTCGATTTCGTTGATTTGCTGCTGTGGTTTATTCATTTATAAGCATCATCTGTCTTTTTGGGACAGTAATTCTCCATGGTTAAACGCGAATTCGAGCTCATTATACCTCAATTTGGCCCAGACTTGCTGCCCATGGACAGGCGACAGCGAATAGTTTTATGCTTGGCCGGTCTTTTTCGATGGAATGCACCGCGCAATGTCAGCATCTACTCCCAACCTCAGTGAATCCCCCAGAAAATCTCCAACTCTAGTTCAGGCACTGATTCCTGTGAGCGCCCTGATTGCGCTGCTGTCTTTTTCGGTCTACTTATTTGGTGAGGACGCCAGCTATGGACCAAACCAAATAGCCCTGTGTGCTGGCGCGGTAGTGGCCTCATTTATCGGCTGGCTAAACGGAATTGGCTGGGATGAGCTAGAGCAAAGTATTATTTCCGGCATCGTGGTTGCCCTCAAGCCGGTGCTAATTTTATTCAGCGTAGGCCTGCTTATTGGCACCTGGATCATGTCCGGCACAGTGCCAACAATGATTTACTACAGTCTGCTAATTTTGAATCCGGCGGTTTTTTACGCTGCTAGCTGCCTAATTTGCGGCCTTATTGCACTGAGCATCGGCAGCTCTTGGACGGTAGCGGGAACGGTCGGTATTGCGCTTATCGGTGCGGCGGCCGGCATGGGCCTATCTCCGGAAATCACGGCGGGCGCTATAATTTCTGGCGCCTACTTTGGCGACAAGATGTCACCGCTGTCCGAGACAACCAATCTCGCCCCAGCGGTCGCCGGCACAGACCTGTTCTCTCACATCGGCCACATGGTCTGGACTACCATTCCAAGTATTGTAGTCGCCTTGATCCTCTATGGTTTAATTGGCCTAAATATAGATTCTACCAATACTGCAGAAGACCTAGCTGTCACCTTAGAGCTACTGCAGGCCAATTTTGTGCTGAACCCCATCATGCTGCTGCCAGTGCTGGCGCTGTTGGTAATGGCCAATAAAAAAATGCCGCCAATTCCAACTATTTTAGCAGGAGCCATGATTGCAGTTGTGCTTGCCCTGATCTTCCAGCGCCCCGCTATCTTCGCTTTATCCAGCGATGTGGCCAGCGCGCCGCTGGCCCTGTTCAAAGGCGTGTGGCAGACACTGTTCAACGGGTTTAGTCTTGATAGCGGCAACGCGACCTTGGATGAGCTAATGACTCGCGGCGGCATGAGCTCTATGCTGAACACCGTCTGGCTGATTTTCTGCGCCATGGTGTTTGGCGCCGTGATGGATCACACCGGCTTATTGCAGTGTTTAGTGAATTACGCCCTAGGTTTTGTGCACAGCACTGGCAGTCTAATCGCCACGACTATTGCAACCTGTATCGGCGCCAACATTATCACCTCTGACCAATATATTTCGCTGGTTTTACCTGGACGCATGTACAAGATGGAGTATGAAAAAAGAGGCCTAGCCATGAAAAACCTGTCGCGGGCACTTGAGGATTCAGGAACAATCACCTCACCATTAATACCATGGAATACCTGCGGCGCCTATATGAGCGGCACTCTTGGTGTTGCCACTTTTGCCTACCTGCCCTACTGTTTCTTCAATTTAATTTGCCCACTAGTGTCAGTGGCTTACGGCTTCTTAAACTTTAAAATTGCACCTGCACTGCCTGAATCTGATGGCGAGAAATTGAGCAGCACCGCCACAGCAAATTAAAATTCATCGGCAAGCGTTAACACCCCACTAACAAGCGCTTCTTTTTTCGCCTTGCTTAACTGTTTGATTTTATATTCGAGCCTGAGAGCTGCTGAACGGGAGTTTTGCGGCGTGCTAAAAACAAGAAGCAATGGCAATTTGCCGCGCAGCGATTTTGCCCCTTTATTTAGCCCTAACTCACCGCTGTGTTCTCTTAGCCGGCGCTCAACATCAACTGTGATTCCAGTGTAAAGACTGTTATCGCCGCAGCGTAGTATGTATACAAACCATAGCGCCGGCTCATCAGGGGCAGCAGGCATTGGGGTTAACTTCTCAGCCAATTGTCACCTTTGTTAACCAGCAATCCATCGCGCTGCAGCTTGATTAAATGGGCAAGCATGGTTTTCTTCGCCCATGGGATTAAATGTTCAGCCACATCGTCGTACACCACAAGTACCAGCTGATCCACAGTCGACTCAACCAATTTGTCCACACCCGCTAACACTTTCTGCTCGCGCTTTAGGCGGTGGGCGATAAGTTTTTCAATTTCCAGGTTTGGCTGCTGCATAAGCTCGCCATGCCCTGGGGCCAAGTAGCGCAGACCCAACT
Organism: uncultured Pseudohongiella sp.; assembly: GCA_964352445.1. Lineage (GTDB taxonomy): Bacteria > Pseudomonadota > Gammaproteobacteria > Pseudomonadales > Pseudohongiellaceae > UBA9145. Next base: position 16,355 of record CAYGSO010000010.1, on the reverse strand, counting down.
TGGCAATGTGGGACAAAGACTCAAGATAGTGGGACATGTCCCCGTCCGGCGGCAAAATCACTGACGTCGTGCCCTGCAGCACATGGTCCCCTGTGAACAGCATTTGATCTTGCTCCAACAGATAACACAGATGATTCGAAACGTGCCCCGGCGTATGGACTAGCCGTATCGAGTAATCATCAAGCTGGATTACGTCATCATGCTGCCAGCTTTTGTTAGGCTTAAATTCTCTGTCATGGTTTCCACTCAAGGGCGCAGGCATACCAACAAGCTCTGCACCAGTGGCTTCCTGAAGGCGCTGTGCGCCAGGAGAATGGTCGCCGTGAGTATGGGTTACCAAAATGTACTTGAGCTTGCGCTCGCCAATCGCCGCTAAAAAATTAGCGCACTGAGTATCATCACGGGGGCCTGGGTCAAGCAAACTCAGCTGTTGGTCGCCAATTAAATAGGAGTTGGTTCCGGGCCCGGTCATCGGCCCTGGATTTCTGCCAAGAATTCGATGCACTGGGACACTGGTATTGCCTACTCTGATTGGTTTTCCCGCTTCACCGCTCACCATAACTGCTCCGTTAATCCCGTTGGGTTCTGACCATGATACCTTGCCCAGCGCCCTCTCCATAGGGCTGCCGCAGCCTACCTAATTGTCACTGGAAGTTGCGGCTTATTCACGACATAATTGGCCGCCTCGAGACTCTCCATAGCTCCAGACTTTTTCAACCATAAGCATAACACTCAATTGACAGCGCCTTATCTGGAATCGAGAGCGGCTTACACTTGCCTTGCTCATACAACCCTAAGCTCCGCCTCGAATGATCGACCTCTAGGATACCCCTGATGTATAAAATAAAAACGTATAATGCGATCTCAGACCGCGGCCTTGCTCGTTTTGATAAAACCCGCTTCGAAGTAAATGAGAACCTCACCGGCGCAGAGGCTATCTTACTGCGCAGCTTCAAATTAGACGCTGCAACCATTCCCGGCACTGTGAAAGCCATTGCCCGCGCCGGAGCTGGAGTTAACAATGTGCCTGTGGATTTCTGCACTGCGAAAGGTGTTGTGGTGTTCAACACCCCAGGGGCCAATGCCAATGCGGTTAAGGAATTGGTGGTTTGCGGCTTACTGTTGGCCTCAAGAGGGATCGTTCAAGGCATCGAGTTTGCTAATGAGCAATCCCATGTCTCTGACTATGCCGAGTTATCCAAATTAATGGAGCAGGAGAAAAAGCGCTTTAGCGGCTTTGAAATTGCAGGCAGAACACTGGGAGTTATCGGGCTGGGCGCTATTGGCTCGCTGGTTGCAAAGACCGCAATCGATCTAGGCATGAACGTACTTGGTTATGACCCTGCCCTGTCGGTTGAAGCTGCATGGCGGCTGCCTGCTCAGGTTAAACACATTAAAAACCTAAGCTCTCTCATGGCCAAAGCAGATTTTGTTACACTGCATTTGCCGGTATTGGATTCAACGCGGGGCCTTATTAACCAAGAAATGTTGGCACAGATGAAGCCTGGCAGCTGCCTACTTAACTTTTCCAGAGATGAAATAGTAGACGCCAGTGCGTTAGCCGAAGCCCTTAATTCAGGACCGCTTAGCAAGTATGTCTGCGACTTCCCTAGGCCCGAGTTTATGAACAGGCCTGAGGTTATTGCAATCCCTCATCTGGGTGCCAGCACCAAAGAAGCCGAAGAAAACTGTGCGATCATGGCAGCAGACCAGCTAATGGATTTTCTTGAAAATGGCAATATCAGGAACTCAGTAAATTTTCCCAACCTGACACTGGAGCGGTCACCTGACAGTAAAGCCTGCACAAGACTGGCCATCAGCAATAAGAATGTGCCAAAAATTTTGGGCCAGGTTCTGTCAGTTCTTGCTGACCAAAATATCAACGTTCTAGATATGCTAAACAAGAGCCGAGGCGAGATTGCCTACAATCTTATCGATCTCGAGTCTCAGCCATCGAGCACTGCCATTGATGCAATATTGGCAATTGACGACGTAATTCAAGTGACTTTACTCTGAGGCTAAACCCCACAACATAGCTATTAAATTAACGACAGAATTAACTACTATCAGGAAGACTACCATGAAACGTGTATATAACTTTGGCGCCGGTCCGGCCATGCTGCCGCTGGAAGTGATGGAAAAAGTGCAGGCGGAATTTCTGGACTATAAAAATTTAGGCGCATCGATTATCGAAATTAGCCATCGCTCAAAAGAGTTTGATGAGGTAATTAACCGCTGTGATGAGCTGGTGACCCAGCTGGCAAATATACCCAGCAACTATAAAATTCTATACGTGCACGGCGGCGCCCAGATGCAGTTTTCCGCCTTGCCGTTAAATTTAATAGGTCGCAACCCCTCACAAAAGGCTGCTTTTGTGCTCACCGGCACTTGGGCCGAAAAAGCCAGCAAGGAAGCAGCCCGGTACGGCTGCGCTGTGGACATCGCCAGCAGCGCCGACAAAAACTTCAGCTATATACCTGACTACGACAGGTCAATGCTTGATGACGACAGCTCCTACCTGCACATCGTCAGCAACAACACGCTTTTTGGCACCCGCTGGCACCAGTTTCCAGATACCGGCGATATTCCCTTGGTTGCAGATATGACGTCCGAATTTATGTCCCGCAAAATCGATATCAGCAAGTTTGGTATTATTTTCGCTGGCCTGCAAAAAAACTTGGGGCCAGCCGGGCTTGCCTTAGTCATTATTCGCGAAGATCTATTAGAACATGCCCTTCAACAGACACCTGCCCTACTAAACTACGCCACCTATGCCAAAGAGCATTCTTTGGCGAACACCAACAATACCTTTGCGATTTACATGATGTCTCTTGTCATGGAATGGCTGAAGAAAGAGGGCGGCGTAGAAAAACTAGAGCGGCAAAATGAAACGAAGGCTAAGATCCTTTACGACGCTATCGATGGCAGCGATTTCTATCTCGGCCTTGCCCATCCAGACCATCGCTCGATTATGAATGTCACGTTTAATCTCGCGAAAGATGAGCTGCTCGATAGTTTCGTAGAACAGGCTGCAGCTCGCGGCCTCTATGCGTTAAAAGGACACCGCGTAGTTGGCGGCGCCCGAGCATCAATCTATAACGCCATGCCCATTGCCGGCTGTCAGGCCCTTGCCGATTTTATGGCTGAGTTTGAAAAGGCCAACGGCTAACTAAAACAGGCCAAGCCCGCAGACTCGGGCTTGGCCTTACTGTACGCTGCCTGAGGCTTGTGTTTTTTTCGACTACTGATGACTACTCACCGCAAAATAATACACTGCGACTGCGATTGTTTTTACGCCTCAATCGAGATGCGAGACAATCCCGCACTGCTTGGTATTCCTCTGGCGGTAGGCGGCTCTCCTAGCCGCCGTGGCGTGATTGCAACCTGTAATTACGAAGCACGAAAATTCGGCATCCATTCAGCCATGGCGTCGCAAACCGCGCGCTTACGCTGCCCTGACCTAATAATCATTAAGCCTGATATGCTCAAGTATCGAGAAGCTTCCAAGCAGATCCATGAAATATTTAAACGCTACACAGATATCATAGAACCCCTATCACTAGACGAAGCCTACCTCGATGTGAGTGCCTGCACTGACTATCAGGGCAGCGCCACCCTGATTGCCGAAGCGATTAGGCAAGCGGTAAAAGACGAAGTGAAAATAACCATCTCTGCGGGTGTTGCCGCAAACAAGTTTCTTGCCAAAGTGGCAAGCGACTGGAATAAACCAGACGGTGTATTTGTGGTAGAGCCTGAAGAGACTCTCGACTTTGTGTCTGCGCTGCCGGTTAAAAAACTTCACGGCGTAGGTAAGGTAACGGCGCAAAAAATGAAGTCTCTTGGAATCACAACCTGCAAGGATTTACAGGCAATTAGCCCCGACACACTCAAGCAGCACTTCGGAAGTTTCGGCGAGCGGCTGTCGCAGCTAAGCTTTGGCATCGATGACAGGCAGGTGAAAACATCCCGCACTCGAAAATCCGTCAGTGTGGAAAATACCTATGCAAGTGACCTGCGGCAACTCCAAGAATGCCTTAATGAATTGCCTGAACTGGAAACCCGGCTGGAAAAGCGGCTGCGCGAGATTCCCAGCCAATATAAAATTCATAAGCAGTTTGTTAAAGTAAAGTTTCATGATTTTGAGCAAACAACCGTAGAAATGATTTCGCCAATACTAGACAGCGAGAACTTTAGCAGACTTTGCACCGAGGGGTTTCAGCGCGGTGACAAGCCGGTTAGGCTGCTGGGGGTTGGCATACGACTGCAGCCTCCCACTGAAGCAACCGTTAGCACGTTGGCAGAAACTCAATTGCTGCTTACCCTTGAAGAGTTTGGTGAACCATGAGCAGATATAGACCGCCACAAAAGCCAGGCTCAAGCTACATTACAGCAGAAGGCGAGCGAAGCTTGAAGAGTGAACTGCATCAGCTGTGGAAAGTTGAACGGCCACAGGTGACCCAATCAGTGTCTGAAGCCGCCGCAATGGGCGATAGATCTGAAAACGCCGACTACATCTACGGCAAACGACGTCTGCGAGAAATCGATTCTCGGGTACGCTACTTAAGCAAACGGCTCGAAGCCTTTACCGTGGTCTCCAGACCACCGGATGATATTAACAGGGTATTTTTCGGTGCCTACGTGAGTCTTGAAGACGACGCGGGAAAAAGTTTCGATTACCGCATAGTGGGCCCGGATGAGTTAGACCCCCAGCGCGGCTACATCAGTATGGACGGGCCGCTTGGCAAGGCCCTACTAGGTAAAACGCTGGACGATGAGGTTACCATTTCTTCCCCTACCGGGGAGAAAAGTTATTTTGTCATCGCGATTCGATACCAAGATGAAACTCATTAAATGAGACAGGTGGCTCTTATTGGCTTGCCCAAGGCGCTTGGCTCAGCCATCACCATACCTCTAGAGATGCTCAACGCTGCAAACGATATAGCGCTAGCCCGTGGGCAGAGAGAAAACCGCCTGGATATCAAATTTGCCAGCGACACCCCAGGCACTATTAGCCTCGCCGGCGGGCTCGAAGTAAGCTGCAAAACTCACTTAACTGATATTCAGCAAGCCGACCTAATCTTCATACCGGGGATTTGGGGAAACCCTGCTGGGCTGCGTCACAAATACAAAGCCCTAAGCAATTGGCTCGCAGGCCAGCTAGCCGGTGGCGCCACACTCTGCGCTGTCGTTACTGGCAGCCATATCCTTGCCCAAGCAGGCATGCTTGACCATCGGGCCGCCACTACCCACTGGCGGTTTTTCGACCAGTTTCAGGCCCAGTTCCCAAAAGTTCGGCTAGAGCGCAAGCGCTTTATCACTTACGACAACGGCATCTACTGCACCGGCAGTGTTAATGCAGTTAGAGACCTCATGCTGCATTTTATCGACCAGTACTTTGGCGAATCGATTACCAATGAGGTGTCCAGACATTTCACTCACGAGTTAAAACGATCCTATGAGTCCCTCATATTGAAGCAAGACCGCAGCAGCTCCCACCACGATGAGGAAATAATTAAAATTCAAGAATGGTTGGGCAACCGCTATTTACAAGAAATCAATTTTGAAGACCTTGCGGCCTCGTTTGGAATGAGTCGGCGGTCATTGAATCGGCGTTTTAAGCATGCCACCTCACTCACTCCAGTTGCCTATCTGCAGGAGCTCAAACTAGAGCAAGCCAAAACTCTGCTCAAAGAAAGTAACCTGACTGTCGCCCAAGTAGCGGACCAGGTGGCAATCTCTGACTGCAGCTATTTTAGCAGCCTGTTCAAAAAGAAAAATTCGGTGACACCAATGGAATACAGACGCTTGGTGAGAAGCAAACTGTTTAAAGTGGTGGAATAGCAAAGCCGGCACAGTCTATTCAGCTTTTTAAATAGACTGTGCCCGCTGGCTTATTTCTTGGTGTTGAAGGCGGCTAATTGCTGGGGTGTCGCGTCCGCTTGATATTTATCTTTCCACTGCGGGTAAGGCATGCCGTAAACAATTTCTCGGGCTTGCTCGTAGTCAATATCAACCCCCCGCTCAGCGGCTTCAGCGCTGTACCATTTTGACAGGCAGTTTCGGCAGAAACTCGCAAGATTCATCAGATCTATATTCTGCACGTCTTTGTTGGCGTCTAAATGGGCTAGAAGCCGCCTAAAAGTGGCGGCTTCCAATTCTTGTTTCAGTAAGTCATCAGTCATTTAGTGTTAAACCTTTTAAGCGGCTTGATCATCTAAACCCAGTGCCGCTTCGTCTATTTCTAGAGGCTCTGCACGGTGCTTTTTATCGACCGATTTTAATTGGCGCTCCGCGGCGTTAAACGCATCACGGATCGCAACATAGAGATCTTCATGGGCATGATTATCGTGCTGGTCTTGGTTGACTCTAACCTCTAACGATGGAGTGTGTATCTCCAACCCAACCGAGTAAACCTTCCCTTTATGATGATTGTTATGAGGGCAGTCCAGTACAACCCGCCCTCCAATAATCTGATTGCAGTAGCGTTCAAGTTTTTCGATGCGCTTTTGAACTGCATTGGATAAGGCATCTGATTGATCAATGTTATGGAACGTTACTTGAATTTCGTTTGTCATGTTTTGCAATCTCCTTGTTTAATTAATTGATTACTAACTAGTGCGAGCTGTTCCTCCTGTACTGTGGATTGGGGGCGAATGGAAAAAAAACAATAGCGCAAGGCGGCAGTAGCTTTGACGCGGGACAGCCAAGACACAGGCAAGCGGCTAAGCCGCAAAGCTGCTGCGCAAAGAAAATGCCTTGGAGTAGAAATATGGGGTGCCGAGCAAGAAATTTTGGTTTGAGCAAGAGGGCTAAATGCGGGCGCACTTAGTGAAATTAGGCCTAACTGTAGAGAGTTTAAACTGGCGTACATTCCCTCACCTTTTTCTGATCTAAGATTAGATTACCCCTTTGCGAGATGAATGTCTAAGATTGATAGTGAGTTAAATCAAGATTTTTTAAAACACCAATGCCAAGGCTCGTAGGCAATGCCATAGGGGTTATTACGCGGATAGCTAAGACTAAAACCATAGCCTCCCGCATTGGTTTCAAGCCATTGAAAGGCCGCAGTTTTTTCGAACTCCTCGACCAAAGCCGGGCAATTTAACGTCCCTATATCTATGGCTCTGCCGGTGTGATGCTCACTAAATCCGGGGGCCGCATTGACCTTTAGGATATCGTCAATGGCCTGCCCGCCGGCTATTTTTTTAGCGATCAGCTGATGCTGATACTCGATAGAGCGGAAGGCTGAAATGAGAAATAGCGTGACCTCCTGAGCATGGGCATCGCTTTTCATGGCGCTCCATGCCGCGCAACACTCAGGAGTGAGCCTTTGTGGTCTCGAATAATAATCTAGCTCCGTTGCAACCAGATCAGGCGGCTCTAGGCACAGCGGAAGCCCGCACGAGGCCATAAAACTTTCGGGTATACCCAAAGCCGCGTTGCTGGCAATTAATTCAATTGGCACAGATTTCATAAACTCACAGGGCCTTCCACAGACGCTGAAAACAGGTGCAGCCGGGGCAACTAACGAGGGTAGCTATTGAACACAGTTTCGATCCAGCGCTGCTCATTAATAAAACCGTTACCCCAGCTTTCATACTTGGCATCCAAACCTTGGGCAACAATCGCCTCAAGCGTCATGCGCTGTGATTTCATCACCCGAATGTCGGTAGAGGAGTCTTTGACAACGTTGTAAAAAGCCAACAGGTCAGCCTTGCTCGCCAACGGCCCATGACCGGGAATAACTCGAGTGTCTTCCTCTATCCACGCCATGGCTTTTTCTAGATTGTTAATGTAGCCCTGAACCGTGCCACCACTGGCTAAATCCACAAAGGGAAAGCTACCATTAAAAAAATGGTCACCCATATGGACAACATTGGATTCGGCGAATAGCACTATACTGTCGGTATCGGTATGGCCCGCAGGCATATGAATGAGGGTAATCTCCTCGCCATTGAAATGGACGCTGACGTCATCGTCGTAGGTGATCACGGGCAGTGCAGAGGCAGCGCTATCGCTGCCGACAAGCCTTGAGCGGACATTCTCGTGGGCAACGATAATGCTGTTCATACCGAATTCCGCGTTGCTGCCTGTGTGATCGCCATGGAAATGGGTGTTGAGCACGAATTTTGGGGTATCTGAGCCCAGCGCTGCTAAAGCCGTCTTTATTCTGCCAGCTAGCGGCGCATACTGATCATCAATGATTAGAATCCCGTCCTCCCCCGCCGACACACCAATATTGCCTCCTTGGCCAATAAGCATAGAGACGTTGCCTGCCACGGCTTGGGTTTGAATCGTGACGTTTTCGAATTGCCCATAACTAGCGCTGGCGGCAAGGCAAGCGCCCAACCCTACTGCGGTTAATACTGTTTTAAGCTGTTGCATGCTAACTCTCCGAGGTGACTGACTCTTTATAACCTTCAAATTACAGCCATCAATGCTAGGGGTGGGACGAGGTGAATGCAAGCGGCTGTTGTTGCCGCTGCAGTCAAGTCTTAGCGCCTTCTGCAAAGGCCATAAAATCATATATTCTGTCTAAATAACAATATTTAAAACTGAGCGCCTTCGCTATAGTAAGCCTTATCGGTAACTCAACTTGCAGAGACACTATGATCAAACTACCCATAATAGTTGGGTTCGGCGGCGTCAATTCAGCGGGTCGCAGCTCGTCCCACCATGGCTATAGGAGGCTGGTGTTCGATGCCCTGCCTGAATCCAGCCAATTGCAAACCCTGCAGAGTCTGGCTGCGCTTACCGGCAAAATTAAAAAACCAGCTGGCACTTGGGTTGATAGCCAAGGCGGCGCCATAGAATTAAACCAGTTTTTGCGCTCTAGCGGCCCTGACCTCCTAGCTAGCTCATTAATACGATCCCTAGAAACCAACCTATTTGACCCTGCGGCGATCGCCTATAATGAAAAAACCACCCTAAAACCGACTGCTGCACAAGGGCTTAGCTTCAAGATAAAAACCAGCCAGCTTAGCCATCCGCTGCCCGCTGGCTGGGAGTGTGTTGAGATAATCGGCGACGACAGCCTCATTCGCATAGCCGCAGGCATTGATGTGTTATTGCCCAAAACTCGTCAAAGCGCTGTTAACAGCGCCGGCCAATTACCTAGCGGCTTCGACCCTGCCGCGCTCTACGCCTCGAGGAATCACCCCAGAGGGCTGCAGATGACTGTGTTCGCCGCCTCGGATGCAATCAACTCCATGGGCATAAGCTGGGACACCATCAGACAAACCGTGGCTCCCGATCAAATTAGCGTTTACGCCGGCAGTGGCCTCGGCCAGCTGGACTACAATGGCTATGGCGGTCTGCTCCAGGCTCGGCTGCAGGGTAAAAAAGTGAGCTCGAAACAGCTCGCTCTTGGCTACGCCGAGATGCCGGCAGACTTTATCAATGCCTATTTATTAGGGAACTTAGGCACTACCGGCACCAACGTTGCCGCCTGCGCCACTTTTTTATACAACCTAAGACAAGGCATAAAGGATATTCAGACTGGGGTCTCACGGGTTGTCATTGTTGGCACTAGCGAGGCACCGCTGCTGCCTGAAGTGTTTGATGGCTTTGACACAATGGGCGCTTTGGCGGATGACGAAAGCCTGCGCAAACTGGATAAATTGCAGCAGGCCGATGGCGTGAACTACAACCGCGCCTGCAGACCTTTCGGCAACAATGTAGGCTTTACCCTGTCAGAATCTGCCCAAGTGGTGGTGCTATTTGATGATGCCCTAACCCTTGAACTAGGCGCCCAAGTTTTTGCCGCCGTTAACGATGTGTTTATTAATGCCGACGGCTACAAAAAGTCCATCGCCAGCCCTGGCTTGGGCAACTATCTTTCCATGGCAAAGGCTGCCAAAGCTACCGCAAATATTATTGGCGACGAAGGCCTCAAACATAGAAGCTATGTGCATTCCCACGGCACCGGCACACCGCAAAATAGAACCACCGAATCACATATTCTCAGCACCACCGCCACGCAGTTCGGGATAGACGCCTGGCCGGTTGTCGCAATAAAGAGTTATATAGGGCACTCTCTCGCCTCATCGGCTGGCGACCAGCTGATGGCAAGTCTAGGATTTTGGCAAGAAGGCATACTACCTGGAATTTTAACCATTGATGAATTGGCCGAAGATGTCAGCAGCGCTGGAATAGATTTCCAATTGGCTCATAAAAAACTGACGCCAACGTGCATGGACGCCACGATTATTAATTCGAAGGGCTTTGGCGGCAACAATGCCAGCGCCTCAATCATTGCTCCTCATATTGCCCTGGCCATGCTTAAGCAAAGACATGGCGCTGGGGCAATGACGGCCTATGAGCACCGCAGTGAAAAAGTGAAACTGCAAAGCGCCGCAAACGAAGCGCAGCTGCAGGCGGGCGAAAACTCGATTCTCTATCAATTTGATAACAATGTGCTTGATGCCAGCGCTCTGAGCTATTCAGTCGATGGGCTTAAAATTAAGGGAATTACGCCAGCAATGTCGCTGCAGATAAGCAATCACTACAGCGACATGCTCGATAAATAGCCTTAAGTCACTTTAAGCGCATGCTCTTCGGCGATGTGTTTTTTCCAAATGGCGGGCCCGGTCTGGTGCACCGAAGTGCCGTTGACATCGACTGCAACAGTGACCGGCATTTCATCGACCTCAAATTCATGGATCGCTTCCATACCAAGGTCTTCGAATGCCACAACCCGCGACTTACGTATGGCTTTGGACACTAAATACGCCGCGCCGCCAACTGCCATCAAATAAACCGCCTTGTGCTTTTTGATCGCGTCTATTCCAGCCTGACCGCGCTCAGCTTTACCGATCATACCAATAAGACCTGTTTGGGCTAGCAGCGCATCCGTAAACTTGTCCATCCGAGTTGCCGTGGTAGGCCCAGCAGGACCAATAACCTCATCCCGCACTGCATCGACCGGCCCAACGTAGTAAATAAACTTGTTGTTGAAATCCACGCCTTCCGGCAAGCCTTCACCTGCATCGAGCATAGCCAGCAAGCGCTTGTGTGCGGCATCGCGGCCTGTGAGCATAGTTCCCGAGAGTAATAAGGTTTCACCCGGCTGCCAATCTTGAATATCGGCAGCGGTCAATTTATCCAAGTTAACTTTGCGAGCACGGGGCCCAACGTCCCAAGTAATTTTTGGCCATTCATCTAGGCTTGGCGGTGTGAGTTCAACCGGGCCAGTTCCGTCTAAAGTAAAATGAGCATGTCTGGTCGCCGCACAGTTCGGGATCATTGCCACAGGCAGAGAGGCGGCGTGGGTTGGATAGTCCAGAATCTTCACATCAAGCACCGTGGTAAGCCCGCCAAGGCCTTGGGCGCCAATGCCTAGCCCATTGGCCTTGTCCATAATTTCCAGTCGCAGCTCTTCTACTCGGTTTTTAGGACCACGGGTACGCAGCTCGTGGATGTCAATTGGGTCCATCAAGGATTCTTTAGCCAGCACCGCGGCTTTCTCCGCCGTGCCGCCGATGCCTATGCCCAACATCCCCGGTGGGCACCAGCCCGCCCCCATGGTTGGCAGGGTTTTCTCCACCCATTCAACAATGCTATCGCTTGGGTTGAGCATGGCGAGCTTGGCTTTGTTTTCTGAGCCGCCGCCTTTGGCAGCCAGTTTGACCTCTAAGGTGTTCCCCTTGACTAGCTCGGTATGAATAACTGCTGGGGTATTGTCCTTGGTGTTTATTCTAGCGCCCGCTGGGTCGGCAAGAATCGACGCTCGCAGCACGTTATCCGGCAGCAGGTAGGCACGGCGAACCCCTTCGTTGACCAAGTCATCGACTGTCATATCGCCTTCAAACTGCACCCCCATGCCTATTTTCAGAAACACTGTAACGATTCCGGTATCTTGGCAAATCGGCCGCTTGCCTTCGGCGCACAGTCTAGAGTTGATGAGTATTTGTGCCATGGCATCCTTGGCGGCCGCTGACTCTTCTCGTTCATAGGCTTCGTTGACAGCCTGAATAAAATCAATTGGGTGGTAATAGGAAATGTACTGCAGCGCATCGGCCACACTTTGGATGATGTCTTCGTTACGAATGAGAGTCATAAAACGCAATCCTTACTAGAGCTAATTCAAGAAGTTGACCTAAGTTTACCACCAAATTTGAGCACACTCAGCATGCAGCTGTGGCCGCCCTATTCTGATAGTTCAGCCATCAACACCTCTTTGGCTTGATTAATCTTTTTGGCCAGGTATTCCGAGCCGCCGCGATCTGGGTGCAGCTTCTGCATCAGCCCTCGGTAGGCAGTCTGAATGGTGGCTTTAGTGACCTCGCCTTCGAGCCCGAGAATTTCCATTGCCAGCGACCTATCCATCGCCCCTTCATCACTTGGCTTCGACCTATTTCTAGTGGAGTCGGATGCGCTTTGCCAATCTCCGTGGTAACGATCTAAATAGGCCTCCAGCACCTGCTGAGAATCCTTATCTGCGGCGCATTCGCCGTGCAGTTTAATTAGCTGCTCCAGGGCAAGACTGCCGATTGCAGCCCCGGCAAACTCACCGGACACAACGGTCCCGGATAGGTCACCGGAATCATGATCCAGCTCCATTGCCAAAAACTGCGTGTTAATTTTAGACGAATTGCCACTGCTGCCAGACCCAGCTGAACCCAGCTTGCCCTTGAACATCTGCCACATGGGCAAGAGCCGTAGCAGAGTTGGCAAAGCCCGCATCAAAAAGGTTACCGCTAATCCCAGCGGTGCCAAAATGGCCTGCACCGGTAAACGGCCCATAACAATTAATAGACCAATGACTAAAAGTGCGATGACGGTGAGGTAAAGATAGCGGGTTAGCCTTACTGACAAACCATAGCGCAGTGAGAGCGATTTGACCGCGTAGTAGGCCATGATGGGCAAGCCGATAAGCAATAACAGTCTAAAAATCATCTAGAATTTCTTAATAATGCCACTACGATTTAACCTGTTGCTGCAGCAGCTTGATCGCGGGAGCAGATTTTTCACTAAATGCCTGCAGCGCCTTCAGACCGCCTGCAGCGTAGATTGCCACCGCCTTTAAAAGATCTTTCAGTGCCACAGCGCTAGCGCTATCGAACTGCGCATAAGCACCGCCAGATAGTCGTGCGAGTTCTTGAAAGCTCTGTTTGGCCACGGGGTCGCTGCGCTCTTGAAACACAAAAATCGGTATATTTAACAGACCCATCTTACCCGCCAAGTCAGCCAGAATATCTCTACTTTCTTCCATGGCGTCGCCAATATAAACCACACACTTAACCTTGCGCACCTCATTCTCTGCCAATACATGGCGCAGTATCTGCTCGATCTTAGTGGCGCCTGCCTGACACTGGATACCCGACATTTTAGTCAGCAACTCTTTGCCGTTTGACTGCCAAGGACTTTTATAGAAATCGGCAAAGCCGCGAAAATAACACAGCTGAATCGCGAGCCCACCTAAGGACTGGGCACAGGCAAACATCTCGCTTTGCAGCTGACTCGCCATATCCCAAGTGGACTGCCGGCTCGCTGTCGCATCCAGAGCAAACACCAAGCGTGCATCACCGGCTGTTTTTGGCATGGCAGATAACTTGCCCAAAAAAGCCTGCACATCAGTGGGCTTTGACACCGCCGGTGCTTTGCTAGAGCTAGAGCTCGCTCGGGTGAGGTTTTTCAAGGGCTTGAACAGGTCTTTCATTAATCGCAGCACTCAATTGGATATTACGGCAGGAAAAACAGGTCGAGCTCAATGTCACCGACAGTGCCGGTAGCATACAGCACTCACCAACTTATTGAATCATAGATAAAAACGGGGTACCAACCCAATTATCGCTGGCCAAAAACACTAAGCCGCTACATAGTGTCCAGAGTTAGAGCTGAATTAGTATAACAGGAGTAATCCAAAATGAGTTTTGCAGCAGGAATACTTGAAGGAAAAACTGCAGTTGTTACAGGTGGCGCTACCGGTATCGGCTCCCATATTGTTCGCATGCTTGGCTCTCTCGGCGCTAACGTCGGCATTGTTAGTCGCAAAGAAGATAAGCTTCGTGCTGCCGCTGCCGCATTTAAAACTGAGGATGGTATCGACGTCAGCTGGCGCATCGGTGACGTGCGAGACCCAGATGCCATGAAGGCAGTCATGATGGAACTTGCCGGAGAACTTGGCGGCATCGACATCTTAATTTGCAACGCGGCAGGTAATTTCATCTGCCCCACTGAAGACCTCTCATGGAACGGTTGGCGCACAGTGATCGACATAGACTTAAATGGCACGTTTAACTGCTGTCAGGCTGCGCTCCCCTACTTAAAAAAAGCCGTGGATGGCGGCCGCATCGTATCCATTAGCGCAACCGCGGCTAACTTCGGCTGGCCCGGTGCTGCCCATGCAGGTGCCGCTAAATCCGGTGTTCAAAACCTAATGAAGACTCTCGCCGTTGAATGGGGCGGTTATGGCATTCGAGCCAATTATGTCTCTCCGGGCCCAATTGCGGGCACAGAAGGAGTTGAACGCCTAATCATTGCTCAAGGCAGATCTCAAGAAGTACTAGATGGAATTCCTCTGGGCACCTTTGGAGAGGGAAAAGATATTGCCAACGCTATTGTATTCCTAACCTCAGAATGCGGGAAATACATATCAGGTGCTGAGCTCGCTGTAGATGGCGGCAACCAGTGGTCTAAAAAGTAGAAAGGTGTAGGACACTGCCAAGATAATAAAATAGCAATAAACTGCGGCAAGGCATCGTTTTCTTATTAGCTCATCTGTGCCCCCTATTCTCTCTCATAATCTTCTCCCAATATTAATCGATAATCATAAAAACCTTAGATTCTAGATCACTAGCTTGAGGCGAAGGGCTTAAATTGGAACAACCAAAGTAATTAGATTGAGCCAAACTCGGAATTGCCCCACCGCCATTTCGAGAAAACGTAACAGTTTCTCCCAAAACTACTCCACCTTCTCTATCTATGATGCTAGTCGTATGACGCCTCAACTCAGGGACGCCCTGGGTAATAACATCCGTGGATGATTCAGTGTAATATCGAGCATCACGCCCCATAGAACTGATCGCAGGAAAAACGCCGAGCCTTCCTTTACGAAAAATCCCGTAAGTTTCAGCTTCATCACGAGTTAATTGAATAGTTTTATAGGCAACCGCGCGTCCCTCTTCCTCGCAATACCGCGTCACTTTTTCATCCCAATAATTCAAACTGAAAAACCAATACGCTATTTGCAACAAATAGACTACAACTAGAAATACTAGAAGCCCTATCAGTGCGAGGATTGATTTGAATAGATAATTCATTTAGTAAGAATTCCCCTTTGAGGATAGTTGGGGCAATAAGATTAGCACGCATAATCTTTGTTCCAACTAATCTACGAAAGTTGGGAACTGATAAGACAATAAAATAGCAACAAACTTCGGCAAGGCATCGTTATTTATTGTCAACTTATCAGTCCGCTATTATGCAAAAGCAGCAAGGTCTTGCGCGACGCTTGTATCGTCAGCGTTGGCCTTAGCGGCCACAATTATTTGCAGGGGAGGGGTTAAACCCAAATTGGCGAATTGGGCTATAACGTCTGCTGAGGCTTGGCTAATTGGCATATTGTTTTCACCTGTCGTTAATGTGTTTTAAAATAAAATAGATACTTCGAAGAATTAATAGCAAACCGAGAAAAGCTAAAAAATACTGCAATTTTGCAAGCTCACGATCTTGAACCCTCTCTTCTTCAAACTTATTGAGCAAAGTCGTTCCATCAATGCTGATTTCAACAAATTTGTTGTGAGGGAAATAAAAGGGATCGTGACTTTCAAAAAACCAGACGTGTGCTGACTTTCCTATACTATTCTCAAGGATGTCGATGAAGGGGCCTTTGAAATATGTTAGCGCGATAAGCGACACAGATTCATTTTCTACTTCAATGTATAGAGCCCGCCCCATGCTGGCATCGGTAAGCGTTCCTGAGAATTGCTTCATATCCTCCATTGGGGGATATCTATCAAATGCGCCTTGTAAACTAAAAAACGCAAGCGATGCACCTATAAATATGCAGACCCGTGCAAACCTGATACGTATCATTAGGTCTTCATCATCGTGCCGACTTAAAAACAGTCTGTGTAATAGAATTTTGATACTGCTCAGCATAAGAAAGCTCTTAATTTAAACTCGAATCTAATTATCCAGCTTTTAGGCATTGCCAGTATAACTATGCGAAGCTGATATGAAGATCGAAGAATGGGCAGTGTAATTTTCTTGAACAATCTTGAATCTGCGGAGCTCATGCCGAGTTAATTTAACCTCTTTCATTTTTCTGGTTATTTCTAATCTATTTATTCAATAGCGAATCTGAAATCAGATTAGGTATATTTGCCAACTAGTGGCTCTCGTTACTGATT
>CAYGSO010000009.1:54863-108699 GCA_964352445.1 uncultured Pseudohongiella sp. | reverse complement strand
GAGTGCGCTGTACTTTATTGTGAAATATTATTTTTTACTGCAGGAAGAAAAAGAGAAGAGCCTGCGCTCTGAGTCATTGGCCCACCAAGCGCAGCTGTTAATGCTTCGATACCAGTTGAACCCTCATTTTCTGTTCAATACTCTGAACGCAATCTCCACCTTGGTTTTAACTAACTCAAACGTAAAAGCCAATGAAATGGTGACCAAGCTGAGCAAATTTCTGCGTTACTCGTTGGACCATTCTCCTCTTGATAAAGTTACTTTGGCTCACGAGATGGAGACATCAACGCTCTATCTCGATATTGAAAAAGTGCGTTTTGAAGAGCGTTTAAAAATCGAAGTCGAGATAGCAAAGGAGGCGGAAAATGCGCTGGTGCCGACTATGATTCTGCAGCCTTTGATTGAGAACTCAATCAAATATGCCGTATCTAAATCCATTGATGGTGGCACAATTAAGATCGTGTCTTGCAAACAGGGCGATCGCTTAGTGCTGCAGGTTATTGACGATGGGCCCGGGCTAGATGCGGCGAATGGGGCAAAGGAGTCCTTGGTTCTTTCAAAAGGTGTAGGTATCAGTAATATACGCAATAGGCTTGAAGAAATTTACGGCGAAAAATACGAGTTTAGTTTTACTAATGCATCCCCCAGTGGACTCAAAGTAACAGTGGTAATCCCCTATGACACAAAGTGACATTAATACAATGAGAGCAATCATCGTTGATGACGAAGCATTGGCCAGACAGGGCTTGGCGCTGCGGCTTGCTGAAATAGCCCAGGTTGAAGTGGTCCAGCAGTGCGCCAACGGCGAGGAGGCTATTGCAGCGATCATGGAACATGGGCCTGATATCGTGTTTTTAGATATTCAAATGCCAGGCATGACCGGGTTCGAGCTTATTCGGGAAATCCAATCGGATATCTTGCCTATGGTGATCTTTGTCACCGCTTACGATACCTTCGCAATTGATGCGTTCAACGTGCATGCTGTTGATTATTTGCTAAAGCCCGTCGAAGTGGATCGTTTGGTGTCGGCCATTGATAAGGCAAAACAAAACAAGGCTCAGCAAGCTGTGTTAGGTGAAAAGCAGCGCCTGATGGAATTAGTGGTAAGCATTACTGGCAAGTCACCGGCCGCTATCGCTGAGCTATTGGATAGTGACGAAGAGTTAGTAGAGCATGCCGATAGACTAGCCATTAAAGACGGTTCTTCCATTACTTTTGTCCCGGTAAGAGATATCGACTGGATAGACGCGGCGGGAGACTATATGTGCGTCCATGTCAAAGGTGAAACCCATATTATGCGGACAACTATGAAGGAGTTGGAGGCGAAACTAGACCCGCAAATATTTCAGCGAGTGCACCGCTCCACTATCGTCAATCTTGAGCGAGTTGAAAAAGTGTCGTCTCATATAAATGGTGAGTTTCACCTGACGCTCAGCTGCGGAAGCTCTCTCAAAATGAGTCGCTCCTATAAAGAAAAAGTGAAACACTTTTTCTAGCGGACCATTGACGGCGGTGCCAGTGGGCGGCTTAGGCTAGATGTTCCAGCGGCAGTTCTGTGGTATTCCATACTTCTCTGAGCATAAAACTTGAATGAACATCTGATACACCTTCTATGCGGGTAATCTTGTTCAGCAAAAAGTCTTGGTATTGCTCCATATCCGGCACCACCACTTTGAGCTGGTAGTCAGCGGATTGACCGGTTATCAAGAGGCACTCGAGCACTTCCGGAAAACGTTTAACCTTGGCTTCAAACTGTTCGAAACGGTCCGGGGTATGTCTATCCATGCTAATTTGGATCAGCGCGGTTAGTTTTAATCCAAGCTGGCGTGGGCTAAGCAGGGTAACGCGGCGCTCTATTATTCCTAGCTCTTCCAGTTGTTTGACCCGACGCGCACAAGGTGATGGAGAGAGGCCGATAGCATCAGCAAGCTCGAGATTGGTGATGCGGCCATCCTTTTGTAAAAGCTGAAGAATTTTCTTGTCCATTTTGTCTAAAAGCGCCATAAAAAAGTACTCAGAAGAGTTGTAAAGATCAAGCTTAAGCCTGTTATTGGTGTTTTTGCAAACTATTAGCATTAAAAATAGTGATATTAGCTATTTTTAAGTCAAATAAGGGCAAAATACGAGTAGATTCACCTTTGGCTTTTGGCTATCCTGCGTTCTCTCAAGCTATGGGCTGAGAGTTAAACAGATTCAACGCTCACTAATAGAGTCCCACAAGGAAAATGAGATGAACGCCAAGAGGTTTGACCATACCAAATATAAACCTTTTACACCGATCGGGCTGCGCGATCGCACATGGCCAGACAAGGTCATTAGCGAGGCGCCAGCCTGGTGCAGTGTGGATCTTCGTGATGGCAACCAAGCCTTAATCGAGCCCATGAGTGTCGTTCAAAAAACTAAGCTTTTCGAATTATTGCTAGAAGTCGGGTTCAAGGAAATTGAAGTTGGGTTTCCTGCTGCCTCCCAGCCAGATTTCGATTTTGTGCGCAGTTTGATCGAGAAGAACAAAATCCCCGACGATGTCACTATTCAAGTTTTAACCCAAGCTCGGCCTGAATTAATTCAGCGAACCTTTGAGTCGCTTAAAGGGGCTAAGAAAGCCATTTTGCACGTCTATAATTCCACTTCAATTGTGCAGCGAGAAAAAGTCTTTAAAACTGACAAGGCTGGGATTGTAGCGATTGCCCAGGTTGGCGCAAAAGAAGTGAAGCGCTGTGCTGAACTAGCGCCAGAAACCGAATGGACCTTTCAATACTCGCCGGAAAGTTTTACCGGTACGGAAGTCGATTTCGCGGTAGAGGTTTGTAATGCGGTCACTCAGATATGGCAGCCAAGCCCCGATAAGCCAATAATTTTCAATTTGCCATCTACCGTCGAGATGGCCACACCAAATATTTATGCCGATCAAATTGAGTGGTTCTGCCGCCATATTAATAGTCGAGACTCTATCATTGTGAGCCTACATACCCACAATGACCGTGCCTGTGCTGTGGCTGCTGCTGAACTTGCCGTTATGGCTGGTGCGCAGCGGGTCGAAGGTACGTTGCTTGGTAACGGAGAACGCACTGGAAATATGGATATTGTTATCATGGCGATGAACATGTATAGCCAAGGTATTGATCCGAAATTAGATTTTCACGACATGGATAAAATTGTCTCAGTGGTTCGCGAGTGTACACAGATTGATGTCCACCCCCGCCAAGCTTACGCAGGTGACTTGGTGTTTACGGCGTTTTCAGGCTCTCATCAGGATGCTATTAAAAAGTGTCTTGATATTTATGAGGAGGGTGCGCCTTGGGAAATCGCCTATTTACCCATTGACCCTAGAGATATTGGTAGAACCTACCAAGATGTTATTCGGGTTAACAGTCAGTCAGGCAAAGGCGGCGTTGCTTACGTGTTAGCCAATAAATTTGGCTTCGAATTACCGCGCTGGCTGCAAATTGAGTTTAGTCGGGTGGTGCAAAGACACACCGAAGAAAGTGGCCAAGAAATTCATCCAGAGCAAATTTGGACTCTGTTCAATGGCCATTATTTCAGTAACAACCAAGTTTTGAGCCTTGAAAATTTCAAAATAGAAAAGAATTCCGGCCGCGAAACGTTTGCAGCGACAGTAGACTATTTTGGTAAGTCGCTTGAGATTAATGGCGAAGGCGATGGCGTATTAGACGCCTTTGTCGAAGCGTTAAAGCAGGCTATTAATATTGATTTTGAAATTCAAGAGTATGGCGAACACGCTTTAGGGCAGGGCGCAAATGCTGAGGCGGTGACTTACATTCAAATTAAGTGCGACGGCCGCCGCTACAGTGGTGTTGCTATAAGTAAGGATATTATTTCATCTTCGCTCAATGCGTTTATGAGCGCCGCAAGTCAACTATTGAGTGAGCAGCAGGCTGCCGCTTAAGGTTTCAACGAACCGCAGATCTTGATCACTTCATCCTGGTAGATTGCTCACAAGGCATGGCCAAGCCGGTTGGCCTAGGATGAAGTGGTCGTCTGCGTATTTATGGGTTAGGCCAGATGATTGAACTTATCGTTACAGCCTCTCTATCCTCCTTTCTGTTCGGACTGTTTGGCGTTAGCTGGGAATCAGTTGACGCCAAGATAGCCGATGAATTTCCCCAGGTTAAATTCATCACTACAGATGAACTTTACAGCATTCGGTCCTTGCAGCCACCTGGTGCTTTGCAACTATTTGATGTCAGAGAATCTGAAGAGTATTCGGTGAGTCACCTTAGCGACGCCCAGAATGTGTCGACGGCGAGTGCAATTTCTGCCCATATCGACAATAAATCGACACCGATTGTAGTTTACTGCTCGGTAGGCTATCGCTCTGCCGCGGTAGCTGCCCAGCTGCAAGAGCTTGGCTACAGCAATGTGTTAAACTTACGCCACTCTATTTTCGAATGGGTGGAAAAAGGTTACCCCCTGCAAAACAAGGCAGGCGCTACGACTAAAGTGCACCCCTACAATCGTGCTTGGGGTGCATTGATTGATTCCTCCTTTCATTTCTCCCCAAACTAAACCTCTGTGAGCAAACTATTCATAAACTGGCTGCGACTTATTCTACACATCAAACTGGTTGTTTCTGGTTTGAAGAGCGTGAAGTTCAAGGTCATGCGCGAAGCCGGCGTCAGTTGGAGTGTCCATGAGTCTCATTGATGAAGATGAAGCTTTAATCGCGGCTGCGCTTAAAGGCTCCTCTTATGCTTGGGAGAAGCTCGTCAAGCGCTATGAAACTCGGCTGTACAACCATGGTTTGCGCCTAACAGGCAATCCAACAGATGCGATGGATTTGATGCAGGAGGTTTTTCTGGGCGTGTACCGGAACCTGCACCGATTTAGAGGTGATGCGAAATTCAGCAGTTGGATTTTCCGCATAGCTCATAACAAGTCAGTGGATATGAGTCGGCGCAAACGCTTCACCACTGTGCAGCCAAGGTCTGATGATGATGAGTATGATTTTCTTGATACCTTGCCAGCTAGTACAAAGCTTGAGCCGGAGGCTTTGCTAGGTGAGTCTCAATTAAATGCCAAAGTATTGGCCATGCTGTCGAAAATTCCAATGGATCAAAGAATGATAGTCGAATACAAGGTGTTCCAATCGCTGACGTTCGAAGAGATTGCCCAGCTGCAAGAAATCTCTGTAAACACGGCGAAGACGCGTTTTTATGCAGCGCTGAAAAAATTAAAAGTAATTTCGGAGGAAGCCAATGTCCTGCCCCAAGACTGAACATCTATTGAAAGAGTATTTTGCGGATGACTTAAGCCAACTCGCTAAGTCTGAAATGGAGAGGCACTTAGCTCACTGTAGTGTCTGTAATTTAGAATTAGAGTCACTGCTGATAGTGCAGAGAGATTTGCAGCGTTGGCAAAATCATCAGACCCCTCATTGGGATAGGGGGGTTGAGCTTTTTCGTCGTGAACATCGCCATGGCGAATCTAAACCACCGGCGTTTAACCTTTGGCAGTGGCTGCCAACTGGGGCGAGTTTCGCAATGTTGGTACTGGTTGTTCTAAATACTACTTTTAGCGTTGACGAACAGGGTGTGTCTCTAGCCTTTGGTGGTGCTGGGCTGCCCGACGCCAATCTAGCGGGGCAATTAGCGGAATTTAGGCGCGCACAGCAAGAAGAATTTTCTGCCCTCGTCGCTCGAGTTGAAAACCGCCAAGACCAAAATAATTTACAGTTAATGCAGGTCGTTTTTGACCAAACCCAACAAACCACCGCGGAAAATTTAGAAAGGATTTATGCATTTTTTGAAGAGCAGCGAATCCGCGATTTAGAAGATATGCGGGTTGGCTATCAAGAGCTCGTAAATAATGACTATGAAACTATTCGATCACTTGAACAGTTAGCTCAATTCGTTAGCTTCAATGATAGGGTGCAATAGGAGTACTGCTATGAAGCTCGGTTTATCGCTGCTGCTATTTTCAGTTGTGTCCCTTACCGCCGTTTCTCAGGCAGAAGAAGTGGATGTCAGCGTCGTTAAAGAGAACATTACAATTTTTTCTGGCATTCTTGAAGATGCCCTCGAGTTGAATCAGAGCAGCGGGTTGTTTGGCATGCAGCTAGGCGGCGTGCAGGGTAGCTATTTGGTTGGCCAAGGTGCAGTGTTTGAAATTCGGACGCCCCTTGCCAACAAGCGCAACCGAGCTGGCCTTGGTTCGCTGAACTTGGCGATGCAGTCTTTGCAGTCGAGAGTAAACCCGTTTGAGAGTGTTGCCCGCAGTGCGCAAGAAAATACTACTGCGATGGTTGAGTCCAGCGCAGATGCCGCTGAGCAAGCCGGCGAGGTTTACCAGCAAATGATGGATAGAATAGCGAACATTGATTACTCCTTGGTCATGGGCTCTGCGCTACAACAGGCATCTGAAGCGGCTCGATCATTGCGTAATTTAGGCAGTGTGGGGCCGGAAGATTATGATGCGCTGCAGCTAGAGATTGACGCCTTAAGAAAAGCGTCTCAACAGCGCGCAGCGCAGATTCGAGAAATGGCAAACAGTTTGCAAAGTTCTCAGGCGCAAATATCCCAAGCGACAGAGACCAAGCTGCAGGCAGATTTTGATTCTCTGTTAGCCGCAGTAGAGCCGTTGAAGCAACAAGCACTTGCAAAGGCGGCAGAGTTAAAAGCGCTTTCAGAGCAAGCTCAAGCCGATTTCTCCGAACAGTTAGAGACTGATATCGTGGCGTTTGAGCATGACCTGTTTTCATCACTGTGCGCTTACGGGGCGACGCTGCGAGAAGTACCAAGCGATGAAAACATATCGCTAGTGCTCACTGGATTGGGTGAAAACAGTGAAACCGGCGAGCGCGCTGATAAAGTATTTGTGCTCAATAAACTAGACTTAGCCCTTTGTCAAAATGGCGATCTTGATGCGTTAGAGCTGCAGGCAAAGTCTATTGTTTATACTTACTAACCGGCCATGGCAGTTACCGGATGTGGTCACAGTTTGAGTAACTTGGTTAAAATGGTACCCCAGTTATATTGACGTCTGCTGGAGTGAACAGCTTGGCTGAGTCTGAATTTTGGTAGAGCCGGGTTATCAGTAACAAGACGCCAGGCACATCCAACAAGTCATAGTCACTGAATATTAGTTTTCTGCGAATCCTTTCTCTGGTGGTTATTAACCTGCCGTCTGTGTCGAAATTCAGAAACGTAAAGTCTTCTTCGTCTTGGCCCCAATTGCTAGAAATCACCTCTTGCCCAATGCGCCCATCTAGTCTTGGAAATGGGTAAAACCATCGACCACCGCTCAGTCCGGCTTCATAGGTAATAATCTGACCGTCTGGGTAATACCATGTAACGTCCTGGGCCCAAAAGTAGTTGGTTGCAAGGTCGCCGTTTGGCCAAAAAATTGCTTGGTCACCGTGCATCCAGTGATAGGCCATAATTTGGCCGTTAGGGTAGTAAATCGTTGTATCCTCACCTGGTTCGGCCATAAATAGCTGGCCGCTCGGAAAGTGCCAAGGCTGTCGGTATAGGTCCCTCGAGACGAGCCTGCCGTTTTCATAAAAGCTACCGCGTCTGGTGTAGACAGTTAAGATAACGGGTTGGCAGACTATTCGGTTAAGTTCGGCGAGATCCCGTTCCATGTGGGCGAGCGCGTTAATGTCATCAGCATCGGCGGGTAACAATAGATTCAAGGCGACCATCTTGGCCATAAACTCTAGAGTAGCGCAGGCACTGCTTACATTGTCGGCGCCAGAAAGGGCAAAACTAGGCGATGCGGCTAGCAGCGTAAGGCAAAAGCAAAATTTCCGAAGAGCTAACATAATTGATATTCCGTTGGAGAGGGCGATGAAAACCTGCCAGTTGTTCGAACCCAATATAGCGATTTTAATGTGAACTGTTACTTAACAAGTCTGTTAAGTTTGTCTTCTGACTGACTGGGTTTAATTTGGTTTGGTTTTCAGGGGAAATTTCTTATAGAATCATCGCAGTGTGTGTCTATCGCCGAGGCGAAATTCCAGCATATTCCTGCTTTGAAGGCAGTGTGAGTAAATTTGTAACAATAGTCTTAGATAATAAGAAGCCCCATTGGAGGAAAAGAAGATGGACTGCCCAAAATGCAATTCTGATATGCAGGAACTAAAAATCGAGACACTGCACGGTAAGGTCGTTATCGATAAGTGCAATAGTTGCAAAGGCCTTTGGTTCGACAATGGTGAGGCTGAGCAATTGAAAGGGGACTGGATGGCAGACTTTGCGGACAGTGGCGACCCTGATGTTGGTAAAACCTACAATACCGTTCGAGATATACAGTGTCCGCGATGCAGCAAGCCAATGAAAAAAATAAATGACCCGAAGCAAAAGCATCTAGAATATGAAGCCTGCGAAGAGCATGGCGTGTTCATGGACGCAGGAGAGTTCACCGACTACAAACACGAAACTCTGCTAGATATTTTTCGCGATGTCGTCGCCTCTATCCGGCGCCGATAATCTGTCTAGGCTGCTCGTCCGGGCCAATGCTTAGTTAGGTTCGCTCAACGAATGCCATCTTGGATGATTCCAGATGGCATTTTTTGTGTCTGCTGGGATCACAGGAAATTTGCCAATACTTGTCCAATGATTTACATCGCTGTGAAAATCTGACCCGCTCGAAACCCTAAGTCCCATTTCCTCCGCTAGGATTGTTAGCTGGCCACGACTTGCTGGATCAAGATTAGAATAAGAAGTCTCCAATCCGGTACCCCCATGTCCGGCAAAATCTGTCAGCAGTTTTTTGAGTTTGGTTCTGGTGAATCGATACCGGCTCGGATGAGCAAGCACTGTGACACCGCCGGCCTTATGGACCAGATCTATTGCTGTTGCTAAGGCCATCCATTGAATTGGCTCGAATATCTTGCCTCGCCTGGTCAAATATTTTTTGAATGCTTGCTCATGGTTTTTACACAAACCGGCTTGAATCAGGTAGTCGGCTATATGAGTGCGGGTGTAAGCAATGCAAGGTAGGGCTTGGATATAGCTTTTAAGCGCTGCGCAGTGGTTGTCCGGCAATTTTTCTGCCATCTTGAACACGCGCTCGCGCCTTTGCTGGCGCTGTGTGGCAAGCGCTGCCAGTAGGGGCTCATTGTCTGGATCGAACGCAAGTCCTACAAGATGGATTTCATGGTCATTCCATTGGCAAGAGATCTCTACCCCCGCTATCAGCTGAAGTGGCAGAGCGTTGGTAATTAGTTCATGGTCCACAGTCACGCAATCATGGTCGGTGATGGCTAAATGGGTCAGCCGGTTTTGGCTCGCTAAGTCGATTAGAAACTTCGGTGAATGCTTACCGTCGGAAAAATAACTGTGGCAATGTAAATCTGCTTTCATAGTTTGGGGCTCTGACACGGGCTGCTGCCGCCGCAAACCAAAGCAGTGGGGCTAGACATGGCTTCGAGGCTCTCGAAAATTAAGTGGCGGCTGCAATAAAGCGCTGACCTTCAGGGTCTAAACCTTTGTAGCATCAACGCTGATCAAATTAGTTGCTGAGTATGCACTTCTCTGGGCGCTGTGTCAGTGCCTACAGAACGACTCGATTGGCGCTTTGTTGTGTTAAACTCGGACAAATCCCGAGTTGCGCTAAAATTCGGCGTGAAAGCGTGACCCGCGGTGAAGACCTTATGAAAAATCTCAATCAGATGGCCCCGAACGATAGTTACCTTGATGAGGTGCGCAAGCTCAAGTCGGGCTGCCAATTCAGCTTATCTCAATGCCAAGAACTGCTGAATTGCCTGAGTGAGTCTGATTATCAGGCCAGCGATAGTCATTCATCCTCAATTGGTGGGCATGTGAGACACATCCTGGATCGATTCCAGAGTTTTTTTCAGGGCCTGCCCAAACAGCACATTGATTATGATCGGAGGGGACGCGACAAATCTGTGGAAAATAGTCTCGAGTCTGCGAGGTTCGCCCTTGCCTCGGCCCTGAGTCAATTGGATGGCTTGGAGTTAAACCAAGTTCGAAGTTCGCAGCTTATCATCGCAGAAACCGTGCACCAGCAAGGGCTTACGGCTCAAGTTTCGAGCACGGCAGAGCGCGAGCTCATGAGTTTGGTGACCCACAGTACACACCATCTCGCCATTATCGCCTTGCTGGCAAGGGCTTTAGGCCGCAGTGTCGCCCCAGATATTGGCAAAGCCCCGTCCACCGTTGTTTACGAAACTCCCAAGTAACTGATTTTTAGAAACATTATTATCATTTTTGAGTGGAAATTCGCCTCTGGCGAATAATTGACTAAATTACTTAGGTATTTGATAATCTTTGCCCTGTTAAAGCAGTGTAAAGGCGATGCTATGGGCTCAACGATAAAGGGCCAATACGCAGTAACAGCGATGGTTGACCTTACCCTGAAGAGAGAAAAAGCCCGATCAGCCTAGCTGAATTCTCTCAGCGACAAGTCATTTCACTGTCTTATCTGGTCTAAACCGTGCCAACGTGCATTGTTAAAAACGTTCGTGGCTCAAGCGGTGGATACATCTTAAAGCGTGACGCTGACGGCATTTTCATCGCCCAAATTGTCGACGCGGTGGATGAATTAATTGATGCTGCCAAGGCGCCAATAATTGCCAGAGCGGTAGATCTTATCTTACTCACCACTTTAGGGACGTCTTGAGCCAGTACAACCAGCATTTCTTTGAAAAAAGTAGTCTCGCTGATTTAGCCGCCAAGCAGGGAGCCAAGAAAATAGTCGAGCAACAAGATAGCAGGCAGGTTTTAGTCCGCGAGACGGTGGCAGAAACAGGCAGTCTAGACTGCAATCGAGTTGCGCTGGCTAGCATTTAATACAGTTTATTATTGGAGTCATATCTACATGCATTTGCCGATTTATTTGGACTATTCATCGACCACTCCCTGTGACCCTAGAGTCGCGGCTAAAATGGCAGAATGTTTAACCCTAGAAGCAAATTTCGGCAACCCAGCATCGCGCTCCCATATGTTTGGTTGGAAAGCGGAAGAAGCAGTTGAAGCTGCTCGGCGCCAAGTTGCTGATTTGATCAACAGCGATCCTCGGGAAATAGTATGGACTTCAGGCGCGACAGAATCGGACAATCTGGCTATTAAAGGGGCCGCCCACTTTTACAAAGATAAGGGCAAGCACATCATCACCTCTAAGATTGAACACAAAGCTGTGCTCGACAGCTGCGGGCAGCTGGAGCGAGAAGGCTATGAAGTGACTTACCTAGATCCTTCAGATAAAGGCCTAATAACCCCGGAAGCCGTGGCGGCGGCGATTCGCCCGGACACCATTTTAGTCTCTTTGATGCACGTGAATAACGAAATTGGGGTGATTAATGATATTGCTGCTATTGGCGAAGTCACCCGGGAGAAAGGCGTGCTTCTGCATGTCGATGGGGCGCAAAGCACGGGTAAAGCAGAAATAGATATGGCGGCCATGAAGGTGGATCTAATGTCTTTGACCTCCCATAAAACCTACGGTCCCAAAGGTATCGGCGCATTATTTGTGCGCAAAAATCCGCAGGTTCGAATTGAGCCACAGATGCATGGCGGCGGGCATGAACGAGGTATGCGTTCTGGTACCTTAGCAACCCATCAAATTGTCGGCATGGGCGAAGCTTACCGTCTTGCCAAAGAAGAAATGGCCCAGGAAAATGCTCGGGTTATGGCGCTGCGTAAGCGTTTGCTAGACGGGCTTCAAGAAATGGCAGCTGTGCAAGTTAACGGTGACTTAGACGCTCGAGTCGCGGGAAATTTAAATATCAGCTTCAGCTATGTCGATGGTGAGTCGCTAATGATGGCGCTCAGAGACCTAGCCTTATCTTCAGGTTCTGCATGTACTTCAGCCAGTCTCGAGCCCTCTTACGTATTGCGGGCTTTGGGGCTTGATGACGAATTGGCCCATAGCTCGCTGCGTTTGTCTATCGGCCGGTTTACGACAGAAGAAGAAATTGACTATTCAATTGTAAAGATATGCGAAGCCGTCGCCAAACTGCGAGATTTATCGCCAGCATGGCATAAGTTTCAAGAGGGTGTTGATGGTAATTCTTTGCAAGGGGCTGCTCACTAAATAGCCGCAACAAGCATGGTTTGTAACGATAACGCCCTTGATGATTGAGAAAACCCGCCCAATTTTGTTGCTGTAGATGGCAACGCCGCTGCGCTGTTAGTCATGCTAGGCGCTGCAGTGAGAGGTTGTGGGGGGCGCTATCAGTCAGTATTGTCGCAGCTTAGGGGGTTGTGCCTGGTTCAGCCAGCGGCCTCGGCTAGTGCTTGACTGCCAGGGTTAAGGTTCCAGCTGGAAATAGGCCATGAAATAGGCCATAAGTGCCACATTACCAAAACCTGCGCAGACGACTACCCCGTAGGTTGCCCGCGAACCCTTAGTTTTTCAGATCAGTATCACCGGCTCTGAGCCATAGATGAATTCTGCAGCCAGCCAGATCCCAGCGACGAGAAAACTTAGAGGCCTTGCAAGTGGCCTAGATTGTAGGATTCATCGAATAAAACCTTGAATTACAGGGTTTTTTATCCTAATTAGCGTACAAAATACCAGTATTTGCGCGTATAATGCGCGCTCTTTTGAAATACCTATTTTACTGGGAGCTATGATGGCGATCGAACGAACTTTATCTATTATTAAACCTGATGCTGTTGCCAAGAACGTGATTGGCGAGATCTACAGCCGTTTTGAGAAAGCGGGTCTAAAAATTGTTGCTGCAAAAATGCTACAGTTGGACGACAAGTCTGCGGGTGGTTTCTATGCTGAACATGAAGGTAGGTCGTTTTTTGGTGACCTAATTGAATTCATGACTTCTGGCCCGGTAATGGTTCAGGTGCTTGAAGGCGAAAACGCCGTCGCTACGAACCGTGAGCTGATGGGGGCAACTAACCCAACTGAAGCAGCCGCAGGAACGATTAGAGCTGATTTTGCAGTTTCAATTGATGCGAACGCGGTGCACGGTTCAGATTCCACTACATCAGCAGAGCGAGAAGTTTCTTACTTTTTCAGCGCAGACGAACTCTGTTCGTAAAATAGTTCGCTCGCAGAGGTTAGGTTAGTATGATTCAAACATCACTTCCAAATCTTGCTGGACTCAGCCGAACCAAACTGCGGGCGCTATTCGCCCAGTTAGGCGAAAAGCCTTTTCACGCTGATCAAGTTCTTAAGTGGATTCATCAGCGCGGTATCACAGACCTAGAGGCAATGACTGACATCAGTAAGTCATTGCGCTCTAAGCTGCTCGACACAACTCAAATTAAATTCCCTACCATTGTAGAAGATTATGCTTCCGCCGACGGCTCTAGAAAATGGATCGTCGAAGTGGCCAGTGGTAGCAGGGTAGAGATGGTCTTCATTCCGGAGGCCACTCGGGGTACCTTGTGCATTTCGTCACAGGCCGGTTGCTCCTTGGACTGCAGTTTCTGCGCCACGGGTAAGCAGGGTTTCAATAGTAACCTCACAGTGGCCGAGATCGTGGGCCAGTTGTGGTGGGCTGTTAAAGAGTTAGGTGGCTTCGCAGAAAAAGCCAATCGGCCCATTAGCAATGTTGTCATGATGGGAATGGGTGAACCGCTGTTAAATTTTGATCCGGTCATGGAAGCCATTTCAATCATGATGGAAGACTGTGCCTATGGATTGTCGAAGCGCAAGGTAACTATTAGTACTTCTGGCGTCGTGCCGGCGATTGATAAACTGAAGGACTATACAGACGCGTCACTGGCTGTCTCTCTCCATGCGCCCAATGATGAATTACGCAATCAATTGGTACCTATCAACAAGAAATACCCTATTGCAGAATTGCTGCGATCCGTTTCCGGTTATATGGCAAGCTTGCCGGACAAGCGAGTACCGGTGATTGAGTACACAATGATCGCAGGTGTTAATGACCATCGCCAACATGCGCGAGAGTTAGCGCAGTTGTTAAAAGACTTTCCCTGCAAGATCAATATAATCCCATTTAATCCGTTTGAAATGAGTGATTACCGAACTCCCAGCGGGTCATCGGTGACTAACTTTCGTCAGATACTGCAAAAAGCAGGTTACACAGTAACCGTGCGCACGACCCGCGCAGATGACATTGGCGCGGCGTGTGGCCAGTTAGTGGGGGCGGTGAATGATCAGACCAAGCGCAGCCTAAGGCATAGAGCTGCCTCAGCGCTGAAGACAAAAGACTTTGGTCGAACTGATAATTTAGCCGTTTCTGCCGACAGACTGTAAAGGATATTTAATTTGTTTCAGGCCAACGCAATGACTAATCGGGTTAACGCAAAGTTTATACTGTCACGGCTCAGATGTGGTGTTGTGGCTGTGTGTATGGCCGTGTTTGTCAGTGGCTGCGTAACCACAACCACCGGCGGTTTCAACACGGTCGCGTCAGAATCACAAGCGATCGAAGACTATATCAACTTGGCGGCGGGGTATTTTGATGCTGGTGATATGGCCGGCGCTAGACGCAACGCCAACAACGCGCTTCGTATAGATCCTCGCCATTCGGCGGCCTTCACGGTGCTTGCGATGGTGTTTCAGCGGGAAGGGGACATTGAATTAGCCGCTGAAAACTTTCGTCGCGCTATTAGTTTGGATAAAAATAATTCCCGCGCCAGGAACAACTACGCCGCTTTATTGTTCAGTCAACAAGACTACGCCGAAGCCTATGCGCAACTAGAGCAAGTTGTGACGGATAGCACTTACGAGGGCAGGGCGACAGCATTCGAAAATCTAGGTCGCAGTGCTTTGATGGTTGATAAAAAGCCCGAAGCCGCGGCTGCGTTTCAAAGAGCCTTACAGTTAAACTCTAACCTTTATCTCTCATCCCTAGAGCTGGCGCGAATTCGCTATGATCAGGAAAACTGGCAAGCCGCGCGCATGGCCTTTAGCCAATATTTGACAACTGTGGCTTTTTATAACCTGCCTCATTCCCCGAAAGCATTGCTCGCAGGAGTTCTCATTGAAGGGAAGTTCCAGAACGAAAAGATCGTAAGGGATTTTTCATTGCTGCTTACCACCTTATATCAAGATTCGCCTGAGTATCAGGTCTATCAAGCTATGCAAAATGACAGCTCAAAATAATTCAGACGATAGCGTGCAGGAAAATCCAGATTTTGCGGCGCAAGGTCTGCCAGATGCCGGCGAGCTTTTAAACGCCGAGCGGCAGCGGCAAGGATTAACTGAGAAACAGGTCGCGGATGACCTCCATATCACCATGCATTATATACGCGCTATAGAGTCTAATAGCTTTGAAAAATTGCCTGGCAATGTTTTCGCCAAAGGATATATCAAGAGCTATGCCATGCTACTTGGCATGGACGTTGAGCTAGTGATGTCAGGTTACAACGCTTACGTTGCGAAGCAGCTGGATGTTGCTAAAGAGAAAACGCGTATCCAAGTTCGTCGGCGCAAGGATAAAAACCGGCCTTGGGTGATAGCCTCAGTTGTGCTGTTTGTAGCGCTATTTGTTGGGCTTTGGTTCGCTAATTTTTCAGGCAATGAACCTGAATCTGAGGCGGTGATTAGCGCCGGTGTGCAATCGATTGCGCAACCGATCGTTGAGCCTGTTGTGCAAGCTACAGCTGAATCAATAGCTGACTCTGGGCGCGAGTCATCGCAGCTGGCATCGGCTACTGCTGCTCAAACAACGGCTCTAGTTGAGCAAACACCAAGCGCTGTGGATCAAGCCCAATCGATAAATGGCAATCCTGAGATGAGTCAGCAGCTCGTGGTTAGTGAAGCAGCGACGGCTCTTGTTGAGGCTGTCACCCTTACTGATGAAGGTTTAACAGAAGCTGTTCAAACCAGTTTGTCTGAAACTGAAGCCGCTGTGGCTGATGCTGCTAGCGACGTGGCGGTAACTGGCGGCGGCGAAATTCCAAGTGCTGTCACAGCCCAAATCAATATTAGCGATCAACTTATCTACGTGGAAGCAGTAGGTGATGATGTGCTGCTGATAAACTTTTCAGGGGCAAGTTGGGTTGAAATAAGCGACACTTCTCAAGGTCAGATATACCGGGATCTACTTGAGACCGGCGATACACTAGAAGTTAAAGGCACGGCGCCTTTTAACGTGCTTCTGGGTGATGCGCCTTTCGCAGAGCTTACCCTTAACGGCAACAGCATTGATGTTAGTGACGATATCCGTGTCGACAATTCTGCAAGACTTACTGTAGGGCTAGAACAATGAGAGGCGACTCTTTTATCAAGCGACGCAAAACACGACAGATTATGGTTGGCAATGTGGCTGTGGGTGGCGATTCGCCTATTTCTGTGCAGAGCATGACCAACACCGAAACCACAGATGTGGCGGCAACGTTGGGGCAAATTCAAAAGCTGGTAAACGCCGGCGTCGATATCGTCAGGGTGTCCGTGCCGACCATGGATGCGGCTGAGGCGTTTAAGCAAATCAGGTCACAGGTCAAAGTGCCGCTTGTTGCCGATATCCATTTTGACTATCGGATTGCTTTAAAAGTATTGGACTACGGCGTTGATTGTTTGCGGATTAATCCTGGCAATATCGGTTCGGAAGCCAGAACCCGCGCTGTGGTAGATAGCGCTAAAGACAAAGGTATCCCTCTTCGAATAGGCATAAATGCGGGGTCTTTAGGCAAAAACTTATTGCGCAAATATAAAGAACCCAGTGCAGAAGCAATGGTTGAGTCAGCCATGATCCAAATAGATATATTGGATCGGCTTAATTTCGATAATTTTAAAATCAGCATGAAAGCTTCAGAAATATTCATGACCCTAAGTGCTTACCGTTCCCTTGCTACGCAAATAGACCAGCCATTCCATTTAGGTATTACCGAGGCGGGTGGTTTACGCTCGGGCACAGTAAAATCAGCAATAGGGCTAGGGGCGCTGCTAATGGATGGTATTGGCGATACCATTAGAATTTCCTTGGCCGCGGATCCGGTTGAGGAAGTGAAGGTAGGCTTTGATATTTTGAAGAGCTTAGGGCTGCGGCACAAAGGCGTTAATTTGGTGGCCTGTCCAAGCTGTTCAAGGCAAAACTTCGATGTGATTTCAGTGGTCAACGAACTTGAATCTCGCCTCGAAGATATTACAACGCCGATCGACGTGGCTGTAATTGGCTGCATTGTTAATGGTCCGGGTGAAGCGAAGGTGGCCGAAATCGGCTTGACCGGGGCAAGCCCGAGCAATCTGGCCTATATCGAAGGCGAGCCAAACCACAAAATTAGCAATGAAAACCTCGTGGATGAGCTTGAAGCTATGGTTCGGGCAAGAGTGGCAAAAAAACAAGCCGCTGAAAAAGACATTATTGCCACGAGCAAGCAGTAAACAATACGACTATGGCTAAAATACAAGCAATCAGAGGGATGAATGACATCCTCCCCGCTCAAATTCTGACCTGGCAATACCTAGAAGCGGCTTTCAGGCGCGTCGTGTTGCGCTTTGCCTATCAAGAAATACGCTTTCCTATTGTCGAACAAACTCAGCTATTTAAGCGCTCCATTGGCGAGGTGACTGATATTGTTGAGAAGGAAATGTACAGCTTCGATGACCGCAATGGCGATAACCTAAGCCTGCGCCCCGAAGGCACGGCGGTGTGTGTGCGGGCGGCTGATCAGCATGGTCTGCTTTACAATCAACAGCAGCGGCTGTGGTATCACGGGCCCATGTTTCGACACGAGCGGCCGCAAAAAGGGCGCTACCGCCAGTTCCATCAATTTGGTGTCGAAGCCTTTGGCATGCCTGGTCCGGATATTGACGCAGAAGTCATTGCACTCTCTCAAGCCCTTTGGCAAGAGCTGGATATCTTAGATCATCTTAGTTTGGAAATTAATAATATTGGCAGCTCTCAAGACCGTAAAAACTATGCCGCCGCCTTAACTGAGTATCTGCAGTCGCAGACAGATAAGTTAGATGAAGATGCCAAGCGCCGTATGTTTAGCAATCCCATGCGGGTGCTAGATTCGAAAAACCCCCAGGTACAGGCTGCCCTGCATGATGCCCCTAAGCTTGCTGATTTTGTTGGCCAGTCGAGTAGCGAGCATTATGTGCAGTTAAAACAGCTGCTCGATGCTGTTGGTATTTCCTATGTTGAAAACGCTAAGCTCGTGCGAGGGCTAGATTACTATAACAACTGTGTTTTTGAGTGGACCACCGACATCTTAGGGGCTCAAAGCGCGGTATGTGGCGGCGGCAGATATGACGGCTTAGTGGAGCAATTGGGTGGCAAGTCAACACTTGCGGCTGGTTTTGCCATTGGTGAAGAACGAATTGTCCTCATGTTGGATGAATTGGGTAAGGTGCCTGTTGCTAGCCTAAAGCCGATAGATCTGTATGTCGTAACCCTCGGTGAGGGTCTTACAGCCAAGAGCTTACAGCTGACCCAGCAATTACGAGCGCGTTTCCCGCAGCTGGGAATCTTGCATCACTGTGGCGGTGGTAAGTTCAATGCTCAGCTAAAGCGTGCTTACGCCAGCGGTGCTGATGTTGCTTTGATTTTAGAGCAGGCCGATAATGAGGCTGCCGGCGGCGAATCCGTCAAAATACGCCGTCTTGATGATGCCAGTGATAGCGAAATCGTCAATATTGCAGAAATTGAAGCCAAATTGGCTGAATTTCTAAGCATTTCATAATGAATCTGCACATTGTCGTGCGAGTGTCCGAACAAACAGGTAAAATCGCGGTCTTAATTTGGAAGCTCAACTGTCGCTGTGGAATATAGCGACGTTGAGCTGTAACTAGCGTTGTAGCGACACCCCCAGTTTAGCTAAGCGTGCAGGCAGAAATAGGAGTAAGTCGTGGCGATTAACGCGGCAGAAGAAGAAACAATTGAAGCCCTCAAGAAGTGGTGGGAAGAAAACGGTAGGCAGCTCATGTTGGCCGTGGTGGTGATTGTCGGTGGTTATGGAGGTTGGACATTCTGGCAGAGCTCCCAGACTGAGCAATCCAATGCAGCGTCAGATATTTATGAAGAGATTCTAGTCCTGGTCAATACTGACCCTGAAGCCACTGCCAGTGGCGTGAACGCGCAGCCCATTATCGATTTGGCCATGGAACTAAGGCAGGAGCACAGCGCAACTTCCTATGCGCGGTTTGCAGCGCTATTTGCGGCTCAGCAACAAGTGCTGGGTTCAGATTTGCAGGCAGCCGAGGAGTCTCTTAGATGGATTTTAGATAATCCTAGAAGCGGACTTTTAGTCTCTCCCGATGTCGGACTGCAGCTTACTACGACGTTACGTCTGGGCCGAGTTTTGCTCGCTAAGGGTGATTACGAGGCCGCGCTTGCAGTTGCTACTAGTATAGCGCCGGAAGACTTTGAAGCAGGTTTTGCCGAATTGCAGGGGGATATTTACCTTGCCTTAGGTAGAACTCTAGAAGCTAGAGAATCCTATCAGGCTGCGCAGCAAGTCGGTTCCAACAGCGATGGACTGCGCATGAAGCTAGATAACTTGGCTGACGATAGTTAATGAACTTTAAGACCGCCACCCCTATGTTTGGCTATCTCACTGTCACTGCAAAAGTTTGCGTGACGCTGAGCCTACTGTTCTTAACCGGATGTTCTGGATTTAGCTATAACCCGCTGACTTGGTTTTCTGATGACGAAGTCGATCCCCCAAAAGAATTAGTCGATATCAATCGCCAAGTGAATCTTCGGCGTGACTGGAGCCTAAATGTTGGTAACGGCCAAGGTGGAAAATACAACGAGATTACACCGGTAGTCGATGGTGCGACTGTCTATGCCGCCAGCGAGGATGGAACTATCGTTGCCGTTGATACAGCCAACGGTTCAGTGCGCTGGCGCCAGCGCCTTAGCCTGTCTATTACAGGCGGCGTCGGGGCTGGAAATGGTGTCGTGATGGTGGGAACGGAGGACGCCGAAGTCGTCGTCCTTAACCAGAGCGATGGTGAAATTAGGTGGCGCACGACGGTTTCCAGCGAAGTGCTGTCGGCGCCGCAAACCAATGGCAATGTAGTCGTTGCGCAGACGGTGGACGACAAACTGGTGGCGCTAGATTTTGAGTCAGGTGAACAGCGCTGGATTTATGAGTCGAATTTACCGGCACTCACCCTACGGGGCACTAGCCGGCCGCTGTTTGCGGGCGGAGGCTCAGTGGTTGCTGGTTTTAGTAATGGCACGCTAGTGTCTGTTGCCGCTCAAGACGGCGTATTTCGCTGGGAAGAGCGCGTCGCAATTCCTGAGGGCCGTTACGACATTGATCGCGTAATTGATGTTGACGGCGATCTGCTATTAGACGGTAGTCGAATTCTTGCCTCCAGCTATCAAGGCAACTTAATGGCATTTGATGTGGCCACCGGTCGCATCGTTTGGGGTAAAGAGGCGTCAAGTTTCCATGGCTTAACCCGAGGCTTTGGAAATTTGTATTACAGTAACGATAAAAGCCATGTGGTTGCTGTAAGAGACAACAGTGAGGACTTGGTCTGGGAAAACGACGATCTAGAGTTTAGAGCCATAACAGCGCCAACAGCCATTGGTAACTATATCGCTATTGCTGATTTCGAAGGGTATGTCCACTTAATCTCACAGGTGGACGGCACTATCGTTGGCCGGACTCAAATCGACAACGATGGCATACGGGCTAATCTAATCCCTGCCAATGACAAGCTCTATGTCTACGGTAACAGTGGCCGTTTAGTCTCTCTTTCACTCCAATAAAACATTAAATTCGAATTCATTCTGAAGGTCTAAATCATGCGGCCAGTTATAGCACTCGTTGGTCGTCCAAACGTTGGAAAGTCTACCCTTTTTAATCGCTTAACTAAGAGTCGAGACGCGCTTGTGGCTAATATTCCGGGGCTGACCCGGGATAGGAAGTACGGTGAAGGTATCGTGGCTGGAAAACCATTCATTGCTATCGATACGGGCGGCATTACGGGCTATGAAGAGGGCATAGACGCAGCAATGGCGGCGCAGTCATTGCTTGCAATTGATGAGGCCAATATTTGCTTGTTCTTAGTCGATGCTCGGGACGGCCTAACCCCAGACGACACTTTAATCCTCAATTATCTACGCAAGAACAACAAAACCAGTTACTTGGTTGTCAACAAAGTTGACGGCTTAGACCCCGATCAGGCGATGTCAGAGTTTTATGCACTGGGTATGGCGCAGGTTTTTCCCATTACCGCTACCCAAGGGAAGGGTGTCACCCAAATGCTGACCCAAGTCTTGGAAGAGTCTTGGACTGTAGCGGAAGGCGAGGCTGAGGGTGTTGTTGCTCACGGTATTAAAATCGCTATTGCCGGACGGCCTAATGTCGGTAAATCCACTTTAGTAAACCGTATGCTGGGTGAAGATCGAGTTATTGTTTATGATCAGCCCGGCACGACCAGAGACAGTGTTTACATCCCATTTACCCGCCGTGATCAAGACTATACTCTGATCGACACGGCAGGTATTCGGCGGCGCGGAAAAACTATTGAAACCGTGGAAAAATTTTCGGTGGTTAAGTCTTTGCAAGCCATAGAAGATGCAAATGTGGTGGTGCTCATAGTTGATGCTAGAACCGGAGTGGTTGAGCAAGATCTTCACCTGCTGGGCTATGTTTTGGATAGTGGCCGTGGGTTGGTCATTGCCATCAACAAATGGGACGGTATGGAGCAGGCGGAAAAGGAATTCGTTAAGACTGAGATTCGGCGACGCTTTACCTTCGTGGATTTTGCAACAATTCACTATATTTCGGCACTGCATGGTACCGGTGTTGGCGATATCTATAAATCCATTCACCGCGCCTATGAGTCTGCCAACAAAGCCTTGCATACCAATGTTCTAACGAAGGTGCTGCAGGACGTAGTCACAGATCACGCACCGCCGGTCATCAACAACCGCCGGATCAAACTGCGCTATGCTCATGCTGGGGGGCACAATCCGCCTATTATAGTTATTCATGGCAAGCAGACTGATAAAGTCCCCGCGCACTACATACGCTATTTGGAAAAATCATTCCGCAAAGCCCTGAAGCTTGAAGGCACGCCGATCCGCATAGAGCTGAAGAGCGATGGCAACCCGTTCACTAAAAAAGACCAAGATTTATCACCGCGGAAAGTGGCTAGAAATAGGCGCATAGCAAATAGCCGCAAGCTTTCCAATAGAGACTAACTAGTTATTGGAGAATCGTTTCTCATGGTTGTGAATATTAAAGACATTGAAGACGCAGCTGCGCGTATAGTTCACGCAGCTGTCGAGACTCCGGTTAGTCAATCTCATTATCTCAATGAGGCACTGCAAGCAGAAATATTCTTCAAATTAGAAAATCAGCAGCACATTGGGGCCTTTAAATTTAGGGGCGCCTACAATCGCTTGTGTCAGTTAAATGCGGCAGAAAAGGCCAAAGGCGTCGTCGCGTTTTCGTCCGGCAATCATGCCCAAGGTATAGCCTATGCGGCTAAATTACTTGGTATGCACGCAACTATTGTCATGCCGTCGGACGCGCCCAATATCAAGAAGAACGCGACCCAAGCCTTGGGCGCTGAAATACTTTTTTACGATCGTCATACGCAATCGAGAGAGCAGCTAGCTGCAGATATTGCCGCCTCGACCGGTGCGGTATTGGTGCCCGCGTTTGATGACCCTGATATTATTGCTGGGCAAGGTACCTGTGCTCTCGAGTTGATGCGTCAGCTGCAGAGTCGGCATCAGGCACCCGATGTCGTCATAAGCCCTGTGGGCGGTGGCGGTTTGATGGCAGGGGTATCTACTGTCGTGAAAGCGCTTTCACCCAAAACAGCGGTTATCGGTGTTGAGCCCGAGCACTTTGACGATCATCGGCAATCCAAGTGCAGCGGCGAGCGAGTTAAAATTGCGGGCACTTCAGCTACCTTGTGCGACTCCTTAATGGCAACTATGCCCGGTGAGCTAACCTGGGCGATCAATTCCAAGCTGGTGGATCAATTTCTAGTGGTGTCCGAAGCTGAAGTAGCTCACGCCGTGAGTTATGCCTTTCGATATCTAAAGCAGGTAATCGAGCCTGGCGGGGCAGTGGCTCTAGCTGCAATATTGCACAATAAGCTGCCGATCAAAGGATTGCGAGTTGCAGTGATTCTTTCTGGCGGTAATATAGACAATAGTTTATTTATTGATTGCTTAAACCAATTCCCCAATCCTTAAGCAATCGACTGGTATTTCCTTAACTTAGAGGTAAGTGATGACAATGCAAAGATTAATCTCAGCCATAGGTTTAATGATGTTTATGAGCTCGGCAGCTTTGGCCCAAAACGATAGCGGCTGTGTCGATAGTCTAGACTGCAAATCCTCTTGGGTAGGAATGACCCCAGCCCAGCGGGATGCGGTGTTTGCCTTTGCTGAAGACTATAAAGCGTTTATCCATTTGGCGCGAACGGAGCTCAGTTTCGTCACCCAAGCGGTGGCTTTTGCCCAGGCTAATGGTTTTTCCGAGCTAACTGAGAATACAAGACTCAGGCCCGGTGCCAAGCTCTATGAGGTGAATAGGGACAGAACGGTTAGTTTGCTGGTAATCGGAACCGAGTCTTTGACCGAGGGGTATCATATTGTCGGGGCGCATATCGATTCTCCTAGGCTGGAATTAAAAGGCCGTCCACTGTATGACAACAGCGAATTTGCCTTGTTTCAAACTAACTACCACGGCGGTATTAAGTTCCACCAATGGACTAATTTGCCCCTTGCTTTAATGGGCCGAATCGACAAGAAAGATGGAACGGTTGTTCCTGTATCAATTGGCCTTGATGCTAACGACCCAATTTTCATGATTCCAGAATTATCGCCCCACGTTGATCGTAGTCGTAACTCAAAATCGCTGGCAGATTTTATTGGTCCAGAAGATTTAGACCCAGTGGTTGGACATATACCTGATGCGGTTGAAGGAGGTGAAGTCGTGGAGCAGGTGCTGGCGTACCTTGCATCCCAGTATGGGGTTACTAAGGCTGACTTGGTGTCTTCTGAGTTGTCGTTAGTCCCAGCCGGCGCTCCCCGCGACCTCGGTTTTGATAGAGGTCTTATTGCCGCTTATGGCCAAGATGACCGATTAGCTTCTTATGCCACTCTTAGAGCCATTGCCGAAGTAGATCGGCCGCAAAAAACCACGATGGCTTACTTGGTAGACAACGAAGAGGTAGGAAACCGAAACAACACTGGTGCCCACTCCCAATATTTTGCCGATTTGTTGTCTCGCTTACTGTATTCCGAGCTAGGCGAAGACTACAGAGAGCCAGTGTTTAGGAAGTCGCTACGCAACACCAAATTTATTTCAATTGATGTTAACCCCGGGGTGAACCCACAAAACCCTGGCGCCTGGGAATTAGGTAACGCACCGAAACTAGGATATGGAGTGAACTTAAAGCTTTACGGTCAAGGTAATACCGCTAATTCAGAGTTTGTTGCTTGGACCCGTAAATTACTTGATGACAATGAAGTGCCATGGCAAACAATAACCTACAAGGTTGGCAGTGCAGGTGGTGGAACTATTGGCGGGGAATTCTCAAGCCAGAATATTGAGGTGATAGATTTTGGCGTGCCGCTGCTTTCCATTCATACGCCTTACGCGGTGAGTTCAAAAGTCGATGTTTATAGTCTATACGAAGCGGCTAAAGCATTTTTTGATTATTCAGAATAGCCCTTCAATCTATCCAGCTAACCTCTTAACAAGTGAACCCTAGCTTTGTTTGCGCAGAGCTAGGGCTAAACAGGGACCGAGCTAATTCAGTCGTCTACATGCCGTCTGCCTTAGCTTGCCGTTTCTCTTGCCGTCTTACCGATAACCAAGTGTCTACGCTGAACTGCCCAGGGCCATAACTAAACAAGATGAGATAGGTCAGAATATACATTGCAGCAAGCTCTCCGTTATTGAGGGTAGGGAACCATGCCAGATGGGCCGTTAAATACGCCATGACCATAATAAAGAATGCGATAAATGCCGTAAGGTGGGTCCACAATCCAATGAGGATTAGGCCGCCGCCAACCAGCTCAACTACCCCCGCAATGAAAAGGGCATTAATTTCCATGGGCAGCGGGTAGGAGAAAAGGTCACCGATCGCAATATTTGTCATACCGGTGCCGGTCATTGGCTGAGGATTTTCGCCCAGCAGTTTGGCATAGCCGTGGGTCATAAACATTGCCGAGGATAGTATCCTGAACACCAGCCAGCTGGAGTCTTTTAAATTCTCGCCCACACGGCCAAATACGCTGTCAATTCTTCCTATCATCACCAGATCCTCTGCTGTCGCCTTAGCGAATACTATTGTGTAGTTGACGCCCGCCAAGCAATTAACTTTAGGCTTTGCATTGAGCAATAGACATCGCTCGGCATACGTTAGCGAGTATACTTAATCATCAGACTTAGTGAATAGTACAGTGACAAAGCCACTACTTATAATCAAAACCGGCAACACCATTCCTGCACTGCTAGAAAATGGCACAGACTTTGAGGATTGGTTCCGCAGTGGCTGCGGCGTAACGCCAAGCAATACCGTAGTGCGCTCCCTGCATCGCAATGAACCGCTGCCGCCACTGCAGTCCATTGGCGGTATTATTATCACGGGTTCACCTGCCTATGTGACAGACCTTGCTAGCTGGAATTATATCGGTGCCGACTATATTCGGATGGCACACCAGCAAGCTATTCCTATCCTCGGTGTGTGTTACGGCCACCAGCTGATCGCTTGGGCTTTTGGAGGCAAGGTCGACTTCAATCCCAACGGCAGAGAAATTGGGACAGTTACAGTTGATCTGACAGATGCTGCAGCTGAAGATTCACTTTTTAAAGGTTTGCCTAGGCAGTTCAAAGCCAACGCCTCTCACCAACAGTCGGTCACTCAATTGCCGCCTGGCGCAGTGCGCTTGGCTTTTAATGGCTTAGATGCAAACCATGGTTTTAGCTTAGGGGAG
The DNA here is from genome assembly GCA_964352445.1 of uncultured Pseudohongiella sp. GTDB lineage: Bacteria > Pseudomonadota > Gammaproteobacteria > Pseudomonadales > Pseudohongiellaceae > UBA9145. Next base: position 82,907 of record CAYGSO010000009.1, on the reverse strand, counting down.
TTAACTTGGGGAGTTCAGTTTCACCCAGAGTTTAGCGGCGCCACCACCCGAGCCTATATCAAGGCTCGCAGTGACGATATCAACAGTGAAGGGCTGCAGGCTGATTCTCTGCATGCCGCTGTGGATGATACGCCTGACTCGGCATCGCTGTTAAAACGGTTCAGAGCGATTATGCGGCGCCACGCCGGCTAGCCCGCGGCGTTAGCGTATTCTTCTTCTACAACCTCAATTATTCGCTCTCTAGTGGGCCTGCTGAGGAGGCGACCATTGATGAAGACCGCAGGTGTCGCCAACACACCAGCGTTATTGCCACCACGCTGATCATTGCGAATTTTACTCACAACCTCCTCTGATTTTATATCCTGTTTGAGCTGTTCTATATCTAAATCCAGTTCCAGTGCGTAGGCATCGAACTCAGGCTCAGCTGGGCGCAAAGTAGACCAAATTGATTGAGTTGCGAAGAGGAAGTCATGCATTTCCCAGAACTTGCCTTGTTTTCCCGCTGCCTCGGCATAAAGCGATGCGTCCCATGAGTTAGGGTGGGCAGCCGTGATGGGGAAATGCCGAAATATTAGATGGGCTTTATCTCTGACCGACGGCCATAGCGCAGTCATGGTCTCATGCTCGGTGGCGCAGGCAGGGCATTGGAAATCCGCATAGACCACAATGCTCACCGGGTTTTGGCGGTTGCCCCGTAGGTGGTCGTTTTCAGCAATCTCTACGGTTGAGTAGGTAGGGCCTTGACTGAGATAGGTATAGAGCACCAGCAGCACCAGCAACGGCAGCGCACCGAAAAGTACGGTTCTGGCTATCAGCGTTTGGGTTTTTTGGCGCGCTTTGGCGGCCTGTTCTTTCTGCTCTTTAACTATGCGCTGTTGTTCACGTTTGTTCATTAATTTGCCCGGCTTGACTATTCGATTGTGACGTTGGGCGATAGTGTAACTAAATTCGCCGTAAGCAGTCACATCTTTTGAGTTCGCTTAGGCTTGTGCATCTGGTTTATGCAGTAGCAGGCAGGGTTGTGAGCTAATACTTAATCTGCTGCTACTTTTGCTACTACATAAAGAACGTGTAGCCCACTTTGCAACCGATATGGATACCTTGGTCTTGGTGCATGCCAATCCAGCCTTCGCATTTGGCATAGTCAGTGAACCAATGAATGACTGTTTCGATAAGGGCAAAAACTAGGCTGTTGGTAATCAAGAAAACAACCCCGCCGTGAACCAAGGCATGGGCCGTTAGCCAATACCACCATACGGGAAATAAGCTGTGCTCTTTGTCATGAATCTTATCGTTACGATTCTTGCCATAACCCATCGCCTCTGGCTGAAGCACAAAATCTGCCAGTGCATGGCCGAACAGCAGCATAAACAGGTTTTCAATAAACAGCATAAGCATTACGTCTCGTCTTTTAGCGGGAGCCTGGAAAGCACTTTGAGGCGATGAACTTGCCTTTGCTTGCTTGCCTCGCCGGGCCAACTAGAGCTGGTTTGCTTAGCCCTTGGTAATCACTATAAGCATTTAAAGAGCCAGTGAAAGTCATGCTCGCTGGGTTTTGTTAGCTGTGTCACATTAATGCAGGGTAGGTGAGGGATTTTAGCCCAGAATTGTCCCGAAAATCATATAAGTTATTGATATAAAAGCTAAATGTAAAATTTACCTACACCTAAATATTCGTTAGATAATGTCACAAATAGCGTCAAGCTGACGTTTTTTGTCAGCTGCAGGCATCTCCTCTAAAGGGGTAGCGCGGTTTGGCAAGGGTTGGTTTTAGTCGAAAATCCAGATATCTCCGGATCACATGAGTGTTGGCTATTGCGTTATTTTGCTTTGCTGGTGGTGGGGTTAGGCTCAATGCGCTCGACCCTTGAAGTGATCTTGCCATTCTCAAGTTGAGTGACAATCTCACTGCCAGGTTTGACAGATTGAATATCGCGAACCACCGCTGCAGCGTCATCGAAGGTAATGCTATAGCCTCTGGCAAGCGTACTCAGAGGGCTAACAGTATTTAAGTTTCTAATTAGCGCCGTCAGCTGTGCTTGTTTGGTATTGAGCAGCCGGTTCGCCGCGTGCCGCATTCTTTTGGTTTTCAGGATTAAATCGTTGTTGGTCTGATTAAAACGCTGCCTAGGGGAATGACTGCGCAACCTCTGATTCATTGCAAACAGCTTGGCCTGATTGTTAGCCAGTTTTAAGCGGGCTGCACGCTGCAGTCGAAGTTCAATAGTGTCTAAGGTTTGGGCGTGTTCTTGCAGTCGTCGCCCAGGGTGCTTCAATTGCTTTAGCAGCCAAATTAAGCGCTGAGAAGTTTGTCCTAGGGCGCCGTTTACCTGCTGGATTAGAGAGGACTCCAGCCGTTTCAGGGATTCCAATAGGTCTTGTGCAGATGTACTCATCAGTTCGGCGGCTGCTGAAGGCGTCGGCGCTCTCATATCGGCGACGAAATCAGCGATGGAGAAATCTACCTCATGACCCACGGCGCTGGTAATTGGCAGCTGGCTGGCAAAAATCGCCCGCGCAACACTTTCATCATTAAACGCCTGCAGATCTTCTAGCGAGCCGCCGCCGCGGCCAACGATTAAGGCATCTAGCTGTAAAGTTGCAGCAAGCCGATTGGCTGTTTCGATGGCGCTGACTATCTCACCGGGGGCAGTGTTGCCTTGGACTGAAACCGGAATCAGGGTTAATTTAGTGGTGGGGGAGCGGCGGGCGAATACCGTGATCATGTCGTGCACTGCGGCCCCCGTGGCCGAAGTGATGAGGCCTATGTGCCTGTAGTTTGAGGCGATGGTTTGTTTGTGTTTGGCGTCGAACAGGCCTTGGGATAATAGTTTAGCCTTGAGCTCTTCAAACGCTCTTTGCAAAGCGCCGCTGCCAGCTTCTTCCATCGAGTTAATTATCAGCTGGTAGTCACCTCTGCCTTCGTACAGGCTGAGCTTTCCCCGCACCAAAATTTGCTGCCCGTTTTCAGGCTGGAAGCGCAGCAGGCGATTTTGGCCGGCAAACATAGCGCAGCGAATCTGCGCCGATTTGTCTTTCAGCGTTAGGTACCAGTGGCCCGACGCCGGTCTGGCAAGGTTTGATATTTCTCCTTCAACCACCACCGCGGGAAAATTAGCTTCAAGCAGGCTGCGAGCCATTTTGTTGAGGCTGCTCACGCTCAAAATATCTTGGGAGGGTTGGGATTGATCGAGCGAATTATCGAGGTAGGGGTACTTTGAAAAGGCCATGGGGTTGAGTTTAACCCAGCCAAGCCTAGCGAGGAATGGTTTCTCGAGGTTTTGGTAAACTTGCATCAGCTAACCCTTGGTTAGCCTCTAAGGTGTCAGTCAAGGGTTAACCAAGGGTTAGCTGGTGCCAAAAGCTATGCCGGCCCATAGCCGCAGCAGCAGGCGATTCAGCACTCAGGGGCTTAAGGTCTCTCTAGCCACCACCGGTTAGGGTTTTATCCTGCTTCACAAAGGTTTCTTTAAAGCGTAGGCTGCCATCGGCATCAATGGCAGTGACTTCGGCGTGGTTGCCTGCCGGGCCGTAAGGGAAGGTAACTTTGACGAACGCCGCAGCGCCGGCGCTGCTGATTAGGCCTGCACTTATGGCAAAGCTTTTTGACAGGCCCACGGCGCTCCACTCGCAAGCACCATCGCCAGAGGACTCGATCTCAAACAGCTCATCGCCATATTTATGGTCTTGATCGACACCGCGCAGGGTTAGCGTACATTTGCCTTGGCCATTAGCATCGCCTTTGGACTGATAGATACCTTCTACAAGTGATTGGGCTTGCAGGCTTGAGCTTAGTAATAGGCCTGCTGAAACAGTTGCCCCTAGCAGTAGATTCAATTTACCCATAATGGACCTTCTTAGGTTGAGTTGTTTTAGGTTAATTTCGGCGATATTTGACTTAACTGAGACTGGAGCAGCGCCGGATAGCAGGGTCAAATCTCTAGATTGAAATCATAAAACAGCGGCCGATAGGAATCTTGACCTAAATCAAACTATGCTTGGGCAGTGAAGGTTTTAGACCAGACAATTAGCGAGACAACAGCAGAGTCGAGGCGATATTAGCTGTTACATTGGCGGCAGTGAGAAACATATCAACAACTAGATCGATTGCTATCAGTATGCCTATGCCCTCAACCGGCAAGCCAAGTGACAGATAAACTGGTGCCATTATAAGTAGGCCGCCACTTGGTATACCCGGAGAATAAAAACTAAACACACCGATGGCGGCGGCTATAAGAAATAGCTCATAAGTACTCAGATCAATGCCATAGAGGATAGCAACAAAGTAAGTGCCAGATGTGCGGGCAATAGGAGAGGCAAATTTAAGCAGGGTCACAGCGGCTGGCAGCACTAAGCCGCTGACATGGCTAGTGGCTCCTAGTTGTTTGGCTGCAGCAAAGGTTGCTGGCAGTGCGGCCAGTGACGAGCGGGTGCTAAATCCAATAATTTGAGCAGGCAACGCTCGCCTTGCGAAATCTAGAATTGGCACCTGGGTAAAAAAGTGGACTACTAGATACAGGCTCAAGGCTAAAACCAATATCAGCATGCAGGCTAGGAAAATAAACACCGCCAGTGCTCGGACAGCATCAAAGCCTAAGGTGGCCGCCAACGGAAAGACCAAGCCAAAGATCCCCAGCGGCGCCAGCCGCATAATCCATGCGATTAAGACCTGCATAGCATCGCGCAGCCCAATGAAAAAACTGACCACGGTGCCACGATGCTCAGATTCAACTTTGGTAAGTGCGCTGGCAAATAAAGCAGTGAACACCAACAGCGGCAAGATCGACCCGTTTGCTGCGGCAGCGATTGCGTTGGCCGGCACGAGAGCGACTAACCAATCACTGAATGGAGGCAACGCCGTGGCAGTAGAATCGCCGCCCACACTCGCAAGTAAACTACTGGCGGCACTTGGGTCAATTTGAATCAGTGAAATCAAGGGCGGAGCGAACAGGAATGTGCACGCTGTTGAATAAACTATTAAGCCGACAAACAGCGAGATAGTTTTGATGCCAAGACTGGAGTTGCTCTGTGAGTCAGTCGAATCCGTTATGGCAGTAACAAGCAGCGCCATAAGAAGGGGTATTACGGTCATTCTTATGGCATTGACCCACAGCGTGCCAATAGGCGCTAGCAGCGCGGCTAAACTTTGAGCGAGTGATGGGCTAGCTATGGATGAGCTAGCCCCCAGCGCCAAACCAAGAATTAGAGAGACCAAAATCCACTTTGAACTGTTGGGTAGTGAAATGGACAATGGCTGGGAACCTTAAATTAAGTTCGGTGGTGGCTCTTTGCTTATTGCGCTGCGCTGTTTTGACTTTGTAACCAGTAGGTTGCGAATTCAAAGTAGCACTGCTGCGATGAGAGTTCAAACCACTGCCTCGATTTCACTGATTGCAGCGCTGCTGTCTCTTTGCTAACTTCAAGTCAATAACAAGAGTCAGGCTGGCCGCTATGGCGGCAGGCACATTGAGAGACTTATAAAAATAATGACAAAAATCATCAGACAACCCTCTGCCGCCGCTGCAATCTGCGTTAGTCGGCGTAATCTGTTCAAACTTGGTATCGTTTCCGGTATCGCCATTCCCCTGTCGGCATTAGCTCAGCCCCCTGATCGCGCCCGCCCCCAAGCTGAAGACGAGTTAGTATTTGAGGAAGGCTCTCACCAGGGCGAAGTGGTTACGCCAAGCCTGCTGGAGCTAGAACAGCAGCCCATTGCAGCCTTGGCTCGGGATCCGCAAACGAATGTTCTCAGAGGCGGCTCTAGGCTCAATCGAGTTGTGGTGTTGAAGGTTGATACCGCAAAACTTGAGCCTCGCTATCGGCGCTACGCCGCTGAAGGGGTTATCGCTTATTCTATTGTCTGCACTCACACGGGCTGTGATGTCACTAAATGGGATGCAGGTTTGCTGCGAATGGCGTGTCCCTGTCATGAGTCACAATTCGATATCTATGCCGGAGGTAAAGTTGTGGGTGGTCCCGCGCCGCGGCCGTTGGCGATGCTGCCACTCAAACTAGAAGATGGTGTGGTTAAAGTAGCCGCTGCATTTGCCGGTAAAGTTGGGTTTACACAACAATTCTAATGCCTTGTGCATCGTACCGTGGTTCGGCTCGAGGAGAGACCATGTCTAAGTACTTTATTAAATTAATGTTTAGCAGCTTAAGTCTGCTTGCAGTTTCGGTTGTTCATGGCCAAACGCTGCCAACTTACAATCCAGTGACCGATGAGCGGCTGTTGAATCCTGAACCCGCCAACTGGCTAATGTATCGGGGCTCCTACGACTCCCATGGCTTTAGCCAGCTAGATGAAATCAACACTGAAAATGTGTCTGGGCTTAAAAATGTGTGGAGCTTCGCCACTGGCTTGAGAGAAGGTCATCAGGCACCGCCGATAGTCAACGATGGCTATATGTATATCAGTACCCCACAAAATCATGTGCTAGCGCTGGATGCAAGAACCGGTGATTTGCTTTGGCGCTATGTTCGATACCTGCCCGATGATCTATTTCAATTTCACCCGACTAATCGTGGCGTAGCGCTGTACGGCGACAAGGTCTATTTGGCAACGGTTGACGCCTATTTAGTTTGTCTTGATGCAATCACTGGTGAAGTGATCTGGGAAGTGCCGGTGGAGGAGTATTACAACGGATACTACATGACGCTTGCGCCGCTTATTGCCGAGGGCAAAGTGATGGTCGGTGTCTCCGGTGGCGAGCTGGGTATTCGCGGCTTTGTCGCCGCCTACGATGCCCAAAGCGGCGCAGAGGTATGGAAAACTTATACTATTCCTGCGCCAGGAGAACCTGGCTCGGATTCTTGGCCGGAAGATTCATGGCAAAACGGTGGGGTGCCGGTTTGGATTACTGGATCATACGATCCAAAATTGAATTTAACTTACTGGGGCACCGGTAACGGCGGTCCTTGGATGGGAGATACCCGGCCTGGCGATAATTTGTATTCAACCTCGGTAATTGCTTTAGATCTAGATACCGGTGAGTTAAAAAATCATCATCAGTATCATTGGAATGATTCTTGGGATTGGGACGAAGTGTCAGCCCCTTTGCTGATAGATTTTCAGCGCGCTGGGCGCACTGTTAACGGGTTGGTGCACGCGGGCCGAAATGGATATCTGTGGTTTCTTGAGCGGGCTGCCGACAAAATTGCTTTTGTCGATGCTAACCCTTACGTTTATCAGGATGTATTTACCAGTATCGATCCAGTCACCGGCCGACCCGAGTACGATATGTCGAAAAAGCCAGGAACCGGATATGAAGCCGACTTTTGCCCTTCCCTATGGGGTGGCAAAGACTGGCCTCCTGCCGCATTTAACCCAATAACCAGACTTTTGTTTATTCCTGCTAATGAAAACGTCTGTTCCACTATGGTTGGTGAAGAAGTGCAGTATAGCCCTGGCAGGGCCTACATGGGACGGGGTGATTCGGACAACGGGGGTTTCTTCCTAAGACCGGGAGCTGATCATATCGGTGAGCTACAGGCTTGGAATGTGGATACCCGCGAGCGCGCCTGGACCACCACTTTCGAGAACCAGAACTGGGGGCCGGTGCTGGCAACTGCGGGAAACCTGATATTTATGGGCGGCACTAACGATCGCTATTTTAGAGCCTTTAATGCCAGCAGCGGTGAAATACTCTGGCAGCAGCGCACTAACTCAGGGGTTATTGGGGTGCCGGTTACCTACACCCTAGATGGCAAGCAGTACGTCGCAGTACTGTCGGGTTGGGGCGTCGATGCCCAGCGCGAGCAAAACCTTATCAATATGGCAAAAGGTGAATCTCATTATGTGCCACAAGGTGGCACGCTTTGGGTGTTCAGCCTTGAGGAGGATTAAATTGAACCCTGCAAAAGAAGTAATTGAAGAAGTAGTCGCGGCATTTGAAAATAAAACCTTAAGCCGCCGTCAGCTGATTGCCTCGCTGCTTGCTATCACGGCAACCTCTGGCAGTACCTTGAGTTATGCTCAGGGTTTGCCGCCGGCAGTAGCGAAGGGGCGGTCGATGAATCACGTGTCTTTATCGGTAACGGATGTTGAGCGTTCCGCTGAGTTCTACAGGACCGTGCTCGGTCTTGAGACAATAAGCAGGCCTGCTAACGGCGGGATTAATTTGGGGCTGGGGGAAGAGAGTTTTCTAGGGCTTTACAATCTTGCCAACCCAGGTGGGATGCATCATTTATGCATTGGCGTTGATGGCTACGATCCTGACAGCCTAGCCAGAAAACTAGAGGCTCACGGGATTACGGCCAATGTTAATCGAGACCCGGCGAATCGCACGAGTGGCGGTGATCAGCTTTACTTCACGGACCCAGACGGTATTTTGGTGCAGCTAGCTCAGCACGGCTATCTGGGCTAAATTGGTCTGCGCAGGGCTTTTGTTTATAGCAAACTATTTTGAAGGGGCGCTTAGCCACTTGCTCGCTGTTGCCAGTGGCGCAGATAGGGTTTTGAGGAAGGCCAGTAGCTGCTGAGATTCAACCGGCCTTAGGCCAAGAGGTTTGGCCTCGTTGTGACTGAGCATTGATGTCGGTGCATTGTTGTAGTGGGCTATAACAGCTTCTAAGGAAGCTATCTGCCCACCGTGCATATAGGGTGCGGTGTCTTCGATATTCCTCAGCGTCGGGGTTTTCTGGGCGCCAACCAAATCATTGGTATCTCTGGCGAACCGCAGCTCGATACACTGGCTAGCGGCAGCATCGCTGAACTTGCCAAGGCAGTTAAATGGATCTAACCGAGCGGTACGTACGCCGTCATATCTGGCCATGGGGGGAAGTTCCCCAGCCACAGGCATAACTCCTGTGTTATGGAACTCATGGTTGGTAAACAGCGGGCCATTGTGACAGGTGACACATTGGCCCTTGCCGATGAAAACTTTCAGCCCGGCTATTTCTTGTGCCGTTAGCAACGGTTCTGAGTCTGCCGCTGTAGTATCCGCCAAGCTGTCTGCATAGTCATCGAACCTAGAACGGCCGGGAGTAATTTTGCGCTGATAGGCGGCTAGCGCTTTGCCAATATTAGTAAAGGCTGTGTTAACGCTATTTTTTTCAGTCTCTGACATAGTCTGCCAAGCCTGCTGTTGCACCGCGCTGCCAAGGGGAGACGCTGCTACTCCAGCTAGATTTAACACAGGTATGTCCCCGAACAGCTCAGCATAGAGCTCTCGATAGTAAGCGTCTTCAAACACCAAGTTCACTACTTGAGTACGATCTATATTGTGTTCGTGGCTGGCCTCGAGGGGCGCTAGCGCCTGTGCCCATTGGCTATCTTTTCTGCCATCCCAATAAAACCAAGGACTATAGGAAACTCCAAGTAAGCTGGGTGTATGTCTCGGGCCCATGGCAGTGCCAACTGCCAAGGCAAGCCCGTCGGTGTAACTCTTGGCTGGTTGATGGCAGGTGGCGCAGGCGACATTGTTGTTAGCACTAAGTCTGGTATCGAAGAAAAGGGCATGGCCAAGCGTGGCCGCCAAAGGGCTGTCGGCAAACCGATTGCTCGGGTCTGGCGGTAGTTTTTGCAGGGCGGACAACGACAGCGACGCGACTACGGCCTTTTCTGCCTCAGAAAGCTGAGTGTTCAATGGTGAAGGGGCGTAGCTCCAAACCAAAAAACCACTACTAAGGATGCCAATAATACCAATGAAAGCAATAGTCTTTTTCATTACAGGATGAAGTCTATTATTACGCCATCGGAAATCGAGTTGCCATTATCGACCCAGTTTAGGGTCAGCTCTAAACGCCAAGCGCCCTGCATGTGAAATCTTAAGCCTTCGAGCAAATAAACGCCTGGCTGTATTTCAGCGGTCACCTGAGGCTGGGTTGGCAGGCCGTGGTTATGTTCGGGCATCCCGCCGTTAAATTCGATAACAGCATTGCTCACCAGATTGCCCTGAGCATCATTCAGGCGTAGTAGCCAGCTGTGGATTCTATTGATTTCCAGCGGCGCTATTTCACTTTCCATGGAAATAGTCAGGCCTTTCGATGTAGTGGCAGCAAGAACTGGCTGGCCTGCCCAAGATGGGAGGCCTTGTGCAACTAATGGTGAAGTCCAGATGGTGATGGCAGCAACAGCAATAAGTTTGGCAAGATGTCTGTTCATAGGGTATTCGACTTGGTGGTGGGCATAGGCTTAGTGTAACAAAACTGCTTGTTTAATGTGGTCATAACCAAGGCAACTCAAGGGCTTTATGAGAAGGTATTGTCTATTTTTAGATTGCGAAGATTTGTGAGGCCTTTAGAAAACTGTGTGCTCAGCAACCGCTGCGCTGCAGGGGGCAGGCCAGTGCCGGTTTTTCATTCAACCGCTTCATAATAGCGAGGCTCAAAGCGGGGGGTGCACAGGGCTAGAAACAGCAGGTCTGAGGTTTGGTCGTTATAAATTCGTTGGCGCATGCCAGCAGGTATAAACACTACATCGCCAGTACTTACTTGCTGTGATTCATGGTCGCCGACCTCAACAATGCCACTGCCAGCGAGTATGACATAACGCTCTTGGCAGCCGTTTAGTCTGTGCCAAGCGGTAGTTTTACCGGGTTCAAGTCTTGCTCTGGCTATTGAAAGTGCTGGATCTTGCTCGGAATTGGAAACCTCAATAATGTGGCAGCCTTCTTTAAAAAAGTATTCTCTCGATTCATCCAGGCGTTTTATGTGATCGGTCAATGTGATGGCTCCCAGCTAAACTCGATAGGGTGGTGATTGTTAGAGTAAAAAAAACGCGGCTTCTTAGCCGCGTTTTATACACCAATAGAGCGGTGAACTTAGGGCTTTCTAAACTTGAGAGTAAATCTGTCGGTATTGCCCTGCACCCCAGGGGTGCCGACTTCTTGAGCGAGGTCGTCTTCCGGGTGGTAATGCATATCGCTGAAATCGACAAACTCGAAGCCCACGTCAACCATCTCTTTTATCATCAGCACTGGGTCAAGTCTTCGACCAACGGCGCGGCTATTGCCCTGCATATGACGTCTTGTATGATCCACTATGCCATAAATGCCGCCACTTTTAAGTGAGTTGTAGACAGCTTGGTTTAGGTTTCTGCGGCCTTCCACTGAAGGGTTGTGAAGGTTCCAGAAGGTGAGAACTAGGTCAAAGTCGCTGCTGTCGAAATCAAATACAGGGAGGTTGCCTAGCGAGATATCGTCATTGATTGCCGAAGCGCAGTCCATGCCATCAAGCGACATAACGTCGCTGCGGTAAGAGTCACTGACTCCAACTGATAATACGAGTTCGCCGCCATTTTCACACAGGGTGGGGCCAACAAACTTAGACCAATAACCAGTAGCCGGAGAAATTTCCAGCACTTTCATATCGTCTTCTAGACCAAAGAACTCGAGCACTGCACCGGGCTTTCTGTTCGCATCGCGGGCAATCTCAGCCGCGGTTCTATCGCCACTGGACAAATTTGCTTCGATTTTGGCTCGGGTTGCTGCCGCGTCTGCAGCGAGTAGTTGGCTGCTAAGGCATAGGCCGGCAACTGCAATGACTATCTTCTTCATCTTATCTCCTTGGGTTTAACATTACTGCTTCAAGTGGTTGAATTGGACTTTCCGTAAGCGCGTTTTCTATGGGCGCAGACTCAGCTGTCACAGCAGGTAGTGTGTTCAATGACAAACGCTGCAGCCAGTGATTTAGACCAGTTTACGCAGGATTTGTTGCATCTGCATCAGGCAGATCTTAGTTTAGCTATTTGTAGGCTTATTTTGGTCGAGGATTTCCCATTGGAGGGACTCTTGATGCTGTGCTAACCGTCTGCTTGGCATTGCCACTGGTGCCTCCTAGCCAAAGTTCCGCGTTAAGTTTCTAGCCGCCATACTGTGGCAAGTGGGCGCATTATTGGTAAGGAGAGTACAGGCAGGGTTTTGCTTATGGCCCAGTTTGTTAGACAATAGCGCTAACTGAGCAAGCTGCATTCAAGGTCACTGCTCTCCAGCTGGCAAGGATTAATCTCATGAAAATAGCAACGCTTGGAAACCCTCTCAAAACTCTGTTAGGCATCGGGGCTGTTGTCTTGGCGGGGCAGAATTTGCATGGGGCCGAGCCACGGCTTTCGGTAAAGCAAATTATGAATGGGATTATTACCCCCAGCACCGCCACTATCTGGGGCGCCTATGAGTTAACAACCCAGGCCCAGTGGGACGAAGTCAAGGATGCGGCTCAAGCCGTTATCAACGCCGGTGCAATGTTGGAATCGGGGGGAGCTGGGCCCGGCGAAATGGAATTTGCAGCGCAGCCCCAGTGGCAGGAATTTAATCAACAAATGGTAGCAGCGGCGCGAAGAGTACTGCAGGCGGCCAATGCTAAAGAAGAGGGGCTGCTGGCTATGGTAGGTAATGACGACTTATATCCGCCCTGCGAATCATGTCATCAGGTGTATCAAACTAAGTAATCGTGGCTAATAATTTGCTGAGCTAGACAAAAATACCGCTGTGCAGGCGCTCAACGAACCAAAACAGCGCCACACCGCCGATGCCATAGGCCGCCGCGATCTCCACGCCAATCACTTTGTTGCCAAACCCAAGTCGCAGGCCGTTAAGTAGGGCAAGCACAGCAAGGATAAAGGCCAGCTGGCCTGCTTCAACGCCGATATTAAATGCCAATAAGGCCAGCGGAATATCTTGGGCAGCCAGCCCAAGTTCCGCCAGTGCACCAGCAAAGCCAAAGCCATGAATCAGACCAAAGCTAAACGCCACTAGCCAAGGTTTGTCGTGAATTAGGCTGTATTGGCCCCGCTTGCCGAGAATTACCTCCCTAGCTAAGAACAGTATCGACAGAGCAATCAATGCCTCAATGGGAGGGCCGGGCAACGGGAACAGCTCGGCAGTGGCGAGGGCTAAGGTGAGGCTATGTGACACGGTGAACGCTGTTACGGTCAAGATCAGCGTTTTGGTCTTTCGGTGCAGCAACAGCAGGCCCAGCACGAACAGCAAGTGATCCAGCCCAAATAGAATATGCTCAACCCCAAGCTCCAGATAGTTAAGCGCCAAGCCCAAGGCGGAGCCTGCACCTGCCTGAAGGTCTGCTAAAGGGACCTCGATTTGACTGCCATCGCCAGGGAAAAAGCCTGAATAGCTGCTGTCATCGCTCCATTTAACAGCAACCACTAAACCTTCAAACCCCCACGGAAAGATCAGCCGGTCATCTGAGTTCAGCTCGGGCTGACAGCTAAAGCGGTAGCTATAGCGGCCCGGATCTAGGCCCACGCAGCGCTGGGGCAACACTCTCTCAATATTGAACAGCGGCGGCACCTGCTGGTCGGCGATAGATAGGCGGTATTCTTGGCCGGGGTAGGCATCGATGAGCACTCTGGCGACGCCGGTGACATTGATATCGTGGGCGCTAGCTGCTGCGCTGGGCAGTGATAGGGCTGTAATCAGCGTTAGCGTTGCTAAGAGGTTGCTAAGGCTATTGGGATTCATTGGTGATAATAATCTGGTATTTGCTGCGCAGCTTCGCGACTTCCTGATTTAAGCGTTGATCTTCCTCTACGGCGATCCAATCTAGCCGCACAAGGTCGACAATGCTGCTTAACTCCGGCAATAGCGCAGGGCTGCGTTGAAACACCTGGAGCCAATGCTGCCCCCGATTGCTGATAAAGGGACCTACCCAGGCATCGTCTGCGGCGGCGAACACGGCATCGGCAAAATCCTCGGTGAAAATATTCGCCAAGTCCAGATGCGATACCCGAGGCAAAGGGGCGTTGCTACCTATGGCAAAATTAAGCAGGGTGTCCCCGGGGGATCCGCTGGCCAGGCCTTGCTGAACAGCAGCGGGTAAATCAGCCTTGGTGTTGAAAATCAATTCATTTACCGACACCGTTGGCAGGCTGCGGTATTTGTCTGCATGGGTTAAGAAAAACTCTTCAAGCATTTCCGCGTTGGGTTGGATAATATCGCCGCTGAGCACGTGACGGGCTTTCTGCGCGAGAATATTGTGGATCCGCGTGTCGTTGTCCAGCCCCATGGCCAATGCCTCTTTGACTAAAATTTGTTCCTCAATATAGGCGCTGGTAGCCTGTTGCTTTTGCTCCGGCGTGAGCTCTGCGCCAATGGAGACTTCTTGCAAAAACAGGCGCGCATCGATCTCCCGTTGGTCAATTTCAAGTCGATTTTGATCGAAAGTTTGCTTGAACCAGTAGAAGCTAAACAGTGCCAAGGCGATAAGGGCAAAGTAGCTAGTTGGTTCGGCTAGGGCTCGCTGCACAAGGGATGGTTTTGGTAAGATTTCTGTCATAGCGGGTTAAAGCGCGTTATTTTAGGAGTGCTGGCATTTAGCAATTAGTGTACCGTAAGACAGGGTCTTACAGTAGCTGTAAACGCAAAGAGAGAAAACCTATGGTGCGCCGATGGATAAGCTGAGTCCCCGGTTCCTTGAGGCCTGCCGTAAAGACAATGGCAGAACACTGCGTGGCGAGGGGATGACCCGAATTGAGACCTTTGTCGACGCTGCATTCGCGTTCGCCTTCACCATGCTGGTTATCAGTATTGACGAGATTCCACAAAGTCCGACAGAGTTGATAGAGCTGTCCAAAGATATTCCCGCGTTTATTCTCAGTGCTGCGTTAATTGGCTGGATATGGGTTGCCCACACCCATTGGAGTCGGACCTTTGGGCTGCAAGACTCGCTGACGGTATTTCTCAGTCTGTCCCTTGTGGTGCTGGTGCTGATCTCGGTCTACCCAATAAAACTCATGGTGCAGGCTACGGTTATCTACGTCAGCAATGACATACTGCGCACCGGCTTATTCGACAATGGGGGTTGGGACAACAACAATGTAGCCAGCCTGTTTGTGTATTTTTCCATTGGTTTGTTTACCCTCGCGGTCATCATCGTTTCACTGTATTGGAATGCCCTACGCTTTAGAGAACAGCTGGCTCTGAGCGAATACGAAATTTACTATGCCAAGTATTCTTCAGTGCCTTGGTTAGTTTTGGCCATCACCGCGTTAGTATCCGTAGCGCTGGCATTAACTTTGCCGCCGCCCCGAACTGTGATGGCTGCTAACATCTACCTCTCCTTGATTATCAGTATTAATTTGGCTCAGTATGGTTTTCGACGGCTCAACCCTCGGCCCGTATGTTAGGGGCAATCGTTTCTTCTCATCTATACAAGATTCAGCTTGCTCTGTATAATCCCCGTTTTGTAGAAGTGGTAATCTTATGTTGCGAATCGCTGAAGAAGCCTTAACATTCGATGATGTTCTGCTGCTGCCTGCCCATTCTAATGTTCTTCCGAAATCAGTAAATCTGGAAACTCGCATTACTGCCAGTATTGCGCTCAATATCCCATTGATTTCATCTGCTATGGATACCGTCACTGAAGCCCGCTTAGCCATTGCCATGGCCCAGGAGGGTGGTCTTGGTGTTATCCACAAAAGCATGAGCGTTGAGAAACAGGCTCGCGAAGTGCGCATCGTCAAAAAGTTTGAATCAGGGGTGGTTAAAGACCCAATTACAATCCCCGTGTCAGCCACTATCCGCGACCTTGTTGTGCTGATGAAGGAAAACAACATCTCTGGCCTGCCGGTTATCGGCGATGATGGCTTGGCGGGTATCGTAACCAGTCGCGACGTTCGGTTTGAATCCAACTTAGATGCGTCAATCGACACCATCATGACCCCTAGAGAAAAGCTGGTCACGGTGGGAGAGGATTTCAAGTTAGATAGAGTCAAAGAGTTACTGCACCGCCACCGAATTGAAAAAATATTGGTGGTTAATGACGACTTTGACCTCAAAGGTTTAATCACCCTTAAAGACATTCGTAAGTCTGAAGACTATCCCAATGCCTGTAAAGATAGCTTTGGGCGGCTGCGTGTTGCTGCCGCCGTGGGTACAGGCCCCGATACTGACGATCGGGTTGCTGCCATCGTTGAAGCCGGAGTCGATGTTGTTGTGGTGGATACCGCTCACGGCCATTCACAGGGAGTGCTTGATCAGGTCTCACGGATCAAAAAGCGCTACCCCGAAATCGCCGTAATCGGCGGTAATATAGCCACCGCCCAAGCCGCCTTAGATTTGGTTAAGGCCGGTGCCGACGCGGTTAAAGTAGGCATCGGGCCGGGTTCAATCTGCACCACTCGAATCGTTACCGGGGTTGGTGTGCCGCAAATCACAGCGGTGGCCAATGTTGTTGAAGCACTAAAAGGGACTAACGTCTGCGTTATCTCAGATGGCGGCATCCGCTACTCAGGCGATCTAGCTAAGGTGATCGCCGCTGGAGCTAACGTGGTTATGGTGGGCAGTCTTCTAGCAGGTTCAGAAGAAGCACCGGGTGAGGTCGAGCTTTATCAGGGTCGCAGCTACAAAGCATACCGCGGAATGGGGTCAATAGGTGCCATGTCACATTCTCAAGGTTCAAGCGATCGTTATTTTCAAGATACCGATTCGGGCTCTGAGAAGCTGGTACCTGAAGGCATTGAAGGCAGGGTGCCATACAAAGGTCCGATGTCCGCGATAGTCCATCAACTTATGGGTGGCCTTAGGTCGAGCATGGGTTATACCGGGTGTGCAGATATAGAACAAATGCGCACAAAAACCCAGTTCGTGAAAATTACGGCCTCAGGCATGAATGAATCCCATGTTCATGATGTTTCTATAACAAAAGAAGCGCCAAATTATCGAGTAAGCTAGCCTTGGCTAGCTTGTTCGAGGGTTTGCCGACTTACACTTTAGATTACCGCCAATGACTGCAACTAATATACACAGTCAGAATATTCTTATTCTTGACTTCGGCTCTCAGTACACACAATTAATTGCCCGTCGCGTCCGCGAACTTGGGGTTTATTGTGAAATCTGGGACTACACGGTAGAGCCAAAAGAGTTTGCCAACTTCGCGCCTAATGGAATTATTTTCTCAGGCAGTCCAGAGTCTGCAAACACTGAGCAGTCTCCTCGAGCGCCGGATTTTCTGTTTGACGCAGGTATCCCAATCTTGGGAATTTGTTACGGCATGCAGTCGATGGCTGAGTATTTTGGCGGCAAGGTTGAAGCGTCTGCAAAATCGGAGTTTGGCTTTGCCAGAGTAAACGTTACCAAGCCTAACCGCTTGTTTGATGATATCCAAGATCACGTGTCT
The DNA here is from genome assembly GCA_964352445.1 of uncultured Pseudohongiella sp. Classification (GTDB taxonomy): domain Bacteria; phylum Pseudomonadota; class Gammaproteobacteria; order Pseudomonadales; family Pseudohongiellaceae; genus UBA9145. Next base: position 65,834 of record CAYGSO010000009.1, on the reverse strand, counting down.
GAAGATGGTCTGCCCCAGTTAGATGTGTGGATGAGTCATGGCGACAAGGTCACACAGGTGCCTCCAGGGTTTGACCTCATTGCGGCAACTCCCAGCGCGCCAATCGCTGCCATGTGCAACGAAGCAAAATCGTTCTACGGCATTCAGTTTCATCCAGAGGTGACTCACACGCTGCAGGGCGAAGCTATTTTGCGGCGGTTTGTTAACGGTATTTGTGGCTGTGAATCGCTGTGGACATCGGCGAGTATTATCGAAGACGCGATTCAGAAAGTCAGAGACACCGTGGGCAATGAAAAGGTGCTGCTGGGCCTATCCGGTGGAGTTGATTCGTCGGTAGTGGCGGCTTTGCTGCACAAGGCTATTGGCGATCAGTTGACCTGCGTGTTTGTGGATAACGGTTTACTGCGCCTGCACGAAGGCGACCAAGTGATGGCTACCTTTGCTAAAAACATGGGAGTCAAAGTAATCCGCGCTGATGCGGAAGAATTGTTTCTGGGTAAGCTTGCTGGTGTAGAAGACCCAGAAGAGAAGCGCAAAGTTATCGGCAACACGTTTATTGAAGTGTTCGATGCCCAGGCAACCAAGCTTAAAGACGTTAACTGGCTAGCCCAAGGCACGATTTACCCTGATGTAATTGAATCAGCTGGTTCTAAAACCGGCAAGGCCCATGTCATAAAATCCCATCACAACGTAGGCGGCTTGCCTGAAGACATGAAGATGGGGTTAGTGGAGCCACTGCGGGAGCTATTCAAAGACGAGGTTCGCCGCATTGGCGTAGAGCTTGGTCTGCCTTACGACATGGTTTATCGACATCCGTTTCCGGGCCCTGGTCTGGGCGTCAGAGTGCTTGGCGAAGTCACCAAAGCCTACTGTGATATTTTGCGTCAAGCCGACGCTATTTTCATGGAAGAACTGCACAACGCCGATTGTTACAACAAAGTCAGCCAAGCCTTTGCCGTGTTCCTGCCCGTTAGATCGGTTGGCGTGGTCGGTGACGCGAGGCGTTACTCATGGGTGATCACCCTGCGCGCGGTTGAGACTATTGACTTCATGACAGCGCGCTGGGCACGCTTGGATCCTGAGCTACTGGAGCGGGTATCCAATCGGATTATGAACGAGATCGCTGATGTGTCGCGAGTCGCCTATGATATTTCTAGTAAGCCACCGGCCACGATTGAGTGGGAGTGATTCGGTCGCGCAAAATTAACCGAGTCTAGTTGTCGGAAGCAGCGCTTGGCTGCTTCTATTGGTCAATACCAGGATCTAATTTTTGTGCAAAGTTTACTAATTTTATTAGGTAACCAGTTATTCCCGCTGGAGTTTATTGCCAACGCAAAGCCTAATCATGTTTTCCTAGCGGAAGACAATGGGCTTTGCACTTACGAGAAACACCATAAGCTTAAGATCCTCATGTTTCTTGCCGCTATGCGAGAAAAGCGCGATGAGCTGCACGCTAATGGGTTTTCCGTAGAGTACTACGATCTTGATAACGAAGAGTTTAAGGCTACGTATGAGGCTAAACTCGAACAGTGCATTGAGTGTCACACTATATCCCGCCTACAAATTTTCGAGATTGAAGACAAGCCGTTTGAGACGCGAATAAAAAACTTTGCCGAAACCCATAAGCTCACATTAGAAATACTGCCCTCACCAATGTTTCTGTTGCAGCGAGATGAGTTTGACGCCTTGGTGTCTAACCGCAAAACGCTTTTGATGGGCAATTTTTATAAAAGCGTGCGCAAGAAGTTCAAAATTTTAGTCGATGATAATTTGAATCCTAAAGGCGGGCAGTGGTCTTTCGATGAAGACAATCGAAAGAAATTACCAAAAGGCATTGAGCTGCCGGCCCAGTATAAAGCACAAGGCTCAAAGTACGTCGATGATTTAAAAGCGCAGATTGCGGTTAAGTTTGCAGATCATCCTGGATCTCTTGATAACGTGTGGATGCCATTGACTCGGCAGGATGCTTTGAAGGCGCTAAATCATTTTCTAGAGACTAAGTTTGTTAATTTTGGGCGTTATGAAGATGCTATCTCGAGTAACGACACGTTTCTGTTTCATAGCAGCTTAAGCCCCGCGCTGAACCTTGGACTGATAACGCCGCAGGATGTACTCGATGGAGTCAGTGCAATAACTCAGAAAGTTGAAGTTCCTTTGAACTCGGTTGAAGGTTTCGTGCGTCAGATTATCGGCTGGCGCGAGTTTATTCGAGGGGTCTATCAGCAGCATGGTGATGACCAAGAACAGGCTAATTTTTTTGGCTTTACGGGCAAGCTGACCAAGGCTTGGTATGAGGGAGAGACCGGCATTCCGCCGCTGGATGATGCAATTAACTTCTCTGCCAAGTTTGGCTACACCCACCACATTAACCGGCTAATGGTGATCGCGAATATCATGACATTGAGTGAGATAGAGCCGCGTCAGGTCTATCGTTGGTTTATGGAAATGTATGTGGATTCGTCGGAGTGGGTAATGGTGCCGAATGTTTATGGCATGGGCACGTTTGCCGATGGCGGCTTGTTCGCAACTAAACCGTATATTTGCGGTTCTAATTATATTTTAAAAATGAGCGACTATAAGAAAGACGAGTGGTGTCACACCGTCGATGGACTTTACTGGCGCTTCGTCAGCAAACACATGGCTAAAATAAAAGGCAATCCGCGTTTGTCGTTCATGCAGAAGACCCTAGAGAAAATGGATCAAGAGCGTAAGGACATGATTTTTGCAAAGGCCGATGAATTTATTGCCAAGGTCTGTGCGTAGCAACGATTCTCACGGGAATCTTTTAGAGCAACTTTGTTATGACTCGTTTGGCTATTTTAATTTCCCCCCTGGCGAAAGGCGCTTACTTCAGCGCCTACCTTGAAGTGGCCAAGGCAGAGCTGAGCTGGGTTGCTGGAATTACTGACGTTGACCACGCGAAGCATGGCGAGATGGATTTCTTGCTGGTTGATGCGCCATCTGATGCATTGCCATCCTTGGTTCGGCTGTCGTTTGTGTTAGGTTTGTTTGAAGTCGGCACGGATGGCTTTGTGCCGATTGCCCAAGGCAGCGAGTTTTTGCTCCACGAAGACTTCGTGTTTGGATCGAAATACAAAGGTAAAACCAATGAAACCCTAACTCAGCTTTTGCTCAACGTGGGCTTGGCTAGCCTTGATAGCGAAGCGGGCCAAACAATAAAACTATTGGACCCAATGTGCGGGCGTGGCACGAGCTTGCTGTGGGCGCTTCGTTATGGCATTGACTGCAAAGGGCTCGAACAAGACCCAAAGTCGGTTGCCGAGTTTAGGGCGGGGGTCAAAAAATGGTGCAAACTGCATCGCATAAAACACCGGCTCACTGATGGCTTTATTGGTCCGGCCAATAAACAGTCTATCGGTAAGTTCTATAATCTAGAGATCAATGACAACAGCGCTAGAGCTGTATCTGGTGACTCCCGCAGCGCCAGTGAATATTTTAAAAGCGAAAAATTTAATCTCATAGTCTGCGATCTACCCTATGGTATTCAATATATATCGCCAAAAAATGCTAGAAACCCAATTGATGTCATTGCAGACTGCGCTCAGGCTTGGGTGCAGTGCCTGCGCAAAGACGGGGTCATGGTGCTAGCGTTTAATAGCTACATGCCCAAACGCTCCGCGCTGACCTCCTTGTTTATCGATCATGGCTTAATCGATCTAGGTTTTTCTGCCAGCCACCGAATGAGCGAGTCTATAGTCAGAGACGTGCTGGTCATGAAGAAATGAGTTGAATATGAAACCATCATTCAGGCTTTTTAGCGGTGGGTTATTGTTTGCTTTACTCGCTGGCTGCAGCGGGAATCCCTATGTGGTGCTGGCGTCTGCCAATCAAAACAGCCGAGTTAACTATTTGGTAATCCATGCTACCTCTGAAAATTTTACTGAGTCGCTGCGTTTGTTGACGACCGCCACCAATAACCCAGTGAGTTCGCACTATTTAGTGCCCACTGAGAATGATGCTACTTACCCAGATAAAGACCTGAAAACCTTTTCTTTGGTGCCCGAGGAGCGACGAGCTTGGCATGCTGGAATCAGTAGATGGGGTCAGGAAACCGGATTGAATGATCGCTCCATTGGCATAGAGGTAGTGAACGAATTCAAATGCCAAGACCCTTTAGGCAATGTGGATGATGCCCAGCTTACAGACCTTGAGTGTATTTTCCCTCCCTACAGCCAACAGCAGTTAGAGCTACTCACTCTGTTAATCAAAGATATTTTAGATCGCCATCCGCAGATAGAGCCAATCAACATTGTCGGCCATTCTGATATCGCCCCGATGCGAAAATCTGATCCTGGGCCACAATTTCCTTGGCACGATTTGTATTTGCAAGGGATTGGTGCTTGGCCTGATGACGCCGACATTGAGGAGTTTTTAGCGCGCTCACGGCGAGCCTTACCATCCTTTAGCGCCGTGCAAAGGGCCTTATTGATTTTTGGTTACCCAGTGGAGGTTACTGGTATTGAAGACTCAAACACACGGTTCGCGCTGCGCGCGCTTCAATTGCACTTTAGGCCTGCTAATTATTCAGGCCAGTTAGACCAGCAAACCATTGCTATTTTATGGGCCTTAATCAAAAAATACCGACCTATGGAGTTTCAGGAGTGGGGCAGTGAACTTATTTTCGGTTAGGGCAATTCCCACTACTCGCTGGAGTTCAAGCTTTCCATTGAACTTCCGGCCACAGCTATTAACCCTGGTTAATTTATGTGTGGGGTTAACGCTGTTCGGGTTGGGTGAAGCATTGATGCTGGCTTCGGGGTTTGGTGTGAGTCCTTGGCTGGTGCTGGCGGATGGTCTTGCAACGAAGCTGGGGTTAAGCATAGGAATGACAACCTTTGTAATCAGTTTGGCGGTATTACTACTGTGGCTGCCACTGCGGCAGATGCCAGGCTTAGGCACGCTATTGAACGCTCTTATCATTGCCTTAGTGATCGATTTGAGCTTGCCTTATTTACCTGCCCCAAGCTCTATAGCGCTGCAGGGGATTGAATCTGTTTCGGGGATTTTGCTCATTGGCTTGGGCAGTGCCATGTATCTCATTGCTAAGTTGGGGCCAGGTCCCCGCGATGGTCTTATGACTGGGTTGCAAAGGCTAACCGGTCGTCCCATTGCTGTTGTGCGCACAGCCATTGAAATAGCTGTGCTGGTCACTGGCTGGTTGCTTGGTGGGACGCTAGGATTAGGGACTTTGCTGTTTGCGTTTGGTGTTGGCCCTGCTTTGTCGGTTGGATTATTGCTGGTTCTGTGGGTGTCGAAAGAAATTGGCAGCAGTGATGGGGTTGTAGAGTGAATTTTGACGACGACCATGAACACTGGATGCGCTTGGCTCTGGCGCAGGCTAAGAAAGCCCGAAAATTGGATGAGGTGCCGGTGGGCGCAGTTATTGTTCAAGCTGGTAAGTTAGTGGCAACAGGGTTTAATCGACCTATTGGCACCTGCGATCCGACCGCCCACGCTGAAATTCAGGCAATGCGCGCCGCGGCCCAAACCCTGCATAATTACCGGCTACCCCAGTGCACTCTGTATGTGACCATCGAGCCATGCGCCATGTGTGTGGGTGCAATTATTCATGCGCGGCTATGCCGTGTTGTTTTTGGTGCTTTAGAGCCGAAAGCCGGCATGGTGGAGAGCCAGCAGCAACTGCTGGCAGCCACGCATTTCAATCACAGCGTTGAAGTGGTCAGCGGTGTCTTGGCACAAGAATGCGCAGCGCTAATGCAAGAGTTTTTCCAAGTCAAACGTCTTGCCAAATGAGCAGAGCGCTTGTATAACTTAGGGAGTGACCATTTAAGAGACTACTATGACTCTAAAGCAAGGCATGCTCATCGTCCTTTTGGGCTGTTTAATGAGCAGTTGCTCCTCATCTTTAACCTATAAGGCCTACCTTGGCGAGCCGAGGGCTCCGCTGCGTGTCTCGCTTATAAAAGGCAGTCAGTTTGTCCGCAAAGATTCCATCAATCGCTATGTGGACGCCGTCAAGTTCGCTCGCATAGACGAGACGGAAATCGATGATGGTAGCATCTTTAGATCTGTAGAGGTGGAGCCTGGTTTTCATGATATTGAAGTCTATTTCTACTGGGATATGGGGAGCCAGCGCGGCTTGGCGCAAGCCTTGGTTAGCTATGCAATGGCGCAGGACAACTTAAGTCGCACCCTGCGTTTTAATGCCAGGGCGGGCATGGAATACACCGTGAAAGCCCAGCCATATTTCGATGACTCGACTAAGCAAGATATCACTACCCTCAGTCACGTGGATTTTTGGGTGGAAGATATGAACGGAATAGAGATAGTGTCGAAAGAAGCCGGACGCTACAATCCCTCTTAACACTCGCTAGTTTTTTCTGAATTCGTGAGCTGAATCTATTATCATTGCACCCATACTGAGGCCGCTTTACCGCCTTGCTTTTTTTTGATCCATTTGAGGACCACTTCATGCAAGTGATGTTTGGAGCATCCGCTCTTTCGACCTTTACCACCTCCAAACTGTTACTAAGCGTGCAAGCTAGCCTTCCCAGTATTTCACTGATACAAGCCCGTTATGTGCATCTGCTAGACAGCTCAGTAGTCCTTTCTGCAGCTGAAATTGACAGAGCCAGTCAGCTTCTTAGTTACGGTGAAGCGTTTAGTGCGCAATCAGCAATGAGCAACGCTTTGCTGCTGAGGGTAGTCTCACCTAGGCCAGGCACTATCTCGCCATGGTCCAGCAAAGCCACAGATATTTTTCATAATTGCGGGCTCGAAAACGTCAATCGGGTAGAGCGTGTCATTCAGTTTGAAATTGCCTCAGATGCTGATTTGTCGGCCGCTCATATCAGTCAACTCGACAGTCTAATTCATGACCGTATGACCCAAGCAGTGCTGCCATCGCTGGAACATGCCGCGATTCTGTTCCACAGCGCTCAGCCAAAACCTGTTACAGCCATACCCCTGCTAGAACAAGGCAGAGAGGCACTGGTTGACGCCAATCAAACTTTGGGTCTTGCATTAGCAGATGACGAGATAGATTATTTAAGCGCTAGTTTTTTGTCTCAGAATCGAAACCCAAATGATATCGAGCTGATGATGTTTGCACAGGCCAACTCGGAACATTGCCGCCATAAAATATTCAATGCGTCTTGGCAAATAGACGGTGAAAAGAAAGATAAATCCCTGTTTGCAATGATCCGAAACACACACGCTAAATCACCGCAAAATGTGCTGTCGGCCTATTCGGATAACGCAGCCGTAATGAGTGGCAACATAGGCGGACGTTTTTTCCCCAACCCTGCTACAAAGACTTATGAATTCACAGAAGAGCCTATCCATATCCTGATGAAGGTGGAGACTCACAATCACCCCACAGCAATCGCGCCTTTTCCAGGTGCGTCAACCGGTTCTGGTGGAGAGATACGTGACGAGGGTGCAACCGGCAAAGGCGGCAAGCCAAAGGCGGGACTTACTGGGTTTAGTGTGTCGAATCTGCGAATACCTTCTGCGCTGCAAGCTTGGGAAGAAGACTTTGGCAAGCCTGCGCATATCGCTTCAGCGCTGGATATAATGATCGAAGCGCCATTGGGTGGTGCTGCGTTTAACAATGAATTTGGTCGTCCCAACCTGTGTGGCTACTTCAGAACGTTTGAGGAAGTGAAAATCAGCAGCGCTGGTGAAGCCGAAGTGCGCGGCTACCACAAACCTATAATGATCGCGGGCGGCATTGGCAATATTCGCGAGATGCATGTTGAAAAGGGCGAAATTGATATCGGTGCCAAGCTTATCGTTCTAGGCGGGCCGGCGATGTTAATTGGTCTTGGCGGCGGGGCTGCGTCATCAATGGCAGCAGGTGCCGGAAATGAAGATTTAGACTTTGCCTCGGTACAGCGCGAAAATGCCGAAATGGAACGTCGTTGCCAAGAGGTTATTGATCAATGCTGGCAACTAGGCGAAGCCAATCCTATAAGCTTTATTCATGATGTGGGTGCTGGTGGCTTATCAAATGCCTTACCAGAACTTGTAAAAGATGGAGGCTGTGGCGGTGAGTTTGAGCTGCGGGCAGTGCCGAACGCTGAAAAAGAAATGTCGCCCCTAGAGATTTGGTGCAACGAATCCCAAGAACGCTATGTGCTCGCAGTTGACCCGGTAAACCTGCCGCTGTTTGAATCTCTTTGTGCTCGCGAGCGATGCCCTTTTGCCGTGGTAGGGCAGGCAACCGCAGAGAAAAAAATTCAGCTCAGTGATTCCTATTTCAATAATAAGCCAATTGATTTACCCATGGATGTGCTGTTCGGCAAAGCGCCAAAGATGCATCGTGAAGCTATTACCGAAGTGAGCATGCCAACTGAATTTTTGACCGATGGTATCGTCCTTGACGAAGCCATCGATCGCGTTCTTGCATTGCCCACGGTGGCAAGCAAATCATTTTTGATAACGATTGGCGATCGCTCCATTACCGGCTTAGTTCACCGTGATCAAATGGTAGGGCCATGGCAAGTGCCGGTAGCTGATGCAGCTGTTACCGCGTCGTCCTTTTTAGGCTATAGCGGCGAGGCAATGGCCATGGGAGAGCGAACACCGTTGGCACTGTTTGACGCTCCAGCTTCTGGCCGCATGGCAATCGCAGAAGCTATTACCAATATTCTGAGCGCCAATATCAACAGTCTTGGCGATATAAAACTATCGGCCAACTGGATGGTTGCGGCAGGGCATGGTTACGAGGATGAAAAGCTGTTTGCGACGGTTGAGGCCATTGCAATGCAGATGTGCCCTGAGCTTGGTATTGCCATTCCGGTAGGCAAAGACTCAATGTCTATGCGCACTGTTTGGAAGGATGAAACTAGCGGCGCGGAAAAGAGCAACACGGCACCTCTATCGCTTATCGTGAGTGCATTTGCTGCGGTAAGCGATATACGCAAAACCGTGACACCTATGCTGGATGTATCCGACGGCTGTGGCAAATTATTTCTGTTGGATTTGGGCCGAGGCCGCAACCGGCTAGCAGGTTCTGCGCTTGCTCAGGTTTACCGCGATTTAAATGGCACCGTGCCGGATTTAGATTCACCAGGGGATCTTAAAAACTTGTTTGCCTTGTTAAAGGGGCTTCGGCAACAGGAGGCCTTAATCGCCTACCATGACAGATCCGACGGTGGGCTTGTCACTACGCTTCTAGAAATGGCGTTTGCCAGTCACTGCGGCTTAGACGTTGTCTTGCCTGAATCCGTTGATGCGCTGCAGTTTTTGTTTAGCGAAGAGCTTGGCGCAGTGATACAAGTACCTGATGAGCATAGGGACTTTGCCCTGGAGCTTGCAGCAGAGCTGGGCTTTGCAGAGTGCTTCATTGAGTTAGCGGCAGTTGCCGAGTCTCAAGACATTGTCTTCCAGCAGGGCGACGCCGTGTTGTTTTCTCGGCCTCGCTGTGAGCTGCAGCAGCAGTGGGCTAGCACTAGCTACGAAATACAAAAGCTGAGAGATAATTCAGATTGTGCTCAAGAAGAATACGACTCCCTGCTGCAGTCAGACGATCCGGGTTTAAATGTATCTTTAAGCTTTGATGTTAATGAAGACCTATGCGCGCCTTACATCGCAACTGGCAAGAGGCCAAAAGTGGCGATACTCAGAGAGCAGGGTGTTAACGGTCAGGTAGAAATGGCGGCGGCATTCGACCGTGCCGGTTTTGAAGCTGTTGATGTCCACATGACTGATTTGATTGCAGGTAGGGTAACGCTCGATAGTTTTAATACCCTAGCAGCCTGCGGTGGGTTCTCCTATGGCGATGTGCTGGGTGCCGGCGGTGGCTGGGCAAAATCGATACTTTTCAATGACCAGGTACGGCGCCAGTTTGAACAATTTTTTACTAACCCCAACACCTTAACCTTAGGTGTCTGCAACGGTTGTCAGATGGTATCCCTACTGCATGAGCTAATACCTGGAGCCTCTAATTGGCCGCGGTTTGAACGCAATCGTTCGGAGCAGTTTGAAGCGCGCTCCAGCCTTGTCAAAATAGAGGAGTCTCCTGCGGTATTCTTAAACGCGATGGCAGGCTCACAGTTTTCGATTGCTATTGCCCATGGTGAGGGAAGGGCGACATTTAGCTCCGCAACCACCGCCGATGAATTTCTTCGCAGCGGCTGTGCGTCGATTCGCTACCTTGCTAACAACGGCGACAAAGCGACGCTTTATCCAGCCAACCCTAATGGATCGTTCGATAGTTTAGCCAGTATTTGCAGCGCCGATGGCAGGGTGACACTCATGATGCCTCATCCCGAGCGGGTTTTTCGCGCAGTTCAGAATTCTTGGTATCCTTGCCATTGGCAAGAAGACGCGCCGTCCATGCGCATGTTTAGAAATGCCCGCTGCTGGCTGGATTGATACAGATTCCAGTCAGGAATGGAGTACCCATGTCTGCTTTGTATCGCTTAGAATTCTATGTACCTGAATCCCATCTAGAGAGTGTTAAGCAGGCTCTGTTTGCTGTGGGTGCGGGCAAGGTGGGCAACTACGATAGCTGTGCGTGGCAAACTGAAGGCCAGGGGCAGTATAGGCCGCTGCCTAGCAGCGTACCGTTTGCAGGCGAAGTACATAGATTGGAGACCATTAAAGAGTTTAAGGTCGAAATGGTGTGCGAGAAAGCGCTTTTAAAACAAGCCTTGGCGGCTCTTAAACAAACACACCCCTATGAAGAAGTAGCATTCGCTATTTTAGCGATCCAGTCTGCTGAGTTTTAGTTTTCCTAAAACCACTACCTAGAATTTCTATCGAGAGCTGACCAAGTGCTGGCTCTTGATATGGCTTGGCATGGGCCCGGTGAGGGAATATTGCTCTGGCTAGAATCTTCAAAAGCGGTCATCCGCTGGAGGTTACAGCATGAGTTGAACCCATGACCAGATTCAAATACCACTTTAGTTTAGTTGTAATTAAAGCGGCTGATGGCGCTGCTGGGTTTCAAGACTATCAAGTTGCTCTGACCCCTTTGGTCCT
>CAYGSO010000009.1:38524-54763 GCA_964352445.1 uncultured Pseudohongiella sp. | reverse complement strand
GGGTTGTTTAGCTGGCTCGGAGTTGGAGGGTTTGAGGTTCATGGCTCTAGCGCGCCTGGAAATGGTCGCCTCAGACACTCCTAAGGCCATTGCCGCGAGTTTTTGGTTGCCGTGGTAGTAACGAATAACGTGCTCGACTACGCTGACTTCAAATTCCTTCATCATGTGTTTTAAGTTCAGCTGAGGCTGGGCAGAAGGATCATCATTAATCAGCAGGCAGTTAGTGATTTTGTTCATTAACTGTTTGTGAAGCTTGCGCTCAGAGCTGAAGGGCACCAGGGTGAGCAATTGGAATAAGCGGGTTTTTTCCTCGGCATAGACAATCGTGCCAACCATGAGACTCAAAGCAATTGGCATAATCAACGCGGCAGTAATTTCCAGCCCGCCTGCCATTGCCACTAGCACTGTCAAGGCTACAAGTGACGGCGCAAGGCTGCTTAGCAGGATGATGAAACAGCGTTGCCGCGAAAGATTTGAGGCTAGGGTTTTAAAGCCTTTTGCAAGAATTAGCATACCGGCTATCACACCACCTGCTATGTAGGCTTGAATCAACCAATACAGTGGGCCGCTGGTTCGCGTGATCGTTATGCTCGTAAATTCAACGCCTGTGATAATTTGGCGATTAAAAATAATGTTAACTATCATAATTGCTAGCAAGGCGTTGAGTATGAGCTTGACTTGAGACAGCTTCCAAGAAAATTCCGAGTAATGCAGTGCGAGATTGAGATAGCCATGGACTGTGAGAACGGCGGCGCAATAATACGCTAACAAAACTGTCAGCATAGTATTGCCCTCGTAGTGGGCCTCAAAGCCAAACAGCTCTGCGAAGTTCATTGTACAAGCTGCGATGAAGAATAAAGCTAAGTTAAAATTGGCTTTACGCAGCGACTCGCTATAGCGACAAAAAATAGCGATCTTGAGTATGATTGCGAATAACGCAGGGAGTAAAAATAGTTCCATAATTTCGACTGATCCGCTTCAATGGCTACTTTCTTGAGCTAGCCCATGTTCCAGATAAATGACTTTGACAAATCGCCTAAGGCTGCGATGGTCCTGCGCCGTGGGATGGCTATCCCGTTCAATTAAAGGTAACAGTTCTTTGCTGATTTGTTAAGCGGGTAACGGGCAAATTGGGGAAAAAATACGCGGCGTCAATTTGTGGCAGCAAAGGCAGAGAAGCAGGTATTTTGTGGCTTTAGGAATGGGTTAGGGCAAAACTAGGCTATGGCTGTGGCTAATTAATTTTGTTGAAACGTGACGGTCTTCACCATGGTGAACATCAAACATGCGAACTGGAAACTTATTTGCGCGTAAATCTTCGAAATACAGCTCTAGTGTGCTCTTGACTACAGTAAAAGCGATTTCGTCCCAGGGAATCTCCTGCTCGGTGAAGAGGCAGACCTCAAGAGATTCGGCCCCGGCATAGAATTCAAGGTTAGCGAGCTCCGCTCTGAAAAACATATACACCTGATTAATTGTCGGTAGGTTGTAAAGGGTGTAGAGGGAGTCAGCTGAAATTATGATATCGGCGCCGGCCTCTTCTTTAGTTTCGCGAATCGCACCACTGAGACTCGATTCCCCGTTTTCCATGTAGCCGGCAGGTAAGGTCCACTTGCCAAGTCGAGGCTCTATAGCGCGTTTGCACAGCAATACCTTGTCGCCATAAACCGGGAGGGTACCTACAACGTTCTTTGGATTTTGGTAAAACACGCTGCTACAGCTGTCGCAGCAGTGGCGCATCTTGTCATCACCGACGGGAATTCGCAGCACAATTGGAGCGGCGCATTGTTGACAATATTTCATTGGGTTGGACCAGCAAGAACCATTAAAGCCAGGCGGTAGTTTACTGTGTTAGCGCGCCAATGTGAAAACAAGACTTAGGGTTTGCCAACAGCGGGCGAGGGATAAATTAATAAGACCTAGCTCAGTTGGCTAGATGCGATTAATTTCGCAGTGCAGCCGGAAGCGTTTTGACGTCATATAAGCTTCAATCGAGCGCAGTCTTTTTTCCATCTGTTTATAGTCCCGTGAGCATTCATCAACAGCAGTCTGAGAGGATTGGCTAGTGTTAGTGGCTCGTGAATTGGTCGTCTCAGCAGCCGTGTTTAGCTTGCTGCTCAGATTCTCGTTATTGCCAGCGCGGGCGTGGGCTTTTGCTGTGCGTCTCTCACGCCTTCTTGCTTTGCGCTTGCGGCGTCGACCTCGCCAAGAAGAATCCCAGTAGTCATCACCTACAGTGGCTGGGTCTGGCTCTAGAACGAAGATGCAGATTATGTAAGCCCAAAACGTGAATGGCCCCAAAATAAACAGTGAACCAAGGGTCACGACTCTTACAAGGAGGGGGCTAACTTCCAGGTAATCGGCAAGGCCCGCGCAGACCCCAGCAATCCGCTTTTTTTTCATGTTTTTATAAATGGGCTTGCGATAGTCAATTTTCTTAAAGTGATCAGTGGTCTTATTATTCTTTAGGTAGTTCTTCAGGGACTCTGTGTCACTTTCATCGGACAGGCAAAAATACAAAATGAAATAGCCAATGGCCAGGGTCGGCCAGGCAAAGACGCAAATTACAAAAATTACTCTAACCAAAGCCGCTGGTATTTCAAGCCAATCTGCCACTCCTGCGCAAACTCCCAACCAACGGGCGTTTTCTTTATTGCGATGCAGTTTGCTAAATCCGCTATTCACCGTGCTGCTCATCTTGCTCTCTCCAGTCGGGTACTTCAGCATCTAATATCGACTCTAAAACGTCGATTCGCTCATTCAGTGACGTGGCCATGGCGGTTAATTCGTCCATGTTCAAGGCACCATTAGCCATTGCTGGTGCCTGACGTCGGGATTTTTTTAGCAATACAATCCAAATCGTGATGGCAGTGAGTGTTACCGCTACCAAAGATAAGATGAACTCTAAGACTCCCATAATTATTCCCTACTGTTGTTCTTTTAGTTTGCTCTTAAGCGCTGCTAGCTCGCGATCTATGGACTCTTCTTTTTCCAGCTCATCAAATTCACTTTGTAGGCCACGCTGCTGCGCCATTGAGCTATCCATTTGGCCTTCCATCATGTCAATTTTCTTCTCGTAATACTCAAATTTGTCCATGGCGTTGTCAATAGTGTAGCTATTGAGGTGGCGATTGACGTCTAAACGGGACTCGGTGGCTTTGGTGCGCATAACAATGGTCTTCTGCCGAGACCTAGCATCATTGAGCTTAGCCTGCAGTTGCTCGATCTCACTGCTGAGTTTATCGAGAGTTAAATCCAGTTTCTCAAGGTCTTTTTCAGTAATATCGACACTGGAGTTTAAGGTCGACTTTTCCAGTAGGGCGGCTTTGGCAAGGTCATCGCGACCTTTAGAAAGGGCAAGCTCGGCTTTTGCTTCCCAGTCATTGGCCTGTTTCTTTAGTTGCTCAGCGCGCCGCATCAGGGTTTTCTTTTCGGCGATAACTTTGGCTGTCCCGCTGCGCACCTCGACCAAGGTTTCCTCCATCTCCTGGATCACCATGCGAATCATTTTTTCCGGGTTCTCAGCTTTGTCGAGCAGAGCGCTGATATTAGAGTTGATGATGTCTGACAGTCTTGAAAATATGCTCATTGCTGATGCCTCTTAGTTCGAAGTCAAATTTACCCAACAGCGTTGGTTTAGTTATTACTTTGCAGCTCTCGTGCCAACTCCCAGTAATTCTTCAACGTATTGTTTTTATTATATAAAAAATGTATAGAAGTACCTGTGCCGCAAGCTGGATAGCTTAAACGCGTAACAAGTGGTAATTTTCACTACTACGTAAGCCGCCCGTTTAAGGGTGGCCTTTCCGTCGGTTAAGAACAAACGCGATAAATTGAGACTAGCAATGGCCAAACAAGACTCAGCGCCTCGAATGATTGGCGAATCATCCAGCTTTTTGGAGATGCAGGAACACATCTCACTGGTAGCTCCCCTCAACAAACCTGTGCTCATAGTGGGAGAAAGGGGGACAGGCAAGGAACTGATCGCAGCGAGACTGCATTTTTTGTCGAAACGCTGGCAACAAGAGTTTCTGAAGATTAACTGCGCGGCGATGAGTGAGACCCTGCTCGAAGCCCAGCTTTTCGGCCATGAGGCAGGTGCTTATACCGGGGCGACAAAGCAGCGTAAAGGCTACTTTGAGCGAGCCAATGGTGGCACTTTGTTTCTTGATGAGCTGGCTAATACCGATATGTCGGTTCAGGAAAAAATACTTCGGGTTATCGAATACGGAGAATTTGAGCGTTTGGGTGGCAATGAAACTATCCAAGTGGATGTAAGAATAGTGGCGGCAACCAATGAGGATTTGCCCGATTTAGCGAGACAGAAACGCTTTCGGGAAGATTTACTGGATCGCCTGGCATTTGACGTTGTGACTTTGCCGCCGCTACGTGAAAGGGATGACGATATATTAGTTTTGGCCGAGCATTTTGCGGTTGGTATGGTCAAAGAGATCGAAGGCGAGTATTTCGCAGGGTTTTCAGCAAGCGTTGCAAAGGCGCTGCGCAGTTATTCTTGGCCGGGGAATATCAGAGAGCTAAAAAATGTTGTGGAGCGAGCTGTCTATCAAAACGGCAGCGGCTTAATCAACCATGTTGTGTTCAATCCATTTGAATCACCTTTCCGGCTTAAACATAAAGCGCGCCGAGCGGCTAGCGATGAGGCCAGCCAATCCGCTAGCGCCGCGGCTGACGAGATAGCGGTCAATGTCAGTGAAGGCACCGACATTGATTTTAAAACTGAGGTACAGGACTTTGAAGTTCGGCTGTTAAAGCAGGCCCTGGAGACGAGCCAGTTTAATCAAAAGAAAGCCGCGGAGATTTTAGGCCTAACCTATCATCAATTGCGCGGCTATCTGCGCAAATACGATTTGCTGGGGCAGTAGCCCTAGCGTAATCGCGGGTCGTTTAATTCATAATGGCGTCATAGACAACGCGCTGGGCAACATTGTTGTTGAACGGGGCAGCTGGGCCGCCACGTTTTTGCTCCATATAAATCATGAAGAAATCATTTTCTCTATCAACGGCAAATAGTGTGCCGCCAATGCCGCGCCAACCAAAATTGTGCGGGCCGTTGCTGTCTTCGGTACTCGGCTGTAAATGAAAGCCTAAGCCCCAATCACCGCGCTCACCATAAAAATAGAACTCGCGAGAAACGACCTCGCCTATGTATTTCTGAGTCATCATATCCAGAGTTGCCTCTTCGATAACGCGTTGACCGCGGTATTCGCCTCCTTGCAACAGCATCTGGGCAAAGCGGACATAGTCTTCCGTGGTAGAGTTAAGCCCGCCGCCGCCGGAGAGCATGGCTCTAGGTATTGTGTTGTCGGTCATGCCCTCGCCGTAGATGGCCTCGGCAATCCTGTTGGCTTTGGCCACAGGCACCCAAAAACTAGTCTCATCCATGCCCAAAGGTTCGAAGATTCGCTCACTCAAAACTAAGTCCAGGGTTTTGCCGGCAGCAACCTCTAGTACAGCGCCCAAAACATCGGTCGAGTGGCCATAGTGCCATGCGCTCCCGGGCTCGAAATAGACAGGCAACTTGCCTAAACGGCCGGCTAATTCTCTTGCCGTAAGATCGCCTGCTAATTCTGTCTGATACATTTTACCTAAAGCGCTGTCGGGGGAGAAAATCGCTTGAATCAAGCCGGATTCATGGGTCAGCAAATGTTCAATAGTCATGATGGTTTTGGCGGGAGCAATTGCGCCAGACTCTCGATCAATAATCTTTAAATCGGCAAATTCTGGGATGTATTTGCTAACAGGGTCATCCAGCTTAATGATGCCATCTTCAACCATGGTCATGATGGCTACACTTATGATTGGTTTGGTCATACTGTAGATTCGAAAAATGGTCTCTTCATCGATGGCAACACTGGAACCTTTTGCTTGAAAACCAACCGACTCCATCAGGCCAACGCCTTCACTATTGCCAACTAGCAAAAGGGCGCCAGGGATAAAATTGCCGTCCACCGCGGTCTGCATTTTTTGCCGAATGTCGGCAATCTCTGCTTTAGAAATCCCAAACTGTGCTGAGTCGATTAGTTCTATGGACGCTGGATTGTCGTCCAAATGATTCTCGCCAAGTGCAGCGAGGTTAAAGCAGACTGCGCTCGCAGCAAAGATTAACTGTGTGGCCAATTTAAGGTGTTTCATCCAAGCATGCCTCTCCCTTGATAGGGATGTATTTGTAAAGGCCAAAGATGGTATCTGATTCGGGTACCCCTCACAACACAGCCTTTGCCAGGGCGGTCCCAAATCGACGTGCTAGGAGAAATCTCGCAGCAACGACTGGGTAATAGCTTGTTCAAGTGGGGCATTGCTATACTGATAATTCAAATGTTCGGATTTCAATGCCCACTTAGCGCCAGCCTTGGCGGCCGCAACCATGTCATCGGTAAATTCGAATCGCAAAAAATGCACAGACGCTGTTTTCTCGTCTGTGGATCGCTTAAGGTCTTCGTTGGCGATGGGATATACGGCGTCAAAGCCTTCAATTTGAATTGAAATAAGCTCTTCAATACCGATCAGTTGGGACAGCCTTTGCTTACGTTCGGCAGCTTCTGGGTATTCGAGCATAAAAGTGGCTTTCAGGTTGCGGCCGTCGGGTATCAATGGGTTGTACGACTCAAGTTCTTCAAGGATGCTGTTTTCATCCCGCATTTTCTCTGCTCGAATCGTTTCGAGCACCTGATAGCGCATGACCATGTAGTCCTCGAAGTGCACCATGGCATTAGGCCCCAAAGGGACCCGCCGAGTTTGTTTATGCTCCATAATAGCTTGGCGGATTGCTGGCCTCTGCGCTTCGTATGCCTCAACGCTGAGTAGGTCGGCAAGGGTAATTTTTTTCATGGTTTCAATGTCCTGAATCAACGGTTTGGATGTAATTTGAATTTAACTTGCATCCAGTCCGTAGGCGATTAAAAGTAGATCTATTGGATGCACTGTTTTTTGTCCAGTGTCCAAATTATGTTCAATATGTTTTCCAGCGATCGGGCAGTCACTGCCATAGTAGTCGGGCGCTGCTTCTTTAATTTGTCTGACAATGGGCCTGACAATTTTGTTGGCGAACTCTAGGGTTTCTTTTTTAACGCCATAGGTGCCGTCGTGACCAGAGCAGCGTTCAATATTTTTGACCGTTGTTTCTGGAACTAGCTCTAATACTTGTTTAGTCTTCGGCCCGATGCTTTGCACCCGTTGGTGGCAAGCAACATGGTAACTAACGTTGCCCAGAGATTTTTTGAAGTCGAGGTTTAAACGGCCCTGCTTGTGAAGTTTCTGCAAATATTCAAACGGGTCAAAGAAAGCCTTTGCTACTGCCAAGACACGTTCGTCGTCGGGGAACATCAGAGGCAGTTCCTGTTTGAACATCAAAACGCAGGAGGGAACGGCCGCAATAATCACATTACCATTTTGTACGGTTTCGAAAAGAGCGGGGATATTCAGGTCTTTTAAACGGGTAACCGAGTCAAGATCGCCCAGTTCATACTTTGGCATACCGCAGCAGTGTTCTTTTGCAGCGAGTTCTACAGTAACGCCACTGTGCTGGAGAATGCTAATGACGCTGTCTGCGATTGAGGGTTCGTTGTAGTTGCAATAGCAGGTAGTAAAAAGCGTTACTTTGTTGCCGTCGTCAGGGCTGAGTTCAGGGTTAGATTTAAGGCTCTGAGACGGGTCAACAATTCTCACCCTATGCTTTTTGCGGGCGGTGGTTTGGCTGTATTGAGGTAAAGCGGCGTCTTTGTGTATGCCTAAGGCACTGTCAAGCAGGCCGCGTACAATGCCGTTGTTATTGCCTGAATTTACCAAGGTATTAATGACCGGTTTTGCAGCAATTTTTCCTACAAAGTCAGTGCTGGTTATGAGGTTGTCGCGAAATTTGGTGTCGCCTTTTTTATAGTTAATGGCCTTCGCGCGCAGCATTAGGTGTGGGAAATCTACATTCCACTCATGGGGGGGAACATAGGGGCATTTGGTGAGATAGCACAAGTCGCACATATAGCATTGGTCAACGACCTTTTTGTAGTCTGCTACCTCGACGCCATCCACTTCCATGGTGTCGCTTTCATCGACCAAATCGAACAGGGTTGGGAAGGCGTTGCACAGACTGACACAGCGCCGGCAGCCGTGACAGATGTCGTAGACTCTCTCTAGTTCTTTATTGAGGTCGCTTTCATCCCAGAATTTAGGGTCGTTCTGATTGAGAGGGTGCCGCGTTGGCGCGCCTAGCCCGCCTTCTCTGCCATCGCCAGCCATAGCAGGTCTCCGTATCGAATAGTGTGTTTAGCAACCTGCCGCCAGCGGCGGCAGGTTTGGAGTGCGAGCTTAATCGTCTAAGGCATCTAAAGCTTTTTGAAACCTATTGGCGTGAGAACGCTCGGCTTTCGCAAGAGTCTCCATCCAATCTGCAATTTCATCAAAGCCTTCGTCGCGGGCATCTTTAGCCATGCCAGGGTACATGTCGGTATACTCATGGGTCTCGCCCGCAACTGCAGACTTTAAGTTGTCTTCTGTGCCGCCGATAGGCATTCCCGTGGCAGGGTCGCCGACCGCCTCTAAATACTCCAAATGACCATGCGCATGACCGGTTTCCCCTTCGGCCGTGGAGCGAAACAACGCCGAAACGTCATTATAACCTTCAACGTCAGCTTTTTGAGCGAAATACAAATAACGGCGATTCGCTTGCGACTCGCCGGCAAACGCCGCCTTTAAATTTTCTTCTGTCTTGGATCCTTTGAGGGACATGTCGATTCTCCTGTCGTGATATTCATATGATCATCAAGGTTCACAGCACTTGAAGTGAGTTGCTTACTTAAATGCATCGATGAACTCTACGCTTGTTTGAATATCAAATCTAATAGAATTTTTTGATGCCATGATCGGTTTTATCGATTAAGATTTGCAGCTATGATTCCTAGTATTAAGCAATTAAAGTACGTTTGCGCGGTCGCCGAACACCGCCATTTTAGTAAAGCCGCAGATGCCTGTTTCGTCACTCAATCGACTCTAAGCGCCGCGATTCAAGACCTTGAGTCTCAATTAGGCGTCGTTATTTTTGAGCGCAGCAAGAAAAACGTATTAATCACTCCGTTAGGGGAGAGCCTGCTGTCTCAGGCAAGGGTGATTCTGAGGGATGTCGAAGACTTCGTTTCTATAGCTCGCTCCCACGAGGAGCTGCTAACAGGAGAGCTTCGACTCGGCGTGATTCCAACTATCGGACCATTTTTATTGCCTTCTCTGCTTTCTCAATTACGCAAAGAGTACGGCAAGTTAAAGCTATACCTTAAAGAGGAGCTCAGTGGGGTGCTGCTACAACAGCTGCAGCAGGGCAAGCTTGATCTGATTATTTTGGCCTTTCCCTATGCGCTGCCAGAAATGGAATCAGTCAGCTTGTTCAATGATGAATTCCTACTTTGCCTGCCACCGGGCCACCAGCTTGAAAATTCGAAACTGGTTTCCCAGAAAAACCTTCAAGGGGAAAGCTTGCTCTTGCTAGAGGAGGGCCACTGCCTTAGAGATCATGCTTTGGAGGCCTGCAAGCTAGGCAAGGACGATGCCCAAATTGTCTATCAGGGGAATAGCCTGCATACCTTGGTGCAAATGGTCGCCAACGGTCTTGGTGTGACTTTGCTGCCCCAAATGGCTATCTCTGCTGATGTGCTAGGCGAGACTCATTTAGAGCTAAAGCACTTTGGTGAAGAAAATGTTTCGCGGGAAATCGGTATGGCTTGGCGCAAGTCTGACCCTCGCCGAGAAGAGTATCTGCTACTGGCAGAATTTATTAAGAACTGCGTGACATAGTGGGCCGCTCTCCGCATTGCAAACCCCGCCGCAACGGTGCTCGCTTTGGGCTGTCCGTAGTCCATATTATCGGAAAAAAGAGTGGCTTCTCAGCTGTAGATTTATGGCAAGCAGGGTGTGGCTAATCCATGAAATTTTTCGCTTTATCGGATATTCACGTTGATTACCCAGAAAATATGCAGTGGGTTAGGGATTTGGATTCCAAGCGATATGCCAACGATGTGTTAATTCTAGCGGGCGATGTCACCGATGACCTTGCCGCACTGAGCAGCGTCTTCGCGAGTTTAAGGGCAAAATTCACCGATATCTTATTCGTACCTGGCAATCATGAGCTGTGGTTGCGGGAAGAGGACGTCGATTGTTCCTTAGAGAAATTCACAGTGATACAGCGCCTGTGTAAGTCCCATGACATAAAAACAGATGTGACTCACTACAGTCAGGTTAGCGTGGTGCCTTTATTTAGTTGGTACGATTATTCATTTGGTGAGCCAGACCGCCACTTGCTTCGAGGTTGGCGAGATTTTCGTGCCTGCCGCTGGCCTAGCGCGTTGCATGATATGGATTCTGTTTCGAAACATTTCTTAAGTTTAAATCATGATCGACTGCTGACTAGCAATGATGTGGTCATAAGTTTTTCACATTTTTTACCCAGAATAGATGTTATGCCGCCACAAATTCCAAGCAAAAGGCGGATCGTCTACCCCGTTTTGGGCAGCGCCGCTTTAGGGGATCAGGTGGCGAGGCTAGCGCCGGATATTCATATTTATGGTCATAGCCATGTCAATCGCTCTATTGAGTTAGACGCGACGCGGTTTGTGAACAATGCATTTGCTTACCCTAGCGAGGACCGCATCTCTCGCAAGCAGCTGCATTGCGTGCTCGACACCGAGGCTGAGCCCAAATGAAGCGTTTGCCAAGGGATGAAATTCATGTCTGGCGTGCAGTTGTTGATGATTTCGATCTGCCAGAACTTGAAGCAACGGCCGATGGATGGCTTAGCGCTGCAGAGCGAGCGCGGCTGCAACGTTATTATTTCGCGGACCACAAGAAGCAATTGCTTTTAGGTAGAGTGTTAATGCGCACCGTGTTTAGTCACTACGAAGCGCTCACGCCAGCCCAATGGCAGTTTTGCTACAACGACTATGGTAAGCCGTTACTGGCGGCGCAACAGCAGCGTCAGCTCAAAGCGCCGCTGTATTTTAATCTTTCCCATTCTAAAGGTACTCTAGTGCTGGCAGTCGCTAGGCTTGAAGAACTTGGGGTAGATATTGAATGCAATACCCGGGCGCGCAGGGTTGAAAAAATTGCCTCGAGGTATTTTTCTCAATCCGAAGTGAGCAATCTTTTGGCCCTCGAAAAATCCTGCTGGCAAGCTCGATTTTACGATTTATGGTCTCTAAAAGAGGCCTATATCAAAGCCTGCGGCTTGGGCCTTGCTATCGATCTAGGCCACTTCAGTTTTGCATTTGAGCAGGACGATAAACTTAGCATAGAATTTTCTGCCCGACGCGCTGATGACCCAAGATGTTGGCAGTTTTGGCAATTGAATGCGATAGCGGGATTTAATGTTGCGCTTGCCGCTAAATCAAACACTGGGCAGGAAGTTCAGGCCATCAAGCACTTTTGCCTAATGGCGGACAGGGCAGTTGAATCGGAGGCTGAGGTGTGTCGAAGCAGTTAGGCACTTAGCTTGGAGTGTCTTCTTCGGCAGGTTGGGAGGCCCACATTCTGACTGTTTTTATCACGTTGTCTTTAACCTGCACGATCTCGGCATAGTAGCCATCAAGCTCAAGACCCACGGCAGAGTCCGGAATCGATTCCAAGATTTCTGTTAACAGGCCGTTCAGGGTTTTCGCTCCGGTGCTATCGAGCTCCCAGTCTAGGGCTTTGTTAATGTCTCTGACGCTGGCCGAGCCGTCGATTAAATAAGTGCCATCAGCTTGAGCATGTATTTCTTTTATATTCGCCGCCATATCAGTCGTAAATTCGCCAACAATTTCTTCGAGAATATCCTCTAAGGTGACGATTCCTTTCACGGCCCCGTACTCGTCCACTACTACTGCCATTCTCAGTTTCTTTTTTTGAAAATTCATCAGCTGGGTGTGCAGTGGCGTGCTTTCAGGTATGAAGTAGGGCTCTGTGGTTTCCTGAATCAAGGCAGCTTTATTTAGAGTTTCAACCCTCAATAACCGGCCTACGCTGCGCAGATGGAGGGTGCCAACGATGTTGTCGATATCGTTCTTGTAAACTGGCAGGCGGGTGTGCTGACTGGTGGCTATGTCATCTAAAATGTCTTCTAGGCTGTCCTCAATGTCGATGCCCGCGATTTCGTTACGGGGCACTAGAATGTCGTTCACCGTTACTGTCTCGAGATCTAGGATGTTTAGCAGCATGCCTTGGTGTTTGCTGGTAAGCCCTTCGCTGGATTCATACACCACTGTGCGCAGCTCTTCTTGGGTGAGCTGGTGTCCTGCATCATTGTCGTCAACGGCAAAGCCAAGTATCTGAACCAAGCCGTTGGATACAAAATTTACGATCCACACCACTGGGTACAGCGCTTTTAAGAGCAGAGCGAGGATAAAGCTAGACGGATAAGCAACTTTTTCAGGATGCAGCGCAGCGATCGTTTTTGGTGTGACCTCGGCAAAGATCAAAACTACCAGCGTAAGCACAACGGCAGTAGTCACAGGTGCCGGATCGCCCACTAATAATATGGCGATGGAGGTGGCTATGGATGCGGCCAAAAAGTTAACAAAGTTGTTGCCAATCAGTATGATGCCAATCAGCTTGTCGGGAGACTCCAGCAATTTGCTGGCTCGGATGGCTCCAGCATGCTTAGTTCGAGCCAGGTGCTTTAGGCGATAGCGATTGAGGCTCATCATGCCAGTTTCTGAGCTGGAGAAATAAGCCGACGCAACAATGAGTAGACAAAATGATATCAGTAAAAATACTAACGACGAGTCATCTTGATTCATAAGGTTTTGGGCGAGGAGTAATTGGAGAATTCATATAGGCTGTGCAAGCAGGTATTCCAAGGCAAACTTTGAGCCATAAAAGCCGACGAGCAATAAGCCAAAGCCTGCTAAGGTGCCTTTAATGGCCGTGAGGCCTCGCCAGCCAAGCTGATGGCGGCCCCACAACAAGACGGCAAAGACACACCAGGCCAGAACCGAGAAAAAGCTCTTGTGGATAATCCCGTCTCTGCCCCAAATATCGTCGATAAACACAGCGCCAACCACTATTCCAACACTTAACAGCAGCTGTCCAACCCACAGCAATTCGAACAAGAAAGTTTCCATGTCTTGTAGGGGGGGGAGTTTGCTTGTCATGCCACCTAATTTGCCGTGTTTCAAATGGTGGTTTTGATAGGCTAAAAATCCAGCTTGCAAGGCGGCGATGGTAAAAAAACTGTAGGCTAAAATTGAGATGATGACATGGCTTGCCAAGCTCAGACTCATTTGCGTGGGCGGAAACTGGCTGCTTATGGTAAGCGACGCTAGGATTGACAATATGGCCAGTGGAAACAGCCCTAAAAAAAGATTCTCCAGTGGCTTGCGCAGGCTGCTGATAACAACCAGCAGGGAGATAGAGACGGTGATCAGTGTACTGATTTGAGAAATGCCAAAATGATAGCCATTGGCTGCTTTGATCACCCCATAAGCGCTAATACCGTGGGCAAGTGCGGCAAGAATCCCAACCACAAAGACGGTTCGCTTAGAGACCTTGCTGTGGGACTTACTGTTGGAAAAGTTCAGCCCTTGAAAGACGCAGCCCAATAGATAGAGTGCTACGGCCAGCAGACCAGAAATGAGAGTAACTTGCATGGGGGGCTGTTTAGTCCAGTGTTGACACTTTTAGTGAAAGTTAAAAATTCGCAAGATCGAATGAAAACAGTGTGACATAAGCGTGGTAAAGTCGAATAAGTTTCGCACAAGCAAGCATTTGGTTGAAGTTCTTTTTTTAACCCTGCTGGTTTGGCTATAATCGCAGTCTTCCAAGAATTTATGAATCTTCAACTAAGGCGGTATCCAGTCAGTGTTTGATAATTTAACCGACAGACTCTCGGGCACGTTCAGAAAACTAACGGGCAAAGCCACTCTATCTGAGGCGAATATTCAAGAAGCCCTGCGGGAAGTCCGTCGCGCTCTGTTGGAAGCCGACGTTGCTTTATCGGTTGTAAAAGACTTTATCGACCGTGTTAGCCAGCGCGCAATTGGTCAAGAGGTTTCAAAGAGTTTGAGCCCTGGGCAGGCCTTGCTCAAGGTGGTGCAGGCTGAGTTAGAAAACATAATGGGCAAGGCTAATGCCGAATTAGACCTAAAAGCGGCACCGCCTGCCGTAGTGCTGATGGCAGGTCTGCAGGGTGCAGGTAAAACTACGTCCGTTGCCAAGCTATCGAGATATCTCAAAAACGAAGCCAAGAAGTCGGTGATGGTAGTTAGTGCCGACGTCTATCGGCCTGCCGCAATTAAACAGCTTCAGACCTTGGCCGAAGAGGTTGGGGTGGTGTTTTTTGCCAGTGATGAGTCTCAAAAGCCGGTTGATATTGCCCGCGCAGCCGTGGCTGAGGCTAAGCGTAAATTCATTGATGTGCTGCTAGTTGATACCGCCGGTCGGCTGGCAATTGATGATGAAATGATGAATGAAATCAAGCAATTGCATTCACAACTTAATCCAATAGAAACGCTCTTTGTTGTGGATGCAATGACCGGCCAAGATGCGGCGAATACGGCGAAAGCCTTCAACGATGCCTTGCCGCTGACTGGGGTAATCCTAACCAAAGCCGATGGTGACGCGAGAGGCGGCGCCGCTCTGTCAGTGCGGCATATCACTGGCAAGCCGATTAAGTTTATTGGCGTGGGTGAGAAAACCGATGCGCTAGAGCCTTTTTACCCGGATCGTATCGCCTCGCGCATTCTCGGTATGGGTGACGTGCTTTCGCTTATCGAAGAGGCCGAACGTAAAGTTGATAAGGTCAAAGCGCAGCAGCTGGCGCAAAAGATAAAGAAAGGCAAAGGGTTTGATCTCGAAGACTTCAGAGATCAGCTTACCCAAATGAAGAGTATGGGCGGCGTCGCCAGTATTATGGATAAATTGCCGGGCATGGGCGCCCTGCCACCAGGAGCGGCCAGCAAAGTTGATGATCGGCAGTTCAAGCAAATGGAGGCGATTATCAATTCCATGACTCGCAAAGAGCGCAGCAACCCAGATGCTCTCAATGGCTCTCGTAAGCGGCGCATCACCACTGGGTCGGGCACTCAAATTCAAGATTTAAACCGCCTTCTCAAGCAGCATAAGCAAATGCAGAAGATGATGAAGAAGATGAAGGGGGGCGGTATGGCTAATATGCTTCGAGGTTTGGGTGGAATGCAGGGTCCCGGTGGTCCTGGTAGCCTGGGTGGTGGTAAATTCCCTCGATTTTAAGGGGCTGAGAGGGGTGTGAAAGCCCTGAAAATAGGCTGTTTCAGCCCTTCCAATAAAGCCGCATTTAACATAGAATACCCGCCTTTTTACCTAGGCCTATCTCCAATGCTTAGGGGAATATCGTAAGTTCTCGATATCATTAGAGTTTTTTAAACAGGAAATAACTATGGTCACAATTCGACTATCACGTGGCGGCGCCAAGAAGAAGCCTTTCTACCATATCAATGTTAGCGACAGCCGCACATCGCGGGATGGGCGCTTCATTGAGCGCATTGGATTCTTTAATCCAATGGCAAAAGGTCAAGAAGAGCGTCTGCGCTTGGACACCGACCGCATGGCATATTGGCAAGGTCAGGGCGCGCAGTTGAGCGACCGAGTTGCTGTGCTTGCTAAAGGTGCTGCAACAGTTCCTAGCACTGAAGCTTAAGCTTGCTTTGAGAGGTTGCTAGGTGACTGACAACCTCGATAGCGAAGCTGCGGCCAAGGCTGCGGTACTCGCTAAGATAGGCAAGGCCCACGGCATCAAAGGTTGGGTCAGGGTTATTTCTTTTACCAGTCCGGTTGAGAATATAGTTGACTACTCTCACTTTATTGCAACCAGAGACGGTGAATCTAGAGCTATCGAGATAGATCAGTATAAGGCACAAACTGCAGGGCTTTTGGGGCATATTAAGGGTGTTGATACCCCTGAGCAGGCCAGAGAGCTAGCCGGCATGACGTTAAGCGTCAGTGTCACTGAGCTACCTCAGTTAGCCCAAGACGAAGTGTATTGGTACCAGCTAGAAGGCCTGGCGGTAATCAATCAGCACAAAGAGTTGCTAGGGGTTGTGAGCAGCTTGATAGAAACAGGGGCTAACGATGTACTCATTGTTAAGCCAAGCGCAGCCAGTATTGACGACAGGGAGCGCTTAATTCCGTTTCGACGAGGGGCCACAGTGAGCGGTGTAGATCTAACCGCAGGCACCCTCAACGTAATTTGGGACGCAGACTACCTAGAGTAAATCTAGAGTCAGCAGG
>CAYGSO010000009.1:10233-38424 GCA_964352445.1 uncultured Pseudohongiella sp. | reverse complement strand
CTAGAGTAAATCTAGAGTCAGCAGGTGATGACAATGCAGATTGGTGTGATCACTTTGTTCCCCGAAATGTTTTCCGCGGTGACCGAATACGGCATAAGCGGAAGAGCGTTTCGAGATGAGCTTATGGCTCTAAGCTTTTATAATCCAAGAGATTTTACCTTGGACAAGCATCGGACAGTTGACGACAAGCCGTTTGGCGGTGGTCCTGGAATGCTTATGAAGACTGAGCCGCTGGTGGCCGCAATTAAGGCCTCGAAACAGCAGCTGCCTGACGCACCAGTGGTGTATTTGTCACCGCAAGGCCGCAAGCTAGACAACGGGGCTATGCAAGCACTGGCAAAACGGCCACAGATGATATTGGTCTGCGGTAGATACCAAGGCATAGATCAGCGTGTGATTGACGCGCAGATTGATGAAGAATGGTCCTTGGGGGATTTTGTTCTGAGCGGTGGCGAAATAGCTGCAATGGCTCTGATCGACGGCATGAGCAGGTTTCAGCCAGGGGCACTAGGTGATGCAGCCTCTGCCAGTGAAGACAGTTTTAGTGATGGCTTGCTGCACAGCCCTCAATATACGCGGCCAGCAGATTTCGAAGGCTCGGGCGTGCCAGTGCAGTTGCTAAGCGGCAACCACGAGCTAATGAGGGTTTGGCGCCTCAAACAAAGTTTGGGTTCCACTTGGCTGAAACGGCCAGATCTATTGGAACAGCTAACGTTGACGCCAGAGCAGGCAAAATTGTTAGCAGAGTTTAAGCAAGAACATGCGTAGCTCTATCTGTATTAAAGATAATAGCTGCATAAATTAAGTTGGGAGTTAGAGATAATGAGTAAGACTGCAATCATTCAAAGAATCGAAGAAGAACAAATGTCAAAACAGTTGCCTGATTTTGGCCCTGGGGACACTATTGTTGTTCAAGTAAAAATAAAGGAAGGCGACCGTGAGCGCTTGCAGGCCTATGAAGGCGTAGTCATTGGTCGACGCAGCCGTGGTCTGAACTCGGCGTTTACTGTGCGCAAAATCTCCCACGGTGTTGGCGTAGAGCGAACGTTCCAAGCTTATAGCCCTCTGATAGAGAGTGTTACTCTGAAGCGTCGCGGCGACGTGCGGCAAGCTAAGCTTTATTACTTGCGCGAGCTTTCTGGTCGTCGCGCTCGTATTGCAGAAAAGTTGGAAAAGCGCTCTACAGACGCCTAAAGCTAAACAAAGCCGCAGGGCAATTCCATTGCCCTGCGGCTTTTCTGTTTTTATTAGTTCGCTCCCGAGACATCTCAAAAACCCGTGAGCTATGGGGTTTTACCTCAGCAAGCCACCGTTTAACTTAAAATTCTGCAAAAAACCCTCGCTAAGTTGAAAAGCTTTTCCAGTTGAGCGGTCTTCTATTAGGGCGTAAAAGCCACTAGACTCACCCATAACCTATAGTCTCGCGTTGGAGCCAAAGTATGAATAGTAAGGCCAAGTTAATCTTCCCAGCTGCATTAGTTATCGCTGCCGCCTTCCTGATGAACATGGGTGCCAGCGCGCAGTCCTTGCGAGAAAAGCTTAGCCAGGCGATCGAAGTTGCCTCCCAAAATCAGCTTAAGATTGTTGATATTACGAAGACTCCGCTGCCAAACATATTCCAAGTGGAGCTGAGTACCGGAGAGATGCTGTATTCAGACGCCGGTGGTGAATATTTGTTTGCCGGTGATATGTATCAAACTTCGGCGGCCGGGCTGCTTAATATCTCGGCAGGCACGCGGCAGACGCGGGCCAAGGAACAAGTCGAAGGCCTGCCTGAAGAGGAGCTTATTGTATTTAATCCTGAAGGCGAAACTCGAGCAACTATCACCGTGTTTACCGATGTTGATTGCACGTATTGCCGCAAACTTCACGGTGATATGGAAGCGCTTTTAGCCGCAGGCATCCGGATTCGTTATGCCGCCTACCCCAGGGGTGGGGTCAACGCGGATTCCTACACAAAAATGATTTCAGTATGGTGCTCAGATGACCGCAAGAAAGCCTTAGCTCAGGCTAAAAACGGTCAGAACATCCCAGAAAAAGACTGCACTTCGCCGGTTCTCGAGCACTATGCCCTTGGTAATGCACTGGGTATAACAGGAACCCCTGCCTTGTTTATGCCTGACGGCCGTCTAATTCCTGGCTACATGGATGTAGATAGGCTGACGGCGCTGCTTAATCTCAAATAAAAACTCAACTCAACCAATACGCCGCTGGATGTTCTGCGTTGCAGACACAGCGGATGCTTCGTAAGCATTAGTGGGCGGCGATAGATTCCCGTATAATCGCGGCTTTTATGTTTTGTGTCTGAGGTGTTCGTGAATTCAACTAAGTCTAATCCACTGCGAGTGGGGATCTGCGGTTTGGGTACCGTGGGTTTTGGTACCCTCAACCTTCTCAAAGACAATCGTCAAGAAATACTCCAGCGCACCGGTCGAGACATCATAGTCACCAATGTCGCTACTCGGACTCTAGACCCTGAGAAACTAAAAGACGTAAGCGTTAGCGGTAATGATCCGTTTGCCGTTGTTAATGACGACAATGTGGACGTTGTGGTTGAAACTATGGGCGGCTATGAGCCTGCGTTTAGCGTTATTAAAGCGGCGCTGGAAAACGGTAAATCCGTAGTTACTGCAAACAAAGCGCTGGTTGCTGAGAGAGGAAACGAGCTGTTTGCCATCGCCAAAGAACACGGCGTGCGACTGGCTTTTGAAAGCGCTGTTGCTGGCGGCATCCCGATTATTAAAGCGCTACGAGAAGGCCTTGCGGCGAATAAGATTACTAGCCTAGCCGGCATCATAAACGGCACCGGGAATTTTATTCTTACCGAAATGGGCGCTAAGCAGCGCGAGTTTGCCGATGTGCTTCAAGAGGCTCAGGCATTAGGTTACGCAGAGGCTGATCCTACGTTCGATGTGGAAGGCATTGATGCCGCCCATAAATTAACCATCATGGCGTCAATCGCGTTTGGTTTACCGCTGGATTTTAGTAAGACCTATACAGAGGGTATTAGCAATGTCACACCTGAAGACATTGCCTCCGCAGCAGAACTTGGTTATCGCATAAAACACCTTGGCATTGCCCAGCTTACGGATCGAGGCGCCGAGGTGCGGGTGCATCCTGCGTTAATTTCTACTAAGCAGCTAATCGCCCATGTCAACGGTGTAGGGAACGCTGTGTTGGTTACAGGAAATGCAGTAGGCAATACGCTGTACACTGGGCCGGGTGCCGGTGCGGGGGCAACGGCATCCTCTGTGGTAGCTGATTTAATCGATATCGCCAGAGACGGCTTGGCCGGCGCAACCCAGCCGCCGGTGGCGCCGTTGGGCTATTTAACTCCACGCACCGACCTGAAAGTATTATCAATCGAAGAAATTACTTCGGAGTATTACTTGCGTATCTCGGTGATCGATAAGCTGGGTATGCTGTCAAAGATATCAGCCTGCCTGCAGAGTGCCGGCATCAGTATAGAAGCGGTTATTCAGCATGAGCCGGTAAGTCAAATAGTGCCAATTGTCATCCTTACCGATGCGGCACTGGAAAGCAATCTCAATACCGCCATTACTGCTATTGAAGCATTGGATGGGGTGACCGATACAATTCATCGAATACGCGTCGCAGAGTTATCCGACTAGGGGGAGGCCAAGTGAAATACATAAGCACTCGTGGGCTTTGCCCAGCACAAACATTCGAGCAAGTTCTGTTAACCGGGCTTGCACCAGATGGCGGCCTCTATGTGCCTGAAAGTTTGCCAAGGTTTAGCCTGGAAGAAATCGCCTCATGGCGAGATCTAAGCTACCCAGAATTAGCAATGAAGGTTGTCGCACCTTTTATCGGTGATGAAATTCCAAACGCTACCCTGCGAGAAATAATTACCAGCAGCTATGCGGGTTTTGCTCACAAGGACATTGCGCCAATAACTGAGCTAGCCGAAGGCGAGATGGTGCTAGAGCTTTTTCATGGGCCAACACTTGCGTTTAAAGACTTCGCTCTTCAGGTTTTGGGTCGGCTATTGGATTATGTGCTGAAAAAAAATAATCAGCGCGTGGTTATTCTTGGCGCAACTTCTGGTGATACTGGGTCCGCCGCATTAGAAGGCTGCCGACATTCGGAGCACGTTGAGCTTTTTATCCTGCATCCTCACGGCAGGGTGTCCGATGTGCAGCGCAAGCAGATGACGACAATCATTGCAGATAACGTGCACAACATTGCGGTCGAAGGCAATTTTGATGACTGTCAACGCATCGTCAAAGCCGCATTTGCCGATCAATCATTCTTGCCTGCTGGCAGACAGCTAGTGGCAGTGAATTCGATTAACTGGGCGCGAATCCTAATGCAGATTGTGTATTATTTTTCAGCGTCACTGCGTTTGGGTGGCCCGGAAAACAAAGTGTCGTTTTCCGTGCCCACTGGAAATTTTGGCGATATTTACGCGGGATACCTTGCCAAGCATATGGGTTTGCCCGTTGCTCAATTAGTGGTGGCAACCAACACCAATGACATTCTGCATCGGTTTATTTCGGACAACGACTATGCCGCCACTGGGCTTGTTAAAACCTTGTCGCCCAGTATGGATATTTTGGTGTCGAGTAATTTTGAGCGCTACCTGTTTGATCTTTTTGATCGAGACTCACAGCAGCTCAGAGACTTTATGGCAGGCGCCGGAACCCCAAGCTTAAGTGTGAGTGACGACAAATGGCAGCAGGTGAAGGCGGAATTTTCCAGCGCCCGAGTGGACGATGAAACAACTTGTGAAGTGATCGCCAGTGTATTTAAAGCCACCGGTGAATTGCTTGATCCCCACACAGCGATTGGGGTGCAGGCGGCAAGGGAGTGTCGGAATAATGATCAAGTGCCAATGATTACATTGGCGACAGCCCATCCTGCGAAATTTAGCGATGCGATTGTTAAAGCCGGGCTCGAAACCCCGCCATTGCCTGAACATTTGAAAGATCTATTTAGCAAAACAGAAAAGTACTCTGTGGTAGAAAACGATTTGGCTGCCGTAACCAGTTTTGTGGCTAGTCACTGCGCTGTTGCGACGTGAGCGGGCAAGTTAAATGGCGGTAAATGTTCAGCGGCGCATTGCACCGGCCCTGACTTTATTGCCAGAGTCGATGCCATCGCTGCTGCGAAAAATCTATGAGGCTAGAGGCATTCAAACTGTTGCCGAGCTTGAGCTAAGCTTAGCCAATTTGCTGTCGCCAAATCTTTTCAAGTCAATGGATGCGGCGACCCAACTGCTTTTGGATGGCCTCAAAAAACAGCAGCGGTTTCTGATCGTGTCTGACTTCGATGCCGATGGTGCCACTAGCTGCGTACTGGCTATGAAAGCGCTGCGCAGTTTTGGCGCGATCCATGTCGATTACATCGTGCCAAACCGCTTCGAATATGGTTACGGTCTTACTCCTGAAATTGTCGAACTTGCGAAGACCCGCAGACCCGATCTGATAATCACTGTCGACAACGGTATTTCCTCGATAGAGGGCGTGGCGGCGGCACAGGCCGCCGGCATCAAAGTTTTGGTGACTGATCACCACCTTCCCGGTAGGCAAGCCCCGGCGGCGGACGCTATCGTCAATCCAAATCAAAACGGCTGCGAGTTCCCTAGCAAATGTATCGCCGGTGTTGGTGTGATTTTTTACACCATGTTGGCGTTACGAGCTCGCCTACGAGATGAATCTTGGTTTGCCGATCAAGGGCTTGCTGAGCCTAATATGGCAGATCTGCTAGATCTGGTGGCATTAGGCACGGTAGCCGATGTAGTACCGCTTGATCGCAATAATCGAATCTTGGTCAGTGAAGGCCTCAAGCGCATTAGAGTGGGGCAGTGCCGGCCTGGGATTATCGCCATGCTGCAGGTCGCCAATCGGCAGGCGATTGGTCTTAAGGCATCAGATCTAGGCTTCAGTATTGGCCCCCGTTTGAATGCCGCTGGCCGCTTGGATGACATGGCAACAGGTATCGAGTGTTTGCTGGCGGAGTCTGCAGGCGAAGCTCATCAGCTAGCCCTTGTGTTAGACAGCATGAATCAAGACCGTAAACAAATCGAGTCCGATATGCGCGATCAGGCGTTTGCCTATCTAGATGAGCTAGATTTCGCGGAAGACAACCTACCCGCCGCCCTAACTTTGTTTGACCAGCGTTGGCACCAAGGTGTTGTCGGTATTTTGGCATCTCGCGTCAAAGAGAAATACCATCGCCCAGTGATTGCCTTTGCCGATGTCTCTGGCGGTGACAATGAAGGTGAACTAAAGGGCTCAGCTAGATCCATACCAGGATTTCATATCCGCGATGCGTTAGATGCAGTCGCCACACAAAACCCTGGGCTTGTCACCAAGTTTGGTGGCCACGCCATGGCTGCTGGTTTAAGCCTAGTTAAATCGCGGCTGGATGAGTTCTCCGAGGCATTTGCGGCTCAGGCGAAGCGCCAATTAAAGCCAGAGCAGCTGCAGGCAATTTTGCTCAGCGATGGGGAGTTGGCGGCCGCTGAGCTAAATCTGCAGACGGCGACCGAGCTGGGTGCCGCAGGGCCTTGGGGACAGGAATTTCCGGAACCGATTTTTGATGGCAGGTTTACCATCGTGCAGCAGCGCAGGGTGGGGGCTAACCATCTAAAATTGGTCTTGGCGATGCTCAATGATCCCCAGCACACCATCGATGCCATCGCCTTCAATCTGGACAAGGGGCAATTCCCAGGCGCTAATCATAGGGAAATCGAGATCGCCTACCGGTTAGATATCAATGAGTTTCGAGGGGTAGCCAGTGCTCAATTGATGGTCGAGCACATAATAGCTTACTACTGAACTCTAAGCCGATGCTTGCCATGAGTTAAACCAGAATATCAATTAATTGGCCGAGGCGGGCAGGGGGCTTGTCAGGATCTTTGTGTGCGTGCTTTACCTTATGTTTCGAAGGGGTTACTTTCTGTTTAGACAGCAGTGCGCTCGCATTATCGAGGCCGTTTAGCGTCGAATTGCTGGGCTGAATCGGATTAACTTTGCGATCTTCAATGGATACCATAACGTTTTACTCGCCACTGCCGCACCGCAATGGGTGAGGTTTGGATGGTTGGCTGATAAGCATCTATTTAAACGGGCAAACAGTCTATTGGGATAAACAGGCATTGAGTTTAGCAGGCTTTGTTGGGCAGCCTTAAACCGATTTTTCATTTAAAACGTTAAGCATCATGCGATTTAGCTATATCGGCGTCGACCTGCACGAAATAGCCAATACTCGGGTCTTATGCTTATGCGGTTTAGTGTGGCAAAACCTCACATTGTGACCTGTGCAGCGGGTAGTCTCGAAGCCGCTGTGGGGTCTGCAGGTAAGTGCAGTTGAAATGCAAGTTTGTTACCTTTAGGCACAGCAAAAAAGTGGTTTCCTCGTTATAATGCGGGCATCAAATACTGGGATAATTTATGTTAAATAAGCATCGCAACCTACTGATTGGATTGGCATTATCTCTTTTTGCCGGTAATGTTTTCGGGCAGGTTCATAAAACCGATCAAATCGAGGTAGAGCTTGTTTCGGAAACCCTGAATGTGGTTCCAGGGGAAACTTTGTGGTTAGCAGTTCGATTAGAGCCAATCGACCACTGGCACACCTACTGGAAATTTGGTGGCGACAGCGGTGTGGCAACCCAAACCAGCGAGTGGGTGTTGCCTGATGGAGTAGAGGTAGGTGACATCGTCTGGCCTATTCCCCAGTGGACGCCATTTTTAGGCAGTGAGCTGGTGACGTTTACCTACGAACGAGAAGTGCTGTTACCAATTCCAGTGACAGTGCCGGCAGATTTCTCGGGTTCTAGATTGAATCTCAGCACCAAAATAGATTGGCAGGTCTGCGAAGAAATTTGTATCCCTGGCAGCGCTAACTTTTCTTTGTCTCTTCCTGTTGGCACTCAGCCACAGTCCGACCCTCAGCTAGAAGAGCTGTTTGCAACGACTAGAGCGCAAACCCCAATCCCTTTAAACGATCATAATCTTATAAGTAATTTCAACACGTTAGGTGGTGAAGTTAATGTAATGATACAGGCCCAGAATGGCATTTTTGATAACGCCGACGAAGCCTGGTTCTTCCCCACCGAGCGCCGCATCATGAAATATGCGCCGCTGCGCAAAGTGATGTTCGATGGCAACCGGCTCCAAGTTAAAACCGAACAGCATCGCCGCATCCCGGCAGATCTTGAACAAATGGCCGGCCTGTTATCCATTGTCGACGATGACGGTTCTTGGCACGCTTACGATATTTTGCCCCAGCGCACTAACCTAGCCTGGGACCACAGTATCGAAGTGGAGATGATTGCGGAAACCACCAATATCGTCCCAGGTGAAACCGTGACAGTGGGGGTTCGTTTAGACCCCGCCGAGCATTGGCACACCTACTGGAAAATGGGCGGCGATAGCGGCGAGCCTACTAGTATGAATGAGTGGAATGCCCCCGAAGGCAGTTTGATTGGCGAGATCCAGTGGCCTGCGCCCCATTGGCTGCCGTTTTATGACACTGACCTTGTAAATTTTGGCTATGAAGAAGAAGTCTTGCTGCCGGTAGAGGTGACTATCCCGGCGGATTACAGCGGTGAGTCAGTGGAGCTCAGTACGCTGGTGTACTGGAATGTCTGTGATCAGGTGTGTATCCCTGGTCAGCAGCGCCTAAGTCTGACCCTCCCAGTTGGGGATGTACTTGAACTCGATGCTGCCAATAGCCAAGCATTTGTCCAGGCGCGGGAGCAGCTGCCGGTCTTGGATCATGATATTCAGTCTATTATCGCGGTTGCTGGCGAGCGCATTAGCCTAGGCTTTGAGTCCCCCAGTTCGGTGTTTGCGGGTGCCACAGAAGCCTACTTCTTTCCCGAGCAGCGCCGAGTCATCAAACCGGGCCCGCTTCGAGACGTGACTCTTGCCCCCAACCTTGTGCAAATAACCCATCAACAACCACGACGCATGCTTGAAAACCCCGAGCTTTTTGGGGTGTTGGTGCTAGAAAATGATCGCGGCGAACGCAGCGCCTATGAATTTAGAAATCCGGCGGCTGACGCCAGCTCGACCACTATCATGCCCATGGCGGCGGGCGACAGTGCTGGCAGTAGTGGCGGCTCAGAAGGCATCGCAACCTTACTAGGCTACATGCTGTTTGCCATGCTAGGCGGCTTGATACTGAACCTCATGCCCTGCGTGTTTCCGGTGCTGTCACTAAAAGCGATGACTTTTGCCAATAGTGCAGGAGAGTCGAAGCAACATATTCGAATGGACGGCTTGGTTTACACCGCAGGGGTTGTTTTGGCGTTTGTTGTGCTGGCCTCTGTGCTGATCGCACTTCGAGCTGGTGGCGAGCGCATTGGCTGGGGTTTCCAGCTGCAGCAGCCTTGGTTTCTAGCGTTTATCGTTTACTTGTTCTTTATGATGGCCCTGAGCATGTCTGGGGTTTTTGAAATAGGCGCCGGCTTGATGGGAGCTGGTGGCGATTTGACTCAGCGCAAAGGCTATCAGGGCTCTTTCTTCACAGGCGTGTTTGCCACTGTGGTGGCGACGCCCTGCACCGCGCCATTTATGGGGCCTGCCCTGGGTTTTGCGCTCTCCCAAACTTGGGTGGTGGCGATGGCTGTGTTTGTATCCCTCGGTTTGGGCATGGCGCTGCCAATTCTGGTGCTGTCCTTCGTGCCGGCGTTTGCTCGCATGATGCCGAGGCCCGGCGCTTGGATGGTGATATTTAAAGAATTAATGGCGTTTCCACTTTATGCGGCCGCCATCTATTTCCTTTTCGCGCTAGGGATGCAGGTTGGGGTTATCGGTATGTCCGTGGTGATGCTGGCCTGTGTGCTGCTGGCGTTTGCAGCTTGGCTGTACCAAAAGCGCTACACCATTGGTCCATACTGGCGCTTCGCCAATGGGGGCATGGGTGTGGCTTGTTTGGTGTTCGCAGTTTACGTTCTGCAGTCGACTTATTTGGCGCCGGTCGCTGCATCTAGCGTAGCCAATGTAGATGCTGACGGAAATTCGTTAGACGGCTATGAAGTCTATAGCACGGCACTGCTAAGCGAGCTGCAGTCAGCTGGTAAGCCGGTGTTTGTGAATATGACGGCAGCGTGGTGCATCACCTGTCTCGCCAATGAGCAGACAACGTTAAGCACCGAAACGGTTAAACAAGCCCTAACCGACAACGACATCACCTATCTCAAAGGGGATTGGACTAATGAAGACCCTGAAATTACGGAGATGTTGGAGCGCTTTGATAGGCCTTCAGTGCCGCTGTATGTGCTTTTTTCAGGGGACCCGGCAGTCGAGCCAGTGATCCTGCCACAGATTCTAACTCCAGGCATAGTTGCCGACGCCTTTAGCAAAATTTAAAGCAGGTGATGGGGTTGCCTCACACTAGCCGTCCTGCAGATATCGCTGCGGGGCGGCTACTAGCCCGCTGCTCTACCATCAGCAAAACTGTCTCGTATGGTTTTTTTCTGCTGCTGTTGTGCCCCCTGATGAGTGCGTTTGCGCTCGGGGCAGACACGCAATTTGGTGATTTTTCCCGTGCCCGCGCCTCTGCTCAAAAATTGCCTCGCTTAAACAGCCTGCTCATTAGTTACCAAGATCAAACATTGGTAGAAGACTATTTTGGCGAGACCGACCCTCAGCGTCCAGCGAACATGAAATCTGCCTCGAAAAGTGTAATTTCTGCGCTGGTTGGGATTGCGATAGAGGAGGGGTTTATCCCCTCGGTGAATGTGCCCATAGCCCGATACTTCCCGGAGTATATTTCGCAGTCTATTAACTCAGATAAGCAGGAAATAACTATTGAAGATTTGCTGACTATGGAGGCGGGGCTGGCCACCACAAGTAATCGCAATTACGGTAAATGGGTTTTAAGTGAGAACTGGGTAGAGTTTGCCATCAATCAGCCACTCGTTGCCGAGCCCGGTGAGCAAATGATTTATAGCACCGGCAGCACCCATTTGCTTTCGGCTATTCTGACCAAAGCCACGGGTATGGATAGCAAACAGTTTGCCCAGAAGTATTTGACCTCCAAGTTAGGCTATTCCATGTCGTACTGGCCACAGGACCCTCAGGGAATTTACTTTGGCGGCAATGACATGGAAATGACCCCGCGGCAAATGCTGACTTTTGGCAAGCTGTATTTGAATGACGGTTTGCATGACGGCGAGCAGGTAGTGCCTGCCAATTGGGTGTCTCAATCCTATACCGCCCACGCTGATTCACCTAGAGGGCAGGGACGGCAGTATGGCTATGGTTGGTGGCTGCGGGATTTGGCAGGGCTGCAGGTGCCGGTAGCTTGGGGCTATGGTGGCCAGCTAATCTTTGTCGTAAAAGAATTGGACTTGGTTGTGGTCGCAACATCAAATAGTGTCCCAGGGCCAGACCGACGCGGCCACTTAAGAGCGCTATACGATTTAGTGGAATATCAGATCATCCAGCCTGTCATTGCAGGGCGCGGCAGTTCTGACTGAGCCTGCTTAAAGATCGGTTAAATAACTGCGAATTGCCGCCCGAGTGAGCAAGAACCCGGTCAGTTTGCTGCCTTCGTGAACTAAGGCGGGAAAAGATACTACTCCAGCGTCTTGCATCGCTTTAGAGTTGCCCATTACCTCAACACTGTTAATTTCTATCTCTGGAAATTCTTTCTTTAAGCTACGTAGGTGCAGCCTAGCAATTG
Organism: uncultured Pseudohongiella sp.; assembly: GCA_964352445.1. GTDB lineage: Bacteria > Pseudomonadota > Gammaproteobacteria > Pseudomonadales > Pseudohongiellaceae > UBA9145. Next base: position 26,760 of record CAYGSO010000009.1, on the reverse strand, counting down.
CGCAGCGGGGACAAATTACAGACTGATAAAAAGTAATTGATTTCATAGTTTTCGACAGAGCTAACCTAGCAGCGGGATCGCTTTGGATTTAGGCTCTGGCGCTCCATTAAGTGTCGCATAAAACTAGAGGGTATAGCAGGGAGCAGGCACAGACAACAAATAGTGGTATCGCTGAGCAGAAAACTTGATTTGAAAACCGAGCCCAAACCGACGCGAGGTAGCTTAAGGTGAGAGATAGTATTCGATTTTGAGTCGATTGATTTCAATTACATCATGATTATGCAGCTTGATCGCCCGAGAACCAATGCTCTCACCGTTAATAAGTGGCGATGTTTTGTTGGCGGATTGGTCTAAATAGACGATGAAATGTCCGTCAGGGCGCTTGTTGATCTGGACGATTTCACCGCCGGTCTTGCCAAGTTTTACAGATGCCTTTATCAGGGGTAGTTCTTTGCCCGCACTCTTTCCGTTAAGGATTTGGAGTTTAGCTTTTTCTATATTTGGCCGTGACATTATCGCGGGTGCTTGCTCTGCTTCGGGCCGGCGACGAATTAACACGGTTTTTTCACCGTCGTCACCCATGGAGGCTGCATCGTTAATATAGCGCAGCTCATGTTTACCTATTACGATCACGTCACCATTTTTTAAGGGATGTTTGTCGATGCTTTTGCCATTAACAAAAGTGCCGTTAGTACTGTTGAGGTCTTCTAGAAATGAGTCTTCGAAAATAGTCAGTAATTTGGCGTGATGTCCGCTCACGGCAAGGTTCTCAATCCGTATGTCATTGTCCTCTTTGCGCCCAATAGTCATGACTTCTTGATTGAGAGGAAACTCTCCAAGCTTGCTTGAGTTAAAACTAAATTCCAGTTTGCCTGCCATGGTTGGCTCTCACATTAGGTGTCGCTTAAATTTCGGTGTCGGGCTTGGTTGGTTGAACCTGCATTAAGATGACTGATATATTGTCCTTGCCGCCATTTCTGTTGGCAAGCGCTACTAGCCTTTTCGCTTTGCGATCCAAATTGTGATCCCGTTCTGCCAAGGTTTCTTCGATTGACCAGTCATCAACCATATCGGAAAGGCCATCAGAACAAAGCAGAAAAATATCGTTTGGCTCTATGTCATGTTCAATGGTGTCTACGTCTACTTCAGCTTTAGTGCCTAATGCCCTTGTGACAATATGGCCTACGCTGGCATTACGAGCTTCAATTTCGGTGTAAAAACCCTTGTCGATCAGATCTTGTACGAGGCTGTGGTCTTTGGTTATTCGACTTAGCACTCTGTCGCGAAATAAGTATAGTCGGGAGTCACCCACATGCCCGGCATACATTGTTGAGCCGCATATAACCGCGGCGATCAAGGTGGTTCCCATGCCTTTGTGCCCAGCAGTGGCCTCGGCGGCATTGAAGATCATCGAATTACTGTGGGAAATTGTATTGGAGACATACTCTAATAACTGCGAACTAGTTATCGGTACTGAAGTTTTGCGGCTACGCAGGCTCTGCAGTTTCTCTAAAACCGCTTCCACTGCCATGTTTGAGGCTATTTCACCGGCATTGTGGCCGCCCATGCCGTCAGCAAGCACGGCGATACCGAGGTTCTGATTGAACGCAATAGTATCCTCGTTATGTTCCCGGCGAACGCCGGTGTCAGTATAGCCGGCTATTATCACTTGCTGTAGTTCCTGAGGCATTAGGCGATCCTATCAATCCTTGAACTTTGTCTGCCATGTGACTGTAAATGAAAGGGACGCTTTCATTGATTTTTTCTTGGCCATCAAATACGAAAAGATACTGGGCATAGACAGCTACTAACAGCGCAAACAGCAGGTACATACGGGCTGTCGACTGACCCTTTTTAGCGGCAATATAAACCGACGCAGGGCCGGCAAGCGTAGCACCTTTTTCGCCTCTGCGTCGGTCAGTTTTGCGATCTTTGATGATCACCGGTTTTTCGGTGAAAGATTTAAACCGACGCTTTTGAATATGGTGATTAAACACCGCAACTGCCTGCTGAAAGCTGTCGCTATGACGATTATGAGGGATTGTGGATAGCATGTTGGTAATGATTTGTTGAATATCTACAGGCAGCTTGGCAAAGTATTTGCGTACTACAAAGCCAGTCTCGTTGCGCCTTCGTGGCAGACAGCCTGTGAAAAGTTGGTACAGCAACACACCCACTGAATAAATATCTGCCGACTGTGAGCGCTCTTCTTCGCTAAGGTGATAATAGTGAGCTGTCTCGATATCAGTGACATCATCTTGGAGGGAAAAGTCAGTCAGTTTTACGTCTCCATCTGGCGTAAAAAGAATGTTCGTAGGGCGTAAGTGGCCATGGATGATGTGGTTGTTATGGGCAAAGATCATGGCATCGCAGATCTGCTTGGCAATTTTCAAAGTTTCCTGCCAGTTGAGCTGAAAGGCCAGTTTGTCTTGTAAAGTGCCGCCGCTGAGATATTCCTGGACGATGATGAAAAATTCATCGGTGCGCGACGTCGCTAGTGTCTTGACAATGTTGGGGTGCTCTAAGGATGCCAGTATATTGTTGGCTTCGAAGCCGTCGGTGGCCACAAGCTTTTTCTTAATGATTAATAGATTATTTTGTTCTTTCTGTTGGTACAGATAGACCGCGCCGTACTTATCTTCTCGCAGCACGTCCAGCAGCATAAACTTGGATCTGATTTTGGTAATGCCGCGCTCTGCTCGCATGCGCTGATCGGTATTAAGGTGGGCGCCGCCGGAGATGCTAAGCAGCTCCATTTTTAGCGCTTCGGCTGAGTGCGGCCGCTTGCTTGGGTCACTGTTTAAGCATTGCAAGATTATCTGGTTTAGCTCACTGCTTACCTGTGAGTTTAGTTCTGCAGGCTCTGGGAAGCGGCCGTTGGGGATTTTTCCCGTGAAAAGGCCGTACATAACTACGCCGATAGAGTAGAGGTCGCTTTGGGCAGTCACATTATCAGAGGACTCTTTCTGCTCTGGGGACATATAGTTATAAGTCCCCATGATTGTGCCGGTCGACGTGCGGCCATTGGAAATGTGTTTATCTTCGTAAAATTGAGCAATGCCAAAATCTAAAATTTTGACGTTGCCATCGTCATCAATAAGGATGTTGTCTGGCTTGATATCGCGGTGAATTACATTGTTTTTATGCGCATAAGAAAGCGCTTTTAACACTTGTATAACGATATCTATTTTTTCGCTGTGGGCAATATTCCGCATTTTCACTGCGGTACCCAGATCAATGCCCTCAACATACTCCATCACAAAGTAGGGGTTGTCGTCAGCTGTGAACCCGCGGTCAATGACATGAATAATGTTGGAATGGTTTAGCCGCGCGATAATGAATGATTCTTTTTCGAAGCGGCGGCGAGCCTCATCGTCTAGATTGAGGTCGCTGATAAGGAGCTTGATGGCTACTGGGCGCTGCAGCGAATTCTGAATGCCACGGTACACATGGGCCATTCCGCCTTCACCGATTTTGACCAGATCTGAGTAACCTTCAAGTTTCATCGTGTTTCTCACTACGTGTGCTCGGGTTCGAGTCACTCCTTTAACACAGTTACAAGACTAAACAGTGAGCGCCAAGGAAAATGTGATATTCTTCTCAAATCCTAAGTGTCTATAGAATAAGATGCTATCTAAAGCGGTGAGCATAGAGTCAAAATGAAAGTTCTAAATTACGCTGCAGCTGCTATCCTTGTCGTTCTGGTTTTTTATTTACTAGACACAGGGCAAAGGCTAATTTTGCCTTTTGTGATAGCCATCGCACTTTGGTACCTAATTAACACTCTCTCGGCGGCGTTTCATCGGATAAACCTTGCCGGCGTAACTATCCCTACGCCTATTTGCTTAGCCGCGTCATTTGTGACGTTTTTTGCTGTGCTGTACGGACTTGCCAGTTTTCTAAGCGGCCGGTTTGAAGAAGTGCTCGAGGTGGTACCTGTGTATCAAAAAAACCTCATGGTGCGATTAGAGAGCTTGCCGTTTATTGATGTTGCTGCTCTGTCTGAGCAGGGGCTTATGGCTACTGTGACGGATTGGATAGATCTTCCGACTTACGCCACAAGCCTTGCTTCATCCTTTGCCAGCTTATTAGCAAGCAGCGGGTTAATTTTAATCTATGTCATGTTTTTGTTTTTAGAACAGGGCAATTTTGACGGCAAAATAACGGCATTGTTTGGGAAGGGAGGTAACGACAGTGATGCGCGGAAGATCCTATCCCGTATTCGCGACGATATTCAGAAGTACATTAGCATCAAGGTTTTTACAAGCACACTGACCGGGCTATGTAGCTATGGTCTTTTGCTTTTTTTGGGAATAGACTTTCCCGCCGTATGGGGCTTGTTGATCTTTCTGCTCAACTTCATTCCGACCGTTGGCTCGATCATCGCCACGATTTTCCCCGCGCTTATTGCGCTTGCCCAAGCCGATGGTTACACCCTGTTCTTCATTGTGCTAGCTGGGATCGGTGCGCTGCAAGTTTTAATCGGCAACATATTGGAGCCGAAATTGATGGGCTCTTCATTCAACTTAAGCCCAATCGTAATTCTATTAAACTTGGCCCTGTGGGGCACTATTTGGGGAATAATCGGCATGTTTTTATGCGTCCCCTTTCTTATCATCATCACAATTGTTCTGAGTCATTTCCCTCAAACTCGGGCGATCGCAATCATTCTTTCGAGCGACGGTAAGCTCAGGGCGCCACTGGACTTGGAATTAACCGGGTTTGTGTTTGAGCCGCCAAGTGGCTCACTTCTGAAACAAAATAGCTCGGATCAGACCTAAGGGATTATAGAACCCCAATATTGGCAGTTAAGCATGCTGCTAGTGCCACTATTCGTGCTAAAACACCTGCATTCTCGCCCCATTAAGCGCTATAATTCCTGCCTTTTTGGGGGCCGCAATGCGAGCCCAAAACTCTTTAAGGATAAGGATAATCGGGATCACCCATGAATAGTTCGGAAATCCGTGAAAAATTTTTAAACTTCTTTGTCGAGCGCGGCCACCAGCGTGTTCCTAGCAGTTCTTTGGTCCCAGGCAACGATCCAACCCTGCTGTTTACCAATGCGGGGATGGTGCAGTTCAAAGATACTTTTCTCGGGGATGAGATTCGCTCGTACAATCGGGCAACTTCGTCACAACGCTGTGTGCGCGCCGGTGGCAAGCACAATGACTTGGAAAATGTTGGCTACACGGCAAGGCACCATACCTTCTTCGAAATGCTTGGTAACTTTTCTTTTGGCGACTACTTTAAGCGCGAAGCCATTAACTATGCCTGGGAATTTTTAACCCAAGAACTTGGGCTGCCGGCGGAAAAGCTCTGGGTAACCGTGTTTCATGATGATTCTGAAGCCGAAGCAATCTGGTTGCAAGAAATGAAGATAGACCCGACACGCTTCTCTAGGCTCGGTGAAAAGGACAACTTTTGGGCAATGGGTGACACTGGGCCTTGTGGCCCTTGTTCCGAGATATTCTATGACCATGGCGCTGACGTGCCAGGTGGGCCGCCAGGCAGCCCTGATGAGGATGGTGATCGCTATATTGAAATTTGGAATCTGGTGTTTATGCAGTACGAGCGTAAAGCCGACGGCACTCTGACCCCATTGCCGAAACCTTCGGTGGATACCGGCGCTGGTTTGGAGCGGGTTGCGGCAGTTCTGCAGAACGTTCACAGTAACTATGAGATTGATTTATTCCAAGCATTGCTGAAAGACGTCGCTAAGGTTACCGGCGTGGACGATCTGGAAAACACATCGCTTCGCGTAATAGCGGATCACATCCGCTCTTGCTCTTTCTTGGTTGTGGACGGTGTGGTGCCGTCTAACGAAGGCCGCGGTTATGTGCTGCGCAGAATAGTAAGACGTGCCGTGCGTCATGGTTATCAGTTGGGTGTTAAGGATGTTTTCTTTTACAAATTAGTCGCCGCATTGGTCGCAGTAATGGGTGAGGCCTATCCTGAACTGGCGGCTAAACAGGGGTTTGTAGAGAAGGTTCTGAAAGAAGAAGAGCAGCAGTTCGCCAGGACTTTGGACAATGGCATGGCAATTTTAGAGAAAGCTATTGCCGAGCTAGAAGGGGATACCCTGACCGGCGATATGGTGTTTAGGCTCTATGATACTTACGGTTTTCCGGTGGATCTAACCGCCGATGTGGCCCGCGAGCACAATCTAAAAGTGGATTTGGAAGGTTTCGACAAAGCCATGGCGGTGCAGAAAAATCTGGCTCGCTCTGCAAGTAATTTTAGTGCTGCCCAAAAGCTAGATTTAAGCCCACAAGCGGTGACTAACTTTATTGGCTATGAGCACCTGCAGGGCGCCGCAAAAGTGTTGCAAATTTACAGCCTAAACAATGCACTGCTCTCAGCTGCCGGGTTGGATGAAGAAGTCCTTGTGATTCTTGATGACTCACCGTTCTATGGCGAGTCTGGCGGCCAGGTTGGTGATACCGGCTGGCTAGAGGCCGAAGGTATGCGGGCCCAAGTGATCGATACACAAAAACAAGGGGATGTGCTGATTCACCGAGTGATTGTCCGTGCCGGCGAATTGCAAAATGACTTGCTGGTTGATGCTCAGGTTGATAACCAAGACCGTGGGGCAACGACCCTGAATCACTCAGCCACTCACCTTATGAACTCGGCGCTACGTGCGGTGCTCGGGGAGCACGTGCTTCAGAAAGGCTCCCATGTTGATGCCAAGCGGCTGCGCTTCGATTTTTCCCATAGCAGCGCTGTTAGCCAAGCCGAACTCAAACAGATTGAAGATTTAGTAAACACAGTAATATTGGCTAACAGTGACGTAAGCAAAGAGGTTATGCCAATTGAAGAAGCTAGGAATAAGGGCGCGGTGGCACTCTTTGGCGAAAAGTATGGCGATGTGGTGCGAGTTGTCTCCATGGGCGGTGACTACTCGGTTGAGTTTTGCGGCGGCACCCACGTGCATCGTACCGGTGATATTGGGCTATTTAAAATCACTAGCGAATCTGGAATTTCTGCGGGTGTGCGTCGCATTGAGGCCGTAACAGGTCAAGGCGCATTGGCACTTGTCGATCACGAAGAGCAGTTAATTAAGCAGCTTTGTGAAATTGTTAAAACCAATTCTGACGACTTGGTCAATCGTGTGCAGCAGCTAGCTGACAGCAACAAAGCACTGGAAAAACAGCTGGAACAGTTAAAATCTAAAATGGCATCCAGTGCTGGCAGTGACTTGGCCTCTCAAGCAGTTGATATTAACGGTGTAAAAGTGCTCGTGGCCCAAGTTGCAGGGTTTAACCCAAAAGCGCTGCGCGACACTGTCGACCAGCTAAAGAATAAACTTGGCACCTGTGTCATTTTATTGGCCAGCAGTGAAGATGATAAGGTCAGCTTAGTTGCCGGTGTTAGTAAAGATACAACTGACAAAGTGAAGGCTGGTGAGCTTGTGAATATGGTAGCACTGCAGGTTGGTGGCAAAGGTGGTGGCCGCCCTGATATGGCGATGGCAGGCGGGAGTGATGTGGCGGCGATACCTGCTGCGCTTGACTCTGCTAAACCTTGGATTGAAGAAAAACTATAGAGCGGTTTTAAGATGGCGTTAATTGTACAAAAATATGGCGGGACGTCAGTTGGCACTCCCGAGCGGATAAAAGCAGTTGCCAAGAAAATTGCGAAGTTTCGTGATAATGGCGATGACATAGTTGTGGTGGTCTCTGCCATGAGCGGCGAGACAAATCGATTGATCGCCTTAGCCAGTGAGATTATGCCGAACCCGACACCGCGAGAAATGGATGTTCTGGTATCCACCGGCGAGCAGGTTACGATTGCACTACTTAGTATGGCTTTGGCAGAGATTGGTTACAGTGCCCGTTCATTCACCGGCTCGCAGGTGAAAATCATTACCAGCAATGAACACATGAAGGCTCGGATTCAAGAAATAGAGAGTACTCGGATTCATGCTCAGCTCGAACAGGGCAACGTTGTTGTAGTGGCCGGTTTTCAAGGAGTCGATGAGCATAATAATATCACCACGCTTGGTCGTGGCGGCTCAGACACCACGGCGGTGGCATTGGCGGCGGCCTTAGATGCCGATGAGTGTCAGATCTATACCGATGTAAAAGGGGTATATACCACAGACCCTAGGGTGGTTAAGGATGCTCGATTGCTTAAGAGCATTACCTTTGAAGAAATGTTAGAGCTGGCGAGCTTAGGCGCAAAAGTATTGCAAATTCGCTCTGTGGAGTTTGCTGGAAAATACAAAGTTCCGCTGCGGGTGCTGTCTTCATTTGAAGACCATCCGGGCACACTGATTAGTTTAGAGGAAGACAGCGATATGGAAAAACCAACTATTGCGGGCATTGCATTTCAAAGCGACGAAGCCAAGATCACTATTTCTGGCGTGCCTGATGTGCCGGGTATCGCTTACAAGGTAATAGGCCCGGTAAGCGATGCCGGAATTGAAGTTGATGTTATAGTGCAAAACGTCGCCGCGGATGGAACGAACGATATTACATTCACGGTGAAGCTGTCAGACGCCGATAAGGCAACGGCCATTTCTAAGGCTACAGCAGATGCCCTGAAAGCGAGACAAGTCATTGTTGATAAGAATATCGGTAAGGTGTCGGTGGTTGGCGTGGGTATGCGCTCCCATGCGGGCATTGCCAGCAAAATGTTTAAGGCACTGGCAGACGAGGGGATAAACATCCAGCTAATCACTACCTCAGAGATCAAGATATCGGTTGTGATAGAAGAGAAGTATTTAGAACTTGCCGTACGAACGCTGCACTCGGCATTTGAACTCGGTGATCCAGACTACCGCAAAGAAAGTAGTAAAGGTTAAGCAACAAAGTGATCGTGAAGCACTTGGCTTTCAAAGCCTATGGGTGGATACTAGCGTTTGATGTGGGGTAGCAAGGGTTGTTAATCCCACGAAATTGAGGATTTGGTGTATTTAACCCTCAAGGCCAAAGTAAAGATTTGTATTTCCGCTTGGCCGACAGAATGGGCATTAGTGGAAGAGCAAAGGAATGATTAACGGAGAAAATCGATGCTTATACTGACACGCCGAATTGGTGAAACCTTGATGGTAGGCGATGAGGTAACTGTCACCGTGCTCGGAGTAAAGGGCAATCAAGTGAGAATAGGTGTCAACGCTCCCAAAGAAGTGGCCGTGCACAGGGAAGAAATCTACCAGCGTATCCAAAAAGAGAAAACAGACGACCCAGCCGACGAAGAAGCGTAGTTTTTTAGGAAATAGCCGACAAATTAATCCGTTAAAACACCCCCCGCTCTTCAAGATTGCAAATTCATTGTGTTATCATGCGCGCCCTTGCTAAAGAGCAACAGGCGGATGTTTGAGCCCGGCGGCAAGGTGCAGTAGCGTTAAAAAAGGTTTGTGGAGAGGTGGCCGAGTGGCTGAAGGCGCGCCCCTGCTAAGGGCGTATAGGAGAAATCTTATCGAGGGTTCGAATCCCTCTCTCTCCGCCATTAAATAAAAAAGCCCCGCATAGCGGGGCTTTTTTATTTAACCGTCGAGAGACGGCCGAGAACCCTCGCGGTTCGAAAGGAGCGTAGCTCCGCAGACGGCGTTAGCGCCGCCCGTAGGGTTCAATTAACAGCTAAGCTGTTAATTGAATCAATCCCGCCAACCCGCCATCACACCCACAGAACAAAGCCACGCTCTACCATTTAACGTATCGAGAGACGGCCGAGAACCCTCGCGGTTCGAAAGGAGCGTAGCTCCGCAGACGGCGTTAGCGCCGCCCGTAGGGTTCAATTAACAGCTAAGCTGTTAATTGAATCAATCCCGCCATCCCGCCATCACACCCACAGAACAAAGCCACGCTCTACCATTTAACGTATCGAAAAACGGCCAAGAACCCTCGCGGTTCAAAAGCCGCGCAGCTCCGCAGACAGCGCTACGCGCCGCCCGCAGAACTCAGCTACCCCAACACCACCAACCCCCGCATACACACCTCGCCAACCCCATTTTCAATCCACAGCTCACATTTGCCATCCCCATCGGGCACCGCCCCGCATACTTTGATCTCAGCACCCTCAAACACCGGCTGCAGCGCCCGAAATTCGAAGCTTAAAACAAGACGGCCCACGAACTCCCCAGTCACCAATTCCATCATCAGCGTTGCCAATAGAGGCCCGTGGACCACTAAACCGGGATAAGCTTCCTCAGCCTTCGCGTAGTCACGGTCATAGTGGATCCTATGGGCATTGAAGGTTAAGGCGGAGTATCTGAACAACATCACTGAGCTGGGCGCAACAGACAGGGAATAATCGGCCGCCACAGAGGACCTGAGCGGCGCTGGTGATGGGGCAGATGGCAAACTAGGGCTGCGATAAACTAGATCTTGCTCTTCAATAATAGCAACGCCAGCGGCATTACTGATTTCATGCACCACACAGATAAAAGCAAGTTGGCCGCTGCGTCCCTCTTTAAACTGAATACTCTTAATAGTGGAGCTTTTCTTTACCCGTTCGTCAAAGCTCAGAGACCGTTTAAATATCAACCTACTGCCAGCCCACATGCGTCTGGGCAGAGCAATTGGCGGCAAAAAGCCGCCTTTGTTTGGGTGGCCATCGGGCGCCAGCGCAGAAAGCCTTGCAGCGCTTAAAAAGTACAGCCAGTGCCATAAGATCGGAAGAGCGTCTCCTTGGGCAAATTGAACTTGGTCGTGATCCAGGGTTGCCGCCAAAAAATTTGCCGGCCCCGGATAAAGCACATCCTCTTGATGTTGAGATTTACCCAGCCACTGCTGTAAATCTTGCTCGGTGAGATCGTTATTGGGCATAAGCGTTGGTCATCAAAATTGGCCGATGGATAGGTGGTATGTGGCGATAAAGGTAATGCAAGGGCGTAGAAGTTGCTAGTAGTAAGACAGCGATTTACCATGCGGGTCTGTTGACACACTGGAGCGTCACTTGGCTGGCAAATACTTTGAAGAATTAGGCATTGGCGATGAGTTTGAGCACTTGCCTCACCGAACCATTACCGAGACCGACAATTTGCTGTTTAGCACCATGACCCATAATCCCCAGCCTCTGCATATCGATGCTGAATTTGCCCGGGGCAGTGTGTATGGTCAGATAGTGGTCAACAGCCTTTTTACCCTCGGTTTAGTCATTGGTTTATCTGTTGGCGATACCACACTAGGCACCACTATTGGCAATTTAGGCATGGAAAAAACCGAGTTTCCTAGCCCCGTATTTTTGGGTGACACCCTTCGCGTGCATACAAAAATAGTGGACAAGCGAGAGTCGAAGTCAAAGCCGGATAGGGGTATTGTGTGGTTTCAACACACTGGCTTCAATCAGCGGGGTGAAATTGTTTGTGAGTGTCTGCGAAAAGGGATGATGCTAAGGAAGCTGGGTAATGTCTGAAGAACAGAAAATAGCAATAAGGCGCTCGATCCATTTTGTGCCCGGTGGCGTCGAAAAAATGTTTGCCAAAGCACTGGGCCTGCCAGCCGATTCGCTTATTCTAGATTTAGAAGATTCCGTAACCCCGGACAAAAAACAATCCGCCCGAGAGGCGGTCTGTGAATGGTTAACAGCTGTTGATTTTGCGGGCCTTGAAAAATTGGTCCGAGTGAACCCGTTGGATTCAAAATGGGGCCGAGCCGACATCGAAGCGATTGTGGCCGCAAAGCCCCACGGTATTGTGGTACCAAAAGTGCTTGGGGCCGCGTCCGTCAGTGCCGTCAGCGAGTTAATAAAAAGCCTAGAGTTAAGCCATGGCCTGCCCGAAGGCGACATAAAACTATTGCTGATTGGGACTGAAGATGCCGCCGCTGTATTCAATTTACAGACAATGGCGGGGCATCCAAGAGTCAACGGTTTAACTTGGGGAGCGGAAGATTTATCTGTGTCTCTTGGCGCTAAGACAAAAAGAGATGTCAATGGCGAATACCTCGACGTATTCAAGCTTGTGCGGTCATTGTGTCTGTTGGCGGCGGTTGCCGCAAAAGTTCAGCCAATTGATGCGGTGTACGTGGATGTAAAAAATAGCAAAGGCTTAGAGGCTGAGTGTAAAACTGCGGCCGCTATGGGGTATACCGGCAAGCTAACAATCCACCCTGAACAAATTGAAATAGTTAACGCCGCGTTCACTCCCAGCCAGCATGAGGTTGATGAGGCGACAGCGCTGTTGGCTGAGTTCGCTCAGCAACAAAACCAGGGCCGTATGGCGTTTACCTTCAACGGCCAGATGGTTGATGTGCCCCATTTGAAACGTGCCCAACAAATACTTGCAATAGCGGCTCACCTCGCGGGGCAAACCAGTTAATGACTGATTTTACCCAGCCAGACGAACATCGGCTGATTCGCGAATCGGTTCGTAAACTCTGCGCCGGCTTTCCCGATTCTTATTGGGAAGAAAAAGACCGAGAGCATCAATTTCCCGATGATTTTTTTAATGCCATGGCCGCCGCAGGCTGGATAGGTATCGCCATGCCTGAAAAATATGGCGGCGCAGGCAAGGGCATTCAAGAGGCAGCCATTGTGCTTGAAGAAATCGCCGCATCTGGCGCAGCGATGAATGGAGCGACCCCGGTGCATTTATCTATCTTCGGCATGCATCCCGTGGTTAAGCACGGCAGCGAGTCTATGCGTCAAAAATATTTACCTGCGGTAGCTAAAGGCAAGCTGCATGTGGCCTTTGGTGTGACCGAGCCCAATGCTGGCAGTGACACCACCTCCATTGAGACTTTCGCCCGGCGGGTAGGGGATCACTACGTGGTACGAGGCCGCAAAGTATGGACAACTAAAGCGATGGAGTCTGAGCGGGTTTTACTGTTGGTGCGCACAACGGCGAAAGACAAGGTGGCTAAGAAAACCGATGGTATGACTCTGCTATTGGCAGAGCTGCAAAACCCCCAGGTTAGCATCTCTCCTATTGCCAAGCTCGGCCGCAATGCTGTGCGTACCTGCGAGGTGGTGTATGACGATCTTAAGGTGGCCGTTAGCGATAGAGTAGGTGAGGAAGGCGAAGGTTTCCGCTACCTGTTGGATGGGCTCAACGCCGAGAGAATTTTAATCGCCGCAGAAGCTTTAGGCATAGGCAGGGTGGCATTAGTAAAGGCCGTAAAATATGCCAACGAGAGGGTGGTTTTTGGCCGCCCTATAGGTAAGAATCAGGGCATTGCTTTTCCATTGGCTGAAGCAACAACTCGCTTAGATGCAGCAGAGCTAATGATTCAAAAAGCCGCTTGGCTTATCGATAACGGCCAGCCTTGTGCCAAAGAAGCCAACATGGCTAAATGGTTGGCCGCAGAGGCGGGCTTTTTTGCAGCGGATGCTGCTATGCAAACCCTTGGAGGTTTTGGCTACGCGCGAGAGTATCATGTCGAACGTTACTGGCGAGAAGCGAGGCTCATGAAGCTAGCCCCTATCTCCCAAGAAATGATTCTTAACTTTGTCAGTGAGCACGTGTTGGGTTTACCGCGCTCCTACTAACTTAATCTATTTTAAATTTAACTTTGCAGGAATGGCCATGACTACGATCTCAATAATAAAAAAATTCCTAGTGATCAACGTGTTCATTTTGGGCTTGTTTGCTGGTGCGGTTTACGCCCAAACTGGCAATAGCAGGGATGATCCAGCCCAGCAAAAAGTAGAGCCGTTTCAGGTGTTCGATAACCTTTACTACGTTGGCGCTAAATGGGTGTCGGCTTGGCTTTTAGAAACCGATCAAGGGCTGATTCTATTCGACTCCCTTTATGGCGAGCTGACAGATCAGCTGATAGAAAACATTCGCAGTTTAGGCTTCGATCCTGACGATATTGCTTATCTCATTGTCACTCACGCTCACTTCGATCACGTAGGTGGTGCCCGACGTTTTCAAGATGAGTTTGGCTCGATAGTCATGATGACCGAAACCGATTGGCAAATGACCACACAGCCGGCGGTGTATCAAGACTACCCGACGCCTATTCGGCATCTTGCCGCTAATGATGGTAGTACTCTAACGCTTGGCCGCACCCAGATACAGTTTTACGAAACCCCAGGCCACACCCCAGGTGTGCTATCCACTCGCTTTACTGTGTACGACGATGGCTATCCTCGGGAAGCGTTTATGTTTGGCGGCGTGGGCTTAAACTTTAGCGGCGTTGAGCGCACCGAATCTTACATCAACAGCGTCAAGCGGTTGCAGATGATGCGCGGGATTGAAGTAAACATCCCTAATCATGAAGGTTCGGGCGAGGTTTTCGCACGCAACGAGTTGCTAAAGCAGCGCAAAGAAGGTGAGCCTCACCCGTTTGTGGATGCTGAAGGTTACTACAGCTGGCTTGAAGATCTGCTTGTGGCGGCGCAGGCGAAGTTAGTGGAAGAGCAAGCCGCGGCAAGGTAACTGAAACATTTAGCCAGTGAACTTTTTAAACAGTATGCGGCACTGTTCATTCGCAGGGAAATAAGACTCTATCATCAGTTCTTGCATGCCGGTATCTAGCGCAGTGCCAAACTGACTTAGGGTAGTAAACATAGAAAGTACCTGGTCGCCCATTTTAATATCGACGGTGAGCATTGGGCCATCAGACAAGTCGTCAAACGGTTGCTGCCAGTTCGCTGGCGGTGACAGTGTCAGAACTCTCTCGAACAAGGCTTTGCTTGCTGTATCTCCAGTCATCAGTACTTGTTTTCTTAAGCGGCGGAGTGAATGGCTCGCCACTTCCTCCCAGTTAGCTATATGGGGCTTGAAGCAGTCTTCGCGGAACAATCCTTCTAGCATGTTTTGAGTAGGCGGCAACTTCCCTGCGCCAAAGATAAATGAGATCAGCTTGGCCTGAGATTTGTTTTGCATCAGCGCATTCCAATTGCTGTCTATGACCTGCGCGGGGTAGGGATCGTGGTTGTCCAAAATCATGTTCAGCGCTGTTCGCACTGGAGTCATTTCCAAGTGGTGAAAATCAAAACTGGTATAGGCTGGGGTATAGCCTCCAGTATGCAGCAGTAAGTTGCTTTCGCGATGGGGTAAGTCCATGACATCAGCAAGTTTGAGGATCATCGCGCGGCTAGGCTGGGTACGACCTGTTTCAATGAAACTAATATGGCGGGAAGAGACATCTGCTAACAGGGACAGATCTAGCTGAGACAGGCGGCTGCGCTTTCGGTATTCACTTAGAAGTGGACCAATTGAGGACATAGGGTTGTTCCGTTGCAAATTCTGTTTCTAGTATAGGGGGCATAGGTTATTAAAGCCATTACCTCAAAGGTAATGGCCTGTGGAGCATAGCTGAAGGGGGAGGTGAGACCTAGTTGATTTGCCAGCGAGCAAACAAGCGTTTGGCCTCGCTTAGCTGCTGTGCATTCATGCGCTGCTCGACGGCTGTCTTAATGCCAGCGGCATCTGGATGATCACTTTTGATAGCGGTGCTGGCCCAAGCATGAGCAAGCACCAGGTCTTGTTGCACGCCTTCACCCTCTTGATACATCTTAGCCAGCAGAAAAGCGGCTTCGGGATGGCCACCATCGGCAGCGGCGCTGTACCACTGAACGGCTTGATCAATGTTTTTAGACGTGCCGTCCCCAGTAAAATAGAGGCTGCCCAAGTTGTACTGAGCGGCAGTATGGCCCTGCTGAGCCGCAGCTTCGGTCCATTTAAACGCCAATGAGACGTCTTTTTCCACCCCTTGGCCCATAAAATACAAAATGGCGAGATTGTACTGTGCTAAGTCTAAGCCTGCTTCCGCCGCGAGGTTAAATTCATGAAAAGCCAGTTCAAAGTTGCCCTTAAATGCCGCGTTGACGCCGTCTTCGTAGTCCCCATAGGCGAATTGAAAACTGCCTAAGCCAAGGCAAACTAAAGAGATTTTGCTAAGTTTTTTTATCATAGGGCAATGTTAATACACCCAGATTGGCAATAAAACCAATTTACGACAACGAGAACGACATATGGCTATGAAAAATCTAAGATTTAGTTATAATAGCGCGCTCGCGATTTGGGCATTCCTTAACCGCTAGTCCTAGTCGAGAATAAAAGTTACGCACCCGTAGCTCAGCTGGATAGAGTACTTGGCTACGAACTAAGGGGTCGCACGTTCGACCAGCGCGAAGCGCGCAGGACGGCGAGGCCGCCCCTTTAAAGGGTGAAGAAAACAGCTTAGCTGTTTTATGAATCAAAGGCACGAAGTGCCGCAGACAGTTGGAAACTGCCCTTTTAGGGGTGAAGAAAACAGCTTAGCTGTTTTATGAATCAATCGTGCTGGTCAAGCGAGGCACTTTGATTCAAAAGTTGTAAAAGTTTACGCACCCGTAGCTCAGCTGGATAGAGTACTTGGCTACGAACTAAGGGGTCGCACGTTCGAATCGTGCCGGGTGCACCAAACAAAAAAAAGGGGTCCTGAAGGACCCCTTTTTTATGTTTGGCGTATCCTGCCGAGAGAACGCGCTCCGTTCGAAAGGAGCGTAGCTCCGCAGACCGCGGTAAGCGGCCCCGCAGGGGTGAGGTAAACAGCTAAGCTGTTGACCGAATCAAAGCTGCGCAGCAGCGCAGACGGCTGGAAGCCGCCCTCGGGGTGAGGTAAACAGCTAAGCTGTTGACCGAATCAA
>CAYGSO010000009.1:0-10133 GCA_964352445.1 uncultured Pseudohongiella sp. | reverse complement strand
CGGCTGGAAGCCGCCCTCGGGGTGAGGTAAACAGCTAAGCTGTTGACCGAATCAAAGCTGCGCAGCAGCGCAGACGGCTGGAAGCCGCCCTCGGGGTGAGGTAAACAGCTAAGCTGTTGACCGAATCAATCGTGCCATCTCCCAGTCATGCACAAACTGTCCTCGACACGCCCCTTTTTTATGTTTGGCGTATCCTGCCGAGAGAACGCGCTCCGTTCGAAAGGAGCGTAGCTCCGCAGACCGCGGTAAGCGGCCCCGCAGGGGTGAGGTAAACAGCTAAGCTGTTTACCGAATCACTCTTGCCATCTGCCAGCCACGCATAGACCAATCACAAAATGTCTGTAGTGCCACGAAACCCAAATCAATACCCAGAACCCTTACAAGACAATAAAATAGCTTTAGTAGGCAGTCGCAGATCAATAGCGCGACAGCGTTATCTTATTAGAGTCCCCTAATGCCGTGATTTACAAAAGCTAATACATTGGTAAAAAGCCCCCAAATTTTGCCCATATTAAACTCACAAATTGATTTTGTTTAAAAATTTGGGTGAATAGGCACCATGAGTACCAAACGGGCGATTAAAGGCATTATCTTAGCAAAAAAACCATGCCTTGACTCGACTGAGCGGATTCGCGGGGCCGCTGATTTTATTGTCTGATTGGTGTTTTCAGCTGAGGTTTGCTGAGATCACAGCATAGAGCTTGATGAATCCACTTGCCCCGCGTAAGGAAACCGAAGTTAAACTCAGCGGTGTTTATACTGTGTTGGGCAGTACCCCCTTGTTATATCTGGGCTCCGCAGTTTTACATGTTTGGTAGCACGGCCACTGACTCTTTCGCGCCACAGTCTAAAACTGCTGGGCTTTAAGCTATTGCGCATAAATTTTATAACTTCAGCCTCAGTCATACTAAACTGGGCTTCAATAGCCTCGAACGGGGTACGATCCTCCCAAGCCATTTCAATAATTCTTGATTCTTCACCGGTACTCAATGCCATAGAAAACATTCCTAGTCTTGCGATACACTATTAATACGATTAAGCGCTACAGAAAGACCAATGTCCATACGGATAATTTGCGAACTCCTGCATGGCTGAAAATTATTTATTCAGTCTATGAATATCTCTTTTGGGATATATCCCACCACTACTTGTGTCAGGTCTACCACTTCGCCGACTCGAAAATCGACGGCGATACTGGATAGGGATAGTGCTTTAGCCGGGCTCAAGCCTTTTTCGTTGACAAGAAAATCAACGACCTCCCAGACCGCTTCGCGCATCGCGCGGTCAAGGTCTAGATCGATGCCCATTAGCAAATAATGGCTGTCTGTTTCAGCGCGCGGGTTGGTGATCGTCTTGCCTTTATGAACGATGAATCGAAATGCGCCATTCATTGATTGCTCTATGGCAGTGCCACTTACTTCGCCGTCTCCCTGTGCCCCATGGGGATCACCTGCATAGAATAAGGCGCCGCTGTGAAACACTGGCAGAAACAGCGTTGCGCCCGCCTTCAGGTCTTTGACATCCAAATTGCCACCAAATGGCCCGGGGGGAGTAGAACCCTGTACACCAGCAACGGTAACCCCCGGCTGACCAACCACTGGCACAGGTGCGACAGCCATAATTCCCATGAAAGGCGCGAGAGGCACGTGAATGTTAGGCGCTAAAACGGCTACGTTACGGCCATTTACCTGCTCTGTTCTTATGAGGTGCTTTTCCCGAGGTATGTCCAGAGGTTGATCATCATCGCGGTAGCCCGGATAGCGGGTAGAAAACACACCGCTTTGCGGGCCGGTATTGTTGACCCCCCAAGGGACTCTGGGCTGAACATCGAGAATTTGAACTTCCAAGGTGTCGCCGGGTTCTGCGCCTTGGATATAAATAGGGCCAGTAATGATGTGCCCGCTACGACCTTCCCGGGGCCGGCTCTGCCTAGAGGCCCAAAAATCTAGCATGTCTTGTAACATCTCTTCGCGAGGCACCCCTAGCGCTGATAGAAACTCAACTGGTTCTTGAGTTTGAGTGCCGCCTTCATGAGTAAGTGTATCAATGCTCACGGTGTCGCCAGAGACAATGGTTAAAACGGGCTCTTTGTCGATTGGAAACCAACCCCATGATAGGTTTTGAGGTTGTGATGCCACAAAATGATCTGTTGTTACAGTGCTGACAGCTTGAGCAGTCAGCACCGGTGCATTCAAGAGGGTGCACAGTAGCCCAAACCCAATGCTGAACCTGCGGCCATCTCGTTTGTACTGCATGTCCACCGTAATGGCTCGCTTGTCTTGTTGCATGGGAGTTCCAGTTTTGAAGTTATCGATAACCAAGAATACATGAGAACTCCTGGGGATGAATATCATTAGCAAGCTTTGTAGCGAAAAAATCAGGCATATTCCTCTCTGCAGCTAGCGGGCTCAGCACTATGGCTTACACCTCAATTTTCAGCTCATTCTTACCTTTGCGCCGACGCAGCCAATTAATCGAAGAAAGCACCGTTTTATTGCGGACAAGTAAGCGCTCAACTTTATACTTGCCCGGAAAATCAAGCATCAGCACTCCAATTAAAACAGTGAGCAGGCCTTGTCCTGGAATGACCAGCATGACGATCCCAGCCAATATCACAGCCAGCGCTAAACAGTTTTTCAACACCAAGAGTATAAGTGCAATTAGAGGATGAAAACTCTGCGAGAGCAGCGAGCTGCGTTTGTCTTTCACAAAATAATCGTCAGGCAAGCTAACTACAACCATTGGTACCGCAATCGCAGTTGCTAAAAAACACAGTATAGAAAACCCGCCCAGCCAAAGTAGTAGGGTGTTATTTTCTTGGAGCAGCAACGCTAGCTGGTCATACAATTGATTTACCTTGGCGGATACAAGAAGCGCTGGGTTTAAGACTCATACTTGGCAGCGGAACAATGCGGGCGTTGATGATTATTCAGAGCGTTCTTGCAAATACACAGGGTTACCAATCACTCTGGTCACGCCGTTTGAATCGAGCAAGTCAACTCGCAGCCAACCAGGAAGCTGCAGCAAGCTGGTGTCTAAGGCGCTGGTAAAATTGGCTGAGCTTGGGTCCTGATCGACCAAAGCTATCACATTGCCCTGATGAATCCAGCGCGGGGTTAGTTCAAAGTCTGATTGCCAGCTCAGCTGCAGTAATATCGAATCAGACACTTCAACTTCTGAGCCCATTGGCTGCTGGTTGACTGCAAACTTAGTGATCTTGCCAGACCCTGCCATGACTTCTATGAATACGTTACCTGAGCGTATGCCTTGCAAAATATCGAATACGCTTAGGTGTTTTGCAAACACCCATGTGCTGGGGTTGCCAATTGCGGAGGGCAGAGTCGTCGGGCGGTTTGCAAGGTGGCTGTCGCTGCCGCCGATGCCAGTGATTTTAAAGCCCGCATTTAACCGTTCATGCCAAAAATTAATATGGGCCTGGCCCCGGGGTAAATCGACAAAGCCGGCGTTAACCACTTCTATGGCGTCAACCCGGCTGTAGTCGGTGTCATCTAGCACCCAGCCACAGCCCATGCAGTCTTCGCCTGAAGGCGAGCCTGGGTGATTGATGGAAAACAAACCGGATAGTTTTTCTGCCTGATTAAGCAGAAAATCGGCCTTGTTATCTTGGTCAGCGCTTAATCTAAAATCTATAAACTCAGTCGTGCCTAGCACGTTCGCATGCCCATAAAATGTAGTGACTTCTCGCCCAGGTAATAACAGAGTGTGCGCAAAATATGACTGTAGTATTTCATTGTTGGAATTTTGAGACACGCTGTTGTGGTCTGTGATTGCGATAAAATCCAATCCTCGATTTGCCGCAGTTTCGATGGTTTTGAAAGTCGGGCATAAGACCGTTTCCGCTGCCGTGTTCTCACAGGAGCCGTCACTGTGACCGGTGTGGCTGTGGAGCTCGCCGGAATACCAAGCTTCGCCTCGGTCGCTAGTTAGTACAGTGGTGCTGGGTTTGCTGTCACAGTCTATGTTTACCTGAATTTCAAAGTTTGCTGTTTGCCCCACGCGAATATTGGGCACACCTAAAAGCACATGCCAAGTACCTGGTACGATTGCGCCGCTTCCATAAGAGGCGGTAGCGCTGTTGGCAGAAATTGTAAATTGCCGCTTGTTGCCGCCGCTCCAACCGCGAAAACCATTGGGGTCTAACAGGCCCAAATCGATAGTGGTACGGTTGCTTCGGTCGTAGTCAAAATTGACCTCAAGCTGCTTCGTGCCTGCTGGGACGTTGAAGGGTACTTCTAGATAAGTTTCGAAGTCCTGCCGCGTAATGCTGCCGGTGATGCTTTGGCTACTGCTTTGGTCTGAGCAGGCTGATTGGGCGACAGCTGCCGTGGCGGTAAAGGCTAGCAGTAGTGTTATTAAATATTTCATAGTAAGTGTCTAAAGAATAATGGGTTGATCTGTGACCGCACGCCTAACAATCATTCGGCTCGATTTCGGCTGGGCTTTAACAAAGATTCACCGCATACACCTAGCGTTGAAGTCTACCTCGGCAATCATCGCAAGCTCCTCAGCAAAAGGCGCGCAGCTCACGCTAAAATCTCCCCATAAAGGGTGGTCCATCGCAACGATAAGAAAAATCATCAAGCCGAACATTAACGATGTAACTCCAACTAATCCGTAATGAGCCTGCTCACTGCTGAACCGATAAAACCAAAGTATACCTATAGTAATTAGAGCGCCAAAAATTATGACGCTCCAAGTCACGCTGCTTACTCCCGTGCTGCCCAAATGCAGCCGGGTGCGGCGTTGGTCTAGCAGGTCATTTAGTCCTGTTAAAACTTCAGCATAAATAATTTGTTGGTAGGGGCTATCTTGCTGCGGTGTGTACTGCAGTATTTCATTACTTAGGCGGTTAATCGTCGCCTGCGCCGCACCAGAGGTGATAGCGGCTCTTTCCTCACCGTTTGAGACGATAGCCCATTCCGATTGAATGACCTGAGTTAAATACTGCTGCAGCAGCGCCTGAATGTGTTTGGCTTCATCTGGTTCTAGGCCGTTGGCATCAACATACAGATCACCACTTAAGGCTGCTTCACGCATAACCGCCATTTCCACATCGGCATAGCTGCCCTGCACGCCAATTACCATCAGACCCAAGGCGACGGCATAGAGTACGCCGACAAAGGCATGCACAACCGCCATAGCGCCATTATCGTCTTCAAACTGCAAAGTCCAGTTGCGTGATCGCACTAGCCACAATCCAGCCAAGCCTATGGCGAGGCAGGGCAGCAATACTGCCAAGAACAGGGCAATCTCGGGCAGATCATAAAGAAAGTGCATGGTCCATTCCTTTGAATTTTGTTCGTCATAAACCAGTCAGAGTATAAGGCAAAACTAACGGCTTGTGTTTGCATGCTGCGAAATGGTTCTATACCAAGATAAAAGTATAATTACTGGAGTGTGACGGCGATGGAAAACTTTACCCCAATCACGGCAATATTCGGCGGCTTGCTAATAGGTCTAGCTGCAAGCGTGTTGCTGTGGACCAATGGAAAAATTAGCGGCATTAGCGGTATTTTGGCAGGTTCACTGTTTTCCTTTGCTCAAGAGGGTAGCTGGCGCTGGGCGTTTTTATTTGGCCTTGTCGGCGCCGGGGTTGTTTACCCGATGCTCGCCGGTCAAGCAATAGAAATAGAAACCCAAGCGGGGCCACTAATCACTGTTTTGGCGGGGCTATTGGTTGGTTTCGGTACTCGTTTAGGCAGTGGCTGCACTAGTGGCCATGGCATCTGTGGTATCGCCAGGTTTTCACTGCGATCTATTGTGGCTACTGCCGTGTTTATCGGCGCCGGTGTAATTACCGTTTTCACAGTGGCTTTGGTGAAAGGGGGTGGGCTATGACTCAGCAATCAGTAAAGGCGGCCTTAGCCGCTCTTGGGGCGGGTCTGCTGTTTGGATTTGGTTTGATAGTGTCCGGCATGACCAATCCAGCCAAGGTGATTGGTTTTTTAGACGTTGCAGGCCAGTGGGACCCCAGCCTTATTTTAGTTATGGCGGCAGGCTTGCTGGTTACTACACCGGCATTTTACCTTGCAGGGAAAAGCCTAAGGCCATTGATTGCGCTAACTTTTGATCTGCCCAGCCGGAAAGATCTTGACCGGCCGTTAATAGTTGGCTCGGCGCTGTTCGGAATAGGCTGGGGCTTAGCCGGCTATTGCCCCGGCCCAGCGCTTACTGCTGCGACTAGCCTCAATACTAATGTGCTGTTGTTTGTTGTCGCTATGGTGTGCGGAATGGCCGCCCATAAGCTTTGGTCTAGGGCT
Source organism: uncultured Pseudohongiella sp. (assembly GCA_964352445.1). Classification (GTDB taxonomy): domain Bacteria; phylum Pseudomonadota; class Gammaproteobacteria; order Pseudomonadales; family Pseudohongiellaceae; genus UBA9145. The sequence goes on along the minus strand of CAYGSO010000009.1, from coordinate 3,852 downwards.
TAATCTATTCCACAGTAAATTGGCCCATCATGCCGTTGTCTTCATGTTCTAAAATATGGCAGTGATACATGTAGGCATGATCGGGGTCCGCAAAGCGGTCAAACTTCATTAAGAACTGTAGAGTTTCACCTGGCGCTACTTTGATAGTGTCTTTTTCACCCAGCTCGATGCCCACGGGTGGGATGCCATTGCGGCCAATGAGTTGAAACTGACCATGGTGCACATGAAACGGGTGCGTCATCATAGAGTCGTTGCTTATCTGCCAAAGCTCTAAACTACCAACTGCTATGCGTTCATTGATAACGTCCATGTCCATGACTTTATCATTGATAGAAAAATTACCATTGCCTCCTGCCATGCCGGCGCCGCGGTTACCTCCAGTGCTGCGATTAGCCATCATGCCGCCACCCATGCCCATGCCCATTACCATTGAGAGCTTGAAATCTCGCTGTCGTACTGCATCAACCGTTTGGTAGCGTTCAAAGCTTGCGAGAGCTGCAGGAACCGGGTCTGATGTTTCAAGTCTGGAGTCGGGCTCAATACTTAACACCACGGTGCTTTCAAGGCCGCTAGCAATCATCCGCTGCATCATGCCCTGTGCGGCGAAAGGTGAGCTGGCTGCTAAGGGTAGGCCTAGCAGTTGCACGGCTGCGCCGCTGCTGAGGTCCAGAACTATCTCTGCTCGCTCAGCTGGAGCTAACACGACAGTGTTGGCTTGGATAGGCGCTTCTAGCAAGCCGCCATCGCTGGCGATAATTTGAAACGAACGGCCATCAGAAAAAGCAAAGGAGAAACTGCGCGCATTAGCTGCGTTGAGTAGGCGTAGCCTAAGCTTTTGCCGAGTAGCTGAAAATACCGGATTTAGTCCGCCGTTGACTAATAGGCGATCTCCATACATACCCGTCATGACATCTCGGTGCATGCGGATATAACGAAATGAACCATCTTCATTGAAGCGGCGGTCCTGCACAATGACAGGTAGGTCATCGACACCATACTCGTTAGGCAGGGAGAGGGCGCCTTTAGTCTCATCCTCGATAATTATCATGCCCGCCAAGCCCTTATAGACCTGCTCGCCGCTGCTTTTTTCGAGGTGGGAGTGATACCAAAAAGTGCCCGCGCGCTGATCGATTGTGAATTGGGGATTCCAGCTGGCGCCTGGTTGAATAATTTGATGAGGTCCGCCATCAACGGCAGCGGGAATGTGTAAACCATGCCAATGCAGTGTGGTGGCCTCTGTGAGAGAGTTACTGACGTTAAGAGATACTTGGTCGCCGCGGGTGAAGTGAAGCGTGGGCCCTAGATAACTGCCATTGATGCCAAGAGTCGCGGTGTCTCGATCTGCCAATATGCGAGAAGTGCCGGTTTGCACATTAAGAGGATAGTGCTTCTTGGTGTTCTGTAAATTTCCGCTAAGCAATTGGGGTATCTTTAGCGGAGTTTGCGCCGACGCTGCGAACGAATGCCCCGGCAAGGCGGCAAACTTCATGCTGCTGAATATCAGCCCCATTGAGAGAATAGCACTACGTCTTTTCATAGAACCTCACCTTTTGTCCCTAGCCAATCCTTAACTACTACCCAAAGTATAAGGTTTCACTAAAACCAAGCAGTGATTTATATCAATGAAAAATGGAGTGACCCGGCTTAGCGAATGCTGGGCTTCTTTAATCAGTGTCTTCAACCAAGTCGGGGTTGAAAACAATGACAGCCGCGCTCACTACGTCACTGCTCTCGAAGCGTTCGTGTTCCCACTCGTCACCCTCGTCTTCGATTGCGTCGGCACAGCGGTACAAGAATGAGGCCAGCTCACGCAGAGCTTCCGGTGAGCCAATAATTGAAGTCTCTTGTGAGAACTGCAGTTCGTCTTCGTCGTTTCGTCCGTAAATTTTCAATGTTGCTCCTACTGCTATTCTACTCACCCGTCAGCGGGTACTTCGAATACAGATAATTTAAGTCGTATTTGCTAAATGTGCTGATCGATCAAAATTGAATTGCCGTCTGGGTCAAGAATCATACAGCTCGCCGGTCCGGTGGTGCTCGGGTCGGCTTTGCTGTGCAGGGCAAGACCAGCTTTTTCTAGCTGGGCCTGAATCTCGCGAACATCGGTAAACTCAGCTAGGGGACTGCTGGTTTCATCCCAGCCAGGGTTGAAGGTGAGTATGTTGCTGTCAAACATACCTTGGAATAAACCAATGGTATGGCTGTGATTGCGCAGTATTAGCCAGTTTTGATCCAGATTGCCACCAACTTCGGCAAAGCCGAGGGCCTCATAAAAGGCCTTAGACGCTAGAATATCTTTAACGGCCAAGCTTACTGAAAATGCGCCCAGTTCCATCGCAGTCTCCTGTCACTGTTTATGTTTAGCCCTATTTAAGCATAATCAACTAGCTTACCTACAAGCTCCTTTTGTAATTGGGTGATCGGATAATGGCCTGAAACACGGTGCTGGGAATAACGTTTTGTTGCCGTTTTGCTCTTATGCCTAGTAAAGTACAGTGATGAAAGGAGGTAAGAGGCCTAAGTAAGTCTCGAACCTGTCCTTTTCCCAATGCAACGCGGAGGCAGTGATGAAGGCATTTTTTGTGGCTCGGCTTGGGCTAATAAGCCTCGCTGTATGGCTGTGTATTGCTCAGGCTGCGGCGAACGAGGGTTCAATTGCCTTTGTCGGTGCAACCATTATTGATGGCACCGAGGCTGCGCCGCTGTCGGACGGGGTTATCGTCATTACCAACGGCAGAATTAGAACAGTGGGCCCGCGGGCATCGGTCACCATACCCCCCGGCGCCGAAATTATTGATGTGGCGGGCAAAACCATCATGCCCGGCATAGTGAATGCTCATGCCCATGTTGGTGATACTTTGGGGCTGGAGACCGGGCACTATACTGCAGAAAATCTTTTGCGGCAGCTCAGTTTATACGCCCGATACGGTGTCACGACGGTGAATAGTTTAGGCGGTGACGAAGCCGCAGGCTTTGCGCTGCGTGATGATCAATACCGAGCCGATTTGGATAGGGCGAGAGTGTTGGTCGCAGGCAACGTGGTCACCGGAGCTAACCCCGAGTCCGTGCGCGCGCAAGTGAATGCGAACGCCGATGCTGGGGCAAATTTTATCAAGGTGCGAGTCGATGATAATTTAGGGCGTACGCCAAAAATGTCGCCGGTGTTGGTTGATGTATTGATCAACGAGGCCCATGCACGGCGGCTTCCGGTAGCGGTGCATCTGTTTTACCTTGATGATGCGAAATCTATCCTAAACGCGGGCGCCGATCTTATTGCCCACAGTATTAGAGATCTAGCGGTAGATGATGAGCTACTAAATCTGATAAAAACAAAAGACGTGTGTTATATCCCCACGTTAACCAGAGAAGTATCAACCTTTGTGTACGAGGGTGAGCCAGAGTTTTTCGCTGATCCTTTTTTCTTGAAAGAGGTCGACTCCAGTATTCTTGATCAGCTGCGGGCACCGGATCGGCAGTCTCGAATGCGCAGGAGCTCTAGCGCTCAAGCTTATAAAGCGGGTTTAGAGGTGGCGATGGCCAACCTGTCGGTGTTAAGTGCTGCAGGGGTTAGCATAGCTATGGGCACTGATTCCGGGCCGCCAGCGCGCTTCCAGGGTTATTTTTCCCATCTGGAAATGCAGATGATGGTGGCCGCGGGAATGAGTCCTTTCGACGTTATAAGGTCGGCAACAGCCATTGCAGCAGATTGCAGTAATGCAACTGATGTTGGGACACTAGAGCCCGGTAAGTGGGGTGATTTAATCGTGCTGGGAGAGAATCCGCTGGCGGATATTTCTAATACTAAATCGATCGAGGGGGTATGGCTTGCAGGAAACAGAGTTCCGGACTAAT
>CAYGSO010000008.1:111871-113385 GCA_964352445.1 uncultured Pseudohongiella sp. | reverse complement strand
CTTAAGGCCTTCGTTTAAAATTGCCTGTGCCAACACAGTTGCAGTGGTAGTGCCGTCACCGGCTACGTCAGAAGTTTGCGAAGCAACTTCTTTGACCATCTGTGCACCCATGTTTTCGAACTTGTCTGCTAGTTCGATTTCTTTCGCGACAGATACGCCGTCTTTAGTGACGGTTGGCGCACCGAAAGACTTATCAAGAACAACATTGCGTCCTTTGGGTCCTAGAGTTACTTTTACTGCGTCAGCAAGGATGTTGACACCCGCGACTAGTTTTTTGCGAGCCGAGTCGCCAAATTTTACTTCTTTAGCCATGTTGAATAATTCCTTTCTTACTTAAATGATTAGTGGTTTCGATTTGATGTGTAATCACAACAAGCGATTGCGACCTTATGATTCGATGACACCGAAAATTTCGTTTTCATTTAAAATCAACAATTCGTCATCACCAATTTTCACGGTATTGCTGGAGTACTTGCCAAAGACCACAACATCGCCCACTTTGAGGTCAACAGGCTGCACATCTCCGTTTTCTTGGCGCTTACCTGGACCCACTGCAACAACCTTGCCTTGCGCTGGTTTTTCTGTGGCTGATCCTGGGAGCACAATGCCACCCGCGGTAGTTGTTTCTTCTTCCGTGCGTTTAACTACAACACGATCTTGCAAAGGCCGGATATTCATTCTCTATCACTCCTAAATCAAACATTTTGATTAACAGAACTGAAACAAAAGCGACCGCATTAACCCCGGTGGCTAAGCGATCATCATCTAATACCAATCTGCAGCTCTTGCCAGAAAAACTCTGACTCGAGCAAGTTAATTGTTGAGATGCTAAATGGGGATATTCAGGGATAATTCAATGGCTTGAGGGAATCCAGAGCGGTTTTTTTTTAGTTATTTTGTTCGGTTTTTGTATGTCGTTGTTTTATATGTAGTTTTAATTTTCACTCGGAATCGTCTTTGGGGCTTTTCTGCTGGGGCTGGCCGTTGTGCAGGCCTGGCCTGTCTTGAGTATATTCGCCCTCAACCACTTCCGCCCCCGCGGCAGATTTGCCATCCGGCCCGGCTCGATAGCTGCTTGAGGACCACATGGTGAAGCCCCCCGAGCTAGATGCCGACATTTTTGACGCAATGCCTAAGGTGATTAGCTTTTTGGCAAGGGCACGCCTGATAGGGCCTGCCAACAAGCAAAAACCAAAGGTATCTGTGATAAAGCCGGGGGTGAGCAATAGCGCACCGGCGCCAGCAAGCATCATCCCCTCGAGTATTTCTTGGGCCGGCAACTCGCCCGCCGCCATGCGCTGATTGGCTCGTGAGAGGGTTGCCAGGCCTTGCTGCTTGAGAATCTGCACACCAATAACCGCCGTCAACACCACCAGCGACAAGGTCGCCAGGCCGCCAATCTGATCACTGACAGCAAACAGTAACGACATCTCGACCAACGGGACAATAATGAAAAATACAAATAAAAAGCGCACACTTTCTCCTTGGCAGTTAATAATCAATATAACACGTCA
>CAYGSO010000008.1:0-111771 GCA_964352445.1 uncultured Pseudohongiella sp. | reverse complement strand
CAAATAAAAAGCGCACACTTTCTCCTTGGCAGTTAATAATCAATATAACACGTCAAGACGACCATAGAGAGATTGGGGCGATGCAGGCGATTGAAAGTGAGTAACCAAGAGAAAATATGGTTGGTGGTAAGCCAGATACCCAAAGGTAAGGTCGCCAGCTACGGCCAAGTCGCACAATTGGCCCAGCTGCCAGGTTATGCGCGCTTCGTCGGCACCACCATGAAAAACCTGCCCAAAGACTCTAAGCTGCCGTGGCACAGAGTTGCTAATTCGGCAGGAAAGCTATCGCTGCCCAAGGATTCTACTGAATATCTCCGGCAAAAAGCCTTGCTGGAGGCCGAAGGCGTGGTGTTCGTCAATGGCAAATTTTCGCGGCGCAAGTTTGGCTGGCTCTACAGCGGCGAATAGTTCTGATCGCTGCCGGTGTAGGTTTTCAACAATTTACCCACCCATAGCAGCAGGCATAGTCCTGGGATCACCATCACGGTAGTCAACACGAAAAACACAGCCCACTCGCCGTTTAAAAAATCAACAATCGCGCCGCTGCCAGCCGCCAAGGTGGTTCTACCAAAATTGGAGATAGACGCCATCATGGCATATTGGGTGCCGGTGTAGGTGCGGCTCGTGAAATAAGAGATAAAGGAAATCGAAGCGACAGTTGAAAATGCGACAAAGAAATTATCCACAATAAGTGTAAAGATAAACAGCGGAACACTAGGGCCAACTATCGCGAGCAGGGCAAACAATAGGTTTGCACTGGCCATGGCAATCCCAGCCACAAATAAGCCTCTTATCACTCCAAACCGAGTATTAATCACAGCCCCAAGTAGTGAGAAGCCAGCCGTGACCAGCCCGCCAAAAAATTTTTGATAGAACCCAATTTGATCAGTGGTGAAACCAAGCTCCACATAAAAAACTAGCGACATGCGGCCCAGCATGGCCTCGCCAAGTCGGAAAACCACCAAAAACAGCAGGATAGAAAACGCCAGCTTAAACCCACAGCGAGTAAAGAATTCGATAAATGGCTCTACCATTGTTCGGTAAACGAAGGGCTGCTTTGGCTGTGGGGGCTCGCTTTTAGTCACGGCTAATGCAGCCGTGCCATTGGCCAACTCCTCAACGGGTTTGGGGGTTAGCAAGATCAGTCCAATAATGATCACATAGAGAAACGCCACGCACAGATACACGTCAGACCAAGCAAGGCCTATAGTCTCCCCGCCGAGCGCTAAGGTCAGCGCCCCGCCAATAAAACCGTAGCCCGCAAACCACCCTGTTGTGCTACAGGCAGCGGCATAAGGCATTTTCAAATCCATTTCTTGACGGGCGAACACGGTGATTCGATAAGAATCGATACTGATATCTTGCGTTGCCGAGACGAAGGCGATGCCTAGGGCAATCAAACTAACCAGCCCTAAATTTGACTGCGGGCTAGTGGTGCTGAGCGCCAGCACCAAAAGTAAAAGGAGAAACTGGGCTAAGACTATCCACGAGCGCCTGTGACCGAGGCGTCGCTGCAGCAAAGGAATTGAAAATCTATCGACTAGCGGGGCCCACAGCCAATTTAGCGCGTAGACCGTGGCTATGGCGCCCACATACCCAATCATTGACCTAGACAGGCCAGATTCCTGCATCCACAACGTCAGCACAGAGCCATGGAGCACCCAAGGAAAGCCGCTGCAAAATCCAAATAACAGAATAGCTAAAAACCGAGTATCTCTTAAGGAAGCTATAGCCTCTTTAAAAGAATGACTGGTTTTAGGCAGCGCATTCATCGGCAAGCCAACATTGAGTGAACTAAGCTGTCTATGAGTCTAGTCTCGAAAGTTAGTGTATTGCAGCGGGACTTCTAATTTGGCTTCTCGCAGCATGGCGATCACCCCCTGGAGTTCGTCCCGCTTTTTCCCGGTAACCCGAAGCTGGTCGCCCTGTATGGCAGTTTGAACTTTGATCTTTGTCTCTTTTATCATTTTAATAATCTTGCGGGCCAGATCAGATTCAATGCCTTGCGCAATAGTCACCAGCATAGTTGCACTTTGCCCTGCCATGGTAACGTCCGCCTCGACCAAGCTTTTTACATCGATATTTCGCTTGACCATCTTAGCCCGAAGGATTTCAAGCATTTGTCGAATTTGAAAATCAGACTCAGCCGAAACGTCGATCCCGGGTTTATCAGTTAACGCGAATTTCGCATCCACCCCCTTAAAGTCAAATCGAGTTCCCACCTCGCGGTTCGCTTGGTCAATTGCGTTATTTATTTCATGCATGTCGACTTCTGAGACGATATCAAAGGAAGGCATAAGTGACGGGGCTCCTCAAGGTGTATTTGCAACTTTACTGCTGTGGGCGCAAGTGTAACACTGCCGAGCAGGTATCTAAAAAGTGTTTCGATATTGACCTGTCATTGCTTTAAACTGTCTCTCGCTGTCGGAGTTTTGGTGAATCTACGCGCCGGCTAAGGAATATCCCCTATACTTTGAACGAAGCTGGCAGGCATTGATGCCACCAAGGTAGCACTGAAGTTGTGACCTTCAACCCCCGTAGGCAGCAATATGAACATCCAAGAGTTTTTCAGCAGCATCATTGAGTCGATGCCTTCCGCACTCATCACCGTGGATTCGTCACTGCAAATCAAGCAAATCAACAAGAACGCCCTGACCATTTGCAGCAATGCCGGTAAAGACGTGTTGAATACCTCAGTGCTTGAATCTTTCCCGATGTTGACTAGCTATGCAGCCGAAATCATGTCGAGCTTACAAAACAGCACTACCGTGACTTTAGAAAGGGTTGAGTATTACAGCGGTGATCTTAACAATTATTACAAAGTTACCTGCTATCCTTTAACGGCTATTCCAGAAGTTATTGTCATCCAAATTGATGATGTTACCCAAAGAGAGCTGCTCGAGCAGAGAGTATTGCAAACCGAAAAAATGCATTCCATGGACGGCTTAGCTGCCGGCATAGCCCATGAAGTCAACAACCCCCTCAGCGCCATCATAAATGGCGTACAAAATATCAATCGCCGGCTTGAGCCTGACCGCCCGGCTAACCAGGCGATAGCCAGCGAGCTAGCGGTGAAACTTGAGGATGTGAATAACTATTTAGAACAGCGCGAGATCAAGTTTTTCCTTGAGTCCATCGAAGAAGGCGCGTTGAGGGCAAGTAACATAGTCAGCAATATGCTTAAATTCAGCACATCTGAAGTTCATTCGAAAGAGCCTTGCGACATAAATATGCTGCTAGAGCAGGCGGTAAAATTCGTCAAAAAAGACTACGAACTGAACAATGAGACCCGTTTTAACGACATAGAAATTGAAACCGTTCTAGCTTCTTCACTGCCCCCTGTACGGGTGCTACCAATGGAGCTACAGCAGGTTTTTGTCAATTTGTTCCGCAATGCAGAACAGGCGATTACGGCTCGAGCCGCAGCAGAGCCGAAGGATGAGCCCTACAAAGGTAAACTGACCATCGAGACCAAATTAAAGCAGGCAGCAGTGCAAATTATTATCACTGACAACGGCTGCGGCATGGATGATAACGTCATGCGCAAGGCATTCGACCCTTACTTTAGCACTAGGCAAAAAAGCGGCGGTCATGGCTTGGGCTTATCGACAGTTTACCGAATAGTAAAATCGTTACTTAAGGGTGAGATTGAGCTCAGGAGCGCGGCAAACGTGGGCACACAGTTCATAATCACCCTGACGATTTAAACCGCGGTTTAAATCGCCGTATTCGTTTTAGCAACGCGCTCGCAAAGCAAAAAACCTATAAAACTAAATAGCGAATGTCACCTAGCACCTTTGCTAGGTAGGTAGCAAACAAGCCGCCATCTAAGCCATTAACCGCCTTGTGATCATAAGACAAAGTGAAAGGCAGCATTTTGCGGGGCTTGAATTCACCGTCAATGTACACCGGCTTGATGTCTGTCTTGGATACCCCAAGAATTGCCACTTCGGGTGCGCTAACTATAGGAATAAAACCTGTACCGCCCAATGCTCCCAGGCTGGAAATAGAAAAACAGCCGCCCTGCATTTCTTGCGGGGTTAGCTTGCGCTTCTTGGCTTTGTCGGACAACTCAACTACCTCAGCTGCCAGCTGCCACAGTGACTTTTTGTCAACATCTCTGATCACTGGCACCAGCAAACCGGCGTCAGTTGCCACAGCAATGCCTATATGAATGTATTTCTTTTGTATCAGATATTCGCCAGAGGAATGCAGCGACACATTGAACTGCGGGTATTCTGCTAGTGCTTTGGCGCAGGCCTTAAGCAAGAATGGCAGAAAAGTCATCTTAACGCCTTTTTTCTCGGCCTCTGCTTTTAAGCCTTCTCGAAAGCTTTCAAGATCGGTTACATCCGCTTCATTAAACTGAGCAACATGGGGTACAACAGACCAGTTGCGCTGCATGTTCGTCGCGGTAAGCTTCTCCAACTTGCTGCGCTTAACCTGCTCTATCTCGCCAAATTGGCTGAAGTCGATGTCAGGAACCGAGGCAATCGCCCCGCCCGCAGAACTTGGCGCATTGAGCCTAGCCTTTACATACTCATTAATATCTTCTTTAATGATTCTGCTTTTGGCGCCAGTGCCAACAACAGCTGTCAAATCAACCCCTAGCTCACGAGCAAGCTTACGCACAGCAGGGCCGGCATGGGTCTTTGCGGCGTCCGCCTGACCAGCTTCAGAAGGCTGAGTTTTGGCCGTTTCTGGCGCTGATTTCTGCGCCGGTTTAGGCGCGGGGGCTTCAGCCTTGCTTGCCTTATCCGGCTCTGATTTTGACTCGGTGGCTGGGGCGTCAGCTTTTGAACTTTCTGAGCTTTCTGAGCTTTCTGAGCCTGCCGAGCTGGACAGCACTTTGAGAATGGAGTCTCCAGTCTTTAACTTGTCGCCAACCTTAACTAATAACTCTTCCACTTTGCCCGCTACCGTCGCAGGCACTTCCATTGCAGCTTTATCAGATTCTAAAGTAATTAGGGAGTCATCCACCGACACAGAATCGCCAACGGCAATATGCACTTCGATAACTTCTACTTCATCATCCGTACCTAAATCTGGCACTTTCTCTGTCACTGAGCTTGCTTTGTTTTGGCCAGCTGATTTCTCTTTTGAGGGCTTCTCTGCACCGGCTTCCGACTCAGCCTCGTCTGGTTTTTCCGAGCTCTCCTTAGGCTTGCTGTCGGAAGTTGCTTCAGATTTCTCTTCAGACTTTTCCTCAGGCTTCTCTTCAGATTTCTTGTCGGACTCATCTTCAGAGTCGCCATCAGAGTCACCTGAGATTTCCAGACTGAGCATTTCTGAGCCAGTGGAGACTTGATCACCCAAGTTAACGGCGATGGATACCACCTTCCCCGCCATCGGTGCCGGGATCTCCATTGCAGCTTTGTCACTTTCCAACACGAGCAAAGAGTCTTCTTTCTCAACCGTCTGGCCCACTGAAACGAGAAGCTCTATAACTTCAACTTCACTCGCATCACCAAGATCGGGAACTGTTATTTTTTCGATAGCCAATGGAGCATGCCTCTAAGTTTATAGGGTTGGTTAAACTACTGGTCCAGCGGATTAGGCTTGCTAGGCTCAATCCCGGTTTTCTTCATGTGTTCACTAATTTGTTTTGCCGTCGCCAAGCCAATTTCTTTCAACTCCGAAAGCGCCGCAAGCACAACAAACTTAGTATCCACTTCAAAGAAGTGACGTAAATTCTCGCGGGTATCGCTGCGGCCAAAGCCGTCGGTACCCATCACTCGGTATGAGGCAGGAACGAATTCTCTGACTTGGTCGGAATGGGCTTTCATGTAGTCGGTAGTGGCAACCACTGGGCCTTCACGCTTGGCTAGCTGTTGGGTGATATAGGCTAGCTTGGGTTTTTTACTGGGGTTGAGCATATTTTCACGCTGCACGCCCAATGCCTCTTTACGCAGTTCATTAAAGCTAGTCACACTCCAGACGTCTACATTCACAGAATATTCTTTTCGAATAACCTCAGCTGCTTTGCGAACTTCCCGCAAAATAGTGCCACTACCAAGCAGACGAAGCGTCACGTCTTTGCTCGCAGGCTTGGCAACTTTGTATTCTTTAGCCGCACTGTCTTCAAGCAAATAAAGACCTTTGATAATGCCTTCTTCACTGTCTTTTGGCATTTCAGGCATAGTGTAGTTTTCGTTCATTGTGGTGATGTAATAAAACACGGATTCCATGTCTTCATACATTCGCCGCATACCGTCTTTCACGATCACTGCTAGCTCATAGGCATACGTGGGGTCATAGCTCACACAATTAGGAATTGTTGATGCCAGAATATGACTGTGCCCATCCTGATGCTGCAGGCCTTCCCCGTTCAGGGTGGTTCTGCCTGCCGTCGCGCCAATTAAAAAGCCACGGGCCTGGGAATCCCCCGCTGCCCAGGCTAAGTCGCCGATACGCTGAAAACCAAACATCGAGTAGTAAATATAAAACGGGATAAGCGGGAAGTTGTTAACACTGTAAGACGTCGCTGCTGCAATCCATGCCGAGAACGCGCCCGCCTCAGTGATACCCTCTTCCAGCATCTGGCCTTTTTTGTCTTCTTTGTAGTACATGACCTGATTTGAATCCGACGGATCATACAGCTGCCCCGTAGACGAGTAGATTCCTAGCTGACGGAACATACCCTCCATACCAAAGGTTCTCGCTTCATCAGGAACAATAGGCACAATACGCTCGCCAATATCCTTGTCTTTACACAGGCTAGTCAGCACTCGTACAAACGCCATAGTGGTTGACACTTCTCTGTCGCCGCTACTTTTAAGCTGGCTTTCAAACGCTGAAATTGCAGGTGCCTTGAGAGCATATGACATTGATCTACGCTGGGGCAACGGGCCGCCTAGCTGGCCGCGGATCTTCTGCATGTATTTGAATTCAAGGCTATCCTCGGAGGGCTTGTAATAAGGCACTTCTTCCAAGTCTTTATCTTTTATTGGTATGCCAAACCGGTCGCGGAATTTCTTCAGCCCCTCGATATCCAGTTTTTTCACTGAGTGGGTTGAGTTTTGAGCTTCAGCGCCGCCGCCAAAGGCATAACCCTTAATTGTTTTAGCCAATATGACTGTAGGCTTGCCGTTAGATTTAACCGCCTGGGCATAGGCTGCATAGACCTTGTACGGATCGTGGCCGCCGCGGTTTAGGGCCATGATATCCGCATCTGACAGGTGCTCTACCATCTTGAGCAGTTCAGGGTGCTTACCAAAGAAGTGTTCACGGGTATAAGCACCGCCTCTGGAGGCGTAGTTTTGGAACTCACCATCTACAACTTCATCCATGCGGTCTTGCAGCAAACCCTTGGTATCTGCTTGGAACAACGGATCCCAATGACGGCCCCAAACCACTTTGATCACGTTCCAGTCTGCGCCGCGGAATACGCCTTCAAGCTCTTGAATGATTTTGCCATTGCCCCGCACCGGACCATCGAGTCTTTGCAGGTTACAGTTAACGACAAAAATAAGATTGTCCAAACCTTCACGACCGGCTTTTGAAATAGCGCCTAACGATTCTGGCTCATCGGTTTCGCCATCGCCGAGAAATGCCCAAACCTTACGACCATCATTGTCTAGCAGGCCGCGACTGGTGAGGTATTTCATAACGTGAGCTTGGTAGATAGCCTGAATAGGCCCCAATCCCATGGATACGGTTGGAAACTGCCAATAATCCGGCATTAACCAAGGGTGCGGGTAGGAAGATAGGCCATTGCCATGAACCTCTTGCCTGAAATTGTCTAACTGGTCTTCTGTGATTCGGCCTTCTAAATAGGAGCGCGCATACAGCCCAGGGGACGAATGGCCTTGATAGTAGATCAAGTCACCTTCGTTTTTGTCCGATGGGCCGTTAAAGAAATAGTTAAAACCTACGTCGTACAATGTTGCCGAAGACGCAAACGTAGAGATATGACCGCCAATACTGGCATTACGCTGGTTAGCGCGCATTACCATAGCCAGTGCATTCCAGCGAATTATGCCGCGGATCTGCCGTTCCATGAACATGTCGCCAGGCATGCGCTCTTCGTTCAGTGGCGAAATAGTGTTGCTGTAAGGTGTAGTAACAGTAGTAATCGGAGAATAACGACCTGTTCTGATAGCAACATCGTTAAGCTGACTAATTAGAAAGTGGGCTCTATCCACGCCTTCGACTTGAATGACTGAATTCAGCGCATCAAGCCATTCTCGAGTTTCATCAGGGTTTCCGTCGTTTTGCATTGCCATATTTAACTTCCCATAATTCCAGGATCGCTGGTTGAGTCCTTGCAAATGTAGATTAATTACAAAGCGGGCGCCATATTATCGCAATAGGGTGCTTTTTGCTACGACCAGCCGGCAGGTCGTGTAGTAAAACTACAAGCCGAGCAGCCCGCGCACAACTACTGAACTTTCCTTTTATCTGCTTAAATATCAGCAAGTTAATTCGAAGACAAGCAATAGTTCTAAGCGCTAGCAGCGGCTATAACGCACTATCACAGAGCAAAACTACACACTAATTTGCAGCCCCTTATGATTTGCATCAAGCCTACAAAACTATAAGCCAAAAATTGTGATCAAGCCGAGAATTACCAGCCAAATTGCCTGAGATCTTTCCAACAGCGATCTCAGCGCTTTAATTTTAAACATTTCCTCGCCCAAGGAAGAGTCATCACTCGACTCTAGCTCGCCCTCGTCTTCTTCAAAGTCTGCTGCAATCCCAGACAACGCACATTTAGAGTAGTCATAAAGCAGCTCTGAATTATCGCGCTCTAACGAAAAATCCCAGAATCCCCGCTTTACATTCTCAAAACACTGGACAAAGTTGCCGGCTAGGCAGAACGTGAGTCCAAGCAGCCGCATTGGCGCCCACTCCAGAATGCCCACTAACAAATCGACAGTTTTAATCGTAGCGGCTGCCTGAGTTTCGCTATGGCTGTCCTGTAGCTGATAGCTTATGTAGCTAAAAGCCACCGACAGCGGTCCGGCAAGCATGTACCAGAAAAACATAACAAACATGCGCTCAAAGCTGCGGTATATGAGCAGCTTGCAAAAAAAGTCAGCCAATGCTTGGTCGTCTTTTATGCCCTCTAACTCAGGTGATTGAAATTCAACTTCGAGGTAGTTCTTTGCAGGCACCATACCGCCTTCTTGCCAGGCTGCCATGAACTGGGTCGCCAGCTTGCCGGGCTGTTTGCGGTCCAAAGCGACCAAGACTACAAGGCCGTGCAAAATCATCAGTGGGGCGCCGAACGCGACATCTTCTAGCACGAGTAATGCAGCAACCAGCACAGACAGGGGAAACAAATAGATTATTAGCAGATTAAAAAACCAAGGCAAGGCTGTGGCTTCACCTGACTGCGCGCGGTTCTCTACTTTGCAGCGAAACTTAAAAAACCAGCCATCGTCAAACCGATCAACATCCTTTAACCACAGGTAGTTAATGGTCAGACATGCGAGTACCACCAAGAAATTCATGCTTATCTCAACTCAATTCATACGCTGTTTTAAGTGGCGACCGGACCCAAGGCTGTTTTGTAATACTGCCAGTCAAAACAAGGACCAGGGTCGGTTTTTCTGCTGGGAGCCACATCGCTGTGGCCAACAATCCTGTCAATCGTGATATCGGGATAGCAATCCATCAAGCTATGAGTCAACAGTATCAAACTTTGGTATTGGGCCGAGGTAAATGGCTGAGTATCGGTCCCCTCAAGCTCGACTCCGATAGAAAAATCATTACAGCTGCTTCTACCTTCAAATTCTGATTCGCCAGCGTGCCATGCTTTTTTACTGAATGGCACATACTGCACCATCAGGCCATCACGCTCAATAAGAATATGGGCCGAAACCTGGAGCCCCTCTAGCTGAGCAAAATACTCATGGTCAGCACAGTTCAAGGAATTGCAAAACAGCTGATCAATATAGCCGCTACCGAATTCGCCGGGCGGCAAGCTAATGTTGTGAATAATTAAAGTATCAATGACGCAGCTAGCTGGTCTATCGCTAAAGTTTGGCGAGGGCACTTGTCGAGCAAGACTCGCCAAGCCGTTGGAGATGGTAATCTGATTATGCATGGAATAGGTGTTTTTGATTCTAACGCCGAGTGCTTCCGTTTGACTCGGAAACTCTACCATATTCCCATAATGAATAAAGACTTATTCAAGCAACACGAATGCCAAGCGATACATTGTGATCTTTAATGGAGGTGCAATTCTCAATGTAGGTGTGATTTTTCATGCAGGTAGCAATTTATAGTGTCGGCGACGACTGTTAATGCAGATGGCGATCCAAAACAGTAACCGATGAGAGTGTGCGAGTAATGCGCAGCTTGTTTAAACGAATGTCTCCTTGCTTGATGGCCATCGCCAAACCAAGGCGGCTGCGTTTAATGCTGGTTAATTCGTCATCTACTTGAATCTCAAAAAAATCTGTCGAAACTCTTGTAAGCAGACAATCCTTAAAAATATTTGCGACCTTGTACTGCGCGTGCTGGTCTCCGGCTAGCTGATCAACTTGGTGCAGGTATTCATGCAGATCGGATTCAGAGCGCACGTCTTGCCGAGGTTTTTCACCGCCGCCCAAAAGATTGGCCAATTCATTTAAATCATCTTTATCCAGCACCCGCTTGCCGGCCGGGCTGATCGACGCTTCTTGAACCCTAGAGTTGGTGCTGTGAGTCGATTGCGGACTCTGAACCGTGGTGACCGCGCTTTCTCGTCCAGCAGAATCAGCCCGCGCTAAAGTAAGGTTAAACAACTGCTTAAGCTCTAGCAAAAAAGCCTCTTGCTCGACCACATCTATTTGCGCCAGCTTAAATCCCGCCTCAATTTGCTCAACGATTAGTGCACGCTCTGTGGCGCCGATGTTTGAGCCGTCAGCCGCGGCGGCCGCAAGCATCAACACGCTGTATTTTGCCTCATTCCACTGCGAGCCATCAAAGCCTGTATTTAGACCTATCAGGAACATAACCGAGCGCCATTGATTTCGAATCATTTTTTCTACAAATAGCGGCATACGATGGGAATCGCAAAGTTCTGAGACAAAGTCCGCAACCGCCGCTTCTACCTTGTTTGCCGAAGCAGCACCTGCAGTGGCGAGTTTAGTGCGGTGTGCTGCAAGCGTCTGTTCCTGTGCCGTACTCTTTCGCGCGGTGCTAAAGGCTGACGAGGATGAGTAAAGTTTCTCAACAAATTCAGGGTCTTCCTCATTTTTTAAGATACTGAGAATATCGCCGTAGAGTTTTCCCATACACAATATGAAGTGCTGCTCGAATAGCTTTGAAAAAATGAGGCGAGTCTCAAGCGGCAGAATTAAACAGTGTTGCGCTTTTTGAAAACCACATAGAACCGCCAAGACCAATAGCCGACTTTCAATCAGTGGGGTTTGTGCTTGCTTGCGGGCGCGCGAGCTAAACTCATCTATCTGTTGATAAAAGTGACCGTAAGTCTTTTCTGACTTGCGCTGCATCGCGCGCACCGCAAGGTCCACTTCTATTCGCTCAAACGCCGTATTCAAGTTAGATTTAACAACGTCAAACCCGCCTACACTATTGCCTTGGGCGGTTTGGGATTGCTTTATGAGTGCTATTGATTCATTCAGTAAAAGCTCTTCGAAAAGGCTTTGCTTGGTGCGCAGCTCGCGCATAGACTTCAGAAAGTCGTTGTCCGACCCATGGGCTGCCCCCGAAGAAGAAAACAGGTAGTCATCCACCTCATCGAAGAAGTCGATGGACAGTTGCTGCAGCTGCTTGCGCAGTCGCTGCCGCATAGACCAACGCACTTTATCCCTGTGCATGGTGCTTTTGACTGGCTGAGAGCTTGGATTATTCGCTGAAGTCATGATATTGCGACCCTTGGCTCATTAAAAGATTAAGCATAGGCTGTATTTATAGCAAAGAGGGTAAAAAACTAAGGTGATAGGCATCACAATGTACGCTATTCGCGAGCTCCACCGCCCTGCCTGCCAATGGCTATTAGCCTGTGGTTAGGGGATAATTCTGCCATGCCTGATTCAGCCAACAACGCCCCGGGAAAGCAGCTAGGACAAGGGATGCTCGCACTCTGTTTTGTCATCGCACTGGGGGCATTAACTCTGTTCTTTGACGACCAGCTAGGCCAGCAGGTCAACCCAAATCAGTCCCCCTCCCTAAGTATTGACGAGCAAGGTCACAAAACCGTGCGTCTGAAACAAAACCGCCAAGGCCATTACCTCGCCAATGGCACTATCAACGGTATCGAAGTCACCTTTTTATTAGATACCGGAGCAACTGATGTCGCCATACCCCAGCCTATCGCCCAAGCAGCCGGTTTGGTGCCGGGCATAAGCGGCGTGGCCGCTACTGCAAATGGCCGGGTGACCGTCTACACAACAGCCATCGACCAATTGGAGCTTGGCAACATTGTCCTGAACAATGTTTCAGCCAGCATCACCCCTAGCATGCCGGGGAACACTATACTTTTGGGCATGAGCGCACTGAGACAAGTTGAATTCACTCAGCGCGGTGATGTACTGACCCTTAAACAGCTGAGCACTAACTAAGTATGCAGCCCACAATACCGAACCCGTTAGATATTCAACACACTGTCAAAACCGCCTTGGCCGAGGACATCGGCAGCGGTGATATCACGGCCAGTTTAATCCCCGCCCACAAATTGGCGAAGGCCAGAATAGTTAGTCGCGAAGAGGCTATTCTTTGCGGTCAATTGTGGGCAATTGAGACTGCGCTGCAGCTAGACCCAGCTATCGGCATCCATTGGCTAGTGGGCGACGGCGAAGCAATGGCGGCAGGCATGTGTATTGCCACATTAGAGGGGCCAGCCAGAAGCCTACTCACCGCAGAGCGAACAATCTTGAATTTTCTGCAAACCCTTTCCGGGACGGCGACCAAGACCCGCGAACTGGTTGATCTAATTTCTCACACTGATTGTGTGATACTCGATACCAGAAAGACTTTGCCTGGTCTTCGGGTTGCACAAAAATATGCCGTGACGGTCGGTGGCGGTAGCAATCATCGCTTAGGTTTATTCGATGCCTATTTAATTAAAGAAAACCACATTCGCGCCTGCGGCAGCATAGAGATGGCCATTAGCACGGCGCGCCAGAACTCTCCCCACAAACCGGTAGAAATTGAAGTTCAGACTCTGGATGAACTGCGCAGCGCAATAGCAGCCAAAGCCGATACTGTCATGCTGGACAATTTTACCTTGGCACTGACTCGAGAAGCGGTGGCGATCAATGGGGGGGCTTTAAAACTCGAAGCCTCTGGCAATGTGGATAGACAAACTTTAATTCAAATAGCCCAAACCGGTGTGGACTATGTGTCTATCGGCGCCCTGACCAAACACTGCCGAGCAATCGATTTTTCCATGTTGTTCGACAGCGATAATTAATGGCATAGTAGAGGCATTAATCTGATGCGGCTAAACCATGAGGCCGCAAGGGGAAGAAATTGAAACTGCGCTGTTTTTCACTAGGATTACTCTCTGCCCTGCTCGCTCCCCAGTTGGGCTATAGTCATGAGGGCTCGGTCGATTTAAATGGTGGCCACTATTTCAATCTCTCCTACCATTGCCACATGCCCAACTGCGAGATGCCGGATACCTTCAGGCGCATGGGCCGCGATAGCCTAATGATGGATCATCGGGAGCGGGAAAAGTTTTTCCGCGATGAAGATTGGTCGTTTGAAGAGGATTACGACGAAGACTGCCAGTCGACACGTCAAGAAATGCTGGTGCTCACCAGCCGCACGGAAGTTAAGTTTACCAATCCGCGCAACTGCGTCGTCCGCACCGGTGAATGGCTGGATGAATATACCGGCAAAACCTTCAACGTGGCGGTGCAGGTGGATGTGGATCATATCATTCCGCTGATGTACGCCCACACCCACGGCGGTGATCGCTGGCTGCCCTCCCAAAAGCTGCAGTTCGCTAATGATCCGCTGAACATTATGTTGGTTGAGAAACGTGAAATTCGGCGCAAAGCCCAGCGCGGCCCAGACCGCTATCTGCCGAGGGACGAGTTTCAGTGCGAATATGTTGGTTTGTGGGAGCTCATTGCCGACAAATACGACCTGCAGCTAGGCAGCCGTGACCGGGCGGAAATATCCAAAATCAAAAGAGGCTGTGGCGAGTTTACGAGCCCCGAGTCCAATTAGCATAGCGAGCAGCAGCTAATTTAAGCCACAAAAAAGCCGAGCGATGCTCGGCTTTTTTGGTACGGCAATTTTTTGCAGCAATACAGCGCGGCTGTTTAAGGCGCCACGATCTTAATTGCATCCATGCCGTTGTCAGGATCCAGCTTAGTGTCCCCTGCTGGAAATTTGTTCTCAGACAGAATATACGCCATCGCATCGGTGTACTCGTCCAACATCAAAGACCCTGGGTTGTCCGCAGGCATAGTGCCCATAATAGTTTCCCAAAGATAAAGCAGTGGCTGGCCGTCCCACGACTTCAGCGTGTCACGGTAAAAGCGCATATTGTGGCAGTTCTTGCAGGACGCATCATAAACCAGCTTACCCGTCTCAACTTGGGCGGCGGTATACACTCCATCATTCAACGTTTTATCCTGCGCTACTGCGAATGATCCGACAAGGCTGATTCCAGCGGCTGCCAAATAGGTACATAATCTTAGCTTGGTTTTCATTTGCTTCCCTCCGCGTCCGTCGCGGTATTCCATTACAGTTCAGTGAGTGGGACCTGAGTTTTCATTCACGCCCCATCTATCAATTTAACATAAACTACCCAAAGTCGTAGATCAAGACACATGCTGTCATTGTTTGGACAGCCCCCTAAAGTGAAGTCATTATCTAAAACTGAGCATTAATCAGGGCTGAATGAGAACATGAGTTCAGGCTTGGCGCCATGAATAAACTGCAACAGTTCGTGCCATCGCTGCACCTTGCAATTACACCTCTGTCGGTCTTTTTATGACATTTTTTGTCAGTAGTTACAGTTTATTGACCTGATGCCAGCCCAGCGCGTAATTCTTGGCTTTTCCTTTAAAAAATAAAAATACTATTATTATCAATCGTTTATGTGTTTTTTCAGAACTTGGCATGATAGTTGGATACCATTAACACATCCGCCGCACTAACAAGCGAGGCGTAAAAATTAAACTCACGTACTAACCTTTGGAGAAAGACCATGATCAAGCAAACTACTAAGAAGCAAGACGGTTTCACACTAATCGAATTAATGATCGTGGTTGCGATCATCGGTATTTTGGCGGCGGTCGCGCTTCCGGCTTACCAGAACTACACCAACCGCGCCACATTCTCTGAGTTAGTATTGGCTACTACTCCGGTTAAAACAGCTTTAGAGCTTACCAGCCAGACACGCGGCGTTGCCGTAACAACTCTAAGCGGCGCTAGCAACGGCATCCCAGCTGACGTTACTCGCACTGCAACTGTGCACGGCATTGTGACAGCTGCGGGTGTAGTAACTGCCACATGGAGAAATGACGCTACAGCACTGGGCAACGCTAACTCAGCTGCTGGCGAAAACATTACACTAACGCCAACGCAAGCTGCAGTAGGCGCACCAATCACTTGGGCAGTGGCCGGAAGCTGCTTAGCTGCAAACCTGTGCTAATTAGGTAAATCCTTTAGCTGAGTGGCCGTTAGTTTTGCGATTAACGGCCACTCATTCAAGGACTTTTCAGCCAACAAAACACTACACTCCATCCCAAGCTCTCTTCTCAAACACACCGACCAACAAGCCAAGCTTCAGTATAAAATGTAGGGTCCCTTAGTTTTAATTGATGAACAATTTCTGTCAAAACTGTTTTCCAGAAAAAACTTACAATAAAGCATCGACGTTAGGAAAGAATCCATCACATGAATAAGCAATCACACCGGGGTTTCACCTTAATCGAATTGATGATTACTATTGCCATCATAGGCATTTTGGCCGCAGTAGCGCTTCCTACCTATCAGAACTACACTCGCCGGGCCACATTCTCTGAGCTAATTTCCGCCGTTTCAAATCTAAAGAACGCTATTGAATTTCGTGTGCAAACCCGAACAACCACAGCTATTGTGCTCACTGGTATTTCGACCGGTACCACCGGCATGCCTGCCGCAGCGGCAGTGACAGCCAACGACCACGGGGTTTCAATCACAGACGGTGTAATCACAGGCATTTGGAAAACAGATGCGACCTTGCTCGATGGCGTTACCTATGTTCTGACCCCTTCTGCCAATGGCGCTGGCGGTCTGAGGTGGACCATTTCCGGCACCTGCCAGACTCGAGAGCTGTGTTAATTTAGCCGTCACTTCCTCTGCAAGCCGGCTCCCTCAAATGCCACAGGCCGAAGCTTGATAGCTCTTAGCCGCTCAACTTAGAACCCTCACTTAGCCCCATTTCTGCGCGAACTCGCCATGCCTTGGCTATACTTAAAGTCAAAGCAAATCTTTTATCAACAACCTTACTTAGACAGCAACTATGCCTGTTCAGATGGGAGGCCTAGCCAGACGGCTAGTCTCTGACAACCTTTTAAAAGAATCAGAAGCCATTGCAGCGCTTAGTCTCGCCGCCCAGAGCAAGCTGCCTTTTGTCAGTCAGTTGGTGAGCTCCAGCTTGGTTGACTCAAGCGCAATCGCCATTGCCGCCGCGGAGGAGTTTGGCGTGCCCCTGCTGGATCTTGATGCCTTCGATTTTGACCACCGGCCAGATGGGCTGGTGGATATCAAACTCATCAAAAAACACAATGTGCTACCCCTTTACCGCCGCGCTAATCGCTTGTTTCTGGCTGTTTCTGACCCTGGCGATATCGCTGCCTTCGACGAAATTAAATTTCACACCGGCATTAACAATGATGTGGTTGTGGTTGAGGAAACTAAGCTCGCCAAAGCCATCAATGATTTCATTAATCAGCTGGAGGCAAGCGAAGGCTCTTTGGGTGAGGTGGACGATATTGGGCTCGACGACCTTGATATCCAGCCACAACGGGAAGAGGCAGCGGAGGATGAGCCCTCCGCCGCTGATGAAACGCCCATCGTGCGGTTTGTCAATAAGGTGCTGTTGGATGCTATTCGCACAGGTGCATCGGATATTCACATAGAGCCCTACGAAAAAATCTACCGCATCCGCTTCAGAACAGACGGCATTCTCCATGAGGTGACTCGGCCGCCGATTAATATTGCTACCCGCATCGCCTCGCGGGTTAAAATAATGTCGCAAATGGATATCTCTGAAAAGCGCGTGCCCCAAGACGGCCGCATTAAAATGAAGATTTCCAAGAGCCGCTCAATCGATTTTCGCGTCAACACGCTGCCCACTTTATGGGGCGAGAAAATAGTGATGCGAATTCTCGACCCATCCAGCGCCCAGATGGGTATCGATGCCTTGGGCTATGAACCCGACCAAAAAGCATTTTTTATGAAGGCGCTGCACCTGCATCAGGGTTTAATCCTAGTTACCGGCCCAACCGGCAGCGGCAAAACCGTGTCGCTGTATACGGGCCTGAATATTCTTAACACCCCCGAGCGCAATATTTCCACCGCCGAGGATCCGGTCGAAATCAATTTGGAGGGGATCAACCAGGTGCCGGTTAACAATAAAATTGGGCTGGATTTTTCCGCCGCATTGCGAGCATTTCTAAGACAGGATCCAGATGTGGTGATGGTCGGGGAAATCAGAGACAAAGAGACTGCGGAGATCGCCATCAAAGCCTCGCAAACCGGCCATATGGTGCTTTCAACCCTACACACAAATAGCGCCCCAGAAACCTTAACGAGACTGCGCAACATGGGCATACCGGCATTCAATCTTGCCACCTCAGTTAGCCTGATCATTGCCCAGCGTCTCGCCCGCAGGCTTTGCAGCCACTGCAAAGAAAGCATGGAAGTGCCAGAGAAAGTGCTGCTAGATGCTGGCTTCCAAAAGGCTGCCCTAACCGATCTAACCCTATTTAAAGCTGTTGGCTGCGAGCACTGCAAAGAAGGCTACAAGGGCCGGGTCGGAATTTATGAAGTAGTTCCCATTACTGATGCCATGGCTCGCATTATAATGGATGATGGTAATTCTATAGAAATCGCAGATCAGGCTCAAAAAGAGGGGTTTAACAACCTGCGTCAATCGGCTTTAATCAAGGTGGGTCAGGGACTTACAAGTCTCGACGAAGCCAATAGGTTAACCTAATCAAATTGATACAAGCCCCTATTGACCGTGCTATTCTGCGCTTCTTAGCTTGGCTTTTATTAAAACGCCCATTACCCAGCGCACGCATGTACGCTTAACACTTATTGATTCGAGGTATGCAATGGCAGCTGATCTTTCTCAAAGTATCTACCTTTGGCAAGGCTTAGACAAAAATGGCAACAAAGCCAAAGGGGAAATACCGGGCAATAGTCAAGCCCTGGTAAAGGCTCAACTCAGAAAACAAGGGGTTAACCCAACTCGAGTCAAGAAAAAATCCAAAGATATCTTCGGCCCCAAGAAACAGGCGATTAAGCCTGGCGATATTGCGGTGTTTACCCGGCAACTAGCCACTATGATGAAAGCCGGTATTCCTTTGGTTCAATCGTTTGAGATTGTTGGCGAGAGTTTAGAAAACCCTTCTATGCGGGCCCTGGTTTTGACCATTCGTGACGACGTGGCGGCGGGTAATAATTTTGCCGACTGTATCCGCAAGCATCCCCGCTACTTTGATGACCTATTTTGCAACCTCGTTGAGGCTGGCGAATCATCCGGCGCCTTAGAAACCATGCTGGAACGCTTAGCAACCTACAAAGAAAAATCGGAGGCCTTGAAAGCGAAGATTAAAAAGGCCATGAACTACCCAATCGCTGTTGTCAGTGTGGCGCTTATCGTAACCGGCATCCTGCTAGTCAAAGTGGTGCCTCAGTTTGCGGAGACTTTCTCCAGTTTTGGCGCTGAATTGCCTGCGTTTACCCAATTTGTGATGGGCCTGTCTGATCTCGCGATCGCGCACTGGTGGAAAGTCGTTATTGTGGCGGTTGCTGGGGCATTTGCGTTTAAAGAGGCGAAACTCAAGT
Organism: uncultured Pseudohongiella sp.; assembly: GCA_964352445.1. Lineage (GTDB taxonomy): Bacteria > Pseudomonadota > Gammaproteobacteria > Pseudomonadales > Pseudohongiellaceae > UBA9145. The sequence continues at coordinate 92,799 of CAYGSO010000008.1, read as the reverse complement.
CCAAGCCTTTCGCCAATTTAGTCGATAGAATCTCACTCAAACTGCCTATCGTTGGCCCGATCATGAACTCATCCTGTTACGCCCGTTTTACCCGAACTCTATCGACCACCTTCAGCGCCGGCGTGCCGTTAGTAGATGCCCTAGATTCCGTAGCCGGAGCCACGGGTAACATCGTTTACTCAATTGCCACCAAACGTATTAAAGACGACGTGACCACAGGGCAACAGCTGGCGTTTGCGATTAAGAACACCACCCTGTTCCCAACCATGATTGTGCAAATGGTGGGTATTGGCGAAGAATCAGGCGCCCTAGACGGCATGTTGGATAAATGTGCCGTGTACTACGAAGCCGAAGTAGACAATGCGGTTGATGGGTTAACGGCACTTATGGAGCCTTTGATTATGGCCGTGCTGGGGGTGCTAGTTGGTGGTTTGATGATTGCCATGTATATGCCTATATTCCAAATTGGCGCGGTAGTTTAACTGCGGCATAACTGCGGTTTAACTGCTAGAGACCCATGAGAATTTTAGAACTTATCCAGGCCAGCCCATTCCTGCTGATAGCCCTTTCAAGCGTGTTGGGGCTATTGGTTGGGAGCTTTTTAAACGTCGTAGTTTATCGGCTGCCCATTATGCTACAGCGTGACTGGCGAGCTCAGTGCCATGAGTTTCTGGAGATTGAAAACACCACTCCCGACACCAACCCATCCACGGCAAAATTCAAAACCTTTAACCTGCAGAAACCTGATTCCCATTGCCCGGTGTGTAATCACAAAATCAGAGCCTGGGAAAACATTCCAGTATTAAGCTATGGGGCCCTAAGGGGAAAATGCTCCGGCTGCAAAACTAAAATATCCCTGCGCTACCCGTCCGTGGAGCTAGCCACTGGCGTACTTTCAGGGCTAGTGGCAGCGACCTACGGCCCTACTCTACTGACCTTGGCGCTGTTGGTTTTTACCTGGTGTCTTGTCTGCCTAACCCTTATCGATTTCGATCATCAGCTACTCCCCGATGACATTACCATCCCGCTGCTGTGGCTTGGCCTATTGGTCAACACGTTTGATTTAGGCATGGGTGTCAGTCTTTATGAATCAGTGCTCGGAGCGGCTGGGGGCTACCTAGTGCTGTGGGGGTTTTACTGGGCATTTAAGCTAGCCACCGGCAAAGAGGGCATGGGTTACGGTGATTTTAAACTGCTGGCCGCACTGGGCGCTTGGATGGGGTGGCAAAGCCTACTCCCAATTATCATACTCTCCTCGCTAGTTGGCGCTGTTTTTGGGCTTGGCATGATACTGCTGCTTGGCCGCGACAAATCCATACCCATGCCATTCGGGCCCTACCTTGCTGGAGCAGGTTTTCTAATGCTGATCTGGGGGCCACAACTTATCGCGCTGTATCGCAGTAATTTTCTGGGCTAATTGCAATGTTGGTTATTGGTCTTACAGGTGGTATCGGCAGCGGCAAAACTACCGTGGCTGACGAGTTCGCCAAACTCGGCGTTACCTTAATCGATGCAGACCTGCTGTCTCGAGAAGTGGTCGAACCCGGTACCCCGGCGTTGGCAGCCATAGCACAGCGCTTTGGGCCGACTATTTTAGCTGACAACGGTTTTCTAAATCGCGCTGAACTCAGGCAAATAGTCTTTGCCAACCAAGACCACAAAATTTGGCTTGAGCAGCTCCTGCATCCGTTAATTCGTGAGCTAATGCTCGCTAGAATCCAGTCGGCAGACTCGCCCTACTGCATCCTTGTTTCGCCGCTGCTGTTGGAAACCGATCAGTCTGCATTGGTGCAGCGAGTGTTGGTAGTTGATGTCTCTGCCGAGACTCAGCTAAGCAGGACCCTGCAACGGGACAGTAGTAGTGCCGAAACCATCAAGGCGATCATGGCGGCTCAAATAAGCCGCGAGGCACGGCTGGCAAAGGCCGACGATGTCATTAGCAACGATGGCAGCATGGATTCGCTAAAAACCAAAGTATTAACACTACACAATCAGTATCTTGAATTAAGCGGAATAAACAATGCCTGAAAATACACCGCGCACTGTCATGTGCCCAACCTGTGAAAAGCCGGTTGCCTGGGTCGAGGACAATAAGTTCAGGCCATTTTGCTGCGAACGCTGCAGGTTAATCGATTTCGGCGGCTGGGCCACTGAGAAGCATACCATTGCCGGAGAGCCTGTGTTTGACCCTGAAGACAATGAAGACAACCTTCAATAATTAGCCTAAGCGAGATTCAGCGTTTTAAAGCGGCGTGCCCTGAATATCGGGCATCGGCATCCAATAGAACTTGCTGCTGGGATCATTCACGTCGTTCTGCAAGAAAATATACAGCAGGTCGCCGTCTTTGGACGGTCTTATCTTGCGAATACTCTCCCCTTCTAAAAGCCCTAGCTCGAAGTCTTCGAGAATCAGGTGAGTGGATGCATCGTAAAAATACAGTCTTGTATTGTCGGTTGCGATCAGCAAAGTGCCGGTGTTATCAAATGTTGCACTGACTGGCTCGCTGCCTAAAAACCACACGCCATCGGAGTTAAAATAGTCATCGGGGGCCATATCCACAATGCTAAATTCTGGTGTAGCACGGTTACCGTTCGGGCAGGTGTAGGCTAGTCTGTTGCCGTTTGGGGAGATGCTGAAATCCGTACAGCCGCTGCCGACGGCGATGTCAGTGCCTTGAATAAAACTCAGCACGTTCTGCGCCGGATCAAAATTGAAGGTGGCTAGATTCGACTGAGTCGCTAAAAAAACATGGTCTCTAACCGGGTCATATTCAATTCGAATTGGCTCTAGCAATGGCCGTGGATCCTCCAAAAAGGCGGCGTCGCTGCCCCGCATTAGCCCCAACCACAAACCCGTATCGGTAAAGGGAATTTGGTTTTCTGGGTTTTCTTGGACACTGTCAAACATTATGGCAAACACATTGCCATCTTCACCCAATGCAATATCTCGCAGCGCCCAAGAATAGCCAAACTGCCCAAATTGGTTTTGAAACGTGAAAGCTACTCGAGAATTTGTGATTCTTCCGGTGTTTAAATCCAACCGGTACAGGCGCTCAGTTTCCGGGTGAACGGTCATGTAAACGATCCCCCGCTCTTCATCTAGAGTAAACTGATCTGGGTTTTGAGAGAACGAGTAAGTCTTACCAGTCTCTCCAGAGATTAGATTTCGCTCTACCACTCTATTGCGGGTGGAATCACCAATCAAAACCCAGCCATGGCACAGGGGAATAAAATCCTGTGACGACTCGGTGATAATACCGCCCCCTAGGGCAGAAATAGTGGCATCGGAAGGCCCCGACTGGACGGCGCCAATACTTAGGGTTTCAAACACTAGCGGGTTACTGCCATCTATCAGCTCTAGCCGCACAGCCACCTGCTCACCGTTAAAGTTAACGCTTGGGGCATCTAAAATGCCCGAATTTAAAGAGTAAGATGACGCCCCTTGGGCAACCAAGGTGGCCTCTGGCCGTGAAAACTCGCTGCAGTTAAACAGCTCCGGCCCAGACCGAGCCGGCGGCGCCACACCGGTTTCAGAAATGATGGCTTCGGTTAACTGAAACAATAAATTATTAGGATCAATCAGCTTAAACTGCGCCTGCACCTGACCGAGGTTTGGCACATCGATATCCGGGACAGCAAGTGAAAAGCCATCAAACCGTGTAACGTCCGGCGGCAATGTCGGTGCTGGACCTGGAATAAATTCTAACGTTGCTCGGTTTGGGAAAAATTTAACCCCTGTCCAGCGCGGAAACAGAGTCGGCAACAGCGCACTGGGTGCAACAGAGCTTCTGACCCGAAACCCAGCGTAGCGGGAAGACCCCAATATCGCATTAACGATGCCGGTAACATCAATACGCACCTCGGTAAGACCAACCGCATTGAGCGTGGCCAAGGGCGTAAAAAAGCCAACAGAATAATCGGTGAACTCGATTACACCGTTATCTGCAAAGCCAAAAATCTCGATAGGAGCGGCCCGGTTTTGTGGAAACACTTCCTCTATTGGCAATATCAAGGTCGCAGCCGCAACAGAAGTCGCCGCGTTAAAATCAAACACATACGCCGCCGCATCGACAAATCCAGAGCCCGTAGTAGCCCATCCGCCGGAGCTAACATAGCTTGCATTAACCGCTTCAGCAGTAGGTGAAAACGAGGGTGTTTCAGGGTTCTCCGGGTCAACAATAGCCCCGACCGCTGTTAACTCAACTAGAACAGCTTCATCTACTAAGGGCGCAATGTCTGCTTGCACAGAAGCAGCAAATAACCCAGCACTCACGCCGAATAGAATAAAATACTTGCCAACCAGTTTTAATGTATCCATATTTTTGTCGTCGCTACAAGCCAGATTAAGCGTAATGCCCGAGGGCTAATTTCCCTATTTTCAACAAGTTAGAAACAATCTCAGTGAACCCGATCACATAACCGCGAATGTGTTATGCGGCGGTAGATTTTTCCTTATCAATCGGGTGTATCTGCCCATTGGGCGAATACTTTATCACAAACCATCAGATTTCATCCTATTTCTGATTATTCTAAACTTATCTATATCAGTTACTTGCTAGCCTCTTTAGACTTTATTTATCAAAAGAATAGCTTATCCGGCTCAGATACTTGAGGATTTACAATATACGCAAGTACTAACGTCACAGACACCGGCTAGAGATAGGCACTAATACCCGCAATGCCGACTGCGCCATTAGCCATTGCCTGCACAATGTCATTCCTGCCAAGCCCACCCAGGGCATACACTGGCAGAGACACTGAACCGGCTAACTCGCGAAACCCTTCCCAGCCAAGGGATGAAGCGCCACCATAGCGTTCAACAGGCCTCACCGGAGACAAAAAGACGAAATCTGCGCCTAGCTCCTGGGCTTTATTCAACTGGGCCAACGAGTGGCAAGACGCACTGAAGTAGCGCTCATCGCCACAAGGGCGCTGAGTTAATGCCATTAAGCGGCTCGCGCCGGCATGCGCCCCACCACTAGCCTCAAGCCCTGAGTCCTGGGCCGAATCCATGTTCGCGAAAACAGCTAACCCCCTATCTGAGCATAGCTCAGTAGCGGCCCGATACCACTGGGAAAACCCATCAGGGTTAAGTTGGGGCTGACGAAAATAGACCATTTGGAACTTTTGATCGGCCCAGCTTGCAAGCATCTCTAGCAGCTCACTAAGAGACTCGGCTTGGGGAGTTATGGGAATTTCCTTGGGCAACTGCAGCAGACGCACGATGTCTTTATTGGCCGCTGGAAATTCCTTGAAACTAAGGGCTTTAGCAGCCTTCCACTGCACGGCTTGGCCTTCTCTTCCTATTGGCGTGCCTGTAAATTGGGTGACTCGCCAAACATCTAACAGCACTTCTCTGTCGCTGTACTCAAAGCGAATTTTTTTAAAGGGAAAGTACTCGGTAGGGGTAATGCCAAGCTCTTCTTGGAATTCTCTGCACAGAGCGGCTTGGACACCTTCGCCCGAATCAACTTTCCCTCCGGGAAACTCCCACAGCCCACCTTGATGCAGGCTAGGATCACGAAACGAAATCAACACCTCGCCGGCGGAGTTTTGGACAACCCCAACCACCACATGAAGAGGATTAACAACGCCCAACGTCAGGATCGGTAGTCCGCATTGATGCGAACGTACTCATTAGATAGGTCGCAGGTCCAGACAGTTTCTGCAAAATCGCCGCGCCCGATATCTATAGCCACGTTAATTTCTAGCTTGTCCATTTCCGCCTGGCCAGCACTTTCAGTGTAGCCACTGTACAAAGCCCCGGCTTGTATCAAACAGGTTTCACCTAAGTGAATAGATACTTTTGCTATGTCAAAGTCGGCCAGCCCAGAACGACCTATGGCTGCCAAAATGCGGCCCCAATTCGGGTCCGAAGCAAACATTGCGGTCTTCACTAGGGGAGATTCAGCCACCGTGTAGGCTACCGCCAAACACTCATCGCTAGACCTGCCACCGCGGACTGTCAGCGTAATAAATTTCGTTGCGCCCTCGGCATCCCTGATTAGGCCCGTGGCTAATTCGACAAACAGCTGCTCAAGCTGCGTTAAAAACCCGTCGTAATTAGGCCCGTCAGCGTCAATCTTGACGCCAGATTTTCCAGTGGCCGCTAACATACAGCAGTCATTGGTTGAGGTGTCGCCATCCACCGTCAAACGATTAAAGGATCGATTGACGCAGCGCTTAAGCAGGCTTTTTAGCAAAGCCTGGTCTATTTGCGCATCGGTCACAACATAGGCCAGCATAGTCGCCATATTAGGTTTAAGCATGCCCGCGCCTTTGGCTATACCGGTGATAGTCACCGGCCTACCCTCTAGCTCAAACCTTACAGAATGGGCTTTAGGCCTAGTATCGGTGGTCATTATGCCGCGAGCAGCGGCTAGCCAATTGGTATCAGATAACGCCGCAATGGCGCTAGGTAGCGCCTGCAAAATTTTAGCCGTCGGCAGGCGCTCACCGATAACCCCAGTTGAAAACGGCAATACCGCAGTACCTTCAACTCCAGTGAGTTTGGCAAGCGCGTCACAGCAGGCCAACGCATCTTGCTCTCCCAAAGCGCCTGTGCCTGCGTTAGCGTTGCCAGTGTTGATTAAAAAATAGCGCGCAGTGCCTTGTTGCTCATGCCGTTTTGCAATGGTCACGGGCGCGGCGCAAAACGCATTTTGAGTATACACTCCAGCCACTGTCGATTCGCCGTCCAGCTCAATCAACACCAGATCCAGTCTGTTTGCGTAGCGAATATGGCTTTCAACCGCGCTTAGTCTCGCCCCCAGCACTGGATGTAGCGTTCCAGAAAAAGCCTCGCCAACAGCCATAGACGGTTACCCTATTTTGCCGTGACAGGTTTTGTATTTCTTGCCCGAACCACATGGACATGGATCGTTACGACCAACCTTAGGCATATCGCGCACAAATGGCGCCGCAGTAGAACCCTGCTCCGGTGGCGCCGACTGAGGCTGGGCAAGCGCAGACGTCGATTGATGCTGAAAATCAACTTTGGCTCGGGCACTTTCAGCCTCGCGCTGCCGCTCTATGGCATCAGCTGCGTCTTCTTGGCGAATTTTTACGTGGCTCAGCACTTTAATTACTTCTTGCTGAAGGTTCAGCATTAAATCTGAGAACAGCGCAAACGCTTCACGCTTGTACTCTTGCCTAGGATTTTTGCCGCCGTAGGAGCGCAGAAAAATACCTTGGCGCAAATGGTCCATTGTTGCAAGGTGGTCTTTCCATAGGCCGTCTAAAATCTGCAGGGTAATCTGCTTTTCAAACAGCCGCATCTTGTCACCCACAGTCGCACTTTTTTCTTCATACTGGGCCGTTAGTATTTCGTTAATCTTGGTCTTTATTTGCTCTTCATAAAGCTGATCATCCGCATCCAGCCATTCCTGAACACTGAGGGTGCTACCAAACTGAGTTTCGACAGCCTGCTCAAGGCCGGCAATATCCCACTGCTCAGGTATGGATTGTGGTGGGATGTGATCGTCGACTAGTTGCTCAACAACTTCGTTGCGCATATCAGTTAACAGTTCTGACACATCGTCGCTGGCCATGAGTTCGTTGCGCTGCCTGTAGATAATGGTGCGCTGATCATTAGCCACATTGTCGTATTCAAGCAGCTGCTTGCGTATGTCAAAATTGCGGCCTTCAACTTTGCGCTGAGCCTTTTCTATGGATCTGGTCACCATACTGTGTTCAATTGCTTCACCGCGCTCCATGCCCAGCTTACGCATAAAGTTTTTAACACCGTCGGTGGCGAATATTCGCAGTAAGTTATCTTCCATAGACAGGTAGAACCTAGAGTACCCAGCATCGCCTTGGCGCCCTGCCCTACCTCGGAGTTGATTATCTATGCGGCGAGATTCGTGGCGCTCGGTGCCTATTATGTGCAGACCACCTGCGCTAAGCACCGCATCATGGCGCTGCTGCCATTGCTCCTTTGCCGCGCTAATTTGGGCCTCGGAAGGGTTATTCATAGCAGCTACTTCTACTTCCCAGTTACCTCCGAGCACAATGTCAGTACCACGGCCTGCCATATTAGTCGCGATAGTTACCGCGCCAGGCCTGCCCGCTTGAGCGATGATTTCTGCTTCTTTCTCATGAAATTTCGCGTTTAAAACTTCATGTTTAACTTTTTGTTTATTTAGGTAGTTTGAAAGTATCTCTGACGTATCGATAGATGCGGTGCCCACCAGAACCGGCGCTCCATTGGCACTAATCTCCTTAATGTCTTTGACGATAGCCTCAAATTTTTCTTCCATGGAAAGAAATATCAGATCATTGGCATCAACTCGAACCATAGGCTGGTTAGTGGGAATTACCACCACATCTAGACCGTAAATTTGATTAAATTCGAAAGCCTCGGTATCTGCTGTACCCGTCATTCCAGATAAATTATTGTAGAGTCTGAAGTAATTTTGAAAGGTTGTTGAAGCCAGGGTTTGGCTTTCAGATTGAATCTCAAGTTTTTCTTTTGCCTCTAAGGCTTGGTGCAGTCCTTCTGACAGTCGGCGGCCTTCCATGGTGCGACCAGTGTGCTCATCGATCAGCACGATTTTGCGGTCTTGGACTATATACTCAACGTCTTTCTTAAATAGATGGTGTGCTTTAAGTGCAGCATGAACGTGATGAAGCAGCGACAGGTTAGTTGCCGCATAAAGTGATTCGCCCTCAGCCAGCAGTTTCTTATCGATTAACAGGCCCTCGACAAATTCATGACCGGCTTCAGTCAATTCAACCTGCCGACTTTTCTCGTCTACCGTGAAATGGCCGTTTTCTTCTGGGATGTAATTTTTGTCCATCATTTCCATTTTGGACTTTTCTTCCTTCACCCCTAACTCAAGCTTGGGGATTAGATTGTTAATAGCAACATACATCTCAGAGCTATTTTCAGCGGCCCCTGAAATAATCAACGGGGTTCTTGCTTCGTCTATTAGGATTGAGTCAACTTCATCGACAATGGCAAAGTTAAGCTTTGCCTGCATTTTGTCGTCAAGCCTAAACGCCATGTTGTCACGCAGATAATCGAAGCCAAACTCATTGTTAGTGCCATAGGTAATATCGCATTGATACGCGGCTTTCTTATCCAAGGGAGATTGCCCAGACTTGATAATACCGACACTGAGCCCCAAAAATTCATACAGCGGGCGCATCCAATTCGCATCACGCTCAGCGAGGTATTCATTGACGGTTACCACGTGCACACCATCACCGCTTAGGCCATTTAGATAGGCAGGCAAAGTTGCCATTAGAGTTTTACCTTCACCGGTACGCATTTCCGAAATGCTACCCTGGTGCAACACCATTCCGCCGATAAGCTGCACATCAAAATGGCGCATTCCCATTACCCTAACGCTGGCTTCGCGGGCAACCGCAAACGCCTCAGGCAGAATGTCATCCAATGATTTGCCTTGGCTCAACTGCTGTTTGAGCTCATCTGATTTTTGCTTAAGTTGAGTATCATCCAAACCTTGCAAAGCAGTTTCAAAGCCGTTAATTACCTTAACGGTTTGCTGTAGTTTTTTTAGTTTTCTAGAGTTACTAGTTCCGAAAATAGCGTTGAGTAGTTTCATTTGAGAGAGCTTTTAGTGTTCATAAGTTAGGTAAAACACGCAGCGTGACACCGCTGCGCATACAGTCAGAAATAATTACGGGAAATGAAACTAGCGGACGGTACGATGAATGTACGCAGCAGGGTCGACAACTCTGCCGTTTTTGTAAACTTCAAAATGCACATGGGGCCCGGTGGAGCGGCCGGTGGAGCCAACTAGTGCAATATTTTGGCCTCGATTAACAACGTCACCAACCTCTACAAACAGTTTCTCGGCATGGGCATAGCGAGTAGTAAATCCGCTGCCATGGTTCACTTCGACCATCAGGCCATAGCCAGAGCGCGGGCCAGACCAAGTGACCACGCCCGCCGCCACCGTATTTATCTCGGCGCCCGACTTACCTGTTGTGAAGTCTATGCCACCATGAAAGGTAAGGCGGCCTGTGAAAGGATCCGGCCGCTTGCCAAACCGAGATGCAATCCAGCCTTTTTCTATAGGCCTGCCGGCGATAAACACATCCGACTGAATTTTACGGTCAGCCATCATGCCTTCAAGAATCTCAAGCTGTTGCTTGCGATCCGCCAACTGAGCTTCCAACTGGTCTACAGAATTCACGAAACTAGAGGTTGTGTAGGGCTCAGAGTACCCTGTGGAGGGGCCTCCGATAGCCACTGGCTGGCTGAAATCAAATTCCCCTTGGTCAAGATCTGCAATTTCTGTGATTCGCTCACCCACCGCATCCAGCCTGACCAAGCGGGCCTGCATGAGGGCAAGCCGCAGAGTGAGTGCTTCTAACTGCTCATCGGAGTTCTGCTTAATCTCAGCTAATTGATCAGACTGTAGGCGAAGCTGTCGCTCCCAATTGCCGGCAGTTTCCTCCGTGAATATGATCGAATCGCCTGAAACTGCAAATTGATAGCCCAAATAGCCAAGCGCCACGGGCGTGCCGAGCAGGCATAAAGAAAGCAGGCCTTTAAGCCAACCTTTGAGGACAATAGTTTTAGAGTGACCATGGCGCTGGTCAACGAGAATAAGTTTCATTGTTTAGGCGTTTTTCTTAGAACCCTAGTTATTGTTGGGCCATATGCAAGAAACTTCAACACCCAATACCTTTAATATCAAGGAGTTAGGATAATCGTGCCGAGCTAAGCCGCAAGCACAGGTTTCATGTAAGAAATAGGAACATTTGATTCATTATCAAAACTGACTATTTCCCAAGCATCTTTATTAACTTCAAGCATTCTTAATAAAGCATTATTGAGAGCATGTCCAGATTTATGACCCTTAAACTCGCCTATCAGGCTGTTGCCAAGCAGGTATAAGTCGCCAATTGAATCAAGAATTTTGTGCTTCACGAACTCGTCTTCGTAGCGCAGGCCATCCTCGTTCAAGACTTTATAATCGCCGACAGCAATTGCATTATCCATGCTAGCGCCTAGGGCTAAATTTCTATTTCTAAGTTCTTCAAATTCATGCATAAAGCCAAACGTCCGAGCCCGGCTTACTTCTTTTACAAAGGAAGTGCTGGAAAAGTCGATAGTCGCGCTTTTCGTGTACTTCTTATATACCGGGTGATCGTACAATAAAGTATAGCTGACTTTAAAACCGTTAAATGGTTCAAGGCTAACGGACTTATCGCCCTGCTCAAGTGTGATGGGGCGCTTAATTTTGATGAATTTCTTCGGTTCGGACTGTTCTTCGATGCCCGCCGATTGAATCAGAAACACGAAAGGACCGGCGCTGCCGTCCATGATTGGTACTTCTGGTGCGCTTACATCGACGAATGCGTTGTCAATGCCCAAGCCCGACATGGCCGACATTAGATGCTCGATGGTTGAAATTCTCACGTCGCCTTTAACCAACGTCGTGGAAAGCGTTGTGTCGCCCACGTTTGCTGCTATAGCAGGTATCTGAACTACGGGATCTAGATCAACTCTGCTGAAGATAATTCCCGTATTCGCGGGCGCTGGCCGCAAGGTAAGGTAGACTTTTTCGCCGGTATGCAAGCCAACACCAGTTGCTCGAATAACGTTCTTGAGGGTTCTTTGTTTTAGCATAAGTGTTTTATCAAACCTTAGTTATCGATGTGCATTAAGTTTATCAGCGCCCCGGGGCTGCGCCGAATAAGACTGCAGATTCGGCCTGTTTTACCTTCACCGCCTAGTATTTAGACACCAGACCGGCTCATTTATGGTTTCTTGCAGGCGAAGCTTTGCTTGTGCCACACAACAATCGTTTTATCAGCGGCGAATAGTAGCAAAGATGTATAAATAACCCAACATATTGTGTGTACATTAAGCCATCAAATTCTACTTTTGCCGCTAGAGCTAAATTCACTCGCAAATGGTTTAGCTCTTAGCGGTTCTAGCCTATCAAAAACTGCGATAACACCCAGTACGTGCAAGGCAGCCTGCTTAGTCTGCTTGTCTCCGCAAAAAAGCAGGAATGTCCAAATAGTCCATATCTTTCTCAGAGCCAACAGCTTTGGCCAGAGGCCGAGCCCTTTCTTGATGGGGACGGTTACGCATAATCGCTGGCTTATCTAACTGACTGTAATCTGTACGCGCGCCGTAGGTTGTGTTGTCCACAACTTTGGTTGGCTTTACCTGAGATCCGCCGAGCCCAGTTGCCACCACAGTAACCCTTATTTCATCACCCAGTGATGGGTCAATCACAGTGCCGACCACAACAGTCGCATCATCGGATGCAAACTCTTCGATGGTGTCGCCTACTTCGGCAAATTCACCCAGCGATAGGCTCTCGCTTGCAGTGATATTAACAAGAATACCGCGAGCACCCTGGAGATTGATATCCTCTAGTAATGGCGACCGAATTGCAGCCTGAGCAGCCTCTCTTGCCCGCCCTTCACCTGTCGCAGTTCCTGTTCCCATCATGGCCATGCCCATCTCTGACATCACAGTTTTCACGTCTGCGAAATCAACATTGATCATGCCGGGGTGCATTATCAAATCAGCAATGCCTTTTACGGCGCCCAGCAGCACATCGTTAGCGGCTTTAAATGCATCTAACAGTGAGGCGTCCTTTCCCAACACTTCTAGCAGTTTTTCATTGGGAATGGTAATTAGGGAATCGACATGCTGAGTGAGCTGGCGAATGCCTTCCTCGGCGATAGCAGAGCGCTTTTTCCCCTCAAATGGGAAAGGCCGAGTTACCACTGCAACGGTTAAGATGCCCATTTCACGAGCGACCTCGGCAACAATGGGGGCTGCACCAGTACCGGTGCCACCACCCATACCTGCGGTAATGAACACCATGTCTGCACCGGCAAGAATCTCACCAATTTCTTCTCGGTCCTCGAGCGCCGCTTGGCGACCAATTTCCGGGTTCGCGCCCGCACCCAAGCCCTTGGTGATATTGGTGCCCAGCTGCAAAACAGTTTTGGCTTTCAGATTGCTCAACGCCTGAGCATCTGTATTGGCGCAAATAAAATCTACACCACTCACCTGATTTGCGATCATGTGGTGAACTGCATTGCCGCCGCCCCCACCTACACCGATGACTTTAATTACTGCACTTTGTGGAATGTTCTCGACTAACTCAAACATATAGCCCCCTTTTAAATCCTTAAATTCTATTGACACGCTGGTTGTTGACTGATTATTAAAAATTACCTTGAAACCATTTCTTAACTCTTTCTACTATATGAATTTGAGGCTCATGCTTCGGTTCTATTCCGCCTCTTTCTTGATGTTGCTTTAAACCATACAGCAGCAAACCAACGCCTGTAGAATAGATCGGGTTTCTTACAATATCGGCAAGACCCTTTACATTTTGAGGAGCACCGATACGAACCGGGGCATGAAATATCTCCTCCGCCAGTTCCACTACGCCTTCCATTTTGCTGGTGCCGCCGGTTAACACGATGCCGGCAGCCAAAAGATTTTCGAAGCCGCTACGCTGCAGCTCTTGCTGAATAAGATTAAACAATTCGTCATAACGCGGTTCCACGACTTCTGCCAGCGCTTGCCTAGACAATTCTCTGGGAGGTCGATCACCGACACTTGGCACTCTAATGGATTCATCCGCACTGGCTAACTGGGTTAAGGCGCAGGCGTATTTGATTTTTATTTCTTCGGCGTTTTCGGTAGGAGTCCGCAGTGCCATGGCTATATCATTCGTCACTTGGTCGCCGGCGATAGGAATAACTCCCGTGTGGCGAATGGCACCCTCAGTAAAAATCGCGATATCAGTTGTGCCACCACCAATGTCGACCAGGCAAACTCCTAACTCTTTCTCATCTTCAGTTAGCACAGCGTAACTTGAAGCCAGCTGCTCTAAAATAATTTCGTCTGTTTCCAGGCCACAACGTTTAATGCACTTTTCAATATTCTGAACCGCATTAATCGCGCAGGTCACCAAATGCACTTTAGCCTCAAGCCGAACACCGGACATACCCAGTGGCTCTTTGACGCCTTCCTGAGAATCAATAATGTATTCCTGCGGGAGAATATGCAGCACTTTTTGATCAGCCGGAATAGCTACCGCTTGCGCCGCGTCAATGACTCTTTCGATATCTGCGCGCATAACCTCACCGTCGCGGATAGCCACTATGCCATGAGAATTCATGCTACGAATGTGGCTGCCTGCGATGCCGGCATAGACAGAATGAATCTGACAGCCTGCCATTAACTCGGCTTCCTCGATAGCCCGCTGAATCGACTCGACGGTAGATTCGATGTTTACCACGGTGCCTTTTTTAAGCCCGCGAGACCGGTGACTGCCGATACCAACAATGTCCAAACTCCCATCCGGATTTATATCGCCTACGATAGCAACGACCTTGGAAGTGCCGATATCTAAACCAACAATTACGTTTTCGTTCATCGAACCATCCATCGTATCCACTCCATGCGCGGGGAACGTTGATTAGTTAAGCTGATTGATTCGGACGCCGAGTTCACCTTGCTGCCACCCCTACTAAATCGTATTGAACGTTCTTTACCGCAAACCCATTCTTGTACCGCAAATCTATTGCCGCGATCTCACTCAAATCTATCGAGCCATGGCGATTCAATACATCGACAAATCGGCTCAAATTTTCGAACGCATTGAACCTACCAGCTGACACTCGAATAGACTCATTGAGAGTTAACTCCCAGCTGCCCCTAGGACTCAACGCCAACTCTGTTAGCCTTAAGTCTTCAGGCAATAACAGCTGGCTCAAGCTTAGATATTGTTGCATCACCTGCGTCTGGGTATCTTGAGGACCGCTCAGCAAAGGCAGGGACAAATTAGTTGCCGCGACTGACGGTCGAAAAACCTCGCCAGTTTGATTCAGATAGGCCCCATCGCCCCATCGTGCAATCGCTTTTTCTTCGCGGATATCCAGCGCGATAATGTCTGGCCATATGCGTTTAACCGACGCAAACCGAACCCAAGACATTGACTCCAGTTCAGCCTTGATGCCTTGAGTATCAAGATTGAAAAACCCAGTTCCCATAAACTTTGCAAGCACACCGGACACTTGCGCCTCGGTAATTTGCTGCCACTGGTTCTCCACTCTAATCTTCGACACAGGCCGGTTTACGTAAGCTGCCAAGTCTGGGCCTTTCGCCAGCAATGAATAAACGCTGACTAACACGGCAATCGAGCCAAAAATTATGCGGCCTACCTTTTTATTGACTGGCTTGAGCGGCTGCGAGCTTTTACTAAAGTTTCTCTTTTCAGCCCGCATGTTGTTTGTCTGATATTTGTTTGCCGCCATTACGATCGAGCCTCCATGGCAGCAAGTTCATGATCAAGAATAAACAGCAGCAACTCATCGAAATCCATCCCAGCCACTTTCGCTGCGACCGGCACAAAACTATGGGAAGTCATACCTGGCACGGTATTCACTTCCAATAGAAAAAATTCTTTCTGCGCTGATTGCATCACATCTACTCTTGCAACGCCTCGGCAACCTAGACTCTGATAGGCGCTTAGGGTTAATTGTTCTATTTCTTCCAGTTCTGTTTTTGAAATCTCAGCAGGGCAAATAACGCGAGTCCCGGTGTCGATGTATTTTGCGTCAAAATCAAAAAACTCTCTGTCGGTTTCGAGCTGTATGGTAGGAAGCACAGTGCCGCCAATTATGGTGGTTGAAAACTCTTTGCCGGCTATATGCTTCTCTGCAAAAACATTGGCATCAAGCAGCAAGGCTTGCTCATACTGACGCTTTAATGCCTCGGCTGTATCACATATCGCGATACCGAGACTTGAACCACCGTTAGTAGGCTTCACCACTACACGCTCAAATCGGCCTATAACTTCCTGCCAATCAGTCTCACTACTTAATTGCACGAATTCTGCTGTTCTCAACCCAAGCTGCAGCCAAATTAGCTTGCTGCGAACCTTGTCCATTGTTAACGCCGAACTTAGAACACCACTGCCCGAATAAGGGATATTCAGTGTTTCTAAAAACCCCTGCAGCACGCCGTCTTCACCACCCTGACCGTGGAGCATGTTAAATACCCAATCAGGCTTAACGGCGGCTATTGCCGCGTTCAAGTTTTTATTAACATCTATACCTGTACAGTTGACACCAAGCCTGAGCAAACCAGCCAGGACGGCGGCACCACTTTGCAAGGAAATCTCCCGCTCAGAAGAATTGCCTCCCATCAGCACAGCCACATGGCCTAATTTAGCAATTACTGCTTCTTTATTTATCGGTTTAGTATGCATATTTCTTGACTATCTAATTGCAAATTCTTTTATAAAATCAATAAATTACTACTTATTGAAAGCCCTTTTCAGCCAACTCTTTGGCCAAACCACCAACACTGCCTGCACCTTGGGTTAAAACGATGTCGCCAGGGCGCACCATAGCCACTAACAGACCGCGAACATCTTCAATATTTTTGACAAACACCGGGTCTAATTTGCCCCGCAATCGAATACTGCGGCACAGAGCTCTAGAATCCGCCCCTGCAATACGCTTTTCTCCTGCCGAGTACACCTCTAGCAATAACAGCACATCAGCTTGTGCTAGCACATCCACAAAGTCTTCGTACAAGTCCTGGGTCCGGCTGTACCTGTGTGGCTGAAAAATCATAACCAAGCGATTGTCTGGCCAACCGGCTTTTAATGCTTTCAGCGTCGCTGCCACCTCCGTTGGATGATGACCGTAGTCATCAATAAGCTTCACGGTACCCTGGTGCGTGCCGGCATTGACAGGAAACTCGCCCTGCACATCGAAGCGCCTGCCCACACCGGCAAAATTCGCAATGCCTGCTTTAATATCGGCGTCTTTAAGCCCTTCGTCAGTGGCAATCACCAGTGCAGCCGTTGCATTGAGAGCATTGTGTTCGCCTGGCATATTTAATCTGATTTTAATCGGCGATTTTTTGTTTGGCCTTGTGACCTGAAAATTCACCGTGCCTTGTTTTTGAGTCAGATTTTGAATTTGAAAATCGGCGTCTTTGGCAAAGCCATAGGTTAGCTTTGGCCGCGAGATACGCGGCAATATCTCGCGCACCACGGGATCGTCAATACACAGCACCGCCAAGCCATAAAAAGGTAGGTTATGGATAAAATCGACAAAGTATTTTTTGAGATTCTCAAAATCACCGCCATAGGTGCTCATGTGGTCGGCTTCTATGTTGGTAATTACCGTGACCATTGGCTGCAGGTGCATAAACGATGCGTCACTTTCATCAGCCTCGGCAACCAGGTAACGGCTTTCACCCAACCGGGCATTGGTGCCTGCGCTGTTTAGCAGGCCGCCTATTATGAAAGTCGGGTCGAATCCACCGGCCGCGAGCACCGAGGCGACAATACTGGTTGTGGTAGTTTTGCCATGGGTGCCTGCAATGGCAATAGAGTGCCTATAGCGCATTAGCTCAGCGAGCATTTCAGCTCGAGGGATCAAAGGCTTAGATTCGCTTATCGCCGCCTTAATTTCAGGATTGCTGCTCTTAATCGCACTGGAGTAAACAACCACGTCAGCTTTTTGGGTATTCTGAGCTTTATGGCCAATAAAGATCTTTGCGCCCATGGTTTGTAGCCGCTGCGTGTTTGCCGATGCCTTAATGTCGGAACCGGTAATTTTATACCCTTGGTTTAACAGCACCTCAGCAATGCCACACATGCCTGCGCCCCCTACACCGACAAAATGAATTACCCGGATCCGCCTCATCTCTGGCACAGCATGAACAATAGTTGCATTATGCATTGGCAAGCCCCAAACATT
Organism: uncultured Pseudohongiella sp.; assembly: GCA_964352445.1. Lineage (GTDB taxonomy): Bacteria > Pseudomonadota > Gammaproteobacteria > Pseudomonadales > Pseudohongiellaceae > UBA9145. The sequence goes on along the minus strand of CAYGSO010000008.1, from coordinate 75,063 downwards.
CATCGGCTATAACCCGATCAGCATCCAACACAGCAACCGCTCGCGCGCTCTGGGCCATTTTTTCTAAGCTGCCGGTATCACTGCTTAACTCGCGGATTTTTTGACTTAAACTTGCAGCACTTAAGTCTTGCTGCGGCAAAATGATTGCAGCGCCTGCATCACTCAGCCACCTAGCATTAAACATCTGCTGCTGGTCGCGGTGGTAGGGATAGGGAATGAGAATTGAAGGTTTGCCCGCGGCCGCAATTTCAGTCACCGTGCTAGCGCCAGATCGACAAATTACCAAATCGCAGCAAGCATAGGCTTGGGGCATATCCACGATAAAGCTGCTGACTTTGAGGTTATCCGACAAGGTAAACCCGGCTTTTTCATAGCTGCTGATTGACTGTTCTAGTTTCTGCTTGCCCGTTTGATGAACTATGGATACAGCGTCTGAACCAAGGCTTTGCAAGACCTCAGGCATAACATCATTAATGGCCGCTGCGCCTTGACTGCCGCCGAGCACTAAAATATTAATGCGCTGGTTGTTTACTTTTTTCGGCTGCGTCAAACCGTGCAGCTCAGCAATCTCTTTACGCACTGGGTTGCCGGTGCAGCGCAATTTAGGCCCGGACTTGAAGGTGTTAGGAAAAGCTTCCAGCACCCTATCGGCAACCACCGCCAACAGCTTATTAGTAAAGCCAGCGACCGCGTTTTGCTCATGTAAAATCAGCGGCCTGCCCAGCAACTTGGCGGCAATGCCAGCAGGGCCGCAAACAAAGCCCCCCATTCCCAAAACGCAGTCTGGCCGAATTTTTCGCAGCACGCTAACCGACTGCGCGAATGCGCTGACAAGCATGATTGGTGCCAACAGCTTGCGTTTTAGTCCAGTTCCCCGCAACCCGTTGACGGATATCTGATGAAGCGGAATACCGGTGCCTTGAAGCAATTCGTTCTCCATGCCGTTAGGTGTTCCTAGCCACTCAATATGGGTGGCCTTGGCCTGCAAAGCGCGTGCAATAGCGAGCGCCGGGAAGACATGCCCACCAGTTCCTGCTGCCATTATCAAGACTGTTGCCGGCGCACTCATGCTTGGGAATCCTGTTTCTTACTTTTTAACTCGAATGGCCTGACTTCAGTTTCAAACTGAATGCGCACCAACAACGCTATCATAAAACAGCTGACGATCAGACTTGCGCCGCCATAACTTAAGAAAGGCAGAGTCAAACCTTTGGTGGGCAATAGACTTATATTGACACCGATATTGATCAGCGCTTGTCCGGCAAACAGCAGCGCAAGGCCATAGGCCAAAAACCCCTCGAACAGCATTTCCTTCGCCAAAGCCCTCTTGCCTATTACAAAGGCTTGATACACCAAGCAGCAGAACAAACCCACCACCATAGCAACCCCTACTAAGCCCAGCTCTTCGCCAATGATTGCAAGCACGAAATCCGTATGGGCTTCAGGCAAAAAATACAGTTTCTGAATGCTGTTACCAAGTCCCACGCCAGTCCATTCACCGCGACCAAACGCAATCAGTGCCTGTGTTAATTGATACCCACCACCATACACATTCTCAGTGGACCAAGGATCCAGAAACGATGAAAACCGCGCGATAACATAAGGCTTCATGATCGCAAGATAACCAATAGCGCCGGCACACAGCGCGAGCATAACCACAAAGCGATATAACTTTGCGCCGGCCAAGAAAATTAGGCTGAATGCCGTGGCCATGAGTATGACCATAGCACCATGATCAGGCTCAAAATGCAGCAGGACCACCGCCGCACCGATTAGCCCCATAGGTTTCAAAAACCCTGACCACTGTTGCCGCACCTCATCGATATGCCGTTCGAGAAACGAGGCGATATAGAGAATAATAAAAATCTTCGCAAGCTCCGATGGCTGTAGCTTAAAAAAACCTAAGTTCAACCAGCGTGAAGAACCATTGACCTCGTAGCCAACGCCAGGAATTAAAACCATAAAAAGCAGCACGTATGAACCGACAAGAAAAACCCCGCAGAACCGCTTCCATAAAGCCATGGGAATTTGCATAGTAATGGCTAGGCCTAAAAGCCCGATGCCTGCAAAAATTATTTGCCGCTTAAAATGATAAAGCGAATCTCCATAACGACTGCTAGCAATTTCCACCGAGGCTGAGGTCATCATCAATAAACCACAAACCATCAGCAGCAGTGTGATCAGTAACACCGAATTAAGTCGGTACGACTGAGCAACCGCCGCCTGAATGTTACCCCCCCGGCGAGGCAATTGTTTACTGACTGATGTCAATGTAAATTCCTCACCGCATCCATAAAAGCAAAACCTCGATGCTGAAAGTTATCAAACATATCAAAGCTCGCGCATGCCGGGGAGAGCAGTACCGTATCGCCAGACTCAGAGCTCTCAAGTGCAATGTTGACGGCGTCTTGCAAGGTTGAAGCAAACCGAATGTCAGAGTCTACGTCCAACTTAGCCGCCATAGCTTTAGCATCTTCACCAATTAGTACAGACGTTTTCACCCAGCGCTTTATCGTTTCTGCCAAGGGCTTAAAATCAGCCCCTTTACCAACCCCGCCCGCGATCAATACAATTCGACCCCGGGTTTTTTTACCCAGCCCTTCGATGGCCGCAACACTCGCACCCACATTTGTGCCTTTGGAGTCATTATAAAAACTAACGCCCTGTTTCTCCGCGACCCACTGACAGCGATGGGTCAATCCGGAAAAACGCGTCAATGCCTTGCGAATATCTGCGATGTCTATACCCAGCGTGATTGCCAACCCGGCCGCGGCCAAGGCATTAGCAATGTTGTGCTGCCCAACAACTTTAAGCTCATCAACACAGGCAATACGCTGGTCGCCATACGCCAAATACTCCAATGCGTTGTCTTTGCGTAGGCCCAGACTGTCAGCAGTCGGCTCACCCAAGCCAAACTCCAGCGTAGACATGGCGTGAGGAATTTTTGGCTGGCTTTTACTGTCGTCGGTGTTTACCAGCGCCTGCTTGCAGCCCACAAAAATTCGTTGTTTGGCCAGCCAATAGGCATCGAATGAATCGTATCGATCCATATGATCTTCACTGAGATTTAGCAAAGTAGCGGCCTGCGCGTTTAAGCTCTGAGTTGTCTCCAGCTGAAAACTGGACAGCTCGAGAATGTATAAGTCTTTGCGCGGTTCCTGCAGCAAATCTAATGCCGGCTTAAACTGCTCACCATCAAGGTTGCCACCAACAGCGAAGTTGAGCCCAGCTGCTTTGCATATTTCTGCCAGCATGGCCACCACTGTGCTTTTACCGTTAGAGCCTGTTACGCCGACTATTGGGCGATCAATTTGCCTAGAAAAAATATCGATATCGCCGGTAACCCTCGCACCGTTATTCAAGGCCTGCCGAATTTCAGGCGTACCAAGGCTAACCCCGGGGCTTACGACTAACTCTTCGGCCCCGTCAAAAACTGAGTCGGAAAAAGGACCCAGCGCCAAATTCACATTCGGTTTGAGAGCAATTAACTGCTCTAATCCCGGCGGTGTGAGGCGCGTATCCACTACTCTAAACTCTCGATTGATTGACATAAAATATTTTGCACAGGACAACCCTGTGCTTCCTAAGCCTACTATAACGGTTCCGATTCGCTTGTATTCGATACTCAAGTAGTCTGATTCTCGCTAGCGTAACTTGAGTGTTGCTAAGCCTAACAACACCAACATCACCGTGATTATCCAGAACCGAACGATTACCCTTGGCTCTGGCCAACCTTTCAATTCAAAATGATGATGCAGTGGCGCCATACGAAATATTCTTTTACCTGTTAGCTTAAAAGACCCCACCTGCAAAATTACCGAAACAGTTTCCATAACAAACACGCCGCCCATAATGAACAGGACTATTTCATGGCGAGAAATTATTGCCATAACACCCAATGCGGCGCCCAGTGCTAAGGCACCTACATCGCCCATGAATATTTGTGCCGGGTAAGTGTTGAACCAAAGAAAACCCAAGCCTGCTCCAACCAAAGCACCGGCAAAAATTACAATTTCACCTGAGCCTTGTATGTAGGGGATATTTAAATAGGTTGAAAACTCTGTGTGCCCTGCCAAATAGCCTATAGCGCCCAAAGCACCGCCAACCATTACCGTTGGCAGGATTGCTAAACCATCAAGGCCGTCTGTTAAGTTTACGGCGTTGCTGAAACCAACAATGACGAAGTAGCTAAAAATTATGTAAAAAATGCCAAGGTCTAACCCGACATCTTTGAAGAATGGCACTATATATTCGATCTCAGCGCTTCCTGCTGCAGAGTAGTACAGCGCCACAGCGGCCACAGAGCCGATCACCGATTGCCAGAAGTATTTCCAGCGCGCGGGCAGACCGGTAGGGTCCTGTCTAAACACTTTTCGATAGTCATCAACCCAGCCAACCGCGCCGAACAGAACAGTGACTAACAGGACGATCCAAACATAGTGATTGCTTAAGTCCGACCAAAGCATCGTGCTAATTGCGATGCTAACCAAAATCAGTGCGCCACCCATGGTCGGCGTACCGGCCTTACTAAAGTGGGATTCGGGACCGTCATCGCGAACTACCTGGCCAATTTGGTGGTAATTAAGCTTCCGAATCATATAAGGACCGACCAGCAGGGATACTCCCATAGCAGTTAACACACTAAAGATTCCGCGGAAGGTGATGTACTGCAACACGGCGAAATTGCTGTCGAATTGCATTAGATATTCTGATAGCCAAACCAGCATTAGAAATCCTCTTTTTGAATCAGTTTAGTCACAACACTATCCATTTCGGCACCGCGAGACCCTTTTATGAGGAAAGTGGTTTTACTGTCGGCAATATCCTTACAGGCATCAATAAGCTCGGCTTTATTGTCGAAATGAATACCGCCTTCGCCAAAGCTTTTTACCGTCAGCTTGGACATTTCTCCAGTAGCCCACAGCCTGGTTACACCTGCATTTCGAGCATAGGCTCCAACCTGATTATGTGATTCCTCAGCTTCCTCACCCAGTTCTTTCATATCACCTGCCACTACGATCTTTTCACCCTCGAAGCTCATTAATACATCAATTGCGGAGAAAAAAGAGTCCGGGCTGGCGTTATAGGTATCATCTAAAAGCTTGCTGCCTCTTAGCCCAACTAGCTGCTGTAACCGTCCGCTGATTGGCATAAGCGTGAGCAGTCCTTTTGCCACATCTGTAAGCGATGCACCTGCCTCCAAAGCGATTGCTGATGCCGCTAAGGCATTCATAATATTGTGTTTGCCAAATAACTTGAGGGCAACCGGGACAGCACCCTTGGGAGAATTAAGCGTAAAACCAACTCGGCCACTGGCAGCGATCTCTATATCACCGGCAAAATAATCAGCCCCACTGGCTTGCTCCAGGCCAAACAAAACAACGCGCTTGCCCGCCGCTCGCTGCTGCCATTGCCAAACGTTCTCATCATCGGCATTAAGTATCACCACGCCATCAGCTTGGACCTGATCAATGATTTCTCCTTTGGCCTCAACGATTCCTTGCAGACTGCCAAAGCCTTCGATGTGTGCGGCACTGGCTTTTGTGATGAGCACGATATTGGGTAAGGCAGCGGCCGCTGAAAACTCAATCTCACCTTTGCCGTTGGCACCCATTTCAATCACCGCAAAACGCTCGTCTTTTAGCCTTAGCAATGTCAGCGGAACGCCAATAGTGTTATTGAGGTTTTTTTGTGTGATGAGAGTTGGTCCAGTTTCTGACAAAATGGCACCCGCCATTTCTTTTACGGTAGTCTTACCTTGACTTCCCGTCAGAGCCGCCACAATCGCAGGGCTGTTTTTGCGATTAATTAATGCCAGTTCAGCTAGCGCTTTATGTGTGTCTTTAACCAGCAGCAGTGGCAAAACTGACGCAACGGGTCTTGACACAATTGCGGCCACCGCGCCCGCTTTTTCAGCCTGGTCAATAAAATCGTTGCCGTCAAAGCGTTCACCTTGCAGGGCAACATACAGACTGCCTTGAGAAAGGCTACGGGTATCTGTTGATACCGCGATGAACTGTGCATCGCCTGCGAGCAAGCTGCCTTGCAGGGCTTCGGCTATGGATGACAGACTCAGCATAGTATTCAAAGTTTGCCTCCAGCTCTTTTTTGCAGCGCTAAACGCACATGATTTACATCGCTAAAAATAAGCTTTTCGCCGGCAACGTCTTGATAGGTCTCGTGCCCTTTGCCGGCAATAAGCACAACATCGCCAGGCTCGGCTTGGCTGATCGCGGCTGAGATTGCTTTTGCTCGATCTCGTTGCACCGCGACTTTGGACATATCAACGATGCCGCTAAGAATATGATTGATTATTGTATCGCCGTCTTCGTTGCGAGGATTGTCATCAGTAATGATTAGTTGGTCAGCATAGGTCTGCGCCACCTCACCCATCAATGGCCGTTTGCCGCTATCTCTATTACCGCCACAGCCAAACACACAGTGAATTTTTCCACTGTAGTGTTCTTTCAGCGCCATCAGCGCGCTCTTCAAACCATCGGGGGTATGGGCATAGTCGACCACAGCTGTAATCTCACTGGCTTCACCGACAATTTCCATTCTGCCGGTGACTGGCTCTAGTGCGGACACGTAGTCACAAATTTGGGCAATGGTTTTTTCTGAGCGGCTAGGGAGATAAGCGATTAGGGTAGTTATCACAGCGAGTAAGTTATAAAAGTTAAAACTGCCCAGCAAAACACCGCTTACCTGACCTACGCCAATAGGTGTATTAATAGTGGCTTTGTAGCCAGCGCGATTGAACTGCACATCGGTCGCGTATACGGTAGCAACCGAATTCGTCATGCTGTAAGTGCTAATATCAACCTTGCTGCAGATGCCATTTAGAATTAACAGCGCATAGCTGTCGTCCAAATTGACAACTGCCTTACGCAGCTTGCTGCCGGTAAAAAGTTTTTTCTTACTTTCGGCGTATTCATCCATCGTGTTGTGATAGTCAAGATGATCACGGCTTAGATTGGTGAAGACCGCAATATCAAAATCAACCGCCTTTACTCTTTTCTGATGTAGCCCAACCGATGAAACCTCCATCACTACCGGATCGATCCCGCTGTCTACCATCTGGGCCAATGCGGCTTGTGTGAAAACGGCATCTGGCGTGGTAAGCGAAGTTTCTTCTAACTTACCAAAGACGCCATAGCCCAAGGTGCCGATTACACCGCAGTTCATTGCCATGTCTGTGAGCGCTTGAGCTATAAATTGACTGCAGCTGGTTTTGCCATTGGTGCCGGTTATACCTATTACAGTTAACTGCTCGCTGGGCCGACCGTGAAACCTTGAAGCTATCTCACTCAGTTTGGCGGACAGATTATCTACGGCAATAACCGGGGTCTCACCGAAGAATTTAACTCCTTGCCAATTTTCCCCAGATTCGACAACGACCGCCGCAACCCCCAACTCAACCGCAGCTGGAACAAAATCACGGGCATCGTGGTTTCTTCCAAAGCAGGCGAGAAAAAGATCACCCGGTTTCAACAAACGGCTGTCAAGCTGAACCCCGCCTACAGTGCAGCCGCGAAGTGCTTGAGCCGAATCGTTAAAATCAACCAAGCCATCTAACAGATCTGTAATTGATGCTTTATGTTGCAATTTCTCAGCCGTATTCATAGTTAAAGTGAGGATATTTCAAGAGTTTGATTTGACGGTACCGCATCAGGTGTCACATTCAAAATCCGCATCGCACCAGAGGCTACTTTTGAGAAAACCGGTGCCGCCACCTGCCCCCCATAATGTTCCTTCCCCTTTGGCTCATTGATTACAACAACCACTACAATCTTGGGGTTTGATGCTGGCGCCAAACCTACAAAAAGTGAGTTATGCAAGTTAGCCTCATAGCCAAATTCTCCGACAACGTGAGCCGTGCCGGTTTTTCCAGCAATGGTATAGAAGGGAATATTCGCCTCAATTGCACTGCCGCCGCGCTTCGGGTCGACCACGGTTTCGAGCATCTGCACAACTCTATCGGCTATCGACTCGCTTAGGACCTGCTCTCTTGGCAACGCCGCCACATCTTCAGGGGACAAACGCAGCAGAGACACCGGCTTTATAAACCCATCGTCTGCAAGCACGGAATAAGCATGAGCGATCTGCAATGCGGACGCCGATAGGCCGTAGCCGAAGGACAAAGTTGCTATTGAATGGCGGCTCCAGCGATTAGGGTTTGGCAATACACCGCCAGTTTCGCCTGGAAAACCAGTGCCGAGAGCTTGACCAAAGCCCACTCTTTGCAGCAAATCTCGCAGTGGCTCGATACCTATATCCATTGCAATTTTACTTGAGCCTACATTGCTAGACTTGGTGATAACTCTTTCAACCGTTAGCGTTCCATAATTGGCAATGTCCTTAACTTCATTGCCATTAACCATCATCCAACCGGGGCCAGTTTCGACGATAGTCTCAGGCGTATAAATTCCTGTCTCCAGCGCCGCGGCTATAGTAAACGCCTTGATAGTCGAGCCCGGTTCCAACACGTCCGTCATCGCTCTGTTTCTCAGCTTGCTGAAATCCGTCATGTTTACTTTGTTATGGGGGTTGTACGACGGCTGATTTGCCATCGCCAATACTTCGCCGGTTTCTACATCCAATATCACCAGTGAAGCAGCTTTCGCCCGGCGCTTGATAAACTCGGATTTGAGCTCTTTATAGGCAAGGCTTTGTAATCGAAAATCGATACTAAGCTCAAGCGACTTACCGGGCTGCGCAGTTTGTATTGTGTTTAGTTCTTTAATGATGTGACCGCGACGATCCTTCATTACCTGACGGCGACCAGGCACACCCTTTAGCCATTCATCGTAAGTAAGCTCTAAACCTTCCTGACCAATATCGTCAACATTACTAAAGCCCACCAGGTGAGCAGCGACCTCCCCTTGGGGATAAAACCTGCGGTATTCTTGCTGCGCATAGACACCCGATATGCCTAAACTAAGCACGGCCTCAGCCTCTGCAGGTGGCAGACGGCGTTGAACGTATAAAAATTCTCGATGGGAATGCTGGGCGATGCTTGCTTTCAGTGCCGCCGGGTTCATTTCAAGCACAGCCGCTAACTTGTCTATATCATCTGTTTGCCCGGCTAACTCGCCAGGATTAACCCAAATGGATTTTACTGGGGTACTTACCGCCAGTGGCTCACCATTGCGGTCAGTAATTAGCCCTCTATTGGCCACCAACGGCACTGTTCGAATCGTTCTGGCATCGCCTTGACCCTGCAAAAAGTCGCGCTCGAAGATATGCAAAGCACTTACCTTCCAAGCAATCGCAGCGACGCAGATCACTAATCCAAGTAGGATTAAATTCAACCGCCATCGTTGAAATATCAGCACTGGAGTCGGATTAGTCATTTTTTACCATCACAATGTTAGTAATCTCGGGAACTCGCATTCTTAGCTGCTCAACAGCTTTAACTTCTATTCGGCCATCGACGCCGAACGTGCTTTGTTCTAAAAGCAATTGACCCCACTCCACATCAAACTCATTTGCCTCATCTTTAAGCACTTGCAAAGCATTAAAAGAGAAGCGATTATCATGGGTCGTTTCGATAACTGACAGACCAGTGCTCAACACCAAACCTAACAGCACCAGCAATGCCAGTGAACTACCCCGCGTAATACCTGCCCACTTCAGAATCGACATTTCTGTGGCAGTTGAATTTGTGCTGGCGGTGGTTTTTTTCATAATTAGATAGTCCAGCCTAGTGGGCAATTATTTCAGCGACTCGCATTACTGCACTGCGAGCACGAGGATTAGTGCGCACTTCTAATCCACTGGCTTTTGTTGCTTTGCCTATTCCACGTAATTTCGGGTTTAGCTGAGAACTCATCACCGGCAGATCTCGCGGAAAACTATCTCCCTTAGTCTGCAGGGATATGAATTTCTTGACTATTCGGTCTTCTAAAGAATGAAAGCTGATAACAACTAGGCGCCCGCCTATGGTCAGAATTGGTATGGTTTTATCTAGGGCAGCTTGTATTTCAGCGAACTCGTCATTGATGAATATTCTTATGGCTTGAAACGCCCTAGTAGCTGGGTGCTTATCTTTTTCCCATGCCGGGTTTGCCTGCTTAATAATCTCTGCCAGTCTTCCGGTGGTAACTATTGGCGCCTGCAGCCGCTCCTCGACGACCCACTTTGCCATGCGTCTGGAGTGCCGCTCCTCGCCATATTTATAGATCACATCGGCTATTTCTTTTTCTGGCGCTGAGTTAATCCACTGCGCCGCGCTTATTCCTGAAGCCGGGTCCATGCGCATATCAAGGGGGCCATCGCGCATAAAGCTAAATCCCCGCTCTGCATTGTCTAGCTGTGGTGATGACACGCCTAAGTCAAATAAAATACCGTTAACAGCGCCCAACAAGCCTAATTCCTCGACAACTGTATAGATTCCACTAAACGCCGAATCAATCACTGTCAGTCGTGGGTCGGCAGCCGCCATCTGTCTTGCCACAGCTATCGCCTGAGGGTCGCGATCGCAAATTAGTAGCCGGCCCTGCTCGCCAAGTTCAGACAAAATTGCCCTAGCGTGACCACCACGACCAAAGGTTGCATCCACATAGACTCCGTCAGGCTGGATGGCCAATGCTGCAATCGACTCTTGCAGTAAAACCGAGTCATGGTCAGTGTGAGGCTGCATAACATCGCTACCTATAGGGCCAAGGTTCTGAGTTTTTCTGGTAATTCTCCTTCGTTAGACTTCTCACCCAACCACAGATCCCTTTGTTGATTCCAGCTGTCTTGATCCCATATCTCCAATTTCTTACCTTGGCCGATAAGACAGACGTGTTTTTCAAGGTTGGCGTATTTGCGCAGTTCTCCAGGCAGCAAAATTCGACCGCTGCCGTCCAGTTCCAAGTCATTGGCGTGGCCGATAAGCAGATGCTTTACTCGCTGTGACATAGGGTCAAAACTAGACAGGGATTCAATTTGACGTTCGATGTGCTCCCATTCTGGCAATGGATAGAGCAATAAACATTTGTGGTTGGTATCGATGGTGACCACCAATTGCCCAGCACAGGTGCTGGAAAGCTGCTCACGATAGCGCGATGGCATTGCCATACGCCCTTTCGTATCCAGATTGATGGTATTTATGCCGCGAAACACGTGTTGTCCCCACAATTAGTTGATGGAAAATGTGTGGGGTTTTGCTCCGCAATTCCCCACTTATCTACAGTATTTTCCACTTTTCGCCACTAAACAACACTATAGGCACAGCAAAGCTATTGCGCAAGTACTATTTATGAGATTCTCATCAAGAAATGCGGCGAAAATGCCGCTAAAAGTGGGTATCTGGCAGGCAAGTATGACTTTATATAGAGCCAAGCCGATTAAAAACAATATATTAAGATTGGGTGTTAAAGTAAATTATGAAGAGTTAAGGCTATCCTCGGTGATCGCTACATTGGTATCCGCCTCAAATCAGCCAGCAACACCCTTTTATGGTAATTGCCCAGCCTCTGTGCGGCTCGTACCTGACAGCCCCTAAATTCGATGACATACTCCGTAGGGAGAATCCGCCGACAAACTAGGCCTGTCTGTCGCCGCAGCAATAACCTGCGCAAAGGACCACCCTGCAGATAAAAAACCGACAAACTAGTAGCGCACAATCAAGAGGGAAGTGACGATGTATAAAGAATACAAGGTTGAAATTGTAACTGAGGGTGGCTGCGGGACGATTTTCTTAGGCTCATCTGGCCTGCCAATTAAACGCTTGGAGGCAACGCTCAACCAAGCCGCAGCCGAAGGTTGGCAACTGGCTTTTCAAGTCATTGAAAAGAAAAGATTCTGGCTATTTTGGTCCAGGGAAACAGTGATCTTGACCCTTGCTCGTTAGAAGCTGTAACAATGAACCAAGCTCAAAAGCTACTGCTTGCAGCGATCACAAGCTACCAACGCAGCGGTGGCGGTATAGAAAAGTTCCGAGTTGACTGCAATTTTGAGCCCAGCTGCTCAGAGTATGCCAAGCAGGCCATTAATCGGTTTGGCGCTGTTCGCGGCACGAGGCTGGCGTTTGCGAGAATCAGGCGCTGCTCCGCCCGTGACATGGTTAGTAAAACTCCCGATCCCATTCCTGAAAAATAGGCTGTAGCTATGTTTGAAGCATGGACACTAAGGCAAGAATCGGTGCACGCAGACGATGAAAAACTTAGAAGCGCGATTCGCGCACTCACTGATCCCCAGCGAGCGGAGTTTTTCAAAAAGTACAACAAAGCCCTGAAAGACCCAGACACTTTTGCCGTACTCAACTGGTTCTTTCTAGCGGGGCTGCATCATTTCTACTTGGGCAGGTTTATTAGGGGCTCGTTAAACCTGCTAATCATGGTATTCGGCATGGCTTTACTATTCTCAACACCCATCATCGGCTCAGCGCTAATCGCAGGTATAGTTTTGATAGAGATGCCAGCGCTGTTCAGGAGCCAAATCATCGTTGAAAACTACAATACTAATCTTGGTCGCCGCATTCTCGACACCCAACAATGACAAGTCAGAAAATTCAAAAAAGGGAATTAGTTAACTAGGCAGGTATTACCATTGAAAAATCAGACTCACTGAAATGGAATAGAACGTCTAAAATAATAAATATCACTTAGTTCTTGCCGCGAGGACAGTCGCCTTCTAAGCCCCGCAACTCTGGAATGTCTTGCTATCTCTACAGCCCCCGTGAATTGGGAGCTTTAAAAAATAAGTGAGCCAGCCTATAAGCCGGGTTCTGTCTAGGACAATTATTCATCTGCGCATTGCGTCACCGCAAGCGTCAAGCGGCCTACCCGAATCCAATGCGAGCAGCAAAAAAGGATTCCTATTTGGCCTTGCTCCGAGTGGGGTTTACACTGCCACGAACTGTTACCAGTCGCGCGGTGCGCTCTTACCGCACCTTTTCACCCTTACCATAAAAGCCCAAAGACTTTTGCGGCGGTATATTTTCTGCTGCACTAGCCGTAGATTTTCATCCCCCAGGAGTTACCTGGCACCCTGCTCTGTGGAGCCCGGACTTTCCTCCATCTACCACCTCATAATTCGAAAATCGAACTGCAAAGAAAATAAACAGCAATTGCCCAGCTGACTCGCGGCAAGAGTACTGGCAACCGTAGGCTTTTACAACACAATCTGCTCTAGAGCTGAGACTTCCTTGCTAGCATGGCCTGATAAAGCTGATTCTTTCTCACACCGGTAATTTCACTGGCCAAGGCCACAGCCCGCTTCAGTGACATCTCGCTTTCCAACAGCTGGGCAATACGAAAAGCCTCCGCCTGATCTTCAGCTATCCCATCGTCAGACTCATCGCCAGATAGCACAATGACAAATTCTCCGCGCTGATTGTCAGAGTCCAAATTCAACCATTCTGAGGCTTCTGCAACACTGCCATAAAAATGCGATTCAAACTTTTTGGTAATTTCGCGGCCTAGAAACACCAGCCTGTCTTCGCCAAATACTTTGCCGAAACTCGTTAAGGCAGCAACGATGCGGTGCGGCGCCTCGTAAAACACAAGGGTTCGAGGCTCCTTTGACAGCTGAGTTAGACGCTGCTCTCTTGCAGCCGTCTTGGCTGGCAAGAACCCTTCAAAACAAAACCTATCAGTTGCCAGCCCAGCCACACTCAACGCCGCCGTGATCGCTGACGCGCCAGGAATAGGAATAACCGAAACCCCTGATTCACGCGCTAATTTAACCAGCTTGTAGCCAGGATCAGAGATGAGTGGGGTTCCTGCATCGGATATCAAGGCAATGCTCTGACCCGTTGTCAGGCTGTCGATAAATTTGCTGCTGACGTAGTCGTCATTGTGATCATGATAGGCCACCAGCTTATTTGAGATGCCCAATCGGTTAAGTAGCTGCTTACTGTGACGGGTGTCTTCTGCCGCGATCACATCAACGGCTCCTAAGATCTGAATTGCCCTCGCACTGATATCGTCAATATTGCCGATTGGTGTCGCAACTATGTACAAAATTCCTGCAGACATTCGTCCTAAGCGCTCCTTTAATTGGACAATGACAAGAAAAGCTTTATGCACCCTAGGACGCAGAAACATCCCGATCTCAGCAGATGGCAATTGCTCCGCGCCAGTCGATGTATTACCCTTTTCTTCCTCCCACAGATGGTATGGAAAAAAGCGTGAAGATACGAGGACTGATTCAGTTGTTGCTGGCCTGCCCTTTGTTCATTGTAGGCTGTAGCTCAAGCCCTGTGCCGCCAACAGGACAGCAGGCTGCTCAGTCCCTTGAAGTCTCTGTCGAGGAATTGATTCTGTTCGCCGATGAAAACGATGGCGTAGGCGCAGCTCGCTCCAGAATAGCTGCAATCGAACTTCTGCTAGTAGATCAGCAGGAGCAACTAGCCATGGAGCAGTTCGACGAGCTTATGTTTAACCCAGCTATTGATGGCGCCTTGCAGCTGTCAGCGATTACTCTAGGCGCTCGTGTCGCATTGGCTAACAACATGCCGGATTCCGCACTCAGGCTGCTTGATAATCAGCTGGCTGAGCCAGGCGCGGCGTTGAACAATGAGTTCTGGCTAATCTTAAGCCAAACCTATTTAACCTTGGGCCAGCCAAACGCAGCCTTCAACTCCCTTTCGACTTTACTAACAGAACCACAAAGCCGCAGCGACGATTTGCACGACCTTGTCTGGCAAGCCCTGATTCAATTCGACTCAGCAGAGCTGGATACTTTGGCAACCAATGCCTCCAGCTATCAGTCTCGCGGCTGGATAGAATTGGCCCGAACTGTAGCCCAACAAAGCGCAAGCATCAGAGCTCAGCTAGACGCCATAGAGCAGTGGCGGCGAATCTGGACCAGTCACCCGGCAAGCCGAGCACTGCCTCGTGCTTTGTCCCGCTTGGAACAAGTTTGGGATTCCAGACCCAAAATAATTGCACTTATTCTTCCCCTCCAAGAAGCTGCCGGTATAGCGATCCAAGAGGGTTTTCTGGCAGCTTACTTTCGCGAGTCCGAAAGCAACCGCGACACGCCCAAGATTAATTTTTACGACAGTTCCTACGCCACAAATATCTACCCTATTTACGACTCCGCGATTGCCGATGGCGCAGACATGGTTATTGGCCCTTTAAACAAGGAACTAGTTAACCAGCTGCAGCGCCTGCCGAGTCTTCCCGTGCCAACACTGGCTTTAAACTATGCAGACAATCCGGACAATTTTAACCCTGAAAACCTTTACCAATTTGGTTTAGCACCGGAGGATGAAATACGGCAAGCGATTAACTTGGCTGTTAGTTCTGGTTTTTCCAATGCCGCAATCATTACACCCGCAGGAAATGAATACCTTCGCCTTAACAGCCTATTCGAAAATGCTTGGTCAGATGCTGGCGGTACTTTGGTTTCGCGCACTACTTTCGATAGCACAACTGACTACGCCGATGTCATTAAAAGGCTAATGGCCATAGATTCTAGTGAAAGAAGAGCCGACCAGCTGGAGAGTTTGCTGCCGCGCAACCGCATCGAGTTCACCCCGCGCAGACGTCAAGATATCGATTTTATCTATCTGATCGCCAACCCTCGGCAAGGCCGCCAAATAAAACCAACTTTGGCGTTTTATTTCGCGGAAAATTTGCCTGTGCTGGCATACCCATCTATATATGATGGTTCACGCAATTCTGATGCGAATAAAGACTTAAACGGCATAGTCATTTTAGATGCGCCGTGGTTGGTGGAGCAAGATAACGCCCTTAAAGAGTCTGTCAACGCCAATTTGCGCCAAGCAGGAGGCCCGCTGCAGCGACTTCGCGCACTAGGTCTGGACAGCTACCAGCTTCACACCAGACTGCAACAGCTCGCAGCGTCTGAGATTTTAGCGGTTGCCGGCGTTACTGGCCTGCTAACTCTAAATCCAGAACGTGAAATTGGTCGAGAACTAAACGTGGCCCAATTCAATGATGGGGTGCTACAGTCATTTGAGGGGTTCATCACGCAAACCGACTAGCCCCAGCCAGCAAGGAAGCCGGTATCACAAACCCACCCAGCCAACCTAGCCTAGAAATCGGGCTAAGCTATGAAAAACTCACTCGAGACTTCCTTGCTGAAAGAGGCCTTGTGTTTGTTTGCTCGAACTACCGTTGCCGGTTTGGCGAGATCGACCTGATCATGACCGAGCGGCAAGACAGTATTTTGGCTTTTATTGAAGTAAAATACCGAAGTTCGCCGCGCTATGGGCACGTGCTGCAAACAGTTGACCCGCGCAAACAGCGCAGGATAAAGCTAACCGCTTCTTACTTTCTAGGCCAAAACCTAAGATACCGCAACCATATGGCCCGCTTCGATGTGGTTGGAGTTGAGCCCCATAAAAAGGCCGAACAGCCAAAACTACTTTGGCTTCGCGATGCCTTTTGTTGAAACTTTACCAAGCTAAACCCTGTCTATATAAACAGCGTAACGCAGTAACGATTAAGCCTTAGACGCGGTAATTAAGCGCGGTAACCGGCCGATATTACTAGAGTTACTCTAAACCGAAATTTGAGCATGAATTGTTATGTCATCACTTGATCGTATTCAAACACATTTTCTAGACAGTATCGCCACCAAGCAGCAAGCGGTTGAGGTCTTGGTAGATCCCATTCATGATGCCGGCGAACTCATGGTTGCGGCGCTTATTAATGGTAAAAAGATTCTATGCTGCGGCAATGGCGGTTCTGCTGGCGATGCTCAGCATTTTTCCGCCGAGTTGCTAAATCGTTTCGAACAAGAAAGGCCTCCCTTGCCGGCAATCGCGATTACAACAGACACTTCAACCCTCACGGCTATTGGCAATGACTACAGCTATGATGAGATTTTTTCAAAGCAAGTAACCGCGTTAGGCCAAGAAGGCGATATCTTACTTGCTATTTCCACCAGCGGTAACTCGGCTAACGTTATCAAGGCCATTGCCGCAGCCCATGAAAGAAAGATGGATATTGTGGTAATGTCAGGCAAGGATGGAGGCCTTATGGCACCACTGCTTGGTGATAAGGATGTTGAAATTCGAGTGCCCTCCCAGCGCACAGCAAGAATTCAAGAGGTTCATCTGCTGATAATACATTGCCTGTGCGACTTTATTGACACAACCCTATTTCCTGGAGACGACGCATGAGCATTAGGATAGTACTGATCCCTTTGTTATTTTTATCACTAGTTTCCTGCAAAACGATTCTAGTGCGAACCACTGACGAAAACGGCATTCGAGAAGACCCGACGGAACGCACAGCCGGAGCAGTTGTTGAAGACCAATCAATTGAAACCAAAATTGTAGTCAACATGAAATCCCAGGAGCCGGCTTTCCGAGGCTCTAACTTCAGCGTGGTCAGTCACAACGGAGTTGTGCTAATCGTCGGCCAAGTGGAGTCTGAAGCCATGAAATCAAAAGCCACGACTATCGCCAGCCAAGCGAGCTCAAAAATAAAGCGCATCCACAATGAGCTAGAAGTTGCCGGCAAAACCAGCTTAATATCCCGCAGCAATGACTCTTGGGTCGCAACCAAAGTGCGTACTTTGATGCTCACCAACAAGGAAGTGCCTTCAGACCAGATTCGGGTAATCGCTGAAAATAGCGCCATTTATCTAATGGGTATTATTAGCCAAGCCGAGGGAGATCGGGCGGCTAATTTAGCGCGCAATGTATCTGGGGTAACCAAGGTGGTTAAGGTTTTCGAGTACCTAAACTAACGCGGCGCCTACCGGCTTAACCGAGCGTTCTACTTTAAACAAGCTACTTGACTAAGCGCAGTGACGGTTTAGGGCCTGAAGGCCCTGACGGCTTTTTCGAATCGGAAGCTGGGCGTTTTGGCTGAGGGTCTGTGCCAGTTGGGGTTGGTGGTTTCGGAGCCGCACCTTCAGCGTCGAAGATCATTCCTTGACCATTCTCTTTCGCGTAAATCCCCATAACAGCCCCTATGGGCACGTAAACTAGTTTCGGGATTCCCGCAAAACGGCCTTCGAATTCTAGCGCTTCATTTTTGATAATTAGCGCCTGAACTGCAGAAGGAGAAATATTGAGGATGATTTGACCGTCTTTCACATGCTCTTGTGGCACTTCAACTTGGTCAGCATAGGCATTGACTAGAATATAGGGGGTGCAGTTATTCTCTAAAATCCAATCGTAGAGCGCCCGCACGATAAAAGGTCTGCTGGAAGACATTGTCATGACGGGCACCTACTTCAGGGAATTCGCGATTAAACCATTTCCTTTTCTTGTTCAGACAGACTGGCCAAAATTGATTCCCGCTCGAATAGCCGGTCTCGATATTCTAGCAGTGGCTTGGTCGTCTTGTTCTTTGGCAACTCAATTCCCATAACCGGCAAACGCCAAAGAATTGGGGTCACACAGCAATCTACAATAGTGAACTCGTCGCTCATAAAATAAGGCTTCTCACCGAATATAGGCGCGATAGATACCAAGCTATCTCTAAGCTCTTTGCGCGCTTTATCTAGCTGAGCCGGAGTGCCGTTGTTTGCCATTAACGCATCGACCATGGCACACCAATCTTGCTTGATGCGATAAATCCAAAGCCTGCTCATGGCACGCGCCACTGGATAAACCGGAAACAAAGGTGGGTGGGGAAACCGCTCGTCGAGGTATTCCATCATGATGTCTGCTTCATACAGCACCAGATCCCGGTCAACCAAAGTGGGCAGCGTGTTGTATGGATTTAGCGAAGACAAATCCTCCGGCTTGCTATTAGGCTCGACATCGATAGTCTCGACTGTGACACCTTTCTCAGCCAAGACTATGCGTACACGATGGCTATAGTGACTAGTGCCATCTGAATAAAAAGTCATGGAAGATCTTTTAGCGACCACGCCCATAGGAATTCCTCAGTATTTTAATAGTTATAGAGTTTATTTTGTTTCAAGAGACTAGTGATAATCCTTCGAAAACTCTCGACCTAGAACCGCTGTTAGACCATAGAGCACTGCCAAAAATGCCAGCACCCAAATGCCAATTTCTTGTCGACGGGACCTTACTGGCTCGCCAATATAGTACAAGAAGTTAGTTAGGTCTTTTACGGTGTCATCGAACTCGGCTTCCGTCATAGATCCTGTGCCAGCCACCCGTGTTAGGTCGCACTGGGTAGGATCATCTGCGCCGTGGTCATCACACATCACGTCGCCCTGAAGTTCATGAAAAACGTTTGGCATGCCAACATTTGGAAAAATCTTGTTGTTGGCGCCCATTGGCCGGCTTGGGTCGTTATAGAAAGACCTCAAGTAAGTGTAAATCCAGTCCGGCGAATGCACTCTCCCGGCCAAGGTTAGATCAGGAGGCGCTGCTCCGAACCACACTTTGGCGTTTTCTTCCGACATGGCGTTGCCGATCAAATCGCCGATAGAGGCATCGTCAAAGATAAGGTTCGCTTCAACCAATTCATGTGGCAGCTCCAAATCATCCGCCGTTCTCGCATAGCGGGCATAGCCCAAGGAGTGACAGCTAACGCAGTATGCCATGTAATTGCGGAAGCCTCGCTGCAAAGACGCCTTATCATCGAAATCTGTTTCAACATGGTCCAGATCCAGATTGCCCGCCGACGCCGCATGGGCCCCGTTCGACCACATCAACGGCAGTGCGACCATGGCAATGATAAGCAGTAAACTACCGATCAGCTGAGGGATAGTTATAAAGCGTCCGGTAACCCGCTCCGGTGGCTGCGCCGTAGTTTCAGCTCTTGTGTACCATGGCATGGCAACGAAATAGGCGAAATAGACAACGGTCATCAATTGGGCGAGCAAGGTCTTTGCTGGGCTCACTGATTGGGTGCCTAATACACCTAGAATCAAGAATGACACCACAAATAACAGCAGCGCTATACGGCTGTACCAGCCTTTGTAGCGCATAGAGCGCACAGGGCTCTTATCCAGCCAAGGCAATACAAACAGAATTGCAATTGCGCCAAACATGACCAACATACCCCAAAACTTCGCATCGATTCCAAACAACGGAATAGTGACGGCTCGCAGCATTGAGTAAAACGGCGTGTAATACCATACCGGCGGCACGTGCTCAGGTGTCTTCAGCGGATTGGCTTCTTGGAAGTTAGCAATCTCCAAGAAATAACCACCCATCTCAGGAGCAAAGAACACGATGGCGCAGAATACGAACAGGAACAGCACGATTCCCGCCAGGTCATGATAGAGCGTGTAGTAAGGGTGGAAAGGCACGCCGTCTAAAGGCTTGCCGTTGGCGTCTTTGAACTTCTTAATATCCACGCCGTCAGGGTTGTTTGAGCCAACCTCATGCAGTGCCAAGATATGCAAAACAACCAAGGCGATCAAAACGATAGGCAAAGCCACCACGTGAAGAGCAAAGAAACGGTTTAACGTGGCGCCAGAGATGAGAAAATCGCCACGAACCCAAACCAATAGATCTTCACCAATTACTGGTATAGCACCAGCTAGGGACACAATTACGTTGGCGCCCCAATAAGACATCTGGCCCCAAGGTAAAACATAACCAAGGAAACCTTCCATCATCAGGACAAAGTAAATCGCCATGCCAAAAACCCAGATCAGCTCCCGCGGCTTTTGATAAGAGCCGTACATTAGCCCGCGGAACATATGGATATAAACCACGAAGAAAAAGGCTGAAGCACCGGTTGAGTGGAGGTAGCGTAACAGCCAGCCAAACTCAACATCGCGCATGATATATTCTACTGACGCAAAAGCAGCTTCTGCGCTGGGGGTGTAGTTCATGGTCAACCAGATGCCTGTGAGCAACTGAATCACCAAAACCACCATCGAAAGTACGCCAAAAAAGTACCAAAAGTTAAAGTTCTTTGGCGCGTAATATTCGGCTAAATGTTTGTTCCATGCCTCAACGATCGGAAGACGGGCATCTACCCAGTCTCTGAGTCCGGCGAGTCCTGAAACAAACTTACCTGGTTTCTTAGCCTGATCTAAATCATTGCCGGCACTGCTCAAGTCGCTCATGCTGCGGTCTCCTCATCAACTCCAATTACGAGCACATCTTCTGACTCATAAGAATAAGGGGGCACCTGCATGTTTCTAGACGATGGCGAACCGCTGTAAACGCGGCCTGCAAGGTCAAATCTAGAGCCATGACAAGGGCAAAAGAACCCACCACGCCACTCTTCGTCAAAAGGCTGAGGACGAAGTTCAATATGAGGAGTTGGTGAGCAAAACAAATGTGGGCATAAACCCACTAGAACTAACAGCTCAGGCCTACGCGAGCGAAATTCGTTAGTCGCGTATTCCGGCTGTTCGGGATCGCTTGAGTCTGGATCTGTCAATCGATCAGGGTTTTCGTTTAGCGCCTCTAATGACGCCGCGCTACGTTTGACCACAAAAATGGGACGACCGCGCCAAGCAGGGATTGGACCTAGAATTTCGCCGTCCTGCAGTTTGCTTATGTCTATTCTAACTGGCGCGCCCGCAGCGCGAGCTTTTGCGCTGGGATTCCAAGAACCAACAAATGGCACTGCAGCGGCTGCTACACCCACGGCTCCAACTGCTGTAGTTGAACCCACTAAGAATCGTCTACGGCCAGTATTTTTACTGTCGTTAGTCACCGTTTTGTCTCCTCGAGAATCAGAAATATCAATAGATGTGCCAAGCTGTGAAGGGAAGTTTCACGGCCTACGAGACTTATGTCACGAGGCATCCTAACCAAGTCAGCAAATCCAGCCAATAATAGCCACATATTGTGCTTTTATCAAGCTGTCAAGTTTCGCAGAAATTAGCTATGTTGTTGAAAAATAGGAACTTATTAGAAATACGCAGGCACAAAAAAACGCCAAACTTGGACAACAAGTTGGCGCTTCTTGTCGAGATTCGAATTAACGCTTAGAAAACTGTGGCTTCTTACGCGCTTTGCGAAGACCCACTTTCTTACGTTCCACTTCTCTGGCGTCTCTGGTTACAAAGCCAGCCTTACGTAGTGCAGGCTTGAGCTCATCGTCATACTGCATAAGCGCACGAGTGATGCCATGACGGATTGCACCGGCTTGACCAAAACTTCCACCGCCACGCACTGAGACATTGATGTCGAATTTCTCGACCATCTCTACCAGCTCTAAGGGCTGGCGAACAATCATTCGCGCCACTTCACGGCCAAAATAACCGTCTAGAGTGCGGCTGTTTATTTGGATATTGCCACTGCCGCTGGTTAGGTATACACGAGCCGTCGACGTTTTACGTCGTCCAGTGCCATAGTATTGAGTTGCTGCCATTTGTATTTATCGCCTCTTATTTTTTAGAGAGTCACACTTTGGGGCTGTTGCGCACCATGTGGATGTTCAGTTCCAGCATACACTTTCAGCTTTTTAAACATAGCTCGGCCAAGAGGTGTCTGTGGCAGCATGCCCTTAACAGCAAGCTTGATAATTTTTTCAGGCGCTCTTTCCTGCAGCTTCTCGAAGGATATGGACTTAAGTCCACCTGGGAAACCGGAGTGAGCATGGTAAATCTTGTCTTTAGCCTTATTGCCTGTAACTTGGACCTTGTCCGCATTAACGACGATTACAAAATCGCCAGTGTCTACGTGGGCCGTGTATTCAGGCTTATGCTTGCCGCGCAATCTAGTCGCAATAGCTTGCGCCATCCGGCCTAAAGTTAGGCCCTGCGCGTCTACAAGTAACCATTGTTGGTCTACTTCATGTGGTTTTGCACTATAAGTCTTCATGTCAGTATTTGGCTTTACATTAGGGAGCGCGAATACTACCGAAGGGATAAGCAATATTCAAGAGGAATAAACTCAAAAAGTTAGCTTTTTCTTACCGCAGGGCTTTTCAGCGAGGCTTAAGCCTGATGGGCGCTGCAGAGGTATTCATGGGATTGCATCTCCAACAGCCTAGACTCGGTTCGCTCAAAGGCAAACGCCAGCCCACTGCCGGAGTACAGATCACTGATAGGCCCTTGGGCACTCACCAATAGTTTTACTCTCCTATCATACAGCTCATCAATCAAACTCACGAAGCGCCGCGCGCTATCATTAGTATCGTCTGACATCTGCGGGACGTTGCTGAGGATCACAGTGTGGAACAGTTTTGCGATCTCCACATAGTCAAATGCACTTCTAGGGCCGCCACACAGCTCGCTGAACTCAAACCAAACCACATCCCCACTGATATGCTTAGTCTGCAGCTTGCGATCAAGCACAGTCAGTGCAGGCCCTGGCTCCAAGCCTGGGTCTCGGGTCAATTCGAGAAATTTTCTGGCCAGATCCCGTTCCGCCGCTTCATTGTTGGGAAAAAGGTACAAATTTGCTTGGCTCAGACTGCGCAGCCGATAGTCGGTGTCGGATTTGAGCTCTACCACAGTCGTATGCTGATTAATCAATTTTATTGCTGGCAAAAACCGGTCTCGCTGTAAGCCGTTTTCGTAAAGCCCATCAGGGTAGATGTTGGACGTTGCCACCAACACCACGTCCCGTTTGAAAAGTTCCTCCAGTAAACCAGCAAGGATCATCGCATCCCCTATATCGATTACGAAGAACTCATCGAAACAAACTACCTTAGCCTCCAGCGCGATGGCCTCGGCCAGCGCTGCCAGCGGGTTTTTCTGCCCCTGAAGCGCGGTTAATTTGCCGTGAACTGACTGCATAAACCGGTGAAAGTGAGTTCTTTTCTTGCGCTCAAAGGGCAAACATTCAAAAAACAGATCCATTAAGTAAGTTTTGCCGCGGCCAACCCCGCCCCAAAGATAAATCCCTTTCACCGGCTCATCGTTTACTTTGGACATCCAAGCAAACAAAAATCGCCCCGGTGAGAGTGGCTTTGCAGATTGCTCCTGCAAAGCGTCGTAGAGCGCCTGCAAATGGTGCACTACCATTTCTTGCTGAGGGTCGGGGTAAATAGTCCCCGCGTCTAGGTCTGTCCGATACTTTTCAATTGGAGACATGTCGAATTTTTCTATGTGGCTTGATGTAAAGCGCTAATGGCATTGGCGTCAGCTTCATGGGCTGGGCATTTTAAGGTGGTTTGCAATTCATAACTACTTCTACATCACTGCGTTTAATGGTTAAACCGTATAAAACCACTCAAACCTGCAGAGTTTTCTACTTCACCTTCAGGTTAAACTTTCTTCAGCTGCCACTGTATTGTGGGTTATACTCGTACGATCTGGAGCTTGGCTTAGGTCAAAAAGTTTTTCATTTTTACATTGGGGCATAAGATCGCATGATATGGTTAGTAGCAATAGGCACTCTAGCAGTGGGTATAGTCATAGGTGTAGTTATAGCCAGCCGAATGAACACCAGCCCGTCTCGAGTACAGGAACTTGAAAACCAAATTAGAGCTCTGAAAGAAAACCACACTGAGTATCGCGACAACGTCAGCGATCATTTCAGCATGACAGCAGAGCTTGTGCATCACATGACCGAAAGCTATCGAGAGGTGTATCAACACTTAGCCACTGGTGCCCAAGATCTCTGCCCTACCGATGTGGCCGCTAAAATGCTGCCAACAGACTCCGATGCGGTATTCGACTCATCCGACCAAGAAGAAAAAACCAGCGGGCTCATTCCACCAAAGGATTATGCTGCTAAGCAAGATCCCGAGCAAAAAGGGGCTTTAGCTGAAGACTTCGGCATAGCCAAAGCTAAGGCAAAAGCCAAGACCTCAGACGATGAAGAGCTGCCTGAGGAATCCGCGCATCAATAGCATACAAACCCAATAGATTTAACGTCTGTTCATCTGCCTACTACTAACGCTGTCACAGGACGCCCTAGTTCGATATGCCTGAATATAACCTCACCCACTTAAAACAGCTCGAAGCCGAAAGCATTCACATCATGCGAGAGGTTGCCGCCGAATTTAACAAACCGGTTATGCTCTACTCTGTAGGCAAAGACTCTGCGGTAATGTTGCATTTGGCGCTGAAAGCATTCTATCCAGGCAAACCACCATTTCCGTTACTCCATGTAGATACCACTTGGAAGTTCAGGGAAATGATTGAATTCAGAGATCGTCAGGCCGAACAATTGAACCTGGATTTAATAGTCCATATCAATAAAGAAGGCGTTGCCGCGGGAGTTGGCCCGTTTACCCACGGCAGTGAAAAGCACACTGACATAATGAAAACCCAAGCCCTGCGCCAAGCGCTCAACACGCACAAATTTGATGCCGCTTTCGGAGGCGCAAGAAGAGACGAAGAAAAGTCTCGGGCGAAAGAGCGTATTTTTTCATTCAGGGATAAAAACCACGGCTGGGATCCAAAAAGCCAGCGACCTGAGCTTTGGAATTTGTACAATAGCGCAATCAATAAGGGTGAAAGCATTCGCGTTTTTCCCCTGTCAAATTGGACCGAACTGGACATTTGGCAATACATCTATCTCAATAACATCGAGATAGTGCCTTTGTATTTCGCCAAACCAAGACCGGTAGTGAATATTGACGGAGTGGACATCATGGTAGACGACGACCGCATGCCGATCGGGCCTGACACCAATATCCAGACTAAAACCGTTAGATTTCGCACCCTAGGCTGCTACCCACTCACCGGGGCTGTTGAGTCTACGGCAACAACCCTGCCAGAGATTATTCAAGAAATGCTCCTTACCACGAGTTCCGAGCGACAGGGCCGAGTAATCGACTCCGACAAGAATGGCTCTATGGAAGATAAAAAGCGTAAGGGCTATTTCTAACCGAACGTTTTCCTAGCAACAACTAATTTGGGCAACTGCAACATACTATGTCTCATAAATCTGATTTAATAAGTACCGATATCAATGCCTACTTGGCTCAGCATGAGCGCAAAGAGCTGCTGAGATTATTGACCTGTGGCAGTGTAGACGATGGCAAAAGTACGCTTATCGGTCGGCTGCTGCACGACTCAAAGATGATCTATGAAGATCAGCTGGCGGCTATTACTGCGGATAGTGTGAAATCTGGCACCACCGGCGGAAAAGTTGATTTAGCCCTCTTAGTCGATGGTCTTCAGGCTGAGCGCGAACAAGGTATCACCATAGATGTGGCCTATCGCTACTTCTCCACAGCGAAAAGAAAATTCATCATCGCCGACACCCCAGGCCATGAACAATATACCCGCAATATGGCAACCGGAGCATCAACTTGCCAGCTCGCCATAATATTGATTGATGCTAGATACGGCGTACAAACCCAGACTCGGCGTCACAGCTTTATCGCCTCATTGCTTGGCATAAAGCATATAGTGGTTGCGATTAACAAAATGGATCTGGTCGACTACCAAGAATCTGTATTCGAGCAAATCAAGCAAGACTACACCGAGCTCGCGGCGCGACTAAACCCAGCTGATTTTCACTTCTTGCCGCTGTCAGCATTGGACGGTGACAACGTTGTCAATCCCAGCGCAAATATGCCGTGGTACAGCGGCCCCACACTGATGGAAACCTTGGAAAGCGTTCAAATCAGCGACGACCATAATTTTTCTGATTTCCGCTTTCCGGTTCAGTATGTCAACCGGCCCAATTTAAATTTCCGCGGGTTTTGCGGCACTATTGCGTCAGGAGTTGTCAGAAAAGGCGACACCATAGTCGCGCTGCCGTCGGGAAAAACCAGCCGAATTAAGTCAATAGTGAGTTTCGATGAAGAGCTAGAGCTTGCCCACGCCGCTATGGCGATAACGCTAACCCTTGAAGACGAAATAGACATCAGCCGCGGCGACGTTATCGCTCACCCCGACAACCTGCCAACCATTGCTGATGAATTTGAAGCTAACATCGTTTGGATGACCGATGCCCCTCTCCTAGCCGGTAACGACTATGACTTCAAACTCGGCACTAAGACTGTTCAAGGGCGAGTAAAAGGCTTCAAAAATCGTATTGATGTAAATACCTTAGCGACACTGCCCGCACCTGGGCTTGAGCTCAATGAAATTGGCCTAACCCAGGTGAGTTTAAACAGCCCAGTTTGCTTTGACAATTACTCACAAAATCGAGCTACCGGCAATTTTATAATCATTGATCGCCTCAGCAATGTCACTGTCGGTGCTGGCATGGTGGCCAGCTTAGGCGCCGCCGCCAACCAACAGCATTCAGCCAGCAGTTCCCACGTCAGTAAAGAAGAGCGCCAAGCACGTTTTGGACAAAAACCAGCGACGATAATGTTTATAGGGGTTTCGGGCTCTGGCAAGTCTACCCTTGCTCACGGTTTAGAAAGACGCCTGTTCGATATTGGTCGAGTTTGCACGGTGCTTGATGGCAAGACCATGCGTCTAGGTATTAGCAAAGACCTAGCCCACGATGCCAAAGGTCGAGCAGAGAATTTAAGTCGCAGCTCCCACGTCGCGAAGTTTCTCAACGACTCGGGGCTTATTTGTTTTGCCTCGTTTGTAGCTCCAACCGAGGAATCCCGTGAGCATGCCCTCAGCGTTATAGGCAAAGATAATTGCTATCTAATCTACCTAAACCCGCCGCTAGAGGTGTGCAAACAAAGAGACCCAAGCGGGCTTTATACCGCCGCCGAAGCTTCACCCAGCGCCGATATCCCCGGGGTTTCATTCCCCTACGAGACGCCGCAAACAGCAGTTCTGGAGTTGGATACCGCAGCTCACTCTATCGACGCGTGCATCGATAAAGTGATCAAATTGATGAAGCAAGAGAATATTATTTAAGCCAGCTCAAACGGGGTTAGGTATATCAATAAACTCGTGTTCGATATTCAGTTTCTTGCTTAGGTACTCCCCCACAGCCA
The DNA here is from genome assembly GCA_964352445.1 of uncultured Pseudohongiella sp. GTDB lineage: Bacteria > Pseudomonadota > Gammaproteobacteria > Pseudomonadales > Pseudohongiellaceae > UBA9145. Next base: position 47,446 of record CAYGSO010000008.1, on the reverse strand, counting down.
ACACGCCATAGCGCTCTGTGGCGTGGTGCCCCGCTGAGAAAAAATGAATTCCACCTTCTCTAGCGCTATGCACTGTCTGCTCGGATACTTCGCCGGTTAAATAGGCATCAACCCCAGCCTCGATGGCGATATCAATGTAGTTTTGCGCAGCGCCTGTGCACCAAGCAATGGTTTTAATTAGCTGACTGTGACCTTCGATCACTAACGCCTCACGCCCTAGCACCTGCAAAATTGTAGCGGCAAAATCAGCGCCTGAGATAGGCTCAGCAAAGGCGCCAGAAAAAACCAGAGGATGATTGTTTTGCTTCTTCAGATCGCCGCTTATCTCGATGCCAAGCCGTTTGGCTAATTGGACATTGTTGCCCAGTTCTTGATGCACGTCTAAAGGCAGGTGATAGGCAAACAGGCTAATATCATTATCCAGCAAAGTCTTAATGCGATTTTTTTTTGCGCCTTTTAAACAGGGACTCTCGCCCTGCCAAAAGTAGCCGTGGTGCACTAAGATTGCATCTGCTGAGGCCGCGACAGCGGCGTCAAGCAGGGCCTGGCTAGCGGTCACACCGGTCACTAGTTTGGAGATTGATTTACCGCCTTCAACCTGCAGTCCGTTAGGGCAATAGTCTTTAAACTGCTCGGGCCTTAACAGATTTGTAAGCTCGGCTTCTAGCTGGGAAAGTTCTACTGGCATTGGAATCCACCTTAGCACGCTGTATATTTACTAAGCCGAATAATACCACAGTGCTCCCGTCTAACCGACAAGGCTCCGAGATGGACAAAATTGTCATTACTTTGAAATTTCTAGGCTGGCCAATCGCTTGCGGAGTGCTGTTTGCGCTTGTGGTGTTGCAGTATCAGCAGCTGCAGCGGCTAAGCTTGATGGAAATAGCAGCACCAGTAGTCAATACCGCCCCGCCCCCTTCTAAACCCTATGTTGACGCCATCGCCAAGGCCGCCCCCTCTGTGGTTAGTATCAATGCTACAAAATTTAATGTGGAGTCGATTGAGCGAGCGGCCCAAGACAAATTTAATTTGCGCTTGGAAGAAAGCGCTAGCCTTGGGTCTGGCGTAATCATCGATGCAAGAGGGTTCGTGTTAACCAACCTTCATGTCGTCGACACTCTATTCGATGTCTTTGACACTGAAGTTACTCTCAAAGACGGCCGGCGCAAACCTGCCACGGTAGTGGCCTGGGATAAGAGCAGCGATCTCGCCATATTACACATTAATATGGACAACCTGACCCCTATCTCGGTAGGTGATGATCAGCTAGTTGAGGTTGGGGATATCGTATTCGCAATCGGCTACCCAAGGAATATTGGCCAATCGGTGTCCCAAGGGATTGTCAGCGCCTTCTCCCGAGACAAAGACCAAAGCGTTTACATTATTCAAACCGACGCCGCCGTTAACCCTGGCAACTCTGGCGGCGCTTTAATCGACATTGCCGGCAATTTGATCGGCATCAATTCATCGATTTTTTCAGAATCAGGAAATTTTGAAGGCATTGGCTTTGCCACACCGGTCAGCTTGGCCCTCAACGCCTCTATAGCCATGATAGAAGAGGCCATAGAGTCAAACTCAGGCTATCTCGGCGTTGTGACTGGAGAGGCTTTAAACGCGCAGTCGAGCCAACTCTTTTTTGGGGTCGACAATATACGCGGTATGTTAGTGGAAAATGTAGATAACGGCGGCGCCGCCCAACGTGCTGGCATCCGCCCCGGCGATGTTATCACCCGAGTTGAGTCTACTGCCGTAATCGACGGTCAAAATATTATGATGGAAATTCGGAATAAGAAGCCGGGAGATACAATTGCAATAGAAGTGTTTCGCCAAGGCCAAATCCTAGTCCTACCCACCACCTTGGGCTTTGGCCAAGCGATTGTTATCGAACAATAAGCGGCGCGCGGGCCGCTTGTTTAGTCGCCAGTCTTTTTGAGTCGATATTCTGCTGATAGCGCATGGGCTTCCAGCGATTCATCACGGGCTAATGCCGCGGCAGTTCTCGCCAAGACACTTGCGCCTGCTGCTGAGCACGAGATGATGGAGCTGCGCTTTTGGAAATCGTACACCCCTAGTGCTGAAAAGAACCGAGCAGAACCTGACGTTGGCAATACGTGGCTTGGGCCGGCGCAGTAATCACCTAACGCTTCAGCCGTATAACGCCCCAGAAAGATCGCCCCGGCATGGTCGATTAAACCTAACAGCTTGTCCGGCTCAGACACAGACAGCTCTAGATGCTCGGGGGCTATGGCATTGACGACGTCGGCTGCCGCGGCCTCAGAGTCAGCATAGATAAATGCGCCTCGGTTCACTAAAGAGCTTCTTATGATATCGGCCCTGCTCATGGTCGGCAGTAAGCGATCAATGCTCTCCTGCACAGCTTCAAGAAAACCCAAATCGGTTGAAATTAAAATAGACTGAGCCTGTTCGTCGTGTTCGGCTTGGGAAAACAAATCCATGGCAATCCAATCAGGGTCAGTACCCCCGTCGCACACAATGGTCAGCTCGGAAGGCCCCGCAACCATATCGATGCCAACCTCGCCAAATACCATTTTCTTTGCGGCAGTAACGTACACATTCCCCGGCCCGGCTATTTTGTCTACCTTTGGCACACTTTGTGTGCCATAGGCTAAAGCGCCGATCGCCTGAGCACCACCGACGGTAAATACTCTACTCACTCCAGCTAATGCCGCCGCAGCAAAGACTAAATTTCCAGCCGCATTCCACTGTGTCGGCACGGTGGCGACAACTTCCTTTACCCCAGCAACCATGGCTGGTATCGCCAGCATAAGCATTGAGGACGGGTAATTCGCTTTGCCGCCTGGCACATAAATTCCAACTCGCTCCAGCGCTGTAATCTTCTGACCGTAGACAGAGCCGTCGCTTTCGCTGTATTGCCAGGATTCCTGTCGCTGCTTTTCGTGATAACCACGAATTCGCTCAGCCGCAAGACCCAGCGCGTCACGCTGATTGGCAGAAATAGACTCAAGACTCGCCTGCAGTTGGTCCTGCTCGACGATAACATCCGCCATCGTTTTCACATCGAAACCATCAAATTTTTGCGTGTAGCGAAGCAGCGCCTCGTCACCTCCAGCGCGGACATCATCCAGTATAGATTTGACAGATTGGGTGATTGTTTCTGAGATCAGCATATCGCGCTGCAGAACCTGCTCCAGCTGCTTTGGGAAATCGGCATCGCTTGCGTTTAACCGGGTAAGGCTTATAGCTTCAGTCATTTCTTTCTACAGCTCTTAATAATTAGTCTTTAGCTTCGACCGCCCGTCTCAGCTTGCCAATGATGTCTCGAATTAGCGCGTTCTTAATTTTCATTGAGGCCTTGTTTACAATCACCCGCGAACTGATTTCAGCAATAAGCTCTTTAGGTTCTAAACCGTTGGCCTTGAGAGTTTTTCCGGTGTCGACAATATCGACAATCGCATCAGCAAGGCCTAGGGACGGAGCCAACTCCAGTGCGCCATTGAGCTTAATTAGCTCAATCTGCTGTCCCTGCTCGGCAAAATAACGTTTGGCGATATTGGTGAATTTGGTTGCCACTTTTAAACGCTCCGATTTTGCCCTAGCCTCAACCGGTCCGGCGGTCATTAATCTGCAGCGGGCTATTTTTAAATCCAGCGGCTCATAAAAACCTTCACTGCCGTACTCAAGTATCAGATCCTTACCGGCCACTCCCATATCCGCACTACCAAACTCAACATAGGTTGGCACGTCGGCGCCGCGAATCACCATTAATTTGACCTGGGGCAGATTGGTCTCAAACAACAGTTTTCTGCTGTTAAATATATCTTCTGCCGGCACAACCCCCGCTTTTTCGAACAGGGGCAGGGTTTCCTCAAGGATTCGCCCTTTAGTAAGGGCAATGACAAGTTCTGAACTACTCATGGTATTTACGGCAACTAAGCAGGAATGGTTTGATTAAGAGGGAATACGGCGAATTTTAGCACCCAACAGCTGCAGCTTTTCTTCGATACATTCATAGCCACGGTCAATATGGTAGATCCTATCAACTGTTGTTTCGTTCTCGCCAACCAGCCCAGCGATGATAAGGCTTGCGGACGCCCGCAAATCAGTAGCCATTACCGGAGCGCCTTTGAGAGAGTCCACACCTGTGACGATTACCGTGTTGCCTTCCACTTGAATTGAGGCGCCCATGCGGTTCATCTCATGCACGTGCATAAAGCGATTTTCAAACACGGTTTCAGTAATCGATCCGGTTCCGGAGGCAATGGCGTTCAACGCAGTAAATTGGGCCTGCATGTCGGTTGGAAAAGCTGGGTAAGGCGCAGTGCGCACGGACACCGATTTCGGACGTTCGCCATGCATATTTAATTCTATCCAGTCCTGCCCCACCTTAACATCGGCGCCGGCTTGTTCCAGCTTACTCAGCACAGCCTCAAGAATATCTGGCCGAGTGCCCTTCACTTTAATGTGGCCGCGGGTAGCCGCAGCAGCGATTAAATAAGTACCGGTCTCTATCCTGTCGGGCATGACCGAATAACTACAGCCATGCAGCTTGTCGACGCCTTCAATGACTATAGTAGCCGTACCATGGCCGCTAATCTTCGCACCCATAGCGATCAGGCAATTTGCTAAATCGACCACCTCAGGTTCACGGGCGGCGTTTTCGATTGTGGTCACGCCGCGGGCAAGAGTTGCCGCCATCATGACGTTTTCAGTACCGGTCACGGTAACAAGGTCCATGAAAATATGTGCGCCTTTGAGCCGGTCTTTAACGCTAGCCTTGATATAGCCATCCTCTACAACAATAGTCGCGCCCATTGCTTCAAGGGCTGTTATATGAAGATTCACCGGCCGACTGCCAATTGCGCAGCCGCCAGGCAACGCCACCTGGGCCTCCCCGTAGTGTGCTAACAAAGGCCCCAACACCAAAATTGATGCACGCATTGTTTTCACCAATTCATAGGGCGCGTTGAAGTGCTTTATGGTGCTGCTATCAACTTCTACATTCAGCTTTTCATCGATGACAGGTTGCACCCCCATACAGGCTAAAAGCTCAATCATGGTGGTTATATCGAACAGATGGGGCAAATTACAAACCTGCACCGTGTCACGGGTCAGCAAAGTTGCCGCCAGGATTGGCAAAGCAGAGTTTTTAGCCCCCGCGATGCGAATTTCGCCTTCCAAGCAAACACCACCACTGATCAGTAGCTTATCCATATTTATTCCAAATTAGGGTGGATCTAGGTTTCTGTTGTTGTTTTCAATCGCATACTGACTGCGTGAATCGCACCGCTGGATATGTGCTCATTCAAGATTTTGTAAACTGATTGTTGCCGCTTAACCTGATTAAGGCCGTCAAAGCTATCGCTGACTATCGCCACCTGGTATTTGCCCTCACCGCCGGCAACCTCAAGTTGAGCATCGAGAAACTGCGCTCGCAGCAGCTCTTCTATTTGTTTTGCATCCAATTAAACATTCTCCGTTTTAGCCTATTTCCAATTATCCAGCACAACATCAATGTCATTGTCGTGCTTAGACATCAAGGCTGAAAACTGTGTGAAGTACTGCCGCCCGAGGTTAATCCCTGCAAGGCTCAAGTTCTTCAGCTTCCATTGATTATCGGCGTTTATAAACATCTGATATTGCAGCTCTAGATTAGTGTCGCCTCTAAGCTCCATGCCAACCACGGTGTCTGCGCGGGGGTCTGAGCTTGGGTTGCGCGGCGGCAGAAAGACTAGCTTCTCGCCGTTGTAAGCAACCAGCGAGGCCCCATAAAAGCGGGTAAGCGTGGTTTTTAGGATATTGGCGAATCGCTCTTTCTGTGCGTCATTAGCAGAGTCTGCAAAGCGGTTCATGACCACCGTTGCAACGGCGTTAAAATCGACAAACGTATTGAGTACCGATTCAATTTCTGAGAAATAGCGTTCGCGATCACTGAGAAAAAACTGCTTAGAATCAGCCGCGGTCGTCAGTAAAGTCTGAACACCAAGCTCCGCCGTTTCGACAGCACTCATATCCTGGCCACTGACATTGACGCTAAAAACCATCATAAACGCCAGTGCCGATAGAGTTTTATGTAGCAATTTCATGTGCTTAACCCTCAATTATAACTACAGAGAATGCGTCTTGTGATGCAGCAAAGCACCGCTGGCCTAGGCATTTAAGGCCTGCAGCTGTCATGCTCACTACCGTCCCCGATCGTGCGGTTGAGATAGTGATAGTAGCCTGACGAGCTTAACGAAGACTGAACTAAAACTAGGAGGTGGAAGTTTACATCAATTGTGCGGTTCAATAAATTATTACTTGCAAACAACCAAAAACACCTCTCTAATTGTCGGCTTTTAAAGCAGTCCCAAGAATTTATTAACTTATGCTCCTCGACGCTGTCATTATCGTCCTCGGATTTATCGGACTAATTTGGGGAGCGGACAAATTCGTATTTGGCGCTTCCGCTTTAGCCCGAAGCTGGGGAGTTTCGCCTCTGATGATAGGGCTAACTATCGTTGCCTTCGGAACTTCCGCACCTGAAATCTTTTCCTCAGCCGCTTCTGCTTGGGAAGGCGAGCCAGAATTAGCCATAGGCAACGCCTTGGGTTCTAATTTGTTCAATATCGGAGTTGCGTTAGGGATAGCAGCGCTCATAAGCCCCTTGAAGCCGCCGCCCTCACTGATCAACAAAGAGATACCCGCTCTGATTCTGGTGACGGTGGTCACTGGCGTGCTGCTAATCGATTTGCAACTTGGCATCTTCGATTCAATTATATTAATTATTTTGACTTTTTATTTTGGCTTTAAGCTATTTCGGAAAAAGGCTAAATCTACCGCCGTGTCTGAATTGCAAGAGGACGACTTTGCAGGGGTGTCTAACATCCAGGCCACCGCCTATCTCGGTCTCGGCTTGGCTCTATTGGTTTTAAGCGCTGAAGCTTTAGTGGCCGCGGCTACTTCAATCGCCGGCAGTTTAGGGGTAACTACTGGGATAATCGGGCTTACCATTGTCGCCTTGGGCACTAGCCTACCAGAGCTTGCAGCATCAATTACCTGCGTACTCAAAGGCCACCATGATTTGGCCATTGGCAATATTGTTGGATCAAACATTCTAAATCTGCTTGCAGTACTTCCCTTTCCTGGTCTTCTTAGCCCGGGCCCTATAGAACCCGAGCTGCTCTACCGCGACTACAGCGCAGTATTGATCTTAACTCTACTGCTGGCATTTTTTGCCTACCGCGGCATCAAGAAAAACACCATGATAACGCGGGCTAATGGCGCTTGCTTATTAGCCATGTATGCAGCGTGGTTCGGTGCTATGTTGTTTCAATTAAATGCATGATCCTGTTATCGTAAGCACACTAAGATACACACTGGCACCTGCAAAACACTATGACTCAATCAGCCGCACTTATTAACAGCGCTCTGCGCACTATACAAATTGAGACCGCAGCAGTTCAGGCTCTGCTCACGAGAGTGAATGAAGACTTTGTTGGCGCCTGCAACCTCATGCTAAACACTTCAGGTCGAGTCATTGTGACTGGCATGGGAAAGTCAGGTCATGTTGGCAGAAAGATTGCCGCCACCTTAGCAAGCACTGGCACCCCCGCTCACTATGTGCATCCAGGCGAGGCGAGTCATGGCGACATTGGCATGATAACCAGCGCTGATGTGGTTATAGCCTTGTCGAATTCCGGCAACACGGCTGAGATTACCGCGCTGCTTCCAGTGCTCAAGCGAAAAGGCGTTGGGCTAATTTCCATCACCGGCAACAAAGACTCCGAACTTGCCAAAGCAGCCGATTTTGATCTTGATGCCAGCGTAGCAGAAGAAGCCTGCCCACTTGGTCTAGCGCCCACCTCCAGCACTACTGTTGCGCTGGTATTAGGCGATGCCCTAGCCATGGCTTTACTCGAGGCAAGAGGGTTTACCCCAGATGACTTCGCGGTATCTCACCCTGGCGGCAGCTTAGGCCGCAAGCTTTTAGTCAAAGTCAGCGATGTAATGCACAGCGGCGCCGAAATTCCTAAAGTGCATGCCGATACGCCAATCATGACTGCCTTAGTCGAAATGAGTAACAAAGGCTTTGGCATGACCACGGTCAATGCCCCATCAGGGGAATTACTCGGCGTGTTTACCGATGGCGATCTCAGACGCACTATCGATTCAGGTAAAGACGTCCGCAGCTTGACTATTGGCGAAGCTGTTTCTGGCAACTATAGATTCATCTCAAGTTCGGCACTGGCTGCTGAGGCTGCAAAAATTATGGAAGAAACCAAGGTTTACGTCCTTATCGTTAAAGATGACAACGATCACTTGGTGGGTATAGTTAAAATGCACGACCTGCTGCTAGCTAAGGTTGTATAACTATGCATTTCAATTCAAACCAACAAACCGTTTCACACAGTGCCAAACACATCAGGCTCCTACTGCTTGATGTCGACGGTGTGCTCACTGACGGCAAGATAGTTTTTTCAAATAGCGGGGATGAGTTTAAGTCCTTCAGCACTCTAGATGGGCATGGCATCAAGATGGCCATGACTGCCGGCATTGAGGTTGGCATCATCACCGGCAGAAAGTCAGACATCGTTGCGAGACGGGCTGCCGATTTAGGCATCCAAATTTTGATTCAAGGCCGTGAAGACAAAGCCTGCGCCCTGGACGAAATCCTGGCAGCAAAGCCCATGCCGCTGGAACACATCTGTTTCGTTGGCGACGACTTACCAGATTTGCTGGTTATGAAAAAAGCCGGCTTAAGTTTTTCGGTGCCTAACGGACACGCAGACGTAACGTCCGCAGCAGATGCGATTACTGCCAAATCAGGCGGCTGCGGCGCAGTCAGAGAAATCACTGACTACCTGCTAAAAGCCCAAGACAAGTATGAGCAGTTTGTTCGCGAGATCTAATGGCTTATCATCCGCCCCAATCCAATTCGACCCATTCATGCTAAGCTCAACGTTATCTGAGTAATTGACTGCCAAAATGTCAAAAACAGCCCTTATCGCAGCTTTATCAATCCTATGCCTTGGTCTCATTATCGGCAGCCTCAGAATTGCTGAAAACACCACCGAAACTGCCGCCCTACCTGCCTCCAATGCAATAGCTTACGAAGCCTACTCTGTGGGAATCAACACGGTGTTGTATGACATTAACGGGCAAATAAACTACACCTTGCGGGCAGACCGCCAAACCCAATTTGTCGATGACACCACCGTTTTAGACAACCCGTTTATTCGCCTGTATCAGCAGGGTTCACCCACTTGGAATGTTGTCGCTAAAACCGGCACTGTCCAAAAACCTCAAGGCGGTGAGGAACAAGACTCGCGATCAATGCTATTAGAGGGCAATGTCGAGGTATATTCGGTCAACGAGTTTGGCAATCGAACCGTGATAACCACGGCGAGCCTTGATGTGGACTTTGATAAAGAGCAGCTGCTCACGGCCGATGCCGTGCTGGTCGAAACCGAAGTGCTTTCTCAGACTTCAATAGGTATGTTCGCTAATTTAGCAACCGATGAAATTGTGTTTCACCAAGACGTTCAAGGAACCTATGAGCCCGAGACTTCCAACTAAAACTCTGGCCCGCTGCGCCGGCGTTGTTACCAGCCTACTATTTTTAGTCAGCGTCTGTGCGCCTATACTGGCGGCCGAAAACAATCAGCCTGGCCTGCTTTCAGAGAAAGTTAATTACAGTGCTGACGGCATCATCATGAGCATTGCCGGCGGCATTCGATTTCTCAACCTTAACGACAATGTCAAGGTAACCCAGGGCTCACTCGTGATACTTGGTGACACGGCTGTGGTTGAAATTGACGAACCGACTCGAGAGCTATTAAAAGTCACCGTCCACGGCACGCCAGTTCTGTATTCCCAAGACCTCGAGGGTGCCGGCGCCAGCGTCTCCGGCCGAAGCGATAGCATTGTTATGTTTAGCCAAGAAGAGACTGGCGAATCAGTAGTTGAGCTCACTGGCAATGCCCACATTGAATCTCCCGACACAACCCTTAATTGTGCAGCCATTGTCTACCTGCCTAGATTAGATCTTGTACCAAATACAACTGGCCCCTGTGTGGGCAGTTTCACCCAAGAATAAGATAAACTATGCTGTCAGCGACAAATCTTGCCAAAAGCTACAAAGGAAGAGAAGTTGTCCGCGATGTCTCACTTACCATTAAGCAAGGAGAAATCGTTGGCCTGCTGGGCCCTAACGGTGCGGGCAAGACAACCTGCTTTTATATGCTGGTTGGGCTGATAAAACCAGATAGAGGCAAAGTTTTTCTTGCCGCTGACGAGCTTACCCAACTGCCCATTCACCAACGCGCGAGTTACGGGCTCTCCTACCTGCCCCAAGATTCTTCAATCTTTCGCACCCTCACGGTTGAAGACAATATTATGGCGATATTGGAAACCCGCAAAGGGTTAAGCCGAGAGGAACGATTGGCCAAACTAGAATCCTTGCTTGAAGAATTTAGTATTACTCATATTAGATCTAACAAAGGCATGAGTCTCTCCGGCGGTGAGCGAAGGCGCACAGAAATAGCCCGAACATTAGCAACTGACCCCAAGTTTGTGTTGCTGGATGAGCCTTTCGCTGGCGTCGACCCGATCTCAGTCAGCGATATTAAACGCATCATCGAGCATTTAAAATCCAAGGGCATTGGGGTGCTGCTTACGGATCACAACGTGCGAGAAACTCTCGATATCTGTGAAAAAGCCTATATTGTTAGCGAGGGCCAAATTATCGCGGAGGGTGACACGCAGGCCATCTTAGGCAACAGCAAAGTGCGCGAAGTCTACCTTGGCGAACAGTTCCACATCTAACCACTAAATTGACGGATGGCGCGCAAAATTAGCTGCTCAAACTGCGTTTAACACCCCCCTAAAAACTCTTAAATCTACGCTGTGCAAAAAAGGCACGATACTTGCTATACTCTGCTTTTTGGCGCCGCGACAGCTCCGCCCTACTTGCTCTTAACTTTCTGAATAACTAGTAAATTCTATGAAATTATCTTTGCAGCTCAAGCTCGGTCAGCAGCTAACTATGACGCCCCAGCTTCAGCAAGCAATCAAGCTCTTGCAGCTCTCCACGTTGGATTTGCAACAGGAGATTCATCAGGCATTGGAATCTAATCCGATGTTAGAGCTTATGGAAGACGATGACTCATTTGAGTCCAGCTACGAAGCCAATACCCAGCAAGAAATAAAGATCGAGCCTAAAGCCGATTCTGCGGAAGAGTCTAGCGAGGGCGACCCAACTCCCAGTAGCGATGTAGACTGGCAAAGTGACATTCCCAATGATCTATCGGTTGATAGCAATTGGGACGATATTTACCCAAACAACTATTCATCGGGCGCATCATCAGATGCAGATTCTTTGGATTTTGAATCTAGAAACTCCGTCGAGGAAACACTGCAGGATCATTTACTGTGGCAGTTAAACCTCACACCCATGTCCGAGCAGGATCTCTCCATTGCCTATGCCATCATCGATGCGATCGACGCCAATGGTTTACTCACAGTTGACTTAGAGTCCATCCATTCGGGTTTTGACGCGGAAGCTGATATTGATATCGAAGAGATTACCGCGGTACTCCATCGAATCCAGCAGTTTGACCCTATCGGCGTGGGCTATCGCAGTCTTGCCGAGTGCCTTTTAATTCAATTAAGGCAGTTCGATGATCCCTCGCTAGAAAAACAAATAAAGAATGCCAAAGTAATTATCACTGATTACCTCGAGCTGTTAGCACATCGCGATTATGCGCAATTAATGCGGCGCACTAAACTCAACGAAACCGAGCTGCAGGCCAGCATTGCCCTCATCGAAAGCCTTGACCCTAGGCCTGGTGCAAACATTTGTCCGCCAACGACAAGCTATGTAGTGCCTGATGTCATTGTTAGCAAGGATACTGAAACAGGAAAATGGAAAGTCGATCTGAACCCAGAGACGGCTCCGAAAATCCGTATAAACAGCAGCTACGCATCTTTGGTTAAACGTGCCGACTCCAGCAGCGAAAATAATTACCTAAAAGACAACTTGCAGGAAGCCCGTTGGTTCATAAAAAGCCTACAGAGCCGCAACGAAACCCTGATGAAAGTATCGACTCGAATTGTCGAGCATCAAAAAGGCTTTTTAGAGTATGGTGAAGAAGCCATGAAGCCGCTAGTACTGCATGATATTGCTGAAGCCGTCGATATGCATGAGTCGACCATATCTCGAGTCACCACTCAAAAATACATGCATACCCCACGCGGGATTTTTGAACTCAAATACTTTTTTTCAAGCCATGTATCAACAAAAGGCGGCGGCGAATGTTCGTCCACCGCAATTCGAGCTATCATTAAGAAGCTGGTCGCTGCTGAAAGTGTCAGAAAACCTCTCAGCGACAGTAAAATCACCCAACTGCTAGAAGAAAAAGGCATCAACGTAGCAAGACGGACGATAGCAAAGTACCGCGAATCGCTTTCAATTCCTCCCTCTAATGAGAGAAAACGCTTAGTAGATTAGCTTTAGCAAACCCCTGTAGACCGAAGTAATTAAATATTGAGAGAACGACAAAATGCAATTGGAAGACATCCTTTCTGAATCAAGGTGCTTAAGCAACTTAGAAGGAGTAAGCAAAAAACGGCTGCTAACTACCATCAGTGAAATATTAGGCACCGAGCATAAACATTTAGATGCCGACGATATTTTTACCGCGCTGATGGCTCGCGAGAAATTAGGCAGCACCGGGCTTGGCAACGGCATCGCCATTCCCCACTGCCGAGTTCCGCTTTGTACCGGAATCATCGGCATGCTAATCACGCTGCAAGAGGGCATTGATTTTGATGCCATAGACGACAAACCGGTTGATCTGCTATTTGTTCTTATAGTGCCTGAGCAACAGCAAGATGAGCACGTGCAAGCCCTTGGTCAAATAGCCAAGCTATTCAGTGACGAAGATTTTTGCTTCACCTTAAGAAGCACTAGCGATGCCCAAGATCTTTACAATATTGCAATAACCTATTAGTCGATGGGGCGCGTTGTCTGCTAATAGCCGGTGCGTCGTTCAATAACCGGCGCGTTGTTTAATTACCGCGTGTTTTTTACAGCCGGCGTGTTTTTTTACACCCGGCGCGCTCTTTTTTAATCGGCGCGCCGCTAATCAACCATTTGTTATCAGTGACACCTATGAAGCTCACCATCATTAGCGGAAGATCAGGTTCAGGCAAGAGTACGGTGCTGCACATCCTTGAAGACCGGGGGTATTACTGCATCGACAATCTGCCGGCAAGTTTGCTGCCTGCCCTCGCCGCCCGAGTTTCTTCTGGCGCTGCAGGCACATCAAACATCGCCGTGAGTATTGATGCCCGCAATATCTCAGCGGACCTGGCCCAAGTGCCGCATATTTTATCGATGATCGAAGACGAATCCTTTCCAACTGAGGTGATTTTTCTCGACGCCAATAGCCAAACCTTGCTCAAGCGCTTTAGTGAAAGCAGACGCAAACATCCTCTGACGTCCAGCACCGTCGGCCTTAAAGAAGCCATTGATAAAGAATCGGAGCTGTTAGAGGCGATCTCGGTAATGGCGACTTTATCAATCAATACCAGCACCATGTCGCTGCACCAGCTCAGAGACACTATCAAGAACCGCCTTTTGGACAACGTGGATAAAGGTCTGGCTCTGCTGTTCCAATCTTTCGGTTTTAAAAATGGAATTCCGGTCGATGCTGATATCGTTTACGATGTGCGCTGTCTGCCAAACCCCTACTGGGATGTTTCCCTTCGCGCTCTAACAGGGTCAGATCAGGCCGTCATAGATTTCTTAGCCAAGCAGCCTCTGGTAACTGAGATGCTTGATGACATAGCCCTTTACCTGAAGAAGTGGCTACCCTCGTTTGAAAGCAACAATCGCAGCTATATGACTGTTGGCATTGGCTGTACCGGTGGTCAGCATCGCTCTGTTTATATGTGCGAACAGCTAAGCAAGCGCTTTCATGACGGCTTCAGTAATGTCCAGGTCAGACACAGAGAGCTGGTATAAATTGGCGAGTGTAAAATGATAGAGCAAGAAGTAGAGATTATTAACAAAGCTGGCTTGCACGCCCGTGCTGCATCCAAATTGGTTAGCCTTACCAGCAGCTATGCCAGCAAGATCGAGCTAGGCTCTAAAAATATGGTCGATGGCAAGAGCATCTTATCACTCATGATGCTCGCTGCCACCAAAGGCACTACTCTGACGGTGCGCGTAGAAGGTAAGGATGAAGAGAGCGCAATGACAGCTATAATAGCGCTTATAAATAATCGTTTCGATGAAGCTCAATAGCCGGGGTTTGCCCCAAACGCAGCACTAGCCACCAAATCCCGACCATAGAGATTTCATTTAGCCGCGATGGGCGTTAGAATTGCGCCTGCTCGGCTTCGCGGTGGCTTGTTCCAGTTCACTGAAAAAGAAGCGTCGGTCTAGTTACCCACAGGAAGCCTGTCAAGGGCGTCAAAAAGAGCAAAATGACTCAGCCTAACGAATCCCAACCTCACAAAACTCCTGTTCAAGAGCTTAACGATGCTCTCGACAGCGGCTCGCTGTATCAAGTTAGGCAGATGATCCAAACCCTGCCCACCGCAGGTATTGCCCATTTATTGGAATCTTCGCCGCCCAAAGCAAGAAGTGTAATTTGGCAGCTGGTCGACAAGGACTCAGAGGGAGATGTTCTTCAGTACCTCAACGAGGCGCTGCAAAACGATATCTTGAAAGACCTCAATGCAGAGCAGGTTGCCCAGCTAACTGAAGGTTATGAGATTGATGACCTCGCTGATATTTTGCAGCAGCTGCCCCAGCAAGTGGCCGGTGAAGTCTTGCAGGCAATGGATCAGCAAGACCGAGACCGCATGGTCACCATTTTATCCTATGATGAGGACACTGCCGGTGGCCTGATGAACACGGACACTATCACTGTGCGCCGAAATCATAGCATTGAATTGGTGCTACGCTACCTAAGGCGCCATGACTCACTTCCAGAAATGACCGATAGCATCTTAGTGGTTAACCGCAAGGATCAGTATTTAGGTGTTTTGCCAATCCAGGCAATGCTGGTAGCCGATCCACAAACAACCGTGAGAGAAGTCATGAGCAGTGACTTAGTGGCTATCAATGTCAACATGGAGGCCACTGCAGTTGCCCAGCTGTTTGAGCAACATGATTGGGTGTCTGCGCCAGTAGTGGACGACTCGGGCAAACTGGTAGGTCGAATCACCATCGATGACGTCGTTGATGTCATCCGCGACAGCACCGAGCATTCCCTGATGAGCATGGCTGGTCTTGATGAAGAAGACGATACTTTTGCCCCGGTCTTCAAAACAGCAAGGCGCAGAGCTTTGTGGCTGGGGGTCAATCTGCTCACCGCCGTATTCGCTTCTTTTGTAATCTATCTGTTTCAAGACACCCTCGATCAGGTGGTCTACTTAGCCGTTCTAATGCCGATAGTTGCAAACATGGGCGGCGTCGCTGGCACCCAGACACTAACCCTAGTTATTCGCAGCTTGGCGCTGGGGCATATTAGTCAATCCAACAGTGGTTGGCTGTTACGCCGAGAATTGGGGGTGGCCGTTCTCAACGGCTCGCTGTGGGCAGTGGTAATCGCTGTAGTTACTTTTCTTTGGTACAACGATTTAGCCTTAAGCTTGGTTATCGCCGCGGCAATGATTATCAATCTAGTTACCGCCGCGCTTGCAGGTGCTTTTTTGCCGCTACTGTTAAAGCGCATCAACATAGATCCGGCGCTGGCAGGCTCTGTGGCACTTACCACGGTCACTGATTCAGTGGGTTTCTTCGCCTTCCTAGGGCTTGCAAAGGCATTCTATTTACCATGAACGATGAGACAGACAACGATTTCGACCTGATCAGTAAAAGCCAGCGTAAAAGAGACGCCGACGCCATGCAGGCGCTGGGGCAAAAGTTAACAGAGCTAAAACCCGCCCAGCTCGCTGGGCTTTCTGTGACGGATACACTGGTTTCTGCAATCGAAGAATACAACCGGCTGCCGAAAAGCTTTGCGGCCAAAAATCGTCAGCTGCAGTTTATTGGCAGGTTAATGCGAGAGTCTGACTATGTCGCCATTGCTGAAGAGGTGGCCAAACTAGAATCGCCAAATTACGTTTCAGCAAAAACTAAGCGCAAAAAGCTTGCCGACAAAAACGCATTAGCCCTACTCTCCCAAGGCGACCCGGTGATTAACGAATTGCTCGCTAAACACCCCAGTCTCGATCGCCAGCAGCTACGCCAGCTGCACAGAGAATACCAAAAAGCCAATGAAGTTAAGCAGGCAGCGCTTGCCCTACGCTGCAGCGAGCTGCTGCTTAGCGCGATAGATTATAGTGCAGACTGATTACTGAGTGAGTTCTTTGCCGGGGTGATCCAATGGCTGTTGCCGCGGAAAGTACTCATGTAAAAAGCTCTCTACCGAATCAATATCCACAGGCTTAGCCTCAAACCGATCCATGCCTGCCAGCAAGGCTCTTGCCTTTGGTTCAGCGATTACATGGGCGCTTAATGCCACAATTTTCACAGGGTTCTCAACTAAATTTGTTTGCTCTATTTGGCGTATTCGCTCGGTGGCTTCCCAACCATCCATTATCGGCATTTCACAGTCCATAAGTACAAGGTCGAAACTCTGATCCTGCTGACTCATCGCTTTCACAGCATCCGCGCCATCTTCAACAACGACCGGGGAAATATTGAATTTTTTCAATATCCCGGTAATCACCATCTGATTGACTTGGTTATCCTCGGCAACGAGCGCTCTAATATCCGCGAAGCTGCCGCGATTGCGTTTTTCGGCAGCAAGGGGCAATTTTGCCAATGGCGTTGCTGCCGCCAGAGACACTGCATCGTACAGCTCGGTCGAAGACACTGGGCGCTCTAGCAGCTTAAACACTCCTTTTGGCGGGATCATGCTTTCAAGACTAATAGGCATAATCACCATTGACTGCAAATCTCGGTCGGGCAACTGCCGAACCAACGCATCAATCAACTCAACCCCATTGCCATCAGGCAAGGCCGCTGCTGAGATAATTTGATTCACGCTGTCACAAGTCCCCGAGCGCATCATTTTTCGCGCGTCTTCAGCACTGCTTGCAGTCACCACTGCTGCGCCCCAATATTCGAGCTGCGCTTTCAGCAGCTGCGCAGCACCAGGCGACTCCACTACCAGCGCGAAAACCTCTGTCAGCGGTTTCTCCTGCCTGCGGTAGGCCAACGCAGCTGTCGCTTCTACCTTGCCCAACTGTAGTTCAGCGAAGAACGTTGAACCCTTGTCCAGTTTACTAACGACCGAGATGCTGCCACCCATAAGCTTTAAAAGCTCTTTACTGATCACCAAGCCCAAGCCAGTTCCCCCATACTTTCTGGCTGTCGACACATCTGTCTGGGCAAACGCGCTAAACAAGTTCTGCTGCTGTGCTTGGCTCATACCGATGCCCTCATCATGGACCTCAAACCGCAGCGTTGTCAGGTTAGGGTTTTCACTTTGCTTAGCCCCCACAAGCACCCGCAATGAAACATCCCCATCGAAGGTAAACTTGATGGCGTTGGACAATAAATTCATTAAGATTTGGCGAATTCTAGTGGGATCGCCAAGACACACCCGAGGGACATCGGTCGCCAAGCCACCATAAAGAGCCACTTTCTTCTCTAAGGCTTTTAACGAAAAAACACTTAAACATTCGTCCACCAAACTCTCTAAATCAAACGGAATGCTTTCTACCTGCATCTTTCCCGCTTCTATTTTAGAGTAGTCAAGCACGTTGTTTAGCAAGTCCAGCAGTGACTTGCCAGAAGCATTCACAATACCCAAATAGCGCCGCTGACGCTCTGTTAAATCTGTTTCACCTAACAATTGGCACATGCCAAGCACCCCATTCATTGGGGTTCTAATTTCATGACTCATGGTTGCAAGAAATTCGCTTTTTATTCGTAGGGAGTGCTCCAGCTCGAGGGAGCTCGATTCCAGCTCACTGGTTCGCTGCCTAACTTTCTCCTGCATTTTTTGGTTAATGCCTGAAATTGACACCTGCTTACTGCTTAGGGAAGTAATCACTTTCTTTAGCAGAGAATCCAGCACTAACCAACAAGCCATCCCCGACAAACCGAAAATACAAAACACCTGAACTAGACCCAACTGGCCAGCGGGCCTGCCGCTATAGATATTCAGGCTGACTGCAAACCCAAGCGCGGCAACAAATACCGCAGCACCGATCAACACCACACGCACTCGAGCAGCGCTCAAGGCCTTAGTGTATAAAGCTAAAATTCGGCTATTGGTGTTCAATGAAAAACCACTCTGCAATTGGCAAACTCTCGCCATTGCCATAAGTCTAGTAGAAGACCTTCAATAGACAAGGTGAAAACCTAAGGTCTTTAGCAACATCTCCAGCCGCCTGAGCTATACCAACTAACGCTGAGGTGGTACCATGAAAAATCTATAAAACATGCCAAGAACCACTCTAACTCATTGTTATTAAACGGGTTTATTAAGAGCTCGCACAATGATGAACAATAAAAAATAATTAGGGGTATTTCATGTCAGACCAACACGCCAAAAGCTACTGGAAGAGCAACTTAACTATAGTGCTTTCGCTCTTAACGGTTTGGTTCTTTATTTCTTTTGCTTGCGGCATTCTTTTTGTCGACTACCTAGACAGTTTCCGTTTCGGCGGCTTTAAACTCGGTTTCTGGATCGCCCAGCAGGGTTCGATCATTGTCTTTTTGCTTCTAGTTGTTGCCTATATCTGGCTTATGGATCGCCTGGACAATAAATACACTGACCAGCAAGCAAGTGCCGAAACCAGCAGTACGGGAGAGGTTCAGTGAGCGTACAAGTCTGGACCTACCTTTTCGTCATCCTAACTTTCGGCTTATATATCGGTATCGCCATCTGGTCTCGGGCCGAATCGACTAAGGATTTTTACGTGGCTGGCGGGGGCGTGCATCCTCTTGCCAACGGCATGGCGACCGCGGCCGACTGGATGTCTGCGGCATCCTTTATCTCAATGGCCGGGCTGATCTCTTTCATAGGCCGAGACGGCACCTATTATCTAATGGGCTGGACTGGCGGCTACGTCTTGCTGGCGCTGTTGTTGGCACCCTACTTAAGAAAGTTCGGAAAATTCACGGTCCCAGATTTTATAGGTGACAGATATTATTCCCGCAGCGCGCGGCTAATTGCTGTCTTCTGCGCCATAGTGGTTTCGTTCGTTTATGTTTGCGGTCAGATGCAGGGCGCTGGCATCGTCTTCTCCAGATTTCTCGAAGTAGACATAACAACCGGCGTAATAATTGGTATGGCGATCGTCTTTTTCTACGCCGTGCTTGGCGGTATGAAAGGGATAACCTATACCCAAGTTGCGCAATACTGTGTGCTTATCTTCGCTTTTATGGTACCTGCAATCTTCATCTCCATTCTTATGACGGGGCAGGCTATACCGCAAATTGGGTTTGGCTCAGAACTCACCGAAGCATTCGGCGGGGGTTACTTACTCGACCGGCTCGACGGCATATCCGAGCAGCTTGGGTTTGCCGTATACACCGAGGGTCAGAAAAGCACCCAAGATGTTTTCTTTATTACCGCCGCATTAATGTTTGGTACCGCCGGGCTGCCCCACGTAATTATCCGTTTTTTTACAGTGCCCAATGTAAAGGACGCGCGCAAATCCGCTGGCTATGCGCTGCTTTTTATCGCCATACTTTACACCACAGCCCCCGCCGTCTCAGCGTTTGCAAGAATGAATCTTATCAACACGGTCAATAACGTTGAATACTCGACTATGCCGGAATGGTTTAGCAAGTGGGAAACCACCAAGCTCATTGTGTTTGATGACAAGAATGAAGATGGCCGCATTCAGTATGTCGGCGATCCACTGACCAACGAGCTTACGGTGAACCGAGATATCATGGTGCTGGCAAACCCAGAAATTGCTGGGCTGCCTAACTGGGTGGTTGCTTTAGTTGCAGCTGGCGCCTTGGCCGCCGCGTTATCCACTGCAGCCGGGCTTCTGCTGGTGATTTCAACCTCAGTGGCCCATGACTTTCTAAAAAGGACGTTTAGGCCTGATATAACCGAGAAACAGGAGCTACTCTACGCAAGGCTTTCTATCTTTTTCGCCGTGCTGGTGGCCGGCTACTTCGGCATCTACCCCCCTGCCTATGTGGCGCAAGTAGTGGCCTTCGCCTTCGGCCTGGCCGCGGCTTCGTTTTTCCCGGCAATCGTGCTTGGTATTTTCAATAAGAAGATGAACAAGGAAGGCGCCATCAGCGGCATGGTTGTAGGCTTTGGTTTTACAGCAGCCTACATTATCTACTTTAGATTTATTAACCCAGCTGCAGACAACGCTGAGAATTGGTTATTTGGCATATCGCCTGAGGGTATTGGCACCATGGGGACACTTTTAAATCTACTTACTGCCTATACCGTGTCTAGATTTGCCAACGACGCCCCAGAAGAAGTACAGCGAATTGTTGAAAACATTCGCTTGCCTGGCGAGGCATAACAGCGCTGAAATTAATCCAATTTAATTTCAGCGCTTAACGCACGGGCTTTAGTCAGCCTTGTGCTTGCCATGATCGGTTCGCTCCCAATAGTCTTTTACTGTTTGCTTCATTTCTTTGTGCATCAAAGAAATGCCTATCAGGTTAGGCGCTGTCATCAAGACAATGGTTATCAACGATAAGTTCCAGATTACGGTGGTATCTGCAAGGGCGGCATAAAAGAACGCCAGCACATAGACAACCCGATAAGGAAAAACGGATTTAGGGCCTAATAAATAGGTCATGGCTCTATCGCCATAGTAAGACCAAGCGATCGCGGTTGAAAATGCGAATAGCATTAGCCCCACCGATACAATGTACTTGCCAAAATCACCGAACAGGCCGCGGGTGAACGCAACCGTAGTCAATGGCACCGAGTGCAGCAAGGAATCACCTGTTACCTCGATGGCGGTATCTTCCAGCTGACCCTCCACAACATTCACACTGCCTGTCAAAGGCTCATTGTCTTTAGTGAACACCGAGTTTTCTGCCACCGAGCGGGCGCTTATTAACGTAAAGTCATTAGGGTTAGTGACAATGCCATCGACGAGATTGACCGGCCCCGAATAGTTGGCCGCGTTGCTGCTGTCGCCGTTAAGATAGCTAAATAGTTCAGTCACATCAGCCGCGTTAGACTCGCTGTAAGTCCCGCCAACAAAACTCATGTCCGCGCGCTGGAATTCGTTGTTAAACTTTTCTTTCCACACTCCGCTGGAGAGAATCACTAAGCCGGTAATAGTACAGATCACAATGGTGTCGATGAAAGGCTCTAGAATAGACACCATACCTTCATCTGCAGGTTCGTCGGTGCGCGCAGCGGCGTGAGCGATCGGCGCAGACCCCTGACCCGCCTCATTAGAGTAGAGACCGCGATTAACCCCGCGATCAAACGCATAGGCAAAAGTAGCGCCCAAAAAGCCGCCAGCGGCAGCTGAACCGGTAAAGGCATCGCTAAAGATTGCGACAAACGAGGGAACAATATTGCCAATATTCGGGATGATGACAGCGAAAGCACCAATCAGATAAATAATCGCCATGGTGGGAACGATGGCCGCCGCCACTTTTGCTATACGTTTGATGCCACCAATAATAACCAGGGCCAGCAACACCGAAAGCACACTGCCAGTAATAATCGGCTCGAGAGAAAAAGTACTTTCTAGGCCCGCCGCAATGCTGTTGATCTGCGGCAAACTGCCTGTGCCAAAAGAGCTCAAGACTGTGGCAATAGCAAAAATAACCGCCAGCCATTTGGCGTTCAGGCCTTTCTCCATGTAGTACATTGGCCCGCCGGCCATGCTGCCATCTTCTGTTTGTTCTCGATACTTATGGGATAAAGTGACTTCAACGAATTTACTGGTCATACCAAAAAACGCCGTCATCCACATCCAAAATAGCGCTGCGGGGCCACCCAAATGTAGCGCTAAAGCCACGCCGCCGATATTGCCTGTGCCAACTGTGCCTGACAAGGCGGTTGCCAAGGCTTGAAAGTGACTGGTGTCACCCTTAGCGCCGGCTTTATCAAATTTACCGGTTACCACACCAATCGCATGCTTGAAGTAGCGAATTTGTGGAAAGCCAAGATACAGGGTGAAGAAAATGCCGACAGAGAGTAACAGCGCAGGGAACCAAAGCGCGCTTCCCAAAAAGCCATCAATAAAAATTAAAAATTCGTTAACTGCGTCCACAGATCTTCCCCAAATAAATAGTTAAGTGCCTAGGACGTTCTAATCGTCCGTTATTGTGATTGTTGGTGCCGCCGTCTTCGCTGCATCCATAACCGCTAGCTGTGCTACTACTGCCTTAGCTAGCTCAGCATAGGCGCGAGCTGACGGACTATCAGGAGCTGATGCTACCACAGGATTACCGCTGTCGGTGGTTTCCCGTATGGCGATATCCAGAGGCAGCCTGCCCAGCACTTCAACTGAATAATCACGCGCCAGCTTAGCGCCGCCGCCGGCGCCAAACAGTGCTTCTTCGTGCCCACATTTGGAGCATATATGCACACTCATATTCTCGACCACACCGAGCAGAGGAACGCCGACTTTTTTAAACATTTCGATGCCTTTTACGGCATCAGCTAAGGCCAGGTCTTGCGGAGTGGTTACTATCAAAGCGCCGCTTAAGCGTGTGGATTGTGCAAGGCTAAGCTGAATGTCACCCGTACCTGGCGGCATATCAATAACCAGATAGTCCAGCGGCGACCACAACGTGTCATTCATAATTTGGTTAAAGGCTGAGAGTATCATCGGCGCCCGCCACACCATCGCGGTTTGTGGGTCCACCAAAAAGCCCATCGAATTACATTCAATGCCATGGGCCTTGATAGGTATCATGAATTTTTTGTCGCGAATCTCAGGCTTAGTGCCAGGCTTCACTCCCATCAGGATTGGCACGCTGGGGCCATAAATATCAGCGTCCAGCAAACCCACCTTGTTGCCAGCAGCCGCCAACGCCAAGGCTAAATTAGCAGCGGTAGTCGATTTGCCCACCCCTCCTTTACCGGAGGACACACAGATTAGTCGTTTTACTTGTTCTAGCTGAGTCACGGAGGCCCTTATTGCAAACTACAGGAGTAAAATATTGAATATTCAACACGTAAGGTTATGCTATCGATACCAACGATTATGGTTTATCCCCATTCAAAAGAAAATAGCCATGACAATCTCTTTACCTTGTCGTTAGAATCTAACCTCGGGCTCTGGTTCGGCCGCTAACTGGAAACAATAGCTTTGCACCTCAAATCACTAATAGCATCGGTACTTGCACTGGTAGCCACAGCGCCAATTGGCGCCGCTGAGTTCCAAGAAGAATCCTTAATCAAGTTTGCCTTCTATTCCTCCGCTTGGGGTGAAAACACCGACGACGGCCTGCGTCTGGTTGTCCACAATCAAACTGCCAGCCCTATACGCATCGACAGCATCACTTTTCTCAAACTCGATGCCGCCACCGCAGATGTGACTATCGCAACCGCCCTTGAAGTACCGGCTGGCCGCTATGCCGACGCAGAATATGAATACAGCGATATTCTCGGCGGAGATGAGTGCATTGAACGCACCATGGAAGAAAACTGGAAATTAGTAGAAGTGTCCAACTACACCTTAAACCCCTCGGTGCGCAACCTCATCATCGAAAATACAAACTCGTTTCGCATCTATCAGTGTGTGGAAAATGTCTCTACCCGCTGGACAGAATTAAACACCGGCGCCGAATCGATTCAAGAAGAATGGGTTTTGTTTCACTTCGAAAGCAGGTCTGAATTTTAAAACCTAGGATCATAAAAAAAGGGGCCAATTGGCCCCTTTTTCTACTTGCTAAGCTTACAGTAAGATACCGCCATACTCGACGAAGAATGGTGCAAACACCAAGCTCAATATCGCCGACAGCTTAATAAGAATATTCAAAGACGGGCCTGAAGTATCTTTTAATGGATCACCAACCGTGTCACCAACAACCGCGGCCATGTGGACATCAGAACCCTTGCCGCCCAAGTTACCCGCTTCAATATACTTCTTCGCGTTGTCCCAAGCACCACCACTGTTAGACGATGCAATCGCCAGCACGCCGCCTGCAACCAAAGACCCTGCTAGCAAGCCAGCAACCGCCTCAACACCAAACAGGAAACCTGTCGCCAACGGAGCACCCATAATCAAGATGCCTGGGGCGATCATTTCCCGCAGTGCGGCTTGAGTTGATATTGCAACACACTGCGCGTAGTCAGGACGACCAGTGCCTTCCATGATGCCAGGAATAGTCTTAAATTGACGTCTAACTTCCTCGATCATATCGAATGCGGCCTTACCAACTGACTTCATAGTCATGGCGGTGAATAAAAATGGCAGCACCGCGCCAACAAACAGCGATGTGAACACAATCGGCTCAAGCAGGCTCATGGCGATAGGCTCGCCTCTGAGGGTTGCTGCTGCGGTAATAAACGCGGCGAACAAGGCCAGAGAGGTTAGGATTGCCGCGCCAATAGCGAAGCCTTTACCGATAGCCGCTGTGGTGTTACCAGCAGAGTCAAGAATGTCGGTACGACGACGGACTTCACTATCCAGCCCAACCATCTCGGCTATACCACCAGCATTGTCAGCAACCGGGCCGTAGGCATCGATCATCAATGCAATAACCAGTGTGCCAAGCATACCAAGTGCCGCAATAGCCACGCCGTACATACCGGCTAAGCTCCAAGACGTAAAAATTGCTGCCGCAATACAAAGGTAAGGGTACACAGTACTCTTATAGCCTAAGGCCAAGCCGTAAATGATGTTGGTCGCAACACCAGTTTCACATGATTTAGCCACTTCCTGCACAGGGGCGTAGTTGTCGGAGGTGTAGTAGCCGGTTAACAAACCAACTGCCAGCCCAGACACTAGGCCTGCTAAGAAGCATAGATAAACACCAAAGTTAGAGTAAGTTTCACCATTCACGGCGAAAGACTCAGGAATCAGCGCCATAGTGAAGAAGTACATCACGAAGGCCATGAGCACGCTGGAGATAATAAGCAGCTTCATCAGCGCTGGTGCAACGTCTTCCTCGGTTTTTACTGTAACCAGCAGTTTGGTTATAAGGCTGATTGGAATGCCCACTGCACTGATTAAAATTGGGAATAGCAAGGCGTTAGGGTCCATTGCAAATACAGCGGCGCTGATGACCATCGCCGCACAGGTGCTCTCTGCACACGAACCGAATAAATCCGCTCCCATGCCGGCTACGTCGCCGACGTTGTCGCCCACGTTATCAGCGATAACGGCTGGGTTGCGCGGGTCATCCTCTGGAATACCCTGCTCTACTTTACCCACAAGGTCAGCGCCCACATCGGCAGCCTTAGTAAAGATACCGCCGCCCACTCTAGCAAACAGTGCGATTGTTGAGCCGCCCAAACCAAACCCAGCGATTACTTCCATGAGGATATGATTGTTATCTGGGCCAAGATCACTTAGCAAAGCGCTCATCACCACATAGACGATGACCAGGCCCAATACCGCAAGGCCAACGAGGGCGAAACCCATCACGGCGCCTGAGTTGATTGCCACGTCAAACGCGCTGGAAATGCTCTTGCGGGCAGATACTGTGGTACGGGCATTGCCTTGAGTCGCTACCATCATGCCGATATAGCCAGAGGCTATTGAGATAGCACCGCCAAACAGGAAGGCAATGGCTGTGTAGACACCTTCGCGTATATCCGGGGTGTGTGAATCATCAATCAAAACAGCGATGACTGCAGCGAATGCAATCATGAAGATTGTGAGGAATTTGTACTCTTGCTTTAAGAACGCCATAGCGCCTTCGGCAATCGCACCGTGAATAAATTTAAGTTTGACGCTGTCTTCTTCGTTTAGGTCCAAATCTATAGGTATAGAAGTCACTTTCTTCATATAGAAGAATGCGATAGCCAGGCCCAAAAGCGCAAGAACGGTGGAAACTGTGATTGTAATCCCCGACATCTATGTGTCTCTCCCAGTGGTAAGTTTAAAAATAAAGGCGCGCACTTTACCATAAGCCGTCAGACAAACAAAGCGGCTAAAAGTGTCTAAAATCGGGGATTTTGGAGGCTATAAACGACAGCCCTCAAAATGCTGAGAGGGGCGGCAATTGAGTAAAGGGGGTTGACCGTCTCGGACCCGCTATTTGGGACCGGGTTTTCGCTGTTTCGCCGCCCTTCTGCGGGCGGCTCGGGTGTCGGTTTCGCCGCGGGCAGCGCGAAAGGCAGACCTCAATTCGTCCACCTTGGCTTCCTTACGCTTGTGGAGATGCGGCTGTTTACTGCTGTCAAAATCAATGATGTTGTCGCTCATAGGCTAGTCACTTAGCAGCAGAGGCCCAGCCTTACTGAGCACCAATCTGGCGCATCAGGTCGTTCTTACGAGATTCCAATTCATTTATGCGCTCTTTACCCAGTGGCACAAGGGTGTTACCCGCCTCGTCTGTCTCTTCGTATTTGGCCAGTTCGGCACTCAGGGCGTCCAGCAAATCCTCAGATACGGCTACTGCCTCGGTTAACATCACTGTCGAGGCCTCATCGGTCTGAGTCGCCGACTCCACTTCTGCCAGCAGTGATTCCAATTCCGCAATTCGATCTTGTTTAGCCTTAGTGCGTGCGGCTATTGCTGCTTGCCGCTGCTGTGCAGCGCGGGCTGCTTCCTCCTGAGCTACTCTGGCCTGTTCAATCCGGGCCCGCTGGGCTTCGGCACGCTGCTGTGCTTGAGCCTGTAGGCGACGCTGCTCAGCTTCCTCGGCTTCCTCGGCTTCTTGTGCACGCTGCATTTCGGCAGCTTTCATTTGCGCCTGCTGCAGCGCCATGCGCTCGGCTTCCTCTTCGGCAGCAACGATGGCCGCTTGCTCGGCAGCTATTTCCGCTTCTTTGACACCGCTAGCGGCACAGGATGCCAAAAACAATATCAGGACAAGGGCAAATCCTGCTCGCATTTTAGCGGCAAGAGCGGTATCTATGTTTGGGGCTATGGCGCTGAAAATCATGGTTCTCTCCTTCGGCAGGAAACCTATCAGTTTGTTTAAGCCGTTTGACGTAATGTTAACGCCAAGCTATTGATAAACAAATTTTTTAAGCTCTAAATCTTATAAAATGTGCCTTTCATCATACTTTATAGCTATAAACTGGCAATTTGCCAGTAAAATCAAAGCTAATTCGCATTTTTTGCCTAATATCGGCATCATCTGCCTTATTACTACGGTATAAGTCCTACAAATTGCCTATGCGTCGCAACAAGTCACCACTGCTCGGACAACTTGCTAAAACAGTGTTGGTGCTCATTCTGAGCGCCCCTGTCGTGCTGTTGCTGGCGAGCATTCAGGCCACTCGGTTGGTTCCTGCAAGTAGCAGCCTGACACCCAGCGAAATATCCGCGGTGCAAAACCTATTGGTTGAGAACGCGCCAGCCTCCACTGATTATGGTACTGAACAGGAAATTGAGCTAAGCCAAGCTGAGCTCAATTTACTTCTACGCTACGGCCTTAACTCCTCAAGCCGAACCCAGCCGTGGTCAGGCGAGCTTACATTGGGTGCTGCTCAGGTAGATTTCATGAGCAGTGTAGGCATCAAGTTTTTGCCGCTAGGACTATTTTTCAACGTTCGTGGCACCTTAGTCCAGCAAGACAATCTGTTAGCGCTAAAGCATTTACGCATCGGCCTAGTTGATTTGCCCAATGGCCTGATTCAAATGCTGTTGAACCGGGTCGTGTCTGACATCGACGATTCCAGCGTGGTTTTGGCAGACATCTATGGGCTAATGAACAATGTCAAATCATTAGAAATTGACGAAGGCAGCGCCAAAATGACTCTGCTGTGGGATCCAGTTCTAATGAGTCAGCTGACAGATCAAACTCGACAGCTTTTTGTCTCCAATGCGGACAGAAAGAAGGTAGCCCACTACTATCAGTTTCTGAATCAGATCGCAGCAGCGACGCCGCTAAATATTAAAGCGGTGTCATTGAACGCCTACCTGGCGCCCCTGTTCACCGAGGCCCGTGCTCAATCTATAGCAGCGCAAGATTACATCAGTGAAAATAGAGCGGCATTCCAAGCCTTGGGGGCATTTGTTAATCAAGAGGATATCGCCCAGCTTATAGGCGCACAGTTAGCCCAACGCGTTGTGCCAAGCAATCAAATTGAAATAAGGGTGCATCGCCGCGAAGACCTCGCTAAACACTTAACCGCTATCGCCTCAATTACCTCATCAGCAGGGGCCGACATTGCGTCAATGGTCTCAACCACAAAAGAAGCTTACGATGCCAGGTACCGCAGTGGCTTTTCGTTCTCAGACCTTGCCGCCAACACAGTTGGGGTAAAGCTCGCCTCCCTTGGCACGGCCAACCAAGACAGCGCAGCCGCACTGCAGCTGCGCCTTGCTCAAGTGAAAGACGAATCTGAATACATGCCGCTGTTTGGCAGCAATACCGATGGCCTATCAGAAAGTGACTTTAGCAACTTATACATCGATAGAAATAGCGCTGAATACATGCTCCGTGTGCAAGAAATAGAAAGCTTAGTTAGCTCAGCTTCTGTGTTTAAGGATTTAGAATAATTAACTCAGGGAGCAAGGCATAAAAATGTTAGACCTAACCCCTGAAGAAAAAGCCCGGTTGAAAACCCAGCTGCAGCACAGGGTAGTTGAGCTAGAGCAGCAGCTTGGTCTCAGCGAAAATAGTACCGCTGTCGTCACCCTAGACCAGAGCGCGGTGGGCAGAGTGTCTCGGGTCGACGCGCTGCAGCAACAGAGTATGGCGCTTTCCCTGCAGCGCAGCGCCCAGCAAACATTAAAGCAGGTTCAAGTGGCGCTAGCTTCAATTGAGCGCGATTGCTTTGGTTATTGCCAACACTGTGACGAGCCAATCGCTTTTGCTCGGCTGCAAATACAGCCCGCAACGCGCTTTTGCCTCAAGTGTCAAAGTGCGGCAGATTCGTTATAGCGTAGATCGAGCTGGCGCCAGCTGTGGCTGGCTTTCAATCCAGCAACTGGTAGTGTATAAAACGCCGGTTTTCCCAAGTTAATTTGCAAAGAACTGCCACCATGACGAAAAAAGGTTTTCAAACCACCAATCTGCACTCCGACCGCAAAGACAATCCAGAACATGGGGTTTTGCATAAGGCGATTCACACCTCTGTTGCCTTCGGCTATGCAGACGCTCGGCACCTAGCCGAAGTGTTTCAAGGCAAAAGAGAAGGCTACAACTACGGTAGGCAGCTCAACCCAACGGTAACGGCCCTGCAGAAGCGCATTACCCAAATGGAACAAGGTATTGCCAGCGTCGCTTTCGCCACCGGTATGGGCGCCATCGCCTCAACCATGTTTGCACTGCTTCGCAGCGGCGACCATATCGTCTCTAGCCGGTTTTTATTTGGCAACACCAATAGCTTTTTTGCCACCCTGCAACAGTTCGGCGTCGACGTCACTTTTGTGGACGCAACCGATGCGGCCAATGTTGCGACTGCAATTCAAGCCAATACCAAACTTGTTTTCAGCGAAACCATCGCCAACCCTGCCACTCAAATTACGGACTTAAAAGCCATTGGCGAGCTCTGCGCGAAGCATGACCTGGTTTTTTGTGTCGACAACACCATGACCTCGCCCCACCTGTTCAACCCAAAAGATGTAGGGGCCAGTCTAATCATCAATTCTTTGACTAAGTATATTGGTGGCCATGGCAACGCGCTGGGCGGCACGGTAACAAGCACTGGGCTGTATGACTGGAGCAACTACTCAAACATCTATGAAACCTACCGGCAAGGCGAGCCGAACACCTGGGGCACAACTCAAATCAAGAAAAAAGGCCTGCGGGATATTGGCGCGACCTTAGGGCCTGAGGCCGCCCATCACTTAGCGGTAGGTTCAGAAACCCTGCCAATGCGACTGGACAAATCCTGTAAAAACGCACAGGCCATGGCCCAGCTCTGTGAGGCCCACCCCAAGGTTAATCGAGTCTATTACCCAGGCCTGCCTAGCCACCCGCAACACGCGCGAGCCACAGAGCTGTTTCGCGGTTACGGCGCTTTGTTTAGTATCGACCTTGCCGAAGGTGTCGACTGCTTTGACTGCCTGAACAAAATGGAAGATATCATTGCCTCGAGCAATCTTGGCGACAACCGCACCCTTGCCATCCCAGTAGCCCATACCATCTATTACGAAATGGGCGCCGAGCGCAGAGCCAGCATGGGCATCGCAGATTCGATGATCAGATTTTCAGTGGGTATAGAAGATACCGAAGACTTACTCAAAGATCTTGCGAGGGCTTTTGCATAATGATCAAACTAATGGATATTAATGAACTCGAAGAAGACACCTCTAAAGGCTTCGAGATAAATGACCAATACCTGTTTGTGGTGCGTAAAGACGGCGAGATTTTTCTGTATTGGAATCGCTGCCCCCATTTGGGTACGCCGTTGGAGTGGGAAGAAGACCGGTTTCTAGATTCTGATAACGCGCTGATCCAATGTTCTACCCATGGCGCCCTGTTTCAGATTGATTCGGGCCTGTGTTTAGTCGGCCCATGCAAAGGCAAGTCCTTGCAGGCCATTCCCTTTGTCATCGAAGACAATACGGTGTTAGTCGAGGAAGCGCTCTTTAAAACCCGCTCGCCCCATAACTAGCTAGGCCATTACAGCTCAATAGCCAGCTCTGCATCAAGACTTACGCTCGCCGCAGCCATAGTCATTCTGGCTCGGTAGGCTAGCAGCTCAACCCCCTTCTCCGCGGCTTGCCGCAGCAGGCGGCCGTAGTGGGGATCAATGCAATCCGCGGGGCTCACTTTTTCTATCTCGCTGTGCTGAACACAAAACAGCAACACCGCGCGATGGCCTGCATCAACCATGGCGATTAACTCTTCAAGGTGCTTCTGGCCCCTTGTAGTCACAGCGTCAGGAAATAAACCCAGACCGTCACCCACACACAGACTCACATTCTTCACCTCAATATAGCAGCTTGAACCGCTGCCTGAAGGCTCCGTGCGCTCAAGCAAAAAATCTATGCGGCTGTTTTGAGCGCCGTATTTCACCTCACTTTTTAACTGATCATAGCCACGCAAACTGGCGATGACCTTGTTCTCGATCGCCTCCCTCACCAAGGCGTTTGCAATACCGGTATTGATTCCGATCAGCCCCCCTGTTTCGGACTGCAAAAATTCCCAAGTATTGGGGTATTTGCGGTTAGGGTTAGCTGAGGTGGAATACCAGACCCTACCGCCGGGAATCATGC
This sequence comes from uncultured Pseudohongiella sp., assembly GCA_964352445.1. Lineage (GTDB taxonomy): Bacteria > Pseudomonadota > Gammaproteobacteria > Pseudomonadales > Pseudohongiellaceae > UBA9145. The sequence goes on along the minus strand of CAYGSO010000008.1, from coordinate 16,213 downwards.
AGTTTTTCATGGACCCAGTATTTGGGCAGTGCACTGTGAGAACAGAACCATCAGCCAATTCAACATCAGCCAAAAAGCGTTTATAGCGTTTGATTAACAAACCGGTTTTTAGTGGGCTGGGATACTTCAAAGAAAATAGTTCACCTGATACCGCGCCGCAAAGTGTTTACCAGCGCGCAAAATTATTTAACCAATGCCGACCGCAGCCGCTCTACCCCTAGCTCCAAATCAGCCATGGATGTGGTGAACGCAATTCTGACGTAGCGATCACATAAAAAATGGCCGAAATCCGCCCCCGGCGTAATTGCCACGCCCTGATCTTCTATAAGCCCGCGGCAAAACTCTTCGGCGCTGTCGGAAAAAGCCGAGATATCGGCGTAGATGTAAAACGCGCCTTGAATCTTTTCGGGAATTTTAAACCCCATCTCCCGCAGGGCTGCCGCCAGAAAATCACGGCGCTGCTTAAATGCCTGCCTGCGCCGTTCAAACAGCGTTTCCGCTTCATCGGTAAAAGCCGCCAGCGCGGCGTACTGGGCAATAGATGAGGCCGAAATATAAAGGTTCTGTGCCAGCTTGGTGGCGGTTTCGATGTAGTCGTCGGGCACTACGATCCAGCCAAGTCGCCAGCCGGTCATGCCGAAATACTTAGAAAAACTGTTTACCACAAAGGCAGACTCATCTACCTCCAAGATACTTGGCATATCATCTACATAATGTAGACCGTGATAAATTTCATCCACCAACAGATGCAGCTGACGCTCGCCGGCCCACTGACTCGCCTCCACCAGCCCCTCCCGCTCCATGATGGTGCCGGTGGGATTACTCGGCGATGCTAGCCACAGCCCTGTCGTATTGGCCTGGACGTGTTTTTCATAGTCCGCCAAGCTAGGCTGAAAATTGTTAGCCATGGTGACCGGCATTAGCTGCGGCTGAGCATTCATCAAATGAATAAAATTGCGCACACAGGGATAGGCCGGGTCAGTGAGTAATACGCCATCTCCCGCCCCCACTAGCATATTCGCCAGCAAGCTTAGGCCGCCGCTTGCCCCAGGCGTGATAAGTATCCGCCCAGGGTCAACATTCACACCGTTCCTAGCTGCATAAAACTGGGAAATTTTGCTCCGCAACTCCTCTAGCCCCTTGGCCGAGGTGTAGTGGGTGCGGCCGGCGTCCAAGGCGCTTTTACCGGCCTCAATAATAGGCGCGACTGTACAGAAGTCCGGCTCTCCCACTTCCATATGGACTATTTTCCGCCCTGCCTTTTCCAACTGCAGTGCACGCTCCATAACGCTCATAACACGAAACGGAGACACTTTTTCGACGGCGCTGGGTAGTTTGTTCATAGCTCGACTCAGGGGCTTGCTTTAATAATTTGTAACGCGGCTAAACTCTGGCGCTTGGGATTGGCCGAGCGCAGACATCACTGCAGTGGGCGCATTATAGGCCATGGCGTCTAATCAACAAGTGAACGGCCCTAAAACCAGTTAACCATCGGGATTTGTACGATTGAGGTAATTTTAATAGCATCACTGCGAAGAATCTGATAGCTTACCCAGCTTTCTGAAAACCGGCCCATTCCTATCAGGCTAAATGCAAGAAAACAACCCAATTTGGCTTATCTCAGATAAGGTAAAATTTATTAAAAACCCAAGGCGGACCAACCGGCGATTCAATCGCTTTTTTGGCAAAACCCAACCTTAGGTTCATTTTGAGGCATTAGAGATCATGTCCCCATCCCTTAGCGCTGAATCTCAACCAGTATTAAAGAACTTCGTTCCCTACAAGCCGAAAAAAGGCGAAGAGTACATGAACGAGAAACAACGGGATCACTTCAAAAAGATCTTGTTGGACTGGCGCAACCAATTAATGCAGGAAGTCGACCGCACTGTGCATCACATGCAAGATGACGCGGCAAACTACCCAGACCCTGCCGACAGAGCCACGCAAGAAGAGGAATTTAGCCTTGAGCTGCGTACTCGAGATCGAGAGCGCAAGTTGATTAAGAAAATCGACAGCACTATCGAACTTATCGCCCAAGACGATTACGGTTTCTGTGACTCTTGTGGTATTGAAATCGGCATTCGACGCCTTGAGGCAAGACCCACTGCCAGCAAGTGCATTGACTGTAAAACTCTGGACGAAATCAAAGAGAAACAGTTGGGAGGCTAAACCTCCCAGCTGTAGCTCATCTCACCCCATAGGCATTCGTTGCCGCAATGATCCCTATTGAGCACGCTACCGGCCACCACCCCAAGCCTAGCCCAGACTACATAGGCCGGTTCGCCCCCTCTCCAACAGGGCCGTTACACTTTGGCTCCTTAGTTGCAGCCCTTGCCAGCTACCTTGATGCCAAAAGCAACAGCGGCAAATGGTTGGTTCGCATGGAAGACCTTGACCCGCCTAGGGAACCCAGCGGCGCCGCCGATTTAATTCTGTCTCAGCTGCAGGCATTGGGCCTGGCGTGGGATGGCGAAGTTCTCTATCAAAGCTCCCGCCTCGATGCCTATAGCCAGGCCCTGAAAAAGCTGACCGACAGCGGCCTATGCTTTGCCTGTGATTGCACCCGCGGCAGAATTCAGGCAATGGGCGCGGTGTATGATGGCCGCTGCAGGCAACGTCCAGTTGAGTTAGCCAAGCAAACTAAAGCTAAGTACGCAATTCGCGTAAAGACGGCGGAGTTGCAAGTGGGTTTCGAAGACCAAATTCAGGGGCGGTTTCAGCAAAACATTCGCCGCGACTGCGGCGACTTTGTTATCAAGCGCAAAGACAAGCTGTTCGCCTATCAGCTAGCGGTTGTCGTTGACGATGCCTATCAAAACATCAGCCATGTTGTAAGAGGCCATGATTTGCTTGACTCAACCCCTCGGCAGATTTACTTGCAGCAACAGCTAGGGCTGCCCCAGCCCAGCTATGGGCACTTCCCAATCGCCGCCGACAGCCGCGGTGAAAAACTAAGCAAACAGCACTTCGCTGCCGCAATCGACACCGATTCTGCCGTGGAATACCTCCTGTTGGCTATGAAGTTTCTCGGGCTGGACCCCAGCGCCGCCGCCACTAAAACCACCCCTGCCAGTCTTTTGCAGTGGGCGCAGACCCAGTGGGATATACACAGAGTCCCCAAGTTAGCTACTATCACCGGCTCATGGTCTGTTTAGAATCCTAATACGTGTATATCCCTCGCTCATTATTAGCTCTACTGGTAATCGTTTACCTGCTGTTCTTGCTCAGCGTCGATTGGATCAATCAGTCTGACGGCGCTTGGTGGCGGCCGTTTGTCGTAGGCTTCATCATCGTCGCCGTTGCTAGCTGGGCCCACCGTAGGCAAGATCCAGATGAATTATGAGCTAACCACTCTTGCCGCACTTGGCAGCGGCTATTTAGCCCTTCTTTTTGGCATTGCTTTCGTCACTGACAAAGGCTGGGTGCCAGAAAAAATCTCGCGCCACCCGGCCGTGTATGTATTGGCATTGGGAGTGTTCGCCAGTGTTTGGTCCTATTATGCCTCCATCGGCAACGCGCAAAGAGAAGGCTATGGCTATCTGGCCCACACCATCGGTATCTCGCTGGCCTTTATGCTCTCACCCTTGCTACTGCGACCCCTATTAGAACTGACCCGCACCTATCAGCTCAGCTCGCTGGCCGACCTTATCGCATTCCGCTATCGCTCGCCTTGGGCCGGCACCGCAACCACCGTGTTTAGCCTGTTAGGCGTGACCCCTTTAATCGCCCTGCAAATTGAGGCGGTCTCCGATGCCGCAGGTGTCTTGTCCGGCGGTGTTGAAGAAGAATCTGTGGCGATTGGTTTCTGCGTGTTAATTACCCTGTTTGCTATTTTCTTTGGCACCTCGCGCAAAGCCGTGCGCGGGCGGCAGAACGGACTCATTATGGCCATCGCCTTCGAGTCTGTGGTTAAACTACTCGCCTATTTGGCGGTTGGTGCCTTTGCCATCTACGGCGGCTTTTCGGGATTCGAAGGGCTGGAGAATTGGCTGGCCGCTAATCCTGAACAGCTGCTGAATCTGAAAAACACCGATTACTTTAGCTCGTTCCATATCATGGCTTTGCTGTACTTTACGGCGGCGGTAGCCATGCCCCATATGTTTTATATGACCTTTAATGAGATTAGCGAAGAGCGCACCTTGTCCATCGCCAGCTGGGGTCTGCCTCTCTACCTGCTGCTATTAAGCCTGCCGGTTTTGCCTATTCTTTGGGCCGGCCTGCAGTCCGGCAGCAGCGTTCAAGTGGAGTATTACCCGGTTATTATCGGCAGCGCCTATGACTCCTCACTCATTACCCTGATTGGTTATCTGGGAGGCTTATCGGCGGCTAGCGGCCTCATCATTGTGCTGACCCTTGCCCTATCCAACATGTGTTTAAACCACTTGATACTGCCCCTGTACCAACCTAGTGCCAAGCAGGATATCTACAGGTGGCTGCGCTGGCAGCGACGGGGCTTGATCACCGCCTTAATCTGGGCTGGCTTTTTGTTTTACTACCTGCCCGGAGAAAGAGCCAGCATACAAGTGATCGGCACCGTGGCATTCACCGCCGGCCTGCAGTTTTTACCCGGCACCATCGCAATTTTGTATTGGCCGCTTGGCAACAAAAAAGGTTTTCTATCTGGCCTGTTTTGCGGCGCACTGCTTTGGTTTGTGTACCTTATGCTGCCAATCGTTATGGACAGCCCAGCGCTGACCTTAGACTCAATCAACTGGCGGGATATCGCCGCAATTTCACTGATTGCCAACTGCATGGTGTTCACCGCCGTCTCGCTGATTACCCAAACCACCGACGAAGAGCGCAGTTCCGCCGACATTTGCGCCTTAGATACGATCCGTCGCCGCCGCCGCAGCGGCTTGGTGGCAAAATCGCCCAGTGAATTCATAAAATCTCTGAGCAAACCCCTGGGCAAAAAAACCGCAACTCGGGAGGTTAATCAGGCCCGCAGCGATCTCAACATCGACAAAAACGACCGCCGCCCCTACGCCATGCGACTGCTGCGCGGCCGCTTAGAAGCCAATCTGTCTGGCCTGCTTGGGCCCTCAATCGCGCGGGAGCTAATCGACGGCTACATCCCCTACAGCCGGGTCTCCAAGCACGGCAGCTCGGACCTCAATACTATTGAGCGCCGCATCGAATCCTACCGCAGCAATTTATCTGGCATGGCCGCCGACCTGGACAATCTGCGCCGCTATCACCGCCAGATTTTACTCGACCTGCCCCTAGGGGTTTGCTCACTGAGCTACGACAATGAAATCATCATGTGGAACCACAGCCTTGAGAATTTAACCCAAATTAGCAGCGCCGATGTGGTTGGCTCCCAGGTGGCAGACCTCGATGAGCCATGGCGCTCCCTGATGCTCGATTTTCTCGACGGCGATGCGGAGCACGCCTACAAAAAGAAATTTGAACTGAACGGTCACAAAAAAACCGTTGACCTGCACAAAGCCTCAATCGAAGACTCGGGGGAGAAAGAGTTTCCACGAGAAGGCAATATATTATTGATCGAAGATATTACCGAAACAGAAATGCTCGAAGCCGGGCTGACCCACAGCGAGCGGCTGGCCTCTATCGGCAGATTGGCCGCCGGCGTCGCCCATGAAATCGGCAACCCTATAACCGGCATCGCCTGTCTTGCACAAATTATCCGCGACGAATACCCCGACAAAGATCTCAGCACCCTCGCCGAGCAGATAATCGAACAAACCGACCGCACCTCCAAAATACTGCAGTCGCTGGTTAACTTTGCCCACGCCGGTACCAACCAAGCCAGCTATGAACAGGAAATCGTCTCCATCGACGAGTGTATGAATGAAGCTCGCACTCTGATCTCGCTGGATAAGAAAAACAAAGACATCAACTTTACAGTCTCATCTGACCCAGACGCTAAAATCTTAGGGGATTCCCAGCGTTTGCTGCAGGTGCTGGTCAACTTGATTAACAACGCGCGCGACGCCAGCCAGCCTCACACCACGATTAAAATTGAGTCTTACATTGAGTCTGATAAAGTGGTCATTGCGGTGGTCGATGAAGGCTTTGGCATCCCGCTGGCCATCAGGGACAGGGTGTTCGATCCGTTCTTTACTACCAAAGAAGCGGGCGACGGCACCGGCTTGGGATTATCTCTGGTTTTTAGCATAGTTGAAGATTTGCGCGGAGATATTGATATAATAAGCCCCGTTGATAAAAATAAAGGCACCGGCACCCGAGTAATTTTGCGTTTTCCTCGCTATCATGAGGAAATAAGTTCTATTCAAACATGACCCAAAACCCTGCTAGGGGTAAGTTCCTGGCGCTAGGAATAAAATGCACCACGTTTTAGTAGTTGAAGACGAATCAGTAATCCGCAGCTCATTGCGGCGCATACTCGAAAGAAATGATTATCAGGTCAGCGAGGCCGGCTCTGTCAAAGAAGCGCTGGACAGCTTTGATATCGATAGCTTTGATATGGTGATCAGCGATTTACGACTCCCTGGAGCCCCAGGCACCGATCTTATCAAAGCCACTAAAATCCCGGTGGTCATCATGACCAGCTACTCCAGTATTCGCTCCGCTATCGATTCCATGAAAATGGGTGCGGTGGACTACATCGCCAAACCGTTCGAACACAATGAAATTATTGAAACCGTCGCCAAGATAATACGCGAACACGCAAAAACCCCCATCGCCCCCCCTGCAGAAACCAACGAAGTCGAGCCGCCAGTGCATGGCATGATTGGTAGCTGTCAAGCCATGATGGAATTGTTTCGGCGGATTCGCAAAGTCGCCCAGACCAACTCAACCGTGCTGATCAACGGCGAATCTGGCACCGGCAAAGAACTTGTCGCCCGCGCCATTCACAACCTCAGCATCCGCGCTGATCACGAGATGATCTCAGTTAACTGCGCCGCCATCCCCGAAAACCTCATAGAGTCCGAGCTTTTTGGTCATGAAAAAGGCTCGTTCACTGGGGCCACCGCCACCCGCACCGGGCTGGTAGAAGCCGCTAATGCCTCCACGTTGTTTCTCGATGAAATAGGTGAATTACCATTAGAAGCCCAAGCTAGACTGCTTCGGGTGCTGCAAGAAAACGAAATACGCAAAGTGGGGTCGGTGCAGTCGAAAAAGGTGGATGTCAGATTAGTCGTGGCCACCCACCGTGATCTCAAACAGCTGGTAATCGATGGCCTGTTCAGAGAAGACCTGTATTACCGCATTAATGTCATGACCCTGTTGATTCCGCCCCTGCGCGATAGAGGCCATGACATCTTAGAACTTGCCGATGCTATTCTTATTCGAACCTGCACTAGGCTGAAAACTGCAATGCTGAGTTTTTCCAAAGAGGCGAGCCAAGCCATAGCGGTTTATGGCTGGCCCGGCAATGTCCGCGAGCTTGAGAACGCTATTGAGCGGGCAGTGGTGCTGGCCGAAACCAGTGAAATCGGCGAAGAGCTCTTAGCGATCGAAAGTGAGGCAATCGGCTATCAAAGCGACCCCGCCGCCTTAGTGCCTGCGCCCACTTTAAGCGAGCCTATCGAAGAGCTTTCTTTAGAAGACTATTTTCAGCGCTTCGTGGTAGAACACCAAGATGCGATGAACGAGACCCAGCTGGCTAAAAAACTCGGTATCAGCCGCAAATGCCTGTGGGAACGCCGGCAGCGGTTTGGTATTCCTCGAAAGAAAAAACCTGCAGCCTGATTACGGCAGCATCTCGCCCTTCCTCAATTATCCAATAGCTTTACTGCCCAATAGCTCAATTGCGCCAAAGCTCGATAATCCAATAATATTCGCCACAGTCTGTTAGGGTGTGTCGTAACGGCGTCCACTTTGGCCACCAAATTATTTGTTACTGTTTGGTCATATTTGTTACCGCTACGCAACTACTCAAATTAAGGGGCAGTTAAGTAACAAAAACAGGGAGAAAATAGTTAGTTACTAATCTCAAAAAACATAACCCCTTGTTTTAAAAGAATATAGCGTTTTTGGCATGGTAAATGCTTTGTATATACTAATAATAAAAATAAATAATAATAATAATCCTAATAATAAGAAAAATAGCATTACTGAGTTACATAACTAAGGTTAGTGCGTTAATAATAAAAGGTCGGGTTTGTGGCCAGTATCAGTCGAGTTGATTGATCAGCTTCAAAAAATCACCACCTGTACAACTAAGGATGCTCGGTTTGAGCTGCCTACTAATAAGAAAAATAAAACACTATAAAATTTAAACAACAATAATAACTATATTTTGATATTGGGGGGCTTAGGCCCCCCTTGTTGTTTCTGCGTTTCTTAAAACCCCTAGGCTGTCAATTTCCCCGACTAGGTGTATCATGTCCCTGCTTCAATTTTCAGATGTTTCGCTTATGTGGTCTAACAGTTGTTTTAATCCGCTTACCGAGCGGCACCGTGGACCTCTCAGTTTGAAAATCACCCCAGCCCTGCCAACGCTTTTTTTGCGGTTGGCCATTGCCCCAGCCATCACTAACAATGAATCATAGTCAATCCAATGCCGGCTTCGAAAAAGCCCGCTTAGTAGAACGGGACCAACACAGCGTTTCCCGCAGGTTTATCTCCGACAATGCCCTTAAAGTTTTAAGCAAACTCAGCGCCGGAAATTTCGAGGCCTATCTGGTGGGCGGCTGTGTGCGAGACATTTTACTTGGCAACAAACCGAAAGACTTCGATGTTGCCACCAGCGCAACCCCCGAAGAAGTGCGGGCCCTGTTTAAAAACGCCCATATCATCGGCCGCCGCTTTAAAATTGTACACATCCGCTACGGCCGCGAAATTATCGAAGTGACCACCTTTAGAGCCCCGCATATTCCCGATGTTCAGCAGGAGGGCAAACACTCAAGAAAGAACCTTAAAGACTCGGTGTCAGCCCAGTCCACGTCGGGCATGATTCTCAGAGATAACGTCTATGGCAATATCGATGAAGATGCGGCGCGGCGCGATTTCACCATCAATGCCCTTTACTACACCTTAGACCAGTTCCGCATACTGGATTTTTGCGATGGCCTGAAAGACCTAAACGACGGTTTAATTCGCATGATCGGCGATCCCGAGTCACGCTACCGCGAAGACCCAGTTAGGATGCTAAGAGCCCTTAGGTTTGCCGCAAAGCTGCAGTTTGAAATTGAACCTGCAACCCTCAAACCCATTGATGAGTTAGCGCATTTGTTGGAATCCATTTCGCCGGCGCGGCTGTTCGACGAAACCATCAAACTGCTCACCGGCGGTCAAGCCGCCGCAACCTTCGAATTAATTCGCAATTGCGAGGTGGGTCATTACCTGTTTCCCCCAACCCTCAACGCCCTTGCTCACTGCGACGTTGAATCGGCGCGCCTGCTTGATTTAGCCCTAGTCAATACCGACACCCGGCTAGCCGAAGAAAAATCTGTGACACCTGCGTTTCTTTTCGCCGCCTTGCTGTGGCCGGTGCTTACTCATCGGATCAATGTCAAAAAAGCCTCCCTTGAGAATGACTATCAAGCATTCCAGATAGTGGCGAATGAGGTTTTACTCGAGCAGCTTCAATACACCGCAATACCTAAACGCTTTTCCCTTGTCACCAAAGATATTTGGGAGATGCAGCTAAGGCTGACCCGCAGAAATCGGCGCGGTGTCGAAAATGTGTTTGCCCACCCGAAGTTTCGCGCAGCCTATGACTTTTTACTGCTGCGGGAAGACAGCGGCGAAGACTTAGATGGCTTGGGGCAGTGGTGGACAGACTATCAAACAGCCAGCGATGAACAGCGGCTAACTATGATCAGCAGCGTCCCTGGCGCGAATCAGACTAAACCTCGACGTCGGCCTCGGAAAAGACAGAGCCCCAGTTAATGACTCAAAACCCCAGCTTCCATAAAAATTTCCCTCGCTTTATCGCGGTGGAAGGCCCTATTGGGGTCGGCAAAACCAGCCTAACCAAGCGCCTCGGCGAAACCTTCAATTACGAGCTGCTGCTAGAAAAAGCCGAAGAGAATCCGTTTCTGGAGCGCTTCTACCAAAACCCGAAGCAGCATGCCTTGTCCACTCAGCTATTTTTTTTATTTCAGCGCAGTCAACAAATTCAGGATCTGCGTCAGGACGACCTATTCGCACCGGTCAGGGTTGCCGATTTCCTGATCGATAAAGACCAGCTGTTTGCCCAGCAAAATTTAGATAGCGATGAGTATGAGCTGTATTTAAAGGTTTATAACCATCTCACCATCGATGCGCCGAGACCAGACCTCGTCATTTATCTGCAGGCGCCGACCGATGTGCTGCTGCAGCGCATCCAACGCCGCGGCATCGACGCAGAGCAGCTGATTGAACTGCAATACCTGGAAAATTTGAACAAGGCCTATACTGAGTTCTTCCACTACTACAGCGCCACGCCGCTATTGATCGTCAACAGCGCCGAGATCGATCTAGTGCGCAATGAGGCTGACTACCAGCAGCTGGTTGACTACATTGCATCGGTTCCCAGCGGCACGCAATATTTTAACCCGCGGCCTTCGCTGCTATAGTTCGTATCTCGGCGCCGCAGCAACTCCTTTGTTGGTCCAAACTGTCGCCCCAATGCATTCTCACTTGTCCCCATGAGCCAAACCGATGAGCACTCAAGCCAAAGCTAAAAATGTCACGCTGACGACTCTGCAAAAAATCAAAGACAACGGCGAGAAGTTCGCCTGCTTAACCGCCTACGACGCCTGTTTTGCCTCCATCCTTGGCGAGCAGGGCGTGGAAGTCATTCTGGTGGGCGATTCACTGGGCATGGTGCTGCAAGGTCACGACAGCACCCTCCCCGTCACCATGGAAGACATGATTTACCATATGTCCTGTGTCAAGCGCGGCAACAAAGGCGCGCTGCTGATGGGGGATATGCCCTTTATGAGCTATGCCTCTGAAACTCAAACTCTGGAAAACGCGGCCGCATTAATGCGCGCCGGTGCCCACATCATTAAATTAGAAGGCGGTGCGTGGATTGCCAACACCACCAAACTCTTAGCCGAGCGCGGTATTCCGGTATGTGCCCACATGGGGCTCACCCCCCAGTCGGTGAATCGAATCGGCGGCTTTCATGTTCAGGGCAGAGACACCGCCCAGGCGCAGTCCATCATCGAGGAGGCCAAGCTGTTGGAAGCCTCAGGAGCAAACCTATTGCTGGTTGAATGTGTGCCCACGGCGCTGGGCAAACGCCTCACCGAGGCGGTCAACATCCCGGTCATCGGCATAGGCGCGGGGCCAGATACCTCCGGCCAGATCATGGTGCTGCATGATGTGCTGGGCATTTCCCCCATCACGCCGAAGTTTGTGAAAAACTTCCTCAAAGAATCAACCGACGGCATTCCCGGCGCGATTAAAGCCTACAGCGACGCCGTCAAAGCGGGGACATTCCCCGCCCCCGAGCACTGCTTTAACTAGCTTGGTGTAACCGGACAGACTGACTAAAACAGCCAGACCCCAGCGAAGTATCCCAAGCCATGGACATCATCGACACCAAAGCCCAGTTAAAGACCATTCTGGATCAGCACCGAGCTGCCGGCAGGGTGATTGGCTTGGTCCCTACCATGGGCAACCTTCACGATGGCCACATCTCCCTGATTGAGACGGCGACCTCCCAATGCGAATTTGTGGTTAGCTCGATTTTTGTCAACCCGCTGCAGTTTGGCCAAGGCGAAGATCTAGCGGCCTACCCCCGAACCCTCGCCGAGGACTGTGCAAAGCTTGCAGCCGCCGGCTGCAGCTTGGTGTTTACTCCAGCGGTCACTGAAATGTATTCACAAAACTTGGCCGCTGAGACAATTGTGCACGTGCCTGGGGTTAGCGAAAATTACTGCGGCAAATCACGGCCGGGGCATTTCGACGGCGTGGCCACCATAGTGAGCAAACTGTTCCACATGGTGCAGCCCCACCGCGCCTTTTTCGGCCTTAAAGATTACCAACAGTTTTTGGTAATCAGCAAAATGGTTCGCGATCTGGCCATGCCAATTGACATAATCGGGGTCGACATAAAGCGCGAGCCTAGCGGCCTCGCCATGAGCTCACGCAATAACTATCTCAGCGCCGACCAGCGGGCCACGGCGGCCACGCTAAATCGGGTGTTAGAGAAGGCCAAAGACAGCATTGTTGCAGGCAGCCAGAACTACCCAGCAGTGATTGCTGCGGCAACCGCCGCCATCAACGAAGCCACTATGCAAACGGACTATTTTGCCGTGTGCAACGCCGATGATCTCTCCCCAGCGGAGCCTTCAAGCCAGCATTTGGTCATATTAGCAGCCGCTTATTTAGGCGGGACACGGCTAATTGATAATGTTAGATTCTCACTCACACAACGCCATAGTGACTGATATCAAAGGTCTAGCCACTGGCGCCCAAATCCCACATCAAGTAAAGTTATTGCCTTATTTTTAGTTTGGCAAAAACTGCAGTATGGCACCCCAACAAGCGGTGGCTGCCGGCAATTCACCCAGCAAAGTAGAAATTGCACAATATCCCCAAGGAAGTGAGCTATTGCATGACTGATGAAAAAATTTATCCGGTAACAGACGCCATTTCCCAGCATAGCCATTTGAATCCAGCCACATTCGACGCCATGTACAGCGCCAGCATCACAAACCCTAATCAATTTTGGGCTGAGCAGGCCAATGAGCACCTTTACTGGCATACGCCCTGGCAATCTGTCACGCAGGGGCAGCTGGCCCAAGGCGACGCCACCTGGTTCAACGGCGGCAAGCTCAATGCCAGCTACAACTGTATTGACCGCCATCTCGAAACCAAGGCCGATGCCACCGCAATCATCTGGGAAGGAGACGACCCTGCCGAGAGCAAAACCATCAGCTATCGAGAACTCCATGACGGCGTGTGTCGTCTCGCCAACGCACTGAAAAGCCGAGGGGTTAAAAAAGGTGACCGGGTCTGTATCTACATGCCTATGGTTCCCGAGGCGGCCTATGCCATGTTGGCCTGCGCCCGTATCGGCGCCGTCCACTCTGTGGTGTTCGGTGGCTTTTCCCCGGAATCCATCAAAGACCGTATTCTCGATTCTGACTGCCAAGCCGTTATTACCGCCGATGAGGGGCTGCGCGGCGGCAAGCTCATTGCCTTAAAGGCCAATGTCGATCAGGCCCTGCTCAGCTGCCCCAAGGTGCACTCAGTCTTTGTGGTGCGCCGCACCAACGCCCAAGTGCCTTGGGACGATGGGCGGGATGTGTGTTACCACGAGATAACCGAAGCAGCCTCCAGCGACTGTGAACCTGAGTTAATGGACGCCGAAGACCCGCTGTTTATTCTCTATACCTCCGGCTCCACCGGCAAACCCAAGGGCGTGCTGCATACTACCGCCGGCTATCTGTTAGGGGCATGTATCACACACAAGTATGTGTTCGACTACCATGAGGGCGACGTCTATTGGTGTACTGCCGATGTTGGCTGGGTTACTGGCCATTCCTATATCGTTTATGGCCCACTGGGCAACGGCGGCATCACCCTGATGTTTGAAGGGGTACCCACTTACCCCAGCGCCTCCCGCTTTTGGGAAGTGATCGACAAACACCAGGTCAACATTTTCTACACCGCGCCCACGGCAATCAGAGCGCTGATGTCCCAAGGCGATGAACCCGTTGTTAAAACCTCCAGGCAATCGCTACGTATCTTGGGCAGTGTCGGCGAGCCCATAAACCCCGAAGCCTGGGAGTGGTATTACCGAGTTGTCGGCGACAGCCGCTGCCCGGTGGTCGACACTTGGTGGCAGACGGAAACCGGCGCCATCATGATCACCCCAGTGCCGGGTGTCACTCCATTAAAGCCCGGTTCTGCCAGCAAGCCTTTTTTTGGAGTAATGCCCCAGCTTCTCGATGCGCAGGGCAATATCCTTGAGGGTGAGGCAACCGGCAATCTGGTGATTTCGCAAAACTGGCCCAGTCAAATTCGCTCCGTGTTTGGCGATCATCAACGCTGTATCGACACTTATTTTGCGCCCTACCCGGGCTATTACTTTACCGGCGACAGCGCCCGCCGCGATGCCGATGGCTATTTCTGGGTCACTGGCCGGGTGGATGATGTGATAAACGTCTCCGGCCATCGTCTGGGCACGGCGGAAATAGAAAGCGCCTTAGTGCTGCACCCAAAAGTTGCCGAGGCAGCTGTAGTTGGCTATCCCCATGAGATAAAAGGCCAAGGTATTTACGCCTTTGTCACACTAATGACTGGGGTTGCAGAGTCGGACGCCCTCATGCAGGAGCTACGCAGCTTTGTGGGCAATGAAATTGGCGCCTTCGCCAAGCCTGAAATTATTCAGTTCGCGCCAGGGCTACCTAAAACTCGCTCGGGCAAAATCATGCGCCGGATACTGCGGAAGATTGCGGCCAATGAATTGGAGTCCTTGGGCGACACCACAACTCTGGCCGAGCCTGCCGTGGTTGAACAACTCATCGAAAATAGAGCGATCACATAAGCCTAGAAGCCATGTCTACTTACACTGCCAAAATACATTGGGCCTACGCCGGCGATAAATTCACAGCCAACGCCTATTCAAGGGCCCACAGCTGGAGCTTCGACGGTGGCCTCACAGTGCCGGCATCTGCGTCACCCCAGATTGTGCCTCTACCAATGTCAGTGGCTGAAAACCTTGACCCCGAAGAAGCCTTTGTTGCCAGCATCTCTTCTTGCCACATGCTTTGGTTTCTCTCTCTTGCCGCCGACTCAGGCCACGCCATTGCGGCCTACACCGACCAGGCGGTCGGCACTATGGGGCGCAACGATTCGGGCCAGCTGGCCATGTTAACGGTTGCGTTAAACCCCCTAGTTATTTTGGCAGACGGCGGCAAACTTGATGCCGGCGTTGCCAAACAGCTTCACAGCAAAGCCCATCGCCAGTGCTTTATTGCCAATTCTGTGCGCACCGAGATTACTATCAATAGCAGCAATGACGTATGAGCATATTCTCCAGAGTCTCCAGACTGCGCCTAACCCTAAACCGGGAAGATTCCAAGGTGCTGCGGCTGGTGTATTTTGTGGCCGGTTTATTTCCACTGACTCTGCAGGGCTGCATAACTCTGCTGGTGACCGCCTTGGCGCTCAGTGTCTACGGCTATGGCGCCATGGACCTTATCGTGTTTGCGCTGGCGATCTGCGGCCTGGCGATTTTGCTGTTCTGCCTGTTCTGCTCCATCATTAGCGGCATAATCATTCAGCGCCGGGTTCAGAAAAGTTTGCTTGGCCGCGCCAGCAAAGCCATCTTGGTTGAAGCCGGCTACCCTAACGAAACGGGGTTTACTCTGCCGCCGTTTAATTTCTTCCCGTTGGTTAAGCTGAGCTGGAAGGTCGCCTATCCTGATGCCATAGAAACTCGAGTGCGCACCGGCTCTGATAACGAACTCACGGAAGAGATAATCCCCAACCGGCGGTTTTATACCGATAAGTTGATTAGGGAATTTGAAGTGGCCGACGTGCTGGGGTTTTCTCGCTACTCATGGCGCCAAGAACAGCTGATTAAAGCCCGCCCGCTGCCTAAAACCGACTCGGTGCGCTCCCTGCACCTGCTGCCCTCAATGACCGCCGAAGACGGCATTCCAAACCCCTCCGGCGACCCCGAGGGCGACCGCATGGAAATTCGGCCCTACGCGCCGGGAGACTCCATCCGCCACATCATGTGGAAAGTTTATGCAAGAAACCGCCAGCTCAATGTGCGCCTGGCTGAGAAAAGCGTCTTTCACAGCAAGCGCACCGTCGCCTACTTACTGGGCAGCCCCAACGACGAAGCCGCCGCGGCCATCGCCAGAGTGGCTGTTGAATCCAAAGCTCTGGGCGAAGACTGGGCGTTTGCCGCCGACGGCAGCGAGACCCCCTGTTCCTCTATCGCCGATGCCCTGGACGCTATTGCTAAATCTAGATCACTGGGAAAACCGTATAGCTATGGTCTGGACAATTTTCTGCAGCAGGCCGTAGGCCGCACCGGCGCTCACTGCATTCTGTTTGCCGCCGCCGAAGCCGCGCCCTGGAATGACCAGCTAGGGAAAACAATTGCACGCTTTCCCGGTCAGTTCTCATTAATACTGGCCACCGATGGCTTTAAACCAGAAACCAAGGCCAGTGCCTGGCAAAAGCTGCTGCTCAGAAATAGCCTAACGGCGCCGCAAAACGCCCTTTCAATGCCTGATTTGCGGCTGCTATTGACCAAGATAGGCCAGTTAGTAGAATCAACCATTGTTATTGACCGTAAAAGCGGCCAAAGTTTCGACAAGAGCCT